>NZ_JAAQWU010000001.1:0-646174 GCF_012985695.1 Pseudomonas sp. WS 5027 | reverse complement strand
GTAAACCGGCAGGACGCCGGTTTAGCCGCGCTGGGCCATGGATGGCCCATCGCGGCGGCCCCCCAAATCAATGTCGGATTACGGGCACACCGAGCCTAGGCGAGGTGCCGAGTGGTGGGGCAAGAGCGTTTTGCTTACTTTTGCGCTGTTCAAAAGTGAGCCGCCGTAAGGGCGGAACCCATACCCGCCGCGACCGCAGCAACGGATATGTACACATACCCAGAAGAGCGAGTTGTGTAGATACTCATGCTGCGATAGCGGTGTATCAGTTGGCAGATAAGTTGCTGACCCACAGCGATCGCAGGCAAGCCAGCTCCCACATTTTGGTCGGCGTATGCCCTACCGCCGCCGATCCTCTCGCGGGCATTTGGCAAACCGTGCCCGGTAGCTGCGGGTGAAGTACGACGGTGACTCAAACCCACAGGCAATGCTCACTTCCAGCACGCTCATACCACTCTGGCGCAGCAGTTTGCGGGCCTTCTCCAGGCGCAGGCCGAGGTAGAAGTTGCTCGGGGTGTCGCTCAGGTGCAGGCGAAACAGACGCTCCAGTTGCCGCCGCGTGACCTTGATCATCTGCGCCAGCGCCAGGGTGCTCAGGGGTGGTTCGGTGTGTTGCTCCATCTCGCCGATCACCTGCACCAGCTTCTGGTTGTTGATCCCGTAGCGCGTGGCGATCTGCATGCGCTGGTGATCCTTGCGCGGGCGGATGCGGCCCAACACAAACTGTTCGGAGACCTGAATCGCCAGTTCCGGGCCGTGGGCCTGGCTGATCAGGTCGAGCATCAGGTCGATGGAGGCGGTACCGCCCGCGCAGGTGATGCGCCGGCGGTCGATCTCGAACAGTTCCTGGGTCACGGCCAGTGCGGGATAGGATTCCTTGAAGGCATCGATTGCCTCCCAGTGCAGGGTCAGGCGGTAGCCGTCGAGCAGGCCGGCCTGGGCCAGGACGAAGCTGCCGGTGTCGATGGCGCCGAGGGTCACGCCGTCATGCTCGAGGCGGCGCAGCCAGTGCTCCAGGGCTGGCGTGACGAACTCCAGCGGTTCGAAGCCGGCGACCACCAGCAAAGTCGCGTCTTTTTTCAGTGGTTCCAATCCGCCGTCAGCGTTGACCGACATGCCATTGCTCGCCAGCACCGCGCCGCCGTCCGCGCTCAGTACGTGCCAACGATACAGCTCGCCGCGAAAACGGTTGGCCACGCGCAGCGGTTCAATGGCAGAGATAAAGCCGATGGCTGAAAAGCCGGGCATCAGCAAAAAATAAAAGTCCTGGGACATGCAAGCGCTCTCGTCAGGCGGGCAGCGTGTGTTGTGTGTACGCCAGTTCAATCGCCCATTCAAGGGCACAGGTCGCTGCAGTGCAAGAGCGGGTCGCCGCCGTGCGTTTTACCGGGCTGCAAGGTGGGTAACTTGGCGACACGGTGCACAAAGACACCGGCCCCCACAATAACGACCTGCCGAGGGATCCATCATGAACCGACTGATCAGCCGCTGCGTGCTCGCGCTCAGCGCCGTCTTGAGCACCAGCCTGTGGGCGGCCGATGCCGCCTCCTGTAAAAACGTGCGCATGGGTGTGGTGAACTGGACCGACGTGATCGCCACCAGCGCCATGACCCAGGTGCTGCTCGACGGCCTCGGCTACACCACCAAGCAAACCAGCGCCTCCCAGCAAATCATCTTCTCCGGCATTCGCGACCAGCGCCTGGACCTGTTCCTCGGCTACTGGAACCCGCTGATGACCCAGACCATCACGCCTTTTGTCGACGCCGGCCAAGTAAAAGTCCTCGACGCGCCCAGCCTCAAGGACGCCCGCGCCACCCTCGCGGTGCCGACCTACCTCGCCGACAAGGGCCTGAAAACCTTCGCCGACATCGCCAAGTTCCACAAAGAGCTGGGCGGCAAGATTTACGGCATCGAGCCCGGCTCGGGGGCCAATACCCAGATCAAGGCGATGATCGCCAAGAACCAGTTCGGCCTGGGCAAATTCCAGCTGGTGGAGTCCAGCGAGGCCGGCATGCTCGCCGCCGTGGACCGCGCCGTGCGCCGCAAGGAGGCCGTGGTGTTCTTCGGCTGGGCGCCGCACCCGATGAACGTCAATGTGCAGATGACCTACCTGTCCGGCAGCGAGGACGCCCTGGGCCCCAACGAAGGCATGGCCACGGTCTGGACCGTGACCACACCGACCTACGCCGAGCAATGCCCGAATGTGTACAGGCTGCTGAGCAACCTGACGTTCACCGCCGCCGACGAGAGCCGGATGATGCAGCCGCTGCTGGAACACAAGGATGCCTTGGAATCCGCCAAACAGTGGCTCAAGGATCACCCCCAAGACCTGCAGCGCTGGCTGGAAGGCGTGACCACCTTCGACGGCAAGCCGGCTGCGGACAACCTGCAACTGAGCAGCAAATAACCTCTTTCGAATCACCGCTTCGCAGCTGATACCGGCTGCGAACGGCATCACTACGCCCGCCTGTAAGGAACCTGCCCCATGAACCACGACGTCATCATCACCTGCGCACTCACCGGTGCTGGCGACACGACCGCCAGAAGCCCACACGTGCCGGTCACCCCCAAGCAAATCGCCGCTGCGGCGGTAGAGGCCGCCAAAGCCGGCGCCACCGTGGTGCATTGCCATGTGCGCGACCCGCAAACCGGCAAGTTCAGCCGCGACGTAGCGCTGTACCGCGAAGTGATGGAGCGCATCCGCGAGGCGGATATCGACATCATCGTCAACCTCACCGCCGGCATGGGCGGCGACCTGGAAATCGGTGGCGGCGAGACGCCTATGGCGTTCGGCCCCAACACCGACCTGGTCGGCCCGTTGACCCGTCTGGCCCACGTCGAAGAACTGCTGCCGGAAATCTGCACCCTGGACTGCGGCACCCTGAACTTCGGCGATGGCGACACCATTTATGTCTCCACCCCGGCCCAGTTGCGGGCGGGCGCCAAGCGCATCCAGGAACTGGGGGTGAAGGCCGAACTGGAGATTTTCGATACCGGCCACTTGTGGTTCGCCAAGCAGATGATCAAGGAAGGCCTGCTCGATAACCCGTTGTTCCAACTGTGCCTGGGCATCCCCTGGGGCGCCCCGGCCGACACCACCACCATGAAGGCCATGGTCGACAACCTGCCGGCTGATGCGGTGTGGGCCGGCTTCGGGATTGGGCGCATGCAGATGCCGATGGCGGCGCAAGCGGTGCTGCTGGGCGGCAATGTGCGGGTCGGGCTGGAAGACAATTTGTGGTTGGACAAGGGCGTGCTGGCGACCAATGGGCAACTGGTGGAGCGTGCCGGGGAAATCCTCAGCCGCCTGGGCGCACGAGTGCTGAGCCCGGCTGAAGGCCGCATAAAAATGGGCCTGACCAAACGCAGCTAATCCCCCTGCCGCAACCAGCTCCCACAGTGAGCCTCTTTAGCACTGGAAATCACCGAACTTCTTTAGGACACCACCATGAGCTTTATCACCGAAATCAAAACCTTCGCCGCCCTGGGCAGCGGTGTCATCGGCAGTGGCTGGGTATCCCGCGCCCTCGCCCACGGCCTGGATGTGGTGGCCTGGGACCCGGCGCCCGGCGCCGAAGCAGCCCTGCGCAAGCGTGTCGCCAATGCCTGGGGCGCCCTGGAACAGCAGGGCCTGGCACCGGGCGCCTGCCAGGACCGTCTACGGTTTGTCGCGACCATCGAGGAATGCGTGCAAGACGCCGACTTCATCCAGGAAAGCGCCCCGGAACGCCTGGAACTGAAACTGGAGCTGCACAGCAAGATCAGTGCAGCGGCCAAGCCCGATGCGCTGATCGGTTCCAGCACCTCGGGCCTGCTGCCCAGTGAGTTCTATGAGAGCGCCACCCACCCGCAGCGCTGCGTGGTCGGTCACCCGTTCAACCCGGTGTACCTGCTGCCGCTGGTGGAAGTGGTGGGCGGCAAACACACCGCACCCGAAGCGATCCAGGCCGCCATAAAAGTCTACGAGTCCCTCGGCATGCGCCCCTTGCATGTGCGCAAAGAAGTCCCGGGTTTTATCGCCGACCGTTTGCTCGAAGCGCTGTGGCGCGAGGCGCTGCACCTGGTCAACGATGGTGTAGCGACCACCGGCGAGATCGACGATGCGATCCGCTTTGGCGCCGGTTTGCGCTGGTCGTTCATGGGCACGTTCCTCACCTACACCCTGGCCGGCGGCGACGCCGGGATGCGGCATTTCATGGCGCAATTCGGCCCGGCGTTGCAACTGCCATGGACATACCTGCCGGCACCGGAACTGACGGACAAGCTGATTGATGATGTGGTCGATGGCACTCGCGAGCAGTTGGGCAGCCATAGCATTGCGGCGCTGGAGCGCTATCGTGATGATTGCCTGCTGGCGGTGCTGGAGGCGGTGAAGACCACCAAGGCCAAACACGGCATGAGCTTCACTGAATAACCCTGTGGGAGCGGGCTTGCTCGCGAAAGCGATGCATCAGCACCGAATGCACCAACTGACACACCGCTTTCGCGAGCAAGCCCGCTCCCACATTTTGACTGCGTACACCTTGGGATTCATGACATGCCTACGCTGACCACCTACACCACCAAAATCATCCCCGACTGGGTCGATTACAACGGCCACCTGCGCGATGCGTTCTACCTGCTGATCTTCAGCTACGCCACCGATGCATTGATGGACACCCTGGGCCTGGACAGCGACAACCGCGAAGCCAGCGGCCATTCGCTGTTCACCCTGGAACTGCACCTCAATTACCTGCACGAAGTGAAGCTGGGCGCCGAGGTTGAAGTGCATACCCAGTTGATCGCCCATGACCACAAACGCCTGCATCTCTATCACAGCCTGCATCGGGTCGGCGAAGCACGGGAACTGGCGGGCAATGAACAGATGCTGCTGCATGTGGACCTGGCCGGGCCACGTTCAGCACCGTTCAGCGAGGGGGTTGCACAGCGCTTGGCGGCAATCAGTGCCGAGCAGGCAGATCTACCCCGGCCCGCCCTCCTCGGTCGCGTCATCGGCCTGCCCCAACGCTAACCCTGTAGGAGCGAGCTTGCTCGCGAAGAACGTCAACGATAACGCGCGCGGCCTGGTTAGACGCGGCGCCCTTGAGTTTTTCGCGAGCAAGCTCGCTCCTACAGACAAGCAGCCATAAAAAAGCCCCGATCAAGCCGTGACAGGATCGGGGCAGAGTGCTGTGTGAGCGTGCGGACTGAGGGTGACCAAACCTTCATGCTGCTTGCTTGAAAACCAGTGTGCCTGCAACCACCCTCGGTAACTGGCCCGAAAACGACCTGCTCATAGTCGTTCCAGCCATTGCGTCATTCAGCCCTTGCCGACCCGCTGGCAGCCCACCAGAATCAAAGGCTCCCCTAACCAGGATGAACGTCATGATGCACGCGGATTTGATTGATCAGGATGACCTGTTGAGCCAACTGCGCTCCCTGGGTTTCGAGGTGTCCAGCGGCGCCACCGCCGAGCAGGCCTGTGAATGCGCAGTGCGCGGCTTGAGTGAAGCGCGGGCCAAGGCGCTCAAGGGCATGGTTGAGCAGATGTACACCGGCAGTGCGACGATTCTGCCGGCGGTGCGCCAGGCGATTGATAAGCAGCTGTTGCCGGCATTGGTGCAGTTCAAGCAGAACTCCGGGGCCTGATACACCGCATTCGCGAGCAAGCCCGCTCCCACACTTGACTGCATTTCAAAGGTGGAACTCGGTCAAATGTGGGAGCGGGCTTGCTCGCGAATACAGACGCCTCGGTCTACAACCTTACACTGGCAAACGTCGACTCATTGCGCGCCTGGCTCAGCGCCGACATCGGCCCGGCCAACGGTGACAACACCAACGCCTGCGGAATCGGCATCATCGCCACTTGCTGGGTGGTGTTGGAGCCTACGCGCTCATCCCGTGGTGGGATGCCGAAGTATTCGCGGTAGCACTTGGAGAAGTGCGGCGTGGACACAAACCCGCATACCGAGGCCACTTCGATGATCGACATTGGCGTTTGCTTGAGCAACTGCCGCGCACGAATCAGGCGTAGCTTGAGGTAGTAGCGCGACGGCGAACAGTGCAGGTATTTCTGGAACAGCCGCTCCAGCTGGCGCCGCGAGACGGCGACGTACACGGCCAGTTCATCAAGGTCGATCGGCTCCTCCAGGTTGGCTTCCATCAGCGCGACGATTTCCTGCAGCTTCGGCTGGTTGGTGCCGAGCATGTGCTTGAGCGGTACGCGCTGGTGATCCTGTTCGTTGCGGATGCGCTCGTAAACGAACATCTCGGAAATCGCCGCCGACAGTTCACGGCCGTGGTCGCGGCTGATCAGGTGCAGCATCATGTCCAGCGGCGCGGTGCCGCCCGAGCTGGTGAAGCGATTGCGGTCGAGGGTAAACAGGCGTGTGCTCATGGACACCCGTGGGAAGGCTTCCTGCATCGACGCCAGGCATTCCCAGTGCACGCTGCAATCAAACCCGTCGAGCAGGCCGGCGCAGGCCAGGGCCCAGCTACCGGTGCATACAGCGCCGAGGCGGCGGGACTGGCGCGCCTGGCTTTGCAGCCACGACACATGTTCACGGGTCACAGTGCGCTGGATACCCACGCCACCGCAGACAATCACGGTGTCCAGGGCCGGGGCTTTGTGCATGGAGCAATCGGGGGTGATTTGCAGGCCATCGCTGGCCCATACCTGGTTGCCGTCGACGCTCAAGGTGGTCCAGCGATACAGCTCGCGGCCAGACAATTGGTTGGCCATGCGCAGCGGTTCCACTGCGGACGCCAGGGAAATCAGCGTGAAATTGTCCAGCAGCAAAAAGCCGATGGATTGAGGCGCACGGTTCTGGGGTTGGGCCCCGGAGTTGAACGACGTCATCGCGGTATCTCCTCACACAAAGCAGGTGATGGCCTCAGGCGAGGCTCTTGTTATTGCGCTCTTCATCCATCAGGAGAGAGGCTTTGGATTGATAGAGCAAATGCCATGCCTAAAGTTGAATAGGTATTCAATAACTCCTGAAAACGACCTGTTGAGGTGTCTATATAAGCCCACGCCCGGCGTGAGGATATGACTCGGAAAAAGCCTACGCTCAGGGTCTGTGAGCAGATCGGTAGCACTTGTGGGAAGGCGCTTTCAGGGCGTAGGAAAAGTGTGTCACCACACGCACAGGTGACGGGTGGTAGGGAGGGAGATCGTTCGCAAGCTACTTATCTGTTTGCGACGCGCTAAAAGGTGGCGATTTTGGTTGGAGTGTTCACTTTATGAGCAGTGTTGTTTGAACTACCGCCATCGCGGCATCGGTACCTACACAACTTTCAGACACTGACGCCCCCCCTGTGGCGAGCGGGCTTGCCCCGCGCTGGGCTGCGAAGCAGCCCCAAAACCAGCCGCTACGGAGTATCTGATACACCGCACTCGGCTTACTGGGGCTGCTTCGCAGCCCAACGCGGGGCAAGCCCGCTCGCCACAGGGGGGGCGTCAGTGTCTGAAATTGTGTAGGTACCGATGCTGCGATAGCGCTATCACCGGTTCAACACTCCACAGCACTCACCGCCAACCCACCCCGCGATGTTTCCTTGTACTTGTCATGCATATCCGCGCCGGTATCGCGCATGGTTCGGATCACTCGATCCAGGGAGATAAAGTGCTGGCCGTCGCCGCGCAGGGCCATTTGCGCCGCGTTGATCGCCTTGACCGCCGCAATCGCGTTGCGCTCGATGCACGGCACTTGCACCAGGCCACCCACCGGGTCGCAGGTCAGGCCCAGGTTGTGCTCCAGGCCGATTTCGGCGGCGTTGCACACTTGCTCCGGGGTCGCGCCGAGAATCTCTGCCAGCCCTGCCGCCGCCATGGCGCAGGCCGAACCGACTTCACCCTGGCAACCCACTTCGGCGCCGGAGATCGAAGCGTTCTTCTTGCACAGGATGCCGATCGCCGCCGCACCGAGGAAGTAATCCACCACATTGGCCTCGGTGACTTGCTCACTGAACTTCATAAAGTAGTGCAACACCGCCGGGATGATCCCCGCCGCGCCGTTGGTCGGTGCGGTGACCATGCGCCCACCGGCGGCATTTTCTTCGTTGACCGCCAGGGCAAACAGGTTCACCCACTCCATGGCGCTCAAGGTCGAGCCGATCACATTCGGCTTGCCCAATTCCTGCAGGCTGCGGTGCAACTTGGCGGCGCGGCGGCGCACATTCAGGCCGCCGGGCAGGATGCCTTCGTGCTTGAGGCCCTGCTCGACACAGTCCTGCATGGCGCGCCAGAGTTTCATCAGGCCACTGCGGATTTCTTCCTCGGAGCGCCAGACCTTTTCGTTGGCCAACATCAATTCGGCGACGCGCAGGTGGTGGGTCTTGCACAACTGCATCAACTCCACCGCGCTGGAAAACTCGTAGGGCAGTTCGGTGCGATCCATATCGGCCACGCCGCTGCGCGCCTGGGCTTCATCCACCACAAAACCGCCCCCCACCGAATAGTAGGTATCGCGATGCAACTCGGTTTGGGCGCCGTAGACCACCAGGGTCATGGCATTGGGATGGAACGGCAGGTTTTCGTCGATCAGGCGCATGTCCCGCGACCATACAAAGGGCACCGGCACGCGGTTGTCCAGCAGCAGCGTCTGCGTCTCGCGCAGGGTCTCGATGCGCCGGCCAATCTGCGACGGATCAATCGCGTCCGGCCACTCACCCATCAGCCCCATGATCACCGCATTGTCGCTGCCATGGCCGATGCCGGTGGCCGACAACGAGCCATACAGCTGAACTTCGACGCGCTGCACCTGTTCCAAAAGAGCACGTTCACGCAAGTTTTGGACAAACAACGCCGCGGCACGCATGGGGCCGACGGTGTGGGAACTGGACGGCCCGATGCCGATCTTGAACAGGTCGAAAACGCTGATAGCCATTGCGCGAAACTCCTCGATAGCACGGGCCAGGCGCAATAACGCCTGGTGGCGGAGCTGCTACGCTCAAGTCGCCCAGATGGCGGCATCATCAAGCTTTCGTTGCGCCGTCCGGCGTCTCACACCGACATACCCATGCTCACCAGCGTCGTCCCCGCGCAATGGGGCGTAATCGCCGTTTTTTGCGGCGCAGATCGAGAAAAAGTGCAGTTTTGACTGTGGAAAAACCTGTATGCGACGTCACCGACACTGGATACGACCATCCCTGTACTGGATACGACGCACCCTGTAGGCGTCAGATTTTCACTGGTACATGATCAGTCTCGACTCGTTTGCAAGGCACCGAGGCTGCACGTTGCTCGCACGCCCCAACTGCAACACTTATAAGCGCGGTCTAGCACCGCCGGAAAAACACCAGGAGTCCAAACCCATGAAAGGTTCCCACCCGTTGTTGTTGGCCGCCATGCTGAGTCTTCCCTTTGCGGCCCACGCTGCTGATCCCGAGCAGTGCAGCACCGTCAACTTCTCCGATGTCGGCTGGACCGATATCACCGTCACTACCGCCACCACCAGCGAGATCCTCAAGGGCCTGGGCTACAAGCCTCGCACCACGATGATTTCCGTACCCGTGACCTACAAGTCCCTGGCCGACGGCAAGAACATGGACATCTTCCTCGGCAACTGGATGCCGACCATGGAGAACGACATCAAGCAATACCGCGATGCCGGCACCGTGGAAACCGTGCGCGCCAACCTGGAAAACGCCAAGTACACCCTGGCAGTGCCACAAGCGCTGTACGACAAAGGCCTGAAAGACTTCGCCGATATCGTCAAGTTCAAGACTGAGCTGGATGGCAAGATTTACGGCATCGAGCCGGGCAATGACGGCAACCGCACCATTCAGACGCTGATCGACAAGGATGCCTTTGGCTTGAAATCGGCCGGTTTCAAGATCGTCGAATCCAGCGAAGCCGGGATGCTCTCCCAGGTCGAGCGCGCCAGCAAACGCGACAAGGCCATCGTGTTCCTGGGCTGGGAACCGCACCCGATGAACACCCGCTTCAAGATGAAGTACCTGACTGGCGGTGATGATTCGTTCGGCCCCAACTATGGCCAGGCCACCATCTACACCAACACCCGCAAGGGCTACTCCGAGGAATGCAGCAACGTGGGCCAGTTGCTGAAAAACCTGGTGTTCACCCTGGACATGGAAAGCACCCTGATGGGTAACGTCCTCGACGACAAAATGAAACCCGATGCCGCCGCCAAGGCCTGGCTGAAGAAGAACCCACAAGTACTCGACACCTGGCTCGCCGGGGTCACCACCCTTGATGGCAAACCAGGACTTGCCGCCGTGAAAGCCTACCTCGACAAGTAATCGCTGACCCTGGGCCGGCGTGCCGGCCCAGGATGTTTTCCCTCTTCGCATGTGGACATTCACTACCATGCTGACTGAACAGAAAATCCCACTAGGCCAGTACATCGCTGCCTTCGTCGAATGGTTGACGCAGAACGGCGCCGATTATTTCGACGCGATCGCATCGACACTGGAAACGATGATCCACGGCGTGACGTTCGCGCTGACCTGGTTCAATCCGCTGGCATTGATCGGTCTGATTGCGCTGCTTGCACACTACATTCAACGTAAATGGGGGCTGACTGTTTTTGTGATTGCCTCCTTCCTGCTGATCCTCAACCTGGGGTACTGGCAGGAAACCATGGAGACCCTGGCCCAGGTGCTGTTCGCCACCCTGGTCTGCGTGGTGATCGGCGTGCCGCTGGGCATTGTTGCCGCGCACAAGCCGATGTTCTACACGATGATGCGGCCGGTGCTCGATCTGATGCAGACCGTGCCGACCTTCGTCTACCTCATCCCGACCCTGACCCTTTTCGGGCTGGGTGTGGTGCCCGGCCTGATCTCCACGGTGGTGTTCGCAATCGCCGCGCCGATCCGCCTGACCTACCTGGGCATCCGCGATGTACCGCAAGAACTGATGGATGCCGGCAAGGCCTTTGGCTGCTCGCGCCGCCAGTTGCTCTCGCGCATCGAACTGCCCCACGCCATGCCGAGCATTGCTGCCGGCATTACCCAATGCATCATGCTGTCGTTGTCGATGGTGGTGATCGCGGCCCTGGTGGGCGCCGACGGCCTCGGCAAACCCGTGGTCAACGCGCTGAACACCGCCGACATTGCCCTGGGCTTTGAAGCGGGCCTGGCGATTGTGCTGCTGGCCATCATGCTCGACCGCATCTGCAAACAACCCGACGCCAAAGTAGGGGGTGATGCATGAGCATTATCCGATTCGACAATGTCGATGTGATCTTCTCCAAAGACCCACGCGAAGCCCTCAAGCTGCTGGACGAGGGGATGCACCGCAACGAAATCCTGAAAAAGACCGGGCAGATTGTCGGCGTGGAAAAGGCCAGCCTGGATATCGAGAAAGGCGAGATCTGCGTATTGATGGGCCTGTCCGGTTCCGGCAAGTCGAGCCTGTTGCGCTGTATCAACGGCCTTAACACCGTGAGCCGTGGCCAGTTGTTTGTGGAGCATGAAGGTCGCCAGATCGACATCGCTTCATGCACACCGGCAGAGCTGAAAATGATGCGCACCAAGCGCATCGCCATGGTGTTCCAGAAGTTCGCCCTGATGCCTTGGCTGACTGTGCGCGAAAACATCAGCTTTGGCCTGGAGATGCAGGGTCGCCCCGAGAAGGAGCGGCGCAAGCTGGTGGACGAAAAGCTCGAACTGGTCGGCCTGACCCAATGGCGCAACAAGAAGCCCGACGAACTCTCAGGCGGTATGCAACAGCGCGTCGGCCTGGCCCGCGCCCTGGCGATGGACGCCGACATCCTACTGATGGACGAACCGTTCTCGGCCCTCGACCCGCTGATCCGCCAGGGCCTGCAGGACGAGTTGCTGGAGCTGCAACGCAAGCTGAGCAAGACCATCGTGTTCGTCAGCCACGACCTCGACGAAGCACTCAAGCTGGGCAGCCGTATCGCGATCATGAAAGACGGCAAGATCATCCAGTACAGCGTGCCGGAAGAGATCGTGCTGAACCCGGCGGATGACTATGTGCGCACCTTCGTCGCCCATACCAACCCGCTCAACGTGTTGTGCGGCCGCAGCCTGATGCGCACCCTGGACAACTGCAAGCGGGTCAACGGTTCGGTGTGCCTGGATCCGGGCGGCGACTCATGGCTGGACCTGGCTGAAGGCAACACCATCCAGGGCGCACGGCAAAATGGCGTAGCGATGAACCTGCAGAACTGGGCGCCAGGGCAAGCCGTGGAAGGCCTGGGGCGGTTGCCGACGTTGGTGGATTCGAATATCGGCATGCGCGATGCGTTGCAGATTCGCTACCAGACCGGCAACAAGCTGGTGCTGCACGACAACAACAGGGTGGTGGGGATTCTGGGGGACAGCGAGCTGTACCACGCCCTGCTGGGCAAGAACCTGGGCTAATAAGGCTTTTTGTAGGAGCGAGCTTGCTCGCGAAAAACGTCAACGATAACGCGTGTTTCCTGAAGGAACCCGGTGCCTGTGAGTTTTTCGCGAGCAAGCTCGCTCCTACATTTGACCGCATTGCCACGTTTGAACAGGCGGTGTCAGTGACGACACCGCCGGCTTTCAACTATCAGCTATAGACACGGCCAAGGAGCTGCCGATGGCTTTCAAACTGATCGAGCACATCCCGGGTGATCTGCTCCTGGGTGAAGCCCATCAGGTCGTATTCCTGACCGCCGTTGTGCAGGTAGACCTCGGCGCGGTAGTAGCGCGCACGCTCCTCGTCCGCCTCGATCGACTCACTCGGCGCCGCCAGGTAACCGTCCAGGCTCACCTCGTAGACAAACGGGTTGCCTTCCATCTCGATCCGCACGCCAATGCAGCGCTTGGATTTACCCAGCAGCGTCTGCACATCCAGCCCTTGGGCGCGCAGGGCCACGGCGGCTTCTTCCAGGGCCGGGGTGACTTTCTTGTCCATGAAGCGCTGCACCACAGCCTGGCTCGGTTGCAGGTCCTGGGCAGTCAGGCGCTCGCTGAAACCACGACGGCCGCGTTCGGCCAATTGCGCCTGCTCCTGTTCGATGGCCACGTCCTGGCGCATGGCCTTGTGCAGACCGAACATAAAGAAGATCAACACCACCGAGAACGGCAGGCCCGCCAACACCACCATGGTCTGCATGGCTTCAAAGTTGCCGGCAAACAGCAAGCCGATGGTCACCAGGGTGATTACCGCCGACCAGAAGATCCGCAGCCAGTGCGGCGCATCCTCATCCACGTTGCCGCCTTTGCACGACAGGTTGGCCATCATCACCGCGCCGGAATCCGCCGGCGTCAGGAACAGCACAAAGCCGACAAAGATCGACACGCCGATCACCACTTTCGACGCTGGGTAGTATTCCAGCAACTGGTAGATCGCCATGGATGGCTGCTCCAGCGCGGTCTTGCCCAGCTCCACGGCACCATGGTTGAGCACCAGGTCCAGGGCCGAGTTGCCGAAGATCGACAGCCACGCCAGGGTAAAGCCCAGCGGGATCAGCAGTACGCCCGCCACCAGTTCACGCACGGTACGGCCACGGGAAATACGCGCGATGAACATACCCACGAATGGCGCCCAGGAAATCCACCAGGCCCAGTAGAACAGGGTCCACAGGCCCATCCAGCGCTCGGACTTCTCGCCATCGCCTTCGTACACGTACAGGTCGAAGGTCTTGAGCACCAGGCCGTTCATGTAGTCGCCGATGTTCTGCACAAAACCGTTAAGCAGGTGCAGGGTCGGGCCAAACAGCAGCACGAAAATCAGCAGGCCGCTGAACAGCACAATGTTCAGGTTGGACAGGCGGCGAATGCCGTTTTCCACACCCGACACAGCAGCGATGGTCGCCACGGTGCTCATCACGATGATCACGATCAGCAGGTTGGTGTTGCTGTGCTCCATGCCGAACAGGTTTTCCAACCCCGACGACACTTGCATCGAACCAATCCCCAGGTTCGTCACCAGGCCCAGCAGGGTCACGAACATGCCGAAGCCGTCCACCGCGTGACCGGCCGCGCCTTTGACCCAACGCTCGCCCATCAATGGGTACAACGCCGAGCGCAGCGCCAACGGCTGGTTATGCCGGTAGGCAAAGTACGCCACGGCCAGGCCGACCAGTGCGTAGATCGCCCAGCCATGCAGGCCCCAGTGCAGGAAGGTCAACTGCAACGCCTGGCGTGCGGCCATGTGGGTGGCGGCGGCGCCTTCAGGCGGGTTGAAGTAGTGGTCCAACGGCTCGGACGCGCCGAAGTACAGCAACGAAATGCCGATGCCCGAAGAGAACAACATGCCGGCCCAGGCGCCGTAGCTGAAGTCTGGAGTGTCGGCCTTGCTGCCCAGCTTCAATTTGCCGTAGGAGGAAAACGCCAGGCCCACCACAAATACCAGGTAGGCGGCGATGACCACCATGTAGTACCAGCCAAAGCTTTTCGAGAGCCAGGTCTGGGCGACTCCCAGCATTCTGCCGGCCTCTTGCGGGGCGATGATCAGAACGGCGGTCAACAACAGGATCAACGCGGTGGAGGTGTAGAACACCCAACCGTTGACCCGCACCTTTTCCGGTGGGGTCTTTATTAGAGAGGCAGAACTCATGGCACAGAGGCTCCGGGCAGTGCGAGAGAGGACACAAGGCAGCGCTTGACCCGCGCCATCGATTTTTCGGCAGTCGACGGACGGGTGTTATAAAGACATCCCGAAAAACCCCGAACCCCAGCGAAGCGCTGTCACGGGCTGTTTCAGGGGTTTTTATGGATGTCAGATGTGCCTGCCTACATGTAGGAAATACCTGTAGGCAGCGACCATTTGTCGCAGATCTTATTCTTTGTTGATTGAACGTTCAATCAAAACAAAATAGACTGGCCCTCAAACCGACGAACGTTTACGCCCGTCGGCAGGCCTAAGGAGAGGTGCTACATGCCCAAGGTCGGTATGCAACCCATACGCCGCCAGCAGTTGATCGAAGCCACATTGACGGCCATCGATCAGGTTGGGATGGGAGATGCCAGCATTGCGCTGATCGCCCGTCTGGCCGGAGTCTCGAACGGCATCATCAGTCACTACTTTCAGGACAAGAATGGCCTGATCGCCGCAACGATGCGGTACCTGATGAATGTGCTGATCGAGAACGTCCACGAACGCCGGCAGGCATTGAAGGAAGACAGCCCACGGGCGCACCTTCAAGTGATTATTGGCGGCAACTTCGACGCCAGCCAGGTCAACGGCCCGGCAATGAAAACCTGGCTGGCCTTCTGGGCCACCAGCATGCACCACCCGTCTTTGCACAGGTTGCAGCGGATCAACGATCACCGCCTGTATTCCAACCTGTGCTGCCAGTTCCGCCGTGTGCTGCCACTGGAAGATGCACGCAGCGCAGCCCGAGGCCTGGCGGCCCTGATCGACGGCTTGTGGTTGCGCGGCGCCCTGTCGGGAGACGCTTTCGACACGGAGCAGGCGCAACGGATCGCTTACGAATACATGGATTTCCAATTGGCCAAGCAGGTGAGTTAGAGCACACATAAACGCTCAACCCCTGAACGGCTACTGAGTGGGCTATGCCCCTCAGTGGTTAACGCCAACCACTTATGCACTTGCGAGGACTTTATGGCCCGTTTCGAACTGCAAAAACTCTACATTGACGGCGGCTACAGCGACGCTGGCAGCGATGCCACCTTCGAAGCCATCAACCCGGCTAACGGTGAAGTTCTCGCCAACGTGCAACGCGCCACTTTCGAAGACGTTGAGCGCGCCGTGGTCAGCGCCGAAAAGGGCCAGAAAATCTGGGCCGCGATGACCGCCATGGAGCGCTCGCGCATCCTGCGTCGCGCCGTGGAAATCCTGCGCGAGCGCAACGATGAACTGGCTGCCCTGGAAACCCTGGACACCGGTAAATCCTTCTCCGAAACCAAGTACGTCGACATCGTCACCGGTGCCGACGTGCTGGAATACTACGCCGGCCTGGTGCCCGCCATCGAAGGCGAGCAGATCCCGCTGCGTACCACTTCGTTCGTCTACACCCGCCGCGAGCCGCTGGGCGTGGTCGCCGGCATCGGCGCTTGGAACTACCCGATCCAGATCGCCCTGTGGAAGTCTGCCCCAGCCCTGGCTGCCGGCAACGCCATGATCTTCAAGCCAAGCGAAGTGACGTCGCTGACCACCCTGAAACTGGCCGAAATCTACACCGAAGCCGGCGTTCCGGCTGGCGTGTTCAACGTCCTGACCGGCAGCGGTCGTGAAGTCGGCACCTGGCTGACCGAGCACCCGCGCATCGAAAAAATCTCCTTCACCGGCGGCACCGACACCGGCAAGAAGGTCATGGCCAGCGCTTCGAGCTCCTCGCTCAAAGACGTGACCATGGAACTGGGCGGCAAATCCCCGCTGATCATTTTCGACGACGCCGACCTGGATCGCGCCGCCGATACAGCCATGATGGCCAACTTCTACAGCTCCGGCCAGGTCTGCACCAACGGCACTCGCGTGTTTATTCCAAAGCACCTGCAGGCCGCCTTTGAAGCCAAGATCGTCGAGCGCGTCGCGCGCATCCGCGTCGGCAACCCAGAAGACGAAAACACCAACTTCGGCCCACTGGTCAGCTTCGCCCACATGGAAAGCGTGCTGGGCTACATCACCAAAGGTAAAGAAGAAGGCGCACGCCTGCTGTGCGGCGGCGACCGCCTGACCACTGGCGACTTCGCCAAGGGCGCGTTCGTGGCACCGACTGTGTTCACTGACTGCACCGATGAAATGACCATCGTGCGTGAAGAAATCTTTGGCCCGGTGATGAGCATCCTCACCTACGAGACCGAAGAAGAAGTGATCCGTCGTGCCAACGACACTGACTTCGGCCTGGCTGCCGGCCTGGTCACCAAGGATCTGAACCGCGCCCACCGCGTGATTCATCAGCTCGAAGCGGGTATCTGCTGGATCAACGCCTGGGGCGAGTCCGACGCCAAGATGCCAGTTGGCGGCTACAAGCAGTCGGGTGTTGGCCGTGAGAACGGCATCAGCTCGCTGAACAACTTCACCCGCATCAAATCGGTACAGGTTGAGCTGGGCGACTACGCCTCGGTGTTCTAACAGAGCCGGGATTCGCCTTTGTGGTGAGCGGGCTTGCCCCGCGCTGGGCTGCGCAGCAGCCCCATCCCGGACACCACTGTTTGACTGACCTGACCATCTCCAAAGAGGGTGCATTTATGTCCCAAGAATACGATTACATCATTGTGGGTGCCGGCTCCGCCGGTAACACCCTGGCGACCCGTCTGACCGAAGACGAAGGCGTCACCGTCCTGCTGCTGGAAGCCGGTGGCCCCGACTACCGCCTGGACTTCCGTACTCAGATGCCCGCTGCCCTGGCGTTCCCGCTGCAAGGCCGCCGCTACAACTGGGCCTACGAAACCGATCCAGAGCCACACATGGACGGCCGCCGCATGGAATGTGGTCGCGGCAAGGGCCTGGGTGGTTCTTCGCTGATCAACGGCATGTGCTACATCCGTGGCAACGCCATGGACTACGACAACTGGGCGAAACTGCCAGGCCTGGAAGACTGGAGCTACCTCGACTGCCTGCCGTATTTCCGCAAGGCCGAAACCCGCGACATCGGCCCCAACGACTACCACGGTGGCGAAGGCCCGGTCAGCGTGACCACGCCTAAAGCCGGCAACAACCCGCTGTTCCACGCCATGGTTGAAGCCGGCGTGCAGGCCGGTTACCCGCGCACCGAAGACTTGAACGGCTACCAGCAGGAAGGCTTCGGCCCGATGGACCGTACCGTGACGCCGAACGGCCGTCGCGCCAGTACCGCCCGTGGCTACCTGGACACCGCCAAGAAGCGCTCGACCCTGACCATCGTCACCCATGCCCTGACCGACAAAGTGTTGTTCGAAGGCAAGCGTGCGGTCGGCGTGCGTTACCTGATCGGTGCCGCCGAAGAACGTGTGGAAGCCCGCGCGCGCAAGGAAGTCCTGGTGTGCAGCGGCGCCATCGCGTCGCCACAACTGCTGCAACGCTCCGGTGTCGGCCCGGCCAAACTGCTGGAAAGCCTCGACATCCCGGTGGTCCACGACCTGCCAGGCGTCGGTGAAAACCTGCAGGATCACCTGGAGCTGTATCTGCAGTACGCCTGCACCCAGCCGGTCTCGCTGTACCCCTCGCTGCTCTGGTACAACCAGCCGGCTATTGGTGCCGAATGGCTGTTCAACGGCACCGGCATCGGCGCCAGCAACCAGTTCGAAGCGGGCGGTTTTATCCGTACCCGTGAAGAATTCGAGTGGCCGAACATCCAGTACCACTTCCTGCCGGTAGCGATTAACTACAACGGCAGC
This sequence comes from Pseudomonas sp. WS 5027, assembly GCF_012985695.1. Taxonomy (NCBI): domain Bacteria; kingdom Pseudomonadati; phylum Pseudomonadota; class Gammaproteobacteria; order Pseudomonadales; family Pseudomonadaceae; genus Pseudomonas; species Pseudomonas sp. WS 5027. The sequence goes on along the minus strand of NZ_JAAQWU010000001.1, from coordinate 627,952 downwards.
AACGGTGTGAAAGAGCACGGTTTCCAGGCGCACATGGGCTCCATGCGTTCGCCAAGCCGTGGCCGCGTGCAAGTGAAGTCGAAGAACCCACGGGACTACCCGAGCATCCTCTTCAACTACATGGCCACCGAGCAGGACTGGCAGGAATTCCGCGATGGCATCCGCCTGACCCGTGAAATCATGCAGCAGCCGGCACTGGATGCGTTCCGTGGCCGTGAAATCAGCCCGGGCATCGAGGTGCAAACCGACGAGCAACTGGACAAGTTCATCCGCGAGCACGCCGAAACTGCGTTCCACCCGTCCTGCTCGTGCAAGATGGGCACCGACGAAATGGCCGTGGTCGATGGCGAAGGCCGCGTGCATGGCATGCAGGGCCTGCGGGTGGTCGATGCGTCGATCATGCCGATCATCACCACCGGTAACCTGAACGCGCCAACCATCATGATCGCCGAGAAAATCGCCGACAAGATGCGTGGCCGCCAGTTGCCGCGCAGCACCGCCGACTACTACGTGGCCGGCGATGCGCCAGTGCGTGGCAAGCCGTTGCGTGAAGTGGGTCCTAGCGCGCAGTAATCGCTACACCGCAGCGCCCCTTTCGCGGGCAAGCCCGCTCCCACATTTGAATGTGTTCACAAATCAAAATGTGGGAGCGGGCTTGCCCGCGATGAGGCCCGTCCAGCCTACACACACCTTCCCAGACTCTTCCTACACCGCCACACCCTTGATCCCACCCCCTGCGCCGGCCTAATCTAGTCCCTCGCGCAAACGTTTCACCTTCCTACCGACACGCCGGCTTCTGCCTGGCCACGAGGCTTTCTCATGTTTGATGTCGTTTCTTCGAGCAAATGGCCTACCGGCTTCCTGATCAATCCAAACGTTGAGCCGCTGGACCCGAAATGGCTGAAGGAATTCAGCAAGATCCCGGCTGCGGCCGTCAGCGACTGCCTGGGCCGTAACGTCGGTGGCCTGGGCCTCAAGGCCTTCCACGGTAACGCACCGATGCTCGGCAGCGCCCTGACCGTACGTGTGCGTCCCGGTGACAACCTGATGATTCTCAAAGCCATGCAAATGGCCCGCCCGGGCGATGTGCTGGTGATCGACGGCAGCGCCGACCTGACCCGCGCCGTGTTCGGCGGCATCATGCGCGCCATGGCCCTGAAAGCCGGCATTGTTGGCGTGGTGATCAACGGCGCCCTGCGTGACCTCGACGAATGGCAAACCGGCGAACTGCCGGCCTACGCCATCGGCGGCGTACATCGGGGGCCGAGCACCGACGGCGGCGGCGAGATCAACGTATCGATCTCGTGCGCTGGCATGCTGGTAGCCCCTGGCGACCTGATGATCGGCGATGGCGACGGCGTAGTCGCCGCCCCGCGCAGCGAGCTGCCGGAACTGCTGGTGCGCTGCCATGACCTGCTGGCACGCGAGCAGGCTACACTGGCGGCTATCGAAGCCGGCACCCTGGACCCTGATCGTTTTGATGCGATCCTGCGCGCCAAGGGTTGCCCGGTCTAACCTTGTAGGAGCGAGCTTGCTCGCGAAAAACCCAAGAGCGCAGCATTTATCCAGAATGCCCGCGCCATCGTTCGCGACCTTCGCGAGCAAGCTCGTTCCTACAGTGATGAGGGCCTGCGCTGCCCACAAAGAAGGCCCCATGTTCGACGCCCACCCGCAACTCAAACAACATTTCGCCGCTCTGCGCAGCCGCGCCGAGTTTTTCTCTTTGCGCTACGTGCGCGAGTCCGGCCAGTACCTGTCGGTACGCAAGAACGTCGCCGAACCCCCGCACCTGAGCCGCGACGAAGGCGCCATGCTCACCGTGCGCCTTAACGGTGTCGAAGCCTACGCCGCCACCCATGATATTTCCCTGGCCGGTCTGCAAGCCGCGCTGGAGCGGGCCGAAGAGCAAGCCCTTCGCATCAAGCCCCATGCCCTGCTCGACCTGCGCGACCAGCCGGTGTCCAGCGACATCGCCGACTACCTGTCGCCAGATCTCGACCAACCCTTCCCGTCCCTGAGCGACTGCTACCAACTGCTCGGCGCCGAATCGGCCGCTGTGCCCAAGGACGAGCGCCTGGTGAATTGGGAGGTCAGCCTGGGCACCACCCACGTCGAGCAGATTTACCTCAACAGCGCCGGCGCCGAGTTGCGCCAGGCCCAGCGCTTTGTGTTCCCCGGCGTCAACGTCACTGCCTACGACGGCAACGACAGCCAGACCCGCACCCTGGGCGGCAGCAACTTCGGCCAGCAAGGCGGCTTTGAGGTGATCAACCGTTTCGGCCTGGTCGGCGCCGCGCCACGGATTGCCGACGAGGCCCTGCAACTGCTGCTGGCCCCAAACACACCCCAAGGCCCGCGCGACCTGTTGCTGATGCCCGACCAGATGACCCTGCAGATCCACGAATCCATCGGCCACCCGCTGGAGTTGGACCGCATCCTCGGTGACGAGCGCAATTACGCCGGCACCAGCTTCGTCAAGGCCAGCGACTTCGGCCACCTGCAATACGGCTCCAACCTGCTGAACGTGACCTTCGACCCCAACATTCCCGAACAACTGGCCAGCTACGCCCATGACGATGACGGCACGCCCGCCAACAAGCAGTTCCTGATCCGTAACGGCCTGCTGCTCAAACCCTTGGGCGGGGCGCTGTCGCAATACCGCTCGGGCATGGACGGCGTGGCCAACAGCCGCGCCAGCAGTTGGAACCGCGCGCCCATCGACCGCATGGCCAACCTCAATATCGAGGCCGGCGACCAAAGCCTGGCGCAACTGATCGGCGCCATCGAGCACGGCATCCTGATGTCGACCAACCGTTCCTGGTCCATCGACGATGCGCGCAACAAGTTCCAGTTCGGCTGCGAATGGGGCCAGTTGATCGAGAACGGCGAACTCAAGGGCGTGGTCAAGAACCCCAACTACCGGGCGATTTCCGCGCAGTTCTGGCGCAAGCTCAGTGCCGTGGGCGATGCCAGCACCTTCAAGGTGTTGGGCACGCCCAACTGTGGCAAGGGCGAGCCAAATCAGGTGATCCGCGTCGGCCATGCTTCGCCTGCGTGTGTATTCAGCGATGTGGATGTGTTTGGGGGAGACGTCTGATGAATGCTTTCAAGGAACTGGTGGAGTGGCTCAAGCAGGCCATCACCGCCGAGGAACAGTTTCATCTGGGCTACGCGGCGGAGTCGTCCGAATTCGTGCGCTTCAATCACGCCAAGGTACGCCAGGCCGGCCAGGTGCAGCAGGCCAGCCTCAACCTCAAGCTGATCAATGATGGCCGGCATGCCGACCTTGGCATCACCCTCGCCGGATCCCCTGAAGTCGACCGCCAACGCCTGGCCGAGGGCCTGCAGCAATTGCGCGAAACCCTGCCCTTGCTGCCCAAGGATCCTTACCTGCTGCTCAATCACACAGCCTGGCAAAACAAGAGCGATAAGGCTCAGGCGTTGCCGGACCTCGATCAGGTCCTGGCCGAAATCAGCCAGGGCGCCCAAGGCCTGGACTTGGTCGGAATCTATGCCGCCGGGCCGATCAGCCGCGGGTTCGCCAGCTCGTCGGGGGCTTTTGGCTGGCATCAGGCCAATAGCTTCAACTTTGATTTCAGCCTGTTCCATGCCAATGGCGAAGCGGTAAAGGCCAGCTACGCCGGCGATGCCTGGGACAGCGCGGCGTTTGCCCAGCGCTTGCAGCAAGCCCGCGAACAACTGGAGTTCCTCGGTCGCCCCTTGCACACCCTGGCGCCCGGCCAATACCGTGCCTACCTGGCGCCGGCGGCTCTGGAAGAAATCGTCGACATGCTCACCTGGGGCGGTTTTTCTGCGCAGGCCATCGCCAGCAAGGGCAGCCCGTTGCAGCGCCTGTATGCCGGTGACCAGGCCCTGAGCCCGTTGGTGGGGATGAGCGAACAGATCACGGCCTCCCTCAGCCCGGCGTTCTCCCGTGACGGTTATCCGCGCAGCGACGTGACCTTGATCGCCAATGGCCGGGCGCAAGGGCAACTGGTCAACTCACGCAGCGCCGCCGAATACGGTTTGAGCACCAACGGCGCCGATGGCGGCGAATCCCCCAGTGCGCTCCAAATGGCTGCCGGCAACCTGGCCCAGGCCGATATCCTCAAGCAACTTGGCACCGGCCTGTATATCAGCAACCTGTGGTACCTGAACTACTCCGACCAGCCGGCGGCACGCCTGACGGGCATGACCCGCTTCGCCACGTTCTGGGTGGAAGACGGCGAGATCAAGGCGCCGGTCAGCACCATGCGTTTTGACGACAGCGTCTACCACCTGCTGGGGTCGCAGTTGGAAGCACTGACCGCCGAGCGCGAGCTGCGGCTGTCGGCCAGCACCTACGGCGAGCGCAACACCTCATCCAGTTTGCTGCCCGGCGCGCTGGTAAAACGCCTGACCCTGACCTTGTAAACCCTGGGCCGGCTTTGGCGAGGGCAGACTTGTTGTAGTGAAGACGGGCTTGTTGTGGCGAGGGGGCTTGTCCCCCGCTGGGCTGCGCAGCAGCCCCAAAACCAGCCCCCTCGGTCAACCTGACACAACTCGGTGCACCTTACTGGGGCTGCTGCGCAGCCCAGCGGGGGACAAGCCCCCTCGCCACAACAAGCCCGCCCTGACCACAACAAGCGCCTTGGCCACATCAAGCGCCTTGACCACGGTTTAGGCCGGCTCCTACAGGGCAATCCCCTGCATTCTGACGAACCTTCCCTGGCAGCATCCCGTTGGTTGGCGGGCTGTTGTCGACTCTCCAAAAGCTCGTTATAACGGTTAGTGGCATCCCGCCACCTTTCAACCCGCTTGCCTGCAAGCGATGCATGACCTCGCCCGGGATAGGGCGAGCCGGAGCGTTGACATGTACCAAGGAAGTTTTGTCATTGATAAGTTGTTCAAGCACTACAACGTTCACGTAGAGCAACTGGGTAACGATCCGCAACGCAAGACCGTGCTGTTGGTCAACGGCGCGCTGTCCACCACCCGCTCATTCGCCCGCACCAGCAAGTGCCTGGCCGAGCATTTCAATGTGCTGATGTTCGACCTGCCGTTTTCCGGCTATTCGCGCCCGCACAACACTGACCTGGACCTGGTGACCAAGGACGACGAGGTCGAGATCCTGCGGGCGCTGGTGGAGCGTTTCCAGGTCAACCATCTGGTGTCGGCCTCCTGGGGTGGCATCTCGACCCTGCTGACCCTGGCGCGCAACCCGCCTTCCATCGAAAGCTCGGTGGTGATGGCCCTGGCACCCAACCTCAACCAGGCAATGCTCGAATACGTGGAGCGGGTGCGGGTGCTGATCGAGGCCGATGACAAGTCCGCCGTCGGCCACCTGCTCAATGAAACCGTCGGCAAATTCCTCTCCAGCCGGCTCAAGCGCAATAACCATCGGCACCTGTCGACCATGGCCACCACCGAGTACCGCCAGGCGCGCTTTCATATTCATCAGGTGCTGGCCCTGGGCGATGGCAACTACCTGCCGCAATTGCGCCAGATCGAGACGCCGGTGCATTTCCTCAACGGCACCCTGGACGAGTACACCCCGGCCAATGAAGCCCAACTGTTCAAGCACTATGTGGGGCGCAGCAGCTTCGCCAGCGCCGAACACACCGGCCATTTGCTCGACCTGGAGTCGCGGGAGGCGGCACTGGCGGTGCATCGGGCACTGATCGATTTCCTGGTGGGCAAAGACGTAGCCATCGCCGATATAGACGAACCGCCAGTGGGAAAACCGGCCGAGGTTGGCGCATAATCGGCAACACATAGCCTGCTAACAAAAAGGGATCTCATGCCGAATCGTGTCGTGCTCGATGCCAAGACCGCCCGTTGGTTACCCTGGGTGGTAGCGATTGCCTTCTTCATGCAGTCGCTCGACGGCACGATTCTCAACACGGCCCTGCCCGCCATGGCCGAGGACCTGGCGGAAAATCCGCTACGTATGCAGGGCGTGATCATCGCCTACATGCTCACCGTGGCCTTGCTGATCCCGGCCTCGGGCTGGATCGCCGACCGTTTCGGCACCAAGAAGATTTTCTTCGGCGCGATCATGCTGTTCAGCATCGGCTCGCTGCTGTGCGCCCTGTCCAGCAGCCTGACCATGCTGGTGGGCGCGCGGGTGATCCAGGGCCTGGGCGGCGCGCTGATGCTGCCGGTCGGGCGGCTGGTGGTGCTGCGCGCCTACCCGCGCTCGGAGCTGGTGCGGATCATGGGTTTTATCACCATTCCCGGCCTGCTCGGCCCCCTGCTCGGCCCGACCATGGGCGGCTGGATGGTGCAATACCTGACCTGGCACTGGATTTTCCTGATCAACCTGCCGGTGGGCATGCTCGGCTGTTACGCCGTGTGGAAGTTCATCCCCGACCTGCGCGGCAGCGAGCGTACACGCTTCGACAGCCTGGGCTTTTTGCTGTTTGGCGCGGCGATGGTGCTGATCACCATTGCCATGGAAGGCCTGGGCGAGCTGCACCTGCCGCACTTGCGCGTGATGTTGCTGCTGTTCGGCGGCATGGCGTGCCTGGCGGCCTACTGGCTGCGCGCCGGGCATATCGAAAACCCATTGTTCTCACCGGTGCTGTTCAAGACCCGCACCTTTGCCGTGGGCATTCTCGGCAACCTGTTCGCCCGCCTGGGCAGCGGCGCCCTGCCGTTCCTCGTGCCCTTGCTGTTGCAGATCGCCCTAGGCTATTCGCCGTCACAGGCCGGGATGAGCATGTTGCCCCTGGCGGCTGCGGCCATGGTTGCCAAGTCCATCGCCCGGCCGCTGATCGAACGCCTGGGCTATCGCATTGTGCTCACCGGCAATACGTTGCTACTGGGCATGATGCTGGCGAGCATGGGCCTGGTCAGCGAGCAGACGCCGTACCCGCTGCTACTGGCCATGCTCGCGGTGCTGGGGGCGATCAACTCCCTGCAATTTACCGCGATGAACACCGTGACCCTGATCGACCTCGACGATGCCCAGGCCAGCAGCGGCAACAGTTTGCTGTCGGTGGTGGCGCAACTGGCCCTGAGCCTGGGGGTGGCCTGCGCCGGTGCCCTGCTCGGCGGGTTTACCGCCGAGGCCGGTAACGATGGGGTCAATACCGTGCTTGAAGCGTTCCAGTTGACGTTCCTCACGGTGGGCATCATGGCGATGCTAGCGGCGGCGATCTTCCTGCAATTGTCGCCAAAAGACGGCAAAAGGCTGGTCAGCCGCGAGCACGACATCGAGCATTAAGCGGCGTCTCGTCTAGAACTTGCAGGGAAATTCCCACGGGGCTGGTACACTGCGCGACATTTTGTTTTTGCAGAGCCAGTCCCGTGACCACCATCGCCACCGCTTTTAATACTTTGCCGCTCTCCGCCGCCATGCTGGCTAACCTCGACTCGCTGGGTTATGCCGAGATGACGCAGATCCAGGCGCAAAGCTTGCCGGTGATCCTCAAGGGGCTGGACCTGATCGCCCAGGCCAAGACCGGCAGCGGCAAGACCGCCGCCTTCGGCATCGGCCTGTTGAACCCGATCAACCCGCGCTACTTCGGTTGCCAGGCCCTGGTGATGTGCCCGACCCGCGAGCTGGCTGACCAGGTGGCCAAGGAAATCCGCCGCCTGGCCCGCGCCGAAGACAACATCAAGGTCCTGACCCTGTGCGGCGGCGTGTCCCTGGGCCCGCAGATCGCTTCCCTGGAGCATGGTGCCCACGTCATCGTCGGCACTCCGGGCCGCATCCAGCAACACCTGCGCAAGGGTTCGCTGGTGCTGGACGGCTTGAATACACTGATCCTCGACGAAGCCGACCGCATGCTCGACATGGGCTTCTACGATGCCATCGAATACATCATCAGCAAGACCCCAGCCCGTCGCCAGACCCTGCTGTTCTCGGCCACCTACCCGGTGAGCATCAAGCAACTGGCCTCCAAATTCATGCGCGCGCCGCAGCAGGTCAAGGCCGAAGCGTTCCACTCCGACGAGCAGATCGAGCAGCGTTTCTACGAAATCTCCCCGGAAGAACGCATGGACGCGGTGACCAAGGTGCTGTCGCACTTCCGTCCAGCCTCCTGCGTGGCCTTCTGCTTCACCAAGCAGCAAGTGCAGGAAACCGTGGATCACCTGACCTCCAAAGGCATTTCCGCGGTCGGCCTGCATGGCGACCTGGAACAGCGCGACCGTGACCAGGTGCTGGCGATGTTTGCCAACCGCAGCACTTCGGTACTGGTGGCCACCGACGTCGCGGCCCGTGGTTTGGACATCGACTCGCTGGACATGGTGATCAACGTCGAACTGGCCCGCGATTCGGAAATCCACATTCACCGCGTGGGCCGTACCGGTCGCGCTGGCGAAACCGGGATCGCCATCAGCCTGGTAGCGCCGTCCGAAGCGCACCGCGCCCAGGCCATCGAACTGCTGCAAAAAGCCCCGCTGAACTGGGACCAACTGAGCAACCTCAAATCCCAGGGCGGCGCGCCGCTGCTGCCGGTGATGAGCACGTTGTGCATTGCCGCCGGTCGTAAAGACAAGGTTCGCCCAGGCGACATCCTTGGCGCACTGACCGGTGAAGCCGGGATCCCGGGCGCCCAGGTCGGCAAGATTGCGATCTTTGACTTCCAGGCCTACGTGGCAGTGGAACGCAGCGTCGCCAAGCAGGCGTTGCAGCGTTTGAACGACGGCAAGATCAAGGGCCGCTCGTTGCGCGTGCGGATCCTGTAAAGCTCTTCGGTTCAATGGAGATCCAATGTGGGAGCGGGCTTGCTCGCGAATGCGGTGTACCAGTCGCCAGATGGGTTGGCTGACAGTGCGCATTCGCGAGCAAGCCCGCTCCCACATTTTTGATTGCATTTCAAATTAGGTTTTTGTGAGGACACCGTTTTGCGCTCGACCGAAGTTGTGATCATTGGCGCTGGCGCCGCAGGCTTGATGTGCGCGCTGACCGCCGCCGGGCGTGGGCGCAAGGTGATGTTGATCGACCATGCGAACAAGGCCGGCAAGAAGATCCTGATGTCCGGCGGTGGCCGCTGTAACTTCACCAATATGTACACGGAGCCTGCCAACTTCCTCTCGCACAACGCACACTTCTGCAAATCCGCCCTGGCCCGCTATACCCAGTGGGATTTCATCGGTTTGGTGGCCAAGCACGGCGTGCCGTACCACGAGAAAAAACTCGGCCAGCTGTTCTGCGATAACAAATCCAGCGACATCCTCGGCATGCTGCTCGACGAGTGCATCCAGACCGGCGTGAGCCTGCACCTGGACACCTCGATCCAGGAGATCACCAAGCTCGACAGCGGTTATCAGTTGCAGACCACCCTCGGCGAGTTGTGTTGCGAGTCGTTGGTGATTGCCACCGGCGGCCTGTCGATTCCGACCCTGGGCGCCACCGGCTTTGGCTACCAGGTGGCCAAGCAATTCGGCCATGAGTTGCTACCGACCCGCGCAGGCCTGGTGCCATTTACCATTACCGATCAGCTCAAGGAGCTGTGTGGCGAGTTGTCCGGCACCTCGGTCGATTGCCTGGTCAGCTGCAACGACCAGAGCTTTCGCGAAAACATTCTGTTTACCCATCGCGGCCTGAGCGGGCCGGCGATTTTGCAGATTTCCTCGTACTGGGAGCCCGGCGACACGGTTGAGATCAACCTGCTGCCCGACCACGACGCCCACACCTGGCTGCAACAGCAACAGGCCGAGCGCCCCAACAGCGAGCTCAAGACCCTGCTGGGGGAGATCTTCACCAAGAAGATGGCCAACCTGTTGGCCGAGACGTGGTTTGTGTCCAAGCCGATGAAGCAGTACACCCACGCCGAACTGGCGGATATCGCCACTAAATTGGGCAGTTGGCAGTTGGTCCCGGCCGGTACCGAAGGCTACCGCACCGCCGAAGTCACCCTGGGCGGGGTGGATACGCGGGAAGTGTCGTCCAAGACCATGGAGTCGCTGAAAAGCCCCGGCCTGTACTTTATCGGCGAAGTGCTGGACGTGACCGGGCACTTGGGCGGGTTCAACTTCCAATGGGCCTGGGCATCGGGCTATGCGGCGGCGCAGTACGCCTGAGCCCCGCCCTCTAAAACGGTAATGCGATCACCTGTGGGAGCGGGCTTGCTCGCGAATGCGCAGTACCAGTCAACTGATCCGGTGGCTGGCACACCGCATTCGCGAGCAAGCCCGCTCCCACATTTTGATTGGGGTGTGCCAAAAACATTTTTTGCTTATGAATGTGATCGCCACGCTTGCCGTGGCGTCATTACTGGCTCAATTTAGCGGCATTGTCCCGGAAGACCCCAGACTTCATGTCCTCGACCTCGTTCAAGCAGTCCATGCGGCGCCTTTGGGCACTGGATAAGTTCAGTTACAGCGTACGGGTGTTTATCGCCCTCACCGGCAGCATGGCGCTGTGCTGGTATCAGGATGAGATGTCGCTGCTGATCCCGCTGTTCCTGGGGATTATCGCCAGCGCCCTGGCCGAAACCGATGACAGCTGGCAAGGCCGCCTCAACGCCCTGGCGGTGACGCTGGTGTGTTTCAGCGTGGCGGCGCTGTCGGTGGAGCTGCTGTTTCCGTACCCGTGGATTTTCGCCATCGCCATCGCCCTGGCGAGCTTCTGCCTGACCATGCTCGGCGCCCTCGGCGAGCGCTATGGGGCGATCGCCTCAGCGACTTTGATTCTGTCGGTCTACACCATGATCGGTGTGGATCAGCGCGGTGGCGCCGTCACCGATTTCTGGCACGAACCCTTGCTGCTGGTGGCCGGCGCCGCCTGGTATGGCGCGCTGTCGGTGCTGTGGCAGGCGATGTTTTCCAACCAGCCGGTGCAACAGAGCCTGGCCCGGCTGTTTCGCGAGCTGGGGCGTTACCTCAAGCTCAAGTCATCGCTGTTCGAGCCTATTCGCCAACTGGACGTAGAAGCGCGGCGCCTGGAATTGGCCCAACAAAATGGCCGGGTGGTGGCCGCACTCAATGCGGCCAAGGAAATCATCCTGCACCGTGTCGGCAACGGGCGGCCGGGGTCCAAGGTCAGCCGCTACCTCAAGCTGTACTTCCTGGCCCAGGACATCCACGAACGCGCCAGTTCCTCCCACTACCCCTACAACGCGCTGGCCGAGGCGTTCTTCCACAGTGACGTGCTGTTCCGCTGCCAGCGCCTGCTGCGCCAGCAAGGCAAGGCCTGCCAGGCCCTCGCCGAGTCGATCCAGTTGCGCCAGCCGTTTGTCTACGACGCCAGCTTCGCCGAGGCCCTGGGCGACCTGAATGCATCCCTGGAACACCTGCGTATCCAGAGCAATCCGGCCTGGCGCGGCCTGTTGCGTTCGTTGCGGGCGCTGGCGGCCAACCTGTCGACCCTCGACCGCCTGCTCAGTGACGCCAGCAACCCCGACAGCCTGGCCGATGCCAGCGACAGCAGCCTGTTGGACCGTTCGCCGCGCAATCTCAAAGAAATGTGGACGCGCCTGCGCACCCAACTGACCCCGACTTCGCTGCTGTTCCGCCACGCCCTGCGCCTGCCCCTGGCGCTGAGTGTGGGCTACGGCATGGTGCATTTGATCCACCCGTCCCAGGGCTACTGGATCATCCTCACCACCCTGTTCGTCTGCCAGCCCAACTACGGCGCGACGCGGCGCAAGCTCGGTCAGCGGATCGTCGGCACGGCCATCGGCCTGACGGTGGCCTGGGCGCTGTTCGATCTGTTCCCCAGCCCCCTGGTGCAATCGATGTTCGCCATCGCTGCCGGGCTGGTGTTCTTTATCAACCGCACCACCCGCTACACCTTGGCCACCGCCGCCATTACCCTGATGGTGCTGTTCTGCTTCAACCAGGTGGGCGATGGCTACGGGCTGTTCCTGCCGCGCCTGTTCGATACCCTGCTTGGCAGCCTGATCGCCGGGTTGGCGGTGTTCCTGTTCCTGCCGGACTGGCAGGGCCGGCGCCTGAACAAGGTGCTGGCCAACACCCTGACCTGCAACAGCATCTACCTGCGCCAGATCATGCAGCAATATGCCGCCGGCAAGAGCGACGACCTGGCCTACCGCCTGGCCCGGCGCAATGCGCACAACGCCGACGCCGCGCTGTCCACCACCCTGGCCAACATGCTGATGGAACCGGGGCATTTCCGTAAGGAAGCCGACGTGGGCTTCCGCTTCCTGGTGCTGTCCCACACCTTGCTCAGCTACCTGTCGGGGCTGGGTGCGCACCGCGATACCCAACTACCGGCAGACGTGCGTGAACACCTGATCGAAGGCGCGGGCAAGACCCTCGCCAGCAGCATCGACGAAATTGCCACAGGGCTTGCGAACAAACAGCCGATCGCGGTGCAAAGCGATGCCGAGGAAGCGCTGGCGGTAGAGCTGGAGCAAATGCCGGATGAGATCGACGAAGCCCAGCGCCTGGTGCAGACGCAGTTGGCCTTGATCTGTCGGCAATTGGGGCCGTTGCGTACGCTGGCGGCGCATTTGATCAAGGAGACTAGCGCGAGCAGATAGGGCTGTTGTGGCGAGCGGGCTTGTCGGAACGCCGCATCGCCCGCGCTGGGCTGCGAAGCAGCCCCAAAACCAGCCGCTACGTTTTATCTGATACAGCGCATTCGGCTTACTGGGGCTGCTGCGCAGCCCAACGCGGGGCAAGCCCGCTCGCCACAAGGGGGTGTTCGTCATTGCGATGGAGCGCTAAAGCCCCCCTACATCCCATGCTGCTTCAGCAACCGCGCATAACTGCCATCGGCCTTCATCTTGCTGATCTCCCGATCAAACCCGGCAACGATCTGCTCATGCTTGGGGTTTTTCAGGCTGACCAGGATATGCAGGCTGTTTTCGCTCAAGGGTTTGGGCAGGAACTCCACGGCATTGCGCACCCTGGGCGATTCCCGCGCCAGGTAGAAACGTGCGACATATTCATCCTCGACCGTCAGCCTCACGCGCTGGGCAGCCAGCATGCGCACGGCCATGGCGAAGTTATGCACCGGGACTTTTTGCAGTTTTGGATCAGCATCGAACTCCGCCGAATAGGCGTAGCCGCGCACCACCGCGACGGGGTAGTCGTGCAGTTGCTGCAGGTTCTGGAACTCGATGGGATCGGCGCGGCGCTTGATAAAACGCACACGGTTGAGCAGGTATTCGGCGGAAAACTGCCCCAAGTGCGTGCGCGCCTCGTCGTACCAGGCATTGATCAGCACGTCATAACGCCCATCCCCCACGCCCATCAACGCGCGCGCCCACGGCACCTGCTCGAAATCACTGGCATAGCCGGCACGCGCCAGGGCGGTGCTGACGATATCGGTAGCCAGGCCGCCATTGATCAGGGTCGCATCGGTAAACGGCGGCCACGCATCCGCCACCAGGCGCAAGCGTTCCGCGGCCACTGTAGGGCCCAGCAACAGCAATACGATCAAAGCAACGGCACGAGATAATCGCAGCATGCTTATTGTCCTTGCACAGCGGGCAGTTTCTGGCGGGCGATGACGCTGGCGGGAGTACTTCCAGGTTCTGACTGTAGCTTATCGCTCGCGGTGTACAGCAGATTACACAAAGAATCAGGCCGCGAAAGCACTCAATGATGGCAAATTGACGCCACTCACAAAAAACAGGGTTTTCCAAGTGTTTGCACTATCGCCCAAGACAGTCGCCGGCCAGGGCACTACTATTCGGCTCAGGTCTTTAAGCGAGATGGAACGATGACTGTCGATTGGGTTTGCAAGCACCACAATGATCTGGGCAAGGAACAGCTCTATGCCATTTTGCGCCTGCGCTCGGAGGTGTTTGTGGTAGAGCAGAAATGCGTCTACCAGGACATCGATAACCAGGACCTGGAGGGCGATACCCACCACCTGATGGCCTGGCAGGACAATCAACTGGTGGCCTACCTGCGCCTGCTGGATCCGGAGCTGAATGGCGGCGACGTGGTCATCGGCCGCGTGCTCGTGGCCGAGGCTGCACGGGGCAACGGCCTGGGCCACCAGATGCTGAAAGAAGCCCTCAAGCAGATCGACGATATCTGGCCGCAGATGCCGATCTTTCTTTCAGCCCAGGAGCGTTTGCAGAGGTACTACGCAAGATATGGGTTCAAGGTCGAGGGTGAGGTCTACCTTGAAGACGACATTCCACATATTGGTATGCGGCGCGCTTGAGATCGCCATCGCGGGCAAGCCCGCTCCTACATTTGACCGCAATCAACCTGTAGGAGCGGGCTTGCCCGCGATAGCGTCAGACCTGTCACCCCAACCTCAGGGGTAGCCCAACACCTGCTTGACCTGCACCAGGTGGCGCTCGATCCAGCCCCGGTCAATCGCCCCCCAGTCGCGAATCCGATAGCGCCCGGCATGGTTGCGGGCGCCATCTTCCTGCTCGAATTCACAGACGATATCCAGATCCGCCAACGCCGCGATGGTGTCCTGGGCCGTGCGCCGAGGCATGCCCGTCACCTCGGTCAACGCCGGGACACTGCTGGCCAATTGGCTGTCGATCAGGTACGCCACATACAGGCGGCGGTAGAAACTGCTCTTGGTCTTACTCACGTCCATGATCGGTCGCCTTGTGATTAGCACTTGCCCTGCAAGTCGCGATAAGTCAGGTACACCCGCAGGTCGAACTCCACCTGATGGTAGCCGGGCATCATGTATTCGCAGAGTTTATAGAACGCCTTGTTGTGGTCCGATTCCTTGAAGTGTGCCAGTTCGTGGACGACGATCATTTTCAGGAATTGCGGCGCCGCTTCCTTGAACAACGCGGCGATGCGGATCTCTTTCTTGGACTTGAGGTTGCCACCCTGCACCCGCGAGATCGTGGTGTGCAGGCCAAGGGCGCGGTGGGTCAGGTCCAGGCGGTTGTCGAACAGCACCTTGTCGATGGCCGGCGCGTTGCGCAGGTGCTCCTGCTTCAGAGCCTGGGCGTAGCTGTACAGCGCCTTGTCACTCTGCACCGCATGGCGCTCGGGGTAACGCTGCTGCAGGTAGTCGCCCAGTTGATCCTTGGCGATCAATTGGCGTACTTGCTCTTGCAGGGCGGCGGGATAGGCCTGGAGGTATTTCAGCGCAGTCATGGGTTCGAACGGCAGGGGCTTGAGGCCGCCAGTGTAGCGAATTCAGCAGGGGCCTGCGCGTAGCGCGAAACGCTGCGGCCACAGGGAAATCTCTTCGGCGGTCAGGGGCAGGGCCACCAGCGGCCCCTGAATAAACTGGCAGCCATTGGCCTGCAGCCAGTGACATTGCTCAAGGGTCTCTACACCTTCGGCAATCACCAGCAAGCCGAAGTGCCCACACAGTTCGATAATGCTGCGGGCCAGCGCCGCCTCCCGTGGCGAGCCGAGCACGCGGGCCACCAGGCCGGGGTCGAGCTTGAGGGTGTCGAACTCCAGGTCACGCAGATGGGCCAGGGAGCAGTTGCCCGAGCCGAAGTCATCCAGGGCAATACGCACCCCCAGGCGTCGTAGCTGCTTGAGTTGCTTGGTCGACTCTTCAATATTGTGCATCAGGCTTTCTTCTGCGATTTCCACTTCCAGCTGCCGCCCGTGCAGCCCATGTCGCTCCAGTGCCTGCTGCAGTTGAGGTACCAGGTTGGGCATATTGAACTGGCTGCTGCTCAGGCTGACGCTGAGCACCCAGTCGTCGCTCATGACCGAAGCCCAGGCCTGGCGCGCCAATGCCACCTGATGGTAAATCCAACTGCTGAGCTGGCTGATCAGGCGCGCCTCCTCCAGCAAGGGCATGAACAACCCAGGCGGCACGTCGCCCACACTCGGATGCTGCCAGCGCAACAAGGCTTCGACACCGCGCAGGTGCCCGTCCAGCAGGGACACCTGGGGCTGGTACACCAACGTTACCTGCTTGTGGTCGATGGCCTCGCGCACACTGCTTTCAAGCATCAGGCGCGAGCGGGCTCGGCCGTTCATTTCCTGATCGTAATAGCGATATTGCTGACGCCCTGCCCGCTTGGCTTCGTACATCGCGATATCGGCGGCACGCAGCAGGCCGGACAAATCGCGGCCGCAATCGGGGAACGTGGCGATGCCAATACTGACCCCCAGCATGACCTCCAGGCCATCCACCTGCTGGCAGATCGATACCCGCTCGATCAACTGTTCGGCGAGCTTGGCGGCCTGTTCCGCGTATTCCAGCTCCAGCAACGCGACAAACTCATCCCCACCAAGGCGGCCAAGAATGTCACTACTGCGCAGGCACAGTTCCAATTGCTCCGAGACCCAGCGCAGCACCCGGTCGCCGGCGTCGTGCCCCACCGAATCGTTGACCCGCTTGAAACCGTCCAGGTCCATGTACAGCAGCACCATGGCATGCTCGCTGCGCTCGTTGCGCAGCAGGATCGTCTCCACGGTCTGGTAAAAACCACGCCGGTTGAGCAACCCGGTGAGCGGGTCGGTGACGGCCTGGGACTCCAGTTGCTGATGCAAATGGCGCACCTGCGACATGTCTTGCACAGTCACCACCATGGCCCTCTGCTCCGGGGGCAACGGCGCACAGGACATCGCCACCGGCAACTGCTGGCCGGGCGCGGTGCGCAGGATCGCATCATGCAGGCGCCAGGTTTCGCCACGCACGTAGCCGGCGTACAGCTCGCAGCCAAACCAGTCGGGCATATGGGGTTTTTGCAGGAAGCCCAGAAACGCCTGGCCTTGCAACTCGTCCACCGTGGCATTGAGCAATCGTGAAATGGCCGGATTGGCGTAGCTGACTACCCCGTCTTCGCCCACCACCAGAATGCCCTCGGCGGCGTTGTCGAGCACCGAGGCATTAAAGGCCCGAGCCGCCTCCAGATCATGACTCAGACGCTGCAAGGCCCGGCGGTTACGCTGATGCTCCAGCAAGGCCTGGACCTTGGGCTTGAGAATATTCGGGTCAAAGGGTTTGAACAGGTAGTCGATGGCGCCACTGGCATAGCCTTCGAGCACGGCGGCGGGCGATTGCTCATTGGCGCTCAGGAAGATGATCGGCGTCATGCAGGTGCGCTGGCTGCCGCGCATCAAGCGCGCCACTTCAAAGCCATCCATGCCCGGCATCCGCACATCCAGCAGTACCAGGTCGACATCACGCTCCAGTAGCAGCCCCAGGGCTTCCTCGCCGGAGCCCGCCGTCAACACCTGCCAGTCCTCGCGCTGCAGGAGCGCGCGCATGCTGATCAGGTTTTCCGGGTAGTCATCGACCACCAGGAGCACTGAAGAGCCTTCGGCCAGGGTTGGAACGGATTCCATGCTGCATCTCTTCCTTGAGGGTTCGTTCCGGTCAATTTTGAGACAAAACCGGACACTTAATGTGGAGTCACTCTAGCCTTGGATCCCTTAAAGCAGAAGGCACGACGGGAGCATCATTGCGCCAAAGCGCACACAACCGACTAACGGTCAGGCGCTACAGCTCCCGGATTACGGGAAAGATGGCTTTTTGACAGGCTATTGACGCCAATAAACCGCCTAAAAATCATTAACAAACAGTTACCAGCCGCTTATAAAGAACGCGCCACCCCTCGGGCCAAAGCCTTTTGACCCTTCTTTCGTACAGCAAAGGCGCACTCCATGATTGATCTGTCCACCTGGAACCTGAGCATCCCTGTTGGCACTCCACCGGCCACCATCGACACCCCTAAACTGCTCAGCGGCTTCAAGGGCAAGTACTTCCAGGCCGAAGGCAGCAGCGTGCAATTCTGGTCCCCGGTCACCGGCACCCGTACCGAAAACGCGATCTACCCGCGCAGCGAACTGCGCGAAACCTATGCCGATGGGCGGCTGCGCAATTGGACTTACCCTGAAGCCGACAACTACCTGCGCGCCACCCTGGCCATCAACCAGGTGCCGTCCTCGGGCAAGATTGTGATCGGTCAGATTCACGCCTATGACAGCCAGAAACCGCTGGTCAAAGTCGAATACCAGTACAAGGAAAAAACCCAGACCGGCAGCATTGTCGCCAAAGTGCGCATGCGCCCGGATGACAGCAAAGGTCGGGTGATCATCGTGGCCGAGAATGTGCCACTGCAGCGCAACTTCACCTACGTCATCCACCTGAACAAGGCCGGCCTGCTGAGCATTGAAGCCGCCAACGGCCAATGGAACGAACGCCTGGGCGCGGCCTGGGGCAAAAAGCCTTTGTACTTCAAGGCCGGTGTGTATGTGCAAGACAACAGCGGCGACAGCAAAGAGGGCGGCAAAGTGACATTTGCCAAACTGGATATCGATCACAACTGACAGTCCGATCATTCTCACGACGCTTTAGGACAGAACAGCGACCCTGGGTCTCGACTTTTTTGTAGGACAATTCGAGTATGGCGCCGCGCACGCGCAATGCTTCCCTATAAGAAAGTCATGGAGACTCACCAATGCCCTTCACTCGCACCCTACTCGCCCTTTCCATGGGCATGGTTCTGCTGCAAAACCCGGCCTTCGCTGCTCCGCCGTTGTCGATGACCGACGGGGTGGCCCAGGTCAATATCCAGGACAGCAACGCCTGGGTTGAAATCAGCAAAGCCGCGTTCGAACACAACATCCGCACCCTGCAAACCAGCCTCGCCGACAAGTCGAAAATCTGCGCCGTGCTCAAGGCGGACGCTTATGGCCACGGTATCGGCCTGCTGATGCCGTCGGTGATCAAGCTCGGCGTACCTTGCGTGGGCGTGGCCAGTAATGAAGAAGCCCGCGTCGTACGTGAAAGCGGCTTCAAGGGCCAACTGATCCGCGTACGCACCGCCGCGCTGAGCGAACTGGAAGCAGCACTGCCATACAACGTCGAAGAGCTGGTGGGCAACCTCGACTTCGCCGTGCGCGCCAGCCTGATCGCCGAACATCATGGCCGCCCTTTGGTGGTCCACCTGGGCCTGAACTCCAGCGGCATGAGCCGCAACGGCGTGGAAATGACCACCGCCCAAGGCCGACGCGATGCCGTGGCCATCACCAAGGTACCGAACCTGGAAGTGAAGGCGATCATGACCCACTTCGCCGTCGAAGACGCCGCCGACGTACGCGCCGGCCTCAAGGCCTTCAACGAGCAGGCCAACTGGCTGATCAACGTCGCCCAACTGGACCGCAGCAAAATCACCCTGCACGCCGCCAACTCCTTCGCCACCCTGGAAGTGCCCGAGTCTCGCCTGGACATGGTGCGCCCCGGCGGCCTGCTGTTCGGCGACACCGTGCCATCGTTCACCGAGTACAAGCGGGTGATGCAGTTCAAATCCCACGTGGCCTCGGTTAACAGCTACCCCAAGGGCAACACCGTCGGCTACGACCGCACCTACACCCTGGCGCGGGATTCGAAACTGGCCAACATCACCGTGGGCTATTCCGACGGCTATCGCCGGGCGTTCACCAATAAAGGCATCGTGCTGATCAATGGGCATCGGGTGCCGGTGGTGGGCAAGGTGTCGATGAACACCTTGATGGTGGATGTGACCGATGTGCCGAGCGTGAAGAGTGGGGATGAGGTGGTGCTGTTTGGCAAGCAGGGGAATGTGCAGACCACGCAGGCGGAGGTAGAGGATATCAATGGGGCGTTGTTGGCTGACCTTTATACGGTTTGGGGGAATTCAAACCCCAAAATACTGGTCGATAAATAAGCCGAACACCATCCAAATGTGGGAGCGGGCTTGCCCGCGATGAGGGCGTACCAGTCACCCATTTATCGACTGATACACCGCTATCGCGGGCAAGCCCGCTCCCACAATGGTTTGTGAGTGCCTGAAAACCCCTAGTACAACAAAATCAACTCTAGGCAAAGGACACAGCTCTCTTTAGCAGTTAAATATATCTGCCCCCTTTACAGTCAAAATCTCCCTAAAGTTCCACCATTACATTCCTGCCTTGCAATGCGACAGCACTTTGCCACCGAATAAGACTACGGCGTGATGAATTTACTTAAGGCTTGAGCCTCGCGCTATGAAACGAAGGCCCAGCCTTAACCAATGCAAATGCATGCGCGTTGGGCGGCAAGAGCCGACGTCAGGAAAAAGGGGCATCCGAAGAAGGTTAAGTATATACCACTCCCCTCTAATGCGTTTTTCCTAGCATACTTCGACCCCTATACAGTTGGCGATAGCACATCCAACATCACGCCCGATTAAATACTATAGGCACGGAAACCTTTGTCTGCTTATTATAAAGTGTCCCTTCTAGCCTCTTATACTCATAGTCACTAGCTAGCAAAATACATCGTTCATTGCCAAAATCGAAACCAATGCTACTTTCTTGAGACTCGTCAAGCCTGTGATAACCTGACTGCCCAAGAGCAGTTGAAGGCCCACTGTTCTTACCCCAGACACCCGTTATGGAACCGGTGTCATAGTCCGCAAACTTAACAACCACCGTATAATAGGAACCATCAGCAACAGTTTCAGAAATAAACGCTTTCTGAAGAGCTGGATTTTGTTGTCCCGCCATTATTCAACCCTCATAAAAATATAAACAAAAACACGAACAATGAAGCCCAAACAATCTTTATATATCACCACAAAAACTTTTACTTTAATCACTGACAATTTGATCTTTTGACTTATTGAAAACAATCGACGAAATCACTTCATCATTAAACATATTAACCAAATTACCTGTTAACCTATTATATTTATAGTCTGTAGCTACCAACACACACTTCTCAAAAATAAAATTTAGTGTCATATCGGTGGTTGTTCCGTCAGCGGCGCGATGATACCCAGATCGCCCCATAGAATGCCCCAAAAATCGACCTTTACCCCACCTACCTCTTATCACTCCGGCATCATAATCTGCAAAAGTTATGTGAAACGTATAATACGTGCCGTTAACGCCCTCACTAAAATAAGTCCCCTGAAGTGCAGTATTTTCATTTGCCATTTTTTCCACCCTCACCGCAGCTTAAAAATAAATAACAATCAAGACGCCACTCTCTGCCTGACCATACTTAATTTGCAAGACCAACTTTATGTGAACCTTATAAAAATGCACCTGTGAAAAATGACAGTTTTTTATAATTTTTTGAAATAAATCCAAGAGCCAAATCTTGGGTGGCTGACGATAAATATCCTAACGGTGGATGTAACGGTTAAGCCGTGAAAAGCGGTAGACAGACAAAGTGGTGTCGTGCAAACCAGATAGGCTGAGGTAGAGAGATCAATGGAGCTTTGTGGGACGACCTTGACCAGTGGATGGCCAACCACAATGATCAACCGGCTCACAAAGGAAAATGTACCGTGGCTGTGCGCCGCCCCGGACACTTAAGGAAAGAAAGAAAATCTGGCAGGTCAAAATGACCAACTGAATTGGGCCTGACAGTCACGGTCGCAAATCCGGTAACTGTCAGATCAAGTATGGGCTTCTACACCTAAGTGTTTTAGTAGTTTTCGGGGAAGCGCACAGATCCGTTGCCGTACAGGCTTCCATCACCACAACACAGCTTGGGAAGTTACTGAAAACTGTCTCATCTGTGTCCGTGTAAGCTTATTGCGAAACACCTCACCGCCCGATTTATTCTGACCGTGAAGGTGGAAATTATGTTTGCCGAGATCGATTCCGATCAGTGCTGACTCGCTCATGATAATGGCCTCCGAAAACAAAACACCCCGTGAAAGCGTAGCCCTCACAGGGTGTTGGGGGTGACCATCTCATTAACCCGCATCGCTGCGGGTTTCTTTTTAAACGCTTTAGGCTTAGTTCACCTTAGCGTTCAACTCACCTTTCAAATACCGCTGGTACATCGCTTCCAACGACACCGGCTTGATCTTCGAAGCATTGCCGGCAGTGCCGAACGCTTCATAACGTGCGATACACACATCACGCATCGCAGTCACGGTAGCGCCGAAGAATTTACGCGGGTCGAACTCGCTCGGGTTGGTGGCCATCAGGCGACGCATTGCACCGGTGGACGCCAGGCGCAGGTCGGTGTCGATGTTGACCTTGCGTACGCCGTGCTTGATGCCTTCGACGATTTCTTCAACCGGTACGCCGTAGGTTTCTTTGATGTCGCCGCCGTACTGGTTGATGATCGCCAGCCATTCTTGCGGTACCGAGGAAGAACCGTGCATCACCAGGTGGGTGTTGGGGATGCGCTTGTGGATTTCCTTGATGCGGTCGATGGCCAGCACGTCGCCGGTAGGTGGCTTGGTGAATTTGTAGGCGCCGTGGCTGGTGCCGATGGCGATGGCCAGGGCGTCGACCTGGGTGCGCTTGACGAAGTCAGCGGCTTCTTCAGGGTCGGTCAGCATCTGGCTGTGATCCAGCACGCCTTCGGCGCCGATGCCGTCTTCTTCACCGGCCATGCCGGTTTCCAACGAACCCAGGCAGCCCAGCTCGCCTTCTACCGACACACCACAGGCGTGAGCCAGGGCTACGGTCTGTTGGGTGACGCGTACGTTGTAGTCGTAGTCGGTCGGGGTCTTGCCGTCTTCGCCGAGGGAGCCGTCCATCATCACCGAGCTGAAGCCCAGTTGGATCGAGCGCTGGCACACGTCAGGGCTGGTGCCGTGGTCCTGGTGCATGCACACCGGGATGTGTGGGAACTCTTCGATTGCCGCGAGGATCAGGTGACGCAGGAACGGGGCACCGGCGTATTTGCGCGCACCGGCCGAAGCCTGGACGATCACTGGGGAGTCGGTCTTGTCAGCGGCTTCCATGATGGCGCGCATCTGCTCAAGGTTGTTGACGTTAAAGGCTGGGACGCCGTAGCCGAACTCGGCTGCGTGGTCCAGCATTTGACGCATGCTGATAAGTGCCATTGTGTTGTCTCTCCCGGTCGAGGGTCGTTAATCGTGCAAGCCTGCCGTAGCGGCGGCTGCTATTCAAGTTATTGCAGATCAAGGGGTTGAGCCTTGGTCTGCTGAATCGTTATTGCTACTGGGGCTGACCCAAATTCCAATCTGGAACCGAATCATGTGAGAGCTGGCTTGCCTGCGAAAGCGGTGTGCCAGACACCGAATTCGCCAACTGACCCACCGCTTTCGCGGGCAAGCCC
Organism: Pseudomonas sp. WS 5027; assembly: GCF_012985695.1. Lineage (NCBI taxonomy): Bacteria > Pseudomonadati > Pseudomonadota > Gammaproteobacteria > Pseudomonadales > Pseudomonadaceae > Pseudomonas > Pseudomonas sp. WS 5027. The sequence continues at coordinate 605,091 of NZ_JAAQWU010000001.1, read as the reverse complement.
GCTCCTACATGAGATCTTCAGTGTTCTGTATTACTGGGCCTTGCAGCCCCGGCCGATCAAATCGTCGGTGGCGACCCAATACACCAGGCCTTCCTCACCCTTTGTGTGAAATGCCAACTGCTCATTGCTATACAGCGCGCCGGAGGCCGCCACGTCTTCCTTGAGGCGATACACCTGGTCGGAGCCGCCGAGGCGCACATCTACCTGCTTGCGGTCGCTATCGACGAACCGCCAGTTCACCTGGGCCTGGCTGTCGCATACCCAGGTGGTCCATGTGTCTTGCTGGGGCTGTGCCTTGTTGAACATGTTCAGGTTGGCGCAACCGGCTAATAAAGCCAGTGCTGCCAGGGCGATAACGCCTTTCATTGCCAATCCTCGAACGGCGGCCTGGGGCCGCCAGTGCTGTCGGTTAGTGAATCAGACCCATCAAGGGCAACCCTGTTCCTTACCTTTGGGCGGGGAATCGTACTTCTCCAGCCTGTCGGGCCCTATGCGCTTGCTGATCACCGGCATGGTCTCCGCCTGCCAGTCGGCCTGGTAGCAGCCCTTGTGCGGCGCAGCCCCTGGGGCCTCTGGCGACTCCTTGGGCGCGCTGCCGCAGCCGGCCAACAGGCCTGCCGCAATCACCAACGCGAATGGCTTGATCATGGGAATGCTCCTTTTCCAGACCCTGGGCCTCAGCCCTTGGCTCGGCTTTCCAGCACTTCAACGGCTGGCAGTACCTTGCCTTCGACAAACTCAAGGAATGCGCCACCACCGGTAGAAATGTAGGAGATCTGCTCAGCAACGCCATATTTATCGATGGCCGCCAGGGTGTCGCCACCGCCGGCAATCGAGAAGGCCGAGCTTTCGGCAATCGCCTTGGCCAGCACTTTGGTGCCGTTGCCAAACTGGTCGAACTCGAACACACCGACCGGGCCGTTCCACAGGATGGTCTGGGAGGCTTTCAGCAGTTCAGCGAAGTTCGCTGCCGTCTGCGGGCCGATATCCAGGATCATGTCGTCAGCCGCCACGTCAGCAATCAGCTTGACGGTGGCTTCGGCGCTTTCGGCGAATTCCTTGGCCACCACCACGTCCACCGGCAGTGGCACGCTGACCTTGGCCGCGATGGCGCGGGCGGTGTCCAGCAGATCCGGCTCATACAGGGACTTGCCTACCGGATGGCCAGCAGCCGCCAGGAAGGTGTTGGCAATGCCGCCGCCAACGATCAGTTGGTTGCAGATCTGGCTCAGGCTGTTGAGCACGTCCAGCTTGGTCGACACCTTGGAGCCGGCCACGATGGCAGCCATTGGCTGGGCCGGTGCGCCCAGGGCCTTGCCCAGTGCGTCCAACTCGGCAGCCAGCAACGGGCCAGCAGCGGCCACCTTGGCGAACTTGGCCACGCCATGGGTCGAACCCTCGGCGCGGTGAGCGGTGCCAAAAGCGTCCATCACAAACACGTCGCACAGCGCCGCATATTGCTGGGCCAGTTCGTCGCTGTTCTTTTTCTCGCCCTTGTTGAAGCGCACGTTCTCGAACAACACGATGTCGCCGGCCGCAACAGAGACGCCGCCCAGGTAGTCGGCCACCAACGGCACTTCGCGGCCCAGGGCCTTGCTCAGGTAATCGGCTACAGGCTTGAGGCTGTTTTCGGCAGAGAACTCACCTTCGGTCGGACGACCCAGGTGGGAGCAGACCATCACGGCCGCGCCTTTTTCCAGGGCCAGCTTGATGGTCGGCAGCGAAGCCAGGATTCGCGCATCGCTGGTGACTACACCGTCCTTGACTGGGACGTTGAGGTCTTCGCGGATCAGTACGCGCTTACCTTGCAGATCGAGGTCGGTCATCTTCAACACGGTCATGGGTCGCAGTTCCTGAATTACTGTTGAGGTTGTTTAGTAGCGATGTGCAGATAGTGCTCTGCTACGTCGAGCATGCGGTTGGCAAAGCCCCATTCGTTATCGAACCAGGCCAGGATATTCACCAGCCTTGGCCCGGAAACACGGGTCTGGCTGGCATCCACGATGGCCGAATGCGGGTCGTGGTTGAAATCACAACTGGCGTGCGGCAACTCGGTGTAGGCCAGCAAGCCTTTGAGCGGGCCGCTGGTGGCGGCGTCACGCAGGATCCGGTTGACCTCGCCGGCATCGGTATCGCTGACGGTCTGCAAGGTGATATCCAGGCACGACACGTTCACCGTCGGCACGCGCACTGCTTTGGCCTGGATTCGCCCGGCAAGTTCCGGCAGCAGGCGTTCGATACCGCGAGCCAGGCCGGTGGACACCGGAATCACCGACTGAAACGCCGAACGGGTGCGGCGCAGGTCTTCATGGTGATAGGCGTCGATCACCGGCTGGTCGTTCATCGCCGAGTGAATGGTGGTAATCGACACGTACTCCAGGCCAATCGCCTGGTCCAGCAGGCGCAACAGCGGTACGCCGCAGTTGGTGGTGCAAGAGGCGTTGGACACCAGCAACTCGTCACCGGTCAGGCAGTCCTGGTTGACGCCGTAGACGATGGTGGCGTCGACATCCGCCTCGCTGGCCATCGGCTGGGAAAACAGCACGCGTGGTGCGCCGGCGTCGAGGAAGCGCTGGCCATCGGCACGGGTGTTATAGGCACCAGAGCATTCCAACACCAGGTCGACGCCCAGCGCCGCCCAGTCGATGCCCTCGGGCGTGGCACTGCGCAAAACCTTCACGCAGTTGCCATTGATATGCAGACAATCGCCGTCGATCCGCACTTCGCCCGGAAACCGGCCGTGGGTGGAGTCGAAGCGTGTCAGGTATTCGATGCTGGCCATATCAGCCAGATCGTTGATCGCAACAATTTCAAACCCGGCCGCCGCCCCTCGCTCGAACAGAGCACGCAAGACGCAACGACCAATTCGGCCGTAGCCGTTGAGTGCAACTTTGTAGGGACGGGGTTGAGGCATGGGGTTCTCGATTACCTTGGGTAATGGGGTGAATGTGCCGCCGCCTTCGCGAGCAAGCCCGCTCCCACAGTTGAAATGCATTCCAAATGTGGGAGCGGGCTTGCTCGCGAAGGCGTCAGTACAGCTACCCCAATCTACAGCCTTAGTCTTCCAGCAGCTCTTCAGCCTGACCCAGGATGTTTTCCAGGGTAAAACCGAACTCTTCGAACAACGCTGGCGCCGGCGCCGACTCACCGTAGGTGGTCATGCCGATCACGCGGCCTTCCAGGCCAACGTACTTGTACCAGTAGTCGGCGTGAGCCGCTTCGATGGCGATACGCGCGCTGACCTGCAACGGCAGGACCGATTGCTTGTAGTCCGCGTCCTGGGCTTCGAACACGCTGGTGCACGGCATGGACACAACACGTACGTTGCGGCCTTGGGCGGTCAGCTTGTCGTAGGCCTGAACGGTCAGGCCCACTTCGGAACCGGTGGAGATCAGGATCAGCTCCGGCTCGCCGATGCAATCCTTGAGCACGTAGCCGCCACGGCTGATAGCGGCGATCTGCGCGTCGGTACGCACTTGGTGCTGCAGGTTCTGACGCGAGAAGATCAGCGCCGAAGGGCCGTCCTTGCGCTCGATCGCGTGTTTCCAGGCCACGGCCGATTCGACCGCGTCCGATGGGCGCCAGCAGTCCAGGTTCGGGGTAGTACGCAGGCTGGTCAGTTGCTCGACCGGCTGGTGCGTCGGGCCGTCTTCGCCCAGGCCGATGGAGTCGTGGGTGTACACGTGGATCACACGCTTCTTCATCAGCGCGGCCATGCGCACGGCATTACGTGCGTATTCCATGAACATCAGGAAGGTCGCGCCGTAAGGCACCAGGCCGCCGTGCAGGGCAACGCCGTTCATGATGGCGCTCATGCCGAACTCGCGTACGCCGTAGTACATGTAGTTGCCGCTGGCGTCTTCAGCCGAGACCCCTTTGCAACCTTTCCACAGGGTCAGGTTGGAACCGGCCAGGTCAGCCGAACCGCCAAGCAGCTCAGGCAGCAGTGGACCGTAGGCATTCAGGGCGTTCTGGCTGGCTTTGCGGCTGGCAATGGTTTCGCCCTTGGCGGCCACTTCAGCGATGTACTCGTCGGCCTTGGCCGAGAAGTCCAGCGGCAGGTCACCATTGAGGCGGCTCTTGAGCTCAATGGCCAATGCCGGGAATTCAGCGGCGTAGGCTTCAAAACGCTGGTCCCACTCCGCTTCTGCAGCGCGACCGGCTTCCTTGGCGTCCCACTCGGCGTAGATATCAGCCGGGATTTCGAACGGGCCATGGTTCCACTTCAGCGCTTCACGGGTCAGGGCGATTTCCGCGTCACCCAGTGGGGCGCCGTGGCAGTCTTCCTTGCCTTGCTTGTTCGGCGAACCGAAACCGATGGTGGTCTTGCAGCAGATCAGGGTCGGCTGCTCGCTTTTACGCGCGGTTTCGATGGCGGTCTTGATCTCTTCCGGATCGTGGCCGTCCACATTGCGGATCACCTGCCAGTTGTAGGCTTCGAAACGCTTTGGCGTGTCGTCGGTGAACCAGCCTTCGACTTCGCCGTCGATGGAGATGCCGTTGTCATCGTAGAAGGCGATCAGCTTGCCCAGGCCCAGGGTACCGGCCAGGGAGCTGACTTCGTGGGAAATGCCTTCCATCATGCAGCCATCACCCAGGAACACGTAGGTGTGGTGGTCGACAACGTTGTGGCCCGGACGGTTGAACTGCGCCGCTAGGACTTTTTCTGCCAGGGCAAAACCCACGGCATTGGCCAGGCCTTGGCCCAGGGGACCGGTGGTGGTCTCCACGCCTGGGGTGTAGCCGAATTCCGGGTGGCCCGGGGTGCGGCTGTGCAGTTGGCGGAACTGCTTGAGATCGTCGATGGACAGGTCATAGCCGGTCAGGTGCAGCAACGAATAGATCAGCATCGAGCCATGGCCGTTGGACAGCACGAAGCGGTCACGGTCGGCGAACGATGGGTTGCTCGGGTTGTGTTTCAGGTAGTCACGCCAAAGTACCTCGGCGATATCCGCCATGCCCATCGGGGCACCGGGATGGCCGCTGTTGGCTTTTTGCACGGCATCCATGCTGAGGGCACGAATGGCGTTGGCACGCTCACGACGGCTGGGCATCGCTGATCTCCTGGGGTTGAATAAAAGAAACGGAAAAAAGGACCGGCATTTTCCCTCAGCCAAGGCCTCAGGGGCAATGACAGATACCGACTTATGTGGGTTTTTCCTGTGGTTTGGACTGCATTGACAGCAAGAACACTTCCCGCCGTTCGTCTAAAGGTTATAGCGCCTGCTTATAACCACCGATTATCGACCAATATCAAAACTTTTTGATATTGGCCTTGCGAGGATTTGACCTCATCACTAGACTGCTGCCCTTATGAACTTACCTGCGCCTTCCATTCGCCCCGACGATTGCGATGAGCTGGCGGCCCTGTGCAAGGCCGGCGGCGATCCGCTGCGCCTGAATGTACTGCGCGCCCTGGCCAACGACTCGTTTGGCGTGCTGGAACTGGCGCGGATCTTTGCCATTGGCCAGTCCGGCATGAGCCACCACCTGAAAGTGCTGGCCCAGGCTGACCTGGTAGCCACCCGCCGTGAAGGCAATGCGATTTTTTACCGTCGCGCCCTGCCCCACAACGATTTGCTGGGTGGCAAGCTGCACGCGGCATTGCTCGAAGAAGTGGACAACCTGGCCCTGCCGGCTGACGTGCAATCGCGCATCGCTCATGTCCACGGGCAACGCGCCGCCGCCAGCCAGGACTTTTTCTCACGGGTGGCGGACAAGTTTCGCGCCCAGCAGGACCTGATTGCCGGGCTGCCTCAATACCGCGAAAGCGTGCTGGCGCTGCTCGACAAGCTGGGCTTCAACCCAGGAGCCACGGCGCTGGAAGTCGGGCCGGGCGATGGCGGGTTCCTGCCGGACCTGGCACGGCGCTTCCACCAGGTGACGGCGCTGGACAACAGCCCGGCCATGCTGGAGCTGGCGCGCCAGCTGTGCGAGCGCGAGCACTTGGGCAACGTCAGCCTGCGGCTGGCCGATGCCTTGAATGATGTAGGGCTGCAAGCCGACTGCGTGGTGTTGAACATGGTCCTTCACCATTTCGCCGCACCGGCCGATGCGCTCAGGCAGATGGCCGGTTTGCTGCAACCGGGCGGTAGCCTGCTGGTAACTGATTTATGCAGCCACAACCAGAGTTGGGCCAGGGAGGCCTGCGGTGATCTATGGTTGGGGTTTGAACAGGACGATCTGGCCCGTTGGGCCACCGCTGCGGGACTCGTTCCCGGGGAAAGCCTCTATGTAGGCTTACGTAATGGTTTCCAGATTCAGGTCCGCCACTTTCAGCGGCCATCTGGCGACACTCACCATCGGTAAATATCAGGAAAACATCGAGATGAGCGAATATTCCCTTTTCACCTCCGAGTCCGTGTCTGAAGGGCATCCGGACAAAATCGCCGACCAGATTTCTGATGCGGTGCTGGACGCCATCATTGCTGAAGACAAGTTCGCCCGCGTGGCGTGCGAGACGCTGGTGAAAACGGGCGTGGCGATCATCGCCGGTGAAGTCACCACCTCGGCCTGGGTCGACCTGGAGCAGATCGTCCGTGACGTGATCACCGACATCGGCTACACCAGCTCCGACGTCGGCTTCGACGGCGCGACCTGCGGGGTGATGAACATCATTGGCAAGCAGTCGCCTGACATCAACCAGGGTGTCGACCGTGCCAAGCCAGAAGACCAGGGCGCCGGCGACCAGGGCCTGATGTTCGGCTACGCCAGCAACGAAACCGACGTTTTGATGCCTGCGCCGATCACCTTCTCCCACCAACTGGTCAAGCGCCAGGCCGAGGCCCGTAAATCCGGCCTGCTGCCTTGGCTGCGCCCGGACGCCAAGTCCCAGGTGACCTGCCGTTACGAAGGCGGCAAAGTAGTGGGCATCGACGCCGTGGTGCTGTCGACCCAGCACAACCCGGAAGTCTCCTACAAAGACCTGCGCGAAGGCGTGATGGAGCTGATCGTCAAGCACGTGCTGCCTGCCGAACTGCTGACCAAGGACACCCAGTTCCACATCAACCCGACCGGCCAGTTCATCATTGGTGGCCCGGTGGGCGACTGCGGCCTGACCGGGCGCAAGATCATCGTCGACAGCTACGGTGGCATGGCCCGTCACGGCGGTGGCGCGTTCTCCGGCAAGGATCCATCCAAGGTTGACCGCTCGGCAGCCTACGCCGGTCGTTATGTGGCCAAGAACATCGTCGCCGCCGGCCTGGCCGAGCGTTGCGAGATTCAGGTTTCCTACGCTATTGGTGTAGCCCAGCCTACGTCGATCTCGCTGAACACCTTCGGTACCGGCAAGATCAGCGACGACAAGATCGTCAAGCTGGTGCGTGAGATCTTCGACCTGCGTCCGTACGCAATCACCACCATGCTCGACCTGCTGCACCCGATGTACCAGGAAACCGCGGCCTACGGCCACTTCGGTCGCACCCCTGAACAGAAGACCGTCGGCGACGACACCTTCACTACGTTCACCTGGGAAAAAACCGACCGCGCCGACGACCTGCGCACCGCTGCCGGCCTGTAATCGCTGCTCGCAACACCCAAGGCCCTGCCCGGTTCGCCCGGCAGGGCTTTTTATTGCCTTAAATTGTAGGAGCGAGCTTGCTCGCGAAAATCTCCAGAACTCCACGGGGCATCAGGCTTCCCGCGTTATTGTCGACGCCCTCGCGAACAAGCTCGCCCCCTACAAGTTCACATTAATTGGATCCAACCCTTGCAGGCCAAATGATGGCCTACTAGAATCCGCGCCCTCCCGAGCGTTCAACCACACTGGATATTGCATTGCGCCCGCTCGGGACAGCCAAGTGCGCAGGCAATCGAACATTGAGGTTTTTCATGCGTATTTCCACGTTCGCCCCTGCCGCCGTCCTGTTCAGCCTGTTCGCCCTGCCAGTGCAAGCCGCTGACCTGAGCGGCCTGACTGGCGCCCTGACTTCCCAACTGGGCGGCGCAACCGGCAACTGCGAAAAACAGAGCCAGGAACTGCAAGCCAAGGTCGATGCCGCCAAAGCCAATGGCGAAGATCTGAAGGTGAAGGCCATGCAGGCTGCACTGGACCAGGTAAACAAAGGTTGCAAAAAAGTCGGCGAGTCCCAAGGCAAGCTCGACGAAGCGTCGCAAAAGCAACAGGCCAAGGCTGACAGCAACGACACCGTGAAAGCCCTGGGCGGTCTGTTCAAGTAAGCAGAAACACCCGGTAAAAAGCCTCGCGCCTGCGGGGCTTTTTTATGGGTGTTTGCTTGCTTTAGGCTGGGCGCCCCCTTCAGAGCAAGGATGCTCATGATGACGCCACGCCTGCTGCACTACCTGCTGTTGATGCTCTTCCCTATCGTCGCCTGGGCACAGGACTGCCCGGACTGGCCAGCCGACAAGGCCCGGGACGAAACAGCCGCCCTGCAACGGCAAATCAGCCTGTGGGATGACAGCTACCATCGGCTCGGCCAATCCCTGATCAGCGATGAGCTCTACGACCAGGCCCGCAGGCGGCTGGAGCAATGGAGGGGCTGTTTTGCGCAGGTGGCATCACCGGCCGACAACCCACTGTCCAGCGCACGGGGCACCATCGCCCACCCCGTCCCGCACACGGGCCTTGAAAAGCTGATCAACGACCGCGCCGTGGAAGACTGGATCCGCACACGCAGCGACCTGTGGATACAACCCAAGGTCGATGGCGTGGCCGTTACCCTGGTCTACCGAGGAGGCCGCCTGGCCCAGGTCATCAGCCGCGGCGATGGCCTGCTAGGCCAGGACTGGACCGCTTCGGCCCGCAGAATCCCCGGTATTGTGCAACGACTGCCCGAGGCCATTGACCTGCTTGTGCAAGGTGAGCTGTATTGGCGCCTTGAGGCCCATATACAAGGCGAGGCAGGCGGCATGAATGCCCGCAGCAAAATCTCCGGGCTGATGAATCGCCAACAACTCAGCGACATCGACGCCGCAGGTATCGGCCTGTTTGTCTGGGCCTGGCCCCAAGGGCCGGCAGACCTCAAGCAGCAATTGGACAGCCTCGCACGCTGGGGTTTTAGCGACAGCCAGCGCTACAGCCAACCTATCGATAACTTCGAACAGGCCCGTCACTGGCGTGCCTTTTGGCATGGTCAGCCGTTGCCGTTCGCCACCGATGGGGTGGTGCTGCACCAAAGCCAGCGCGCCCCGGCCGAACGCTGGCAGGCCAGTACGCCGTATTGGGCTGTTGCCTGGAAATACCCGGTTATCAAAGCCCTGGCCCATGTGCGCCAAGTGCAGTTCAAGATCGGCCGCACCGGCCGTATCACGCCGATCCTGGAGCTGCACCCGGTGCTGCTCGACGACCGCCAGATCAGGCGCGTCAGCATCGGTTCGTTGAAGCGTTGGCAGGCGCTGGATATCCGGCCTGGCGACCAGATATCCATCAGCCTTGCTGGCCAAGTGATCCCAAGGCTCGACCAAGTCATCCTGCGTAGCCACCCACGCGCTGATATCAAGGTGCCCGTCGCGAGTGATTTCCATCACCTGAGCTGCTGGCGGCTGACCCCAGCCTGTGAAGAGCAACTGCTGGCCCGGCTGTCCTGGCTCAGTGGCAAGCAGGGACTGGACCTGCCACATATAGGCCGCGAGACTTGGAACAGTTTGATCCAGGCCGGTCAAATCAGCGGCTTGGTGGATTGGTTGAACCTTGATGAGACAGAGCTTGCTACCATTGACGGATTCGGTGAACGCAGCAGTGCGCGCCTGCTTGCGGGCCTGCGAGTTGCGCGCCAGCGACCGTTCGCACAATGGCTGATGGCGCTGGGGGTTCCACCTACCGCCCGTAACAACCTCGCGGGCGGCTGGCAGGCCCTGGCCGCCCGAGACACTCAAGCCTGGCAGGCCGAAGCGGGAATCGGCCCGGGACGCGCGGCGCAGTTGAGCGCCTTTTTTCGCGACCCTCAGGTGGTGGCCATGAGTGAAACACTACGGGCTGCCGGGATAGACGGCTTTTAGTCCCGGGCCCGCTACATTAACCGGTGCCGGCAGAAATCATCCTGCCCACCTGACAACGATCTTGTTTACTTTGGAGTTTCCATGAAGTTTCTTGCACCGCTTGCCCTGCTGACCGTCACCAGCTTACTGAGCACGCCATTGCTGGCTGCCGAGACTGCCCCGCAACTGACCGGCTGCGCCGCCAAGCGCCAGGCCATCAGCGTGCAGATCGAACAAGCCAAGGCCCACGGCAACAGCGAACAACAAGCCGGCCTGGAAAAAGCCTTGAGCGAAGTCACCGCCCACTGCACCGACGCCTCCCTGAAAAAGGAACGCGAGAACAAAGTGCTGGATGCCAAGCACGAAGTCAGCCGCCGTCAGGCCGACCTCGACAAGGCCATGAAAAAGGGCGACTCCGAGAAGATCAACAAGCGTAAGGACAAGCTCGCCGAATCGCGCAAAGAGTTGCAGCAAGCCCTCGACGACCTGGACAAGTAAGGCGTATTCGACTTTCTTGCCCGATCAGGCTCAATGGTCGCGAAACTGCTTATGACAGGCGCTGCAGGCATCTTCGACTTTCTGCACGGCCGGCCCCAGGTTACTGGCCTTATAAGGCTGTACCTGGCTGGCGATCACCAATTCACCGGTGGCCGCCTCAAGGTTGCGCGCCAGTTCCTGGAACTGCGCCTGTTTTTGCCATACATCGTCCTTGGCGCTGGTGTGATCTTCTTCGCGCACCGTTGGAAAATGCTTCCACGGCTCATGGGACAGGGCGTCGAGCTTGACCGCACCTTCGGCAAATTTCGCCCCGTCGAACGGGATGCGACCGCGCAGCATGCCACCCAGGTCTTCGCCAGTCTTGAGCATCTGCTTGAAAATGGCCTTGCGCTGGCCCAGTGGCGAGTTCGGATCAACGCCACCGCAGGCAGTCAGCGTCAGGCAGGCCAGCAATACAACAGTCAGTTTTTTAAAAGTCATGGTGGCTCAGGGTCACGGGAAACGGCGGCCAGTATCCTCGCCCCGCCCGCAAAGACCAATAGCCCTATTAATAATATGGATGCTTGCGCCATAACCTGCGCGGGCAATCGCCTTGGGAATTTACTTGTATGAATAACCTGTTGAACCCCTGGAACCGCCGACTGGCGTGGGCTCTGCCGATGATCGCGCTGCTCGCCGGATGCGACGGCGGCAACACCCCCGCCCCCACGCCTGCGCCCGAAAAACCCCACGCCGTAGCGACCTATGTCAGCGCCACCTGGGACGCCCTGCCAGTGGTTTCGGACAGCGACCTGCAAGCCGGCTTCGAATCCTGGCGCAGTGCCTGCCAACGCCTGAAGAACGATCCGATATGGGGCACCACCTGCGCTGCAGCGGCCAATGTGCCGGGCAATGCCGGCGATATCCGCGGCTTCCTCAAGCAACAGTTGGACGTCTACGGCTTGCGCTCGGCGGACAATACGCCCAATGGCCTGATCACTGGCTACTACGAACCGGTCTATCCAGGCAGCCTCACCGAAACCAAAACCGCCCATGTGCCCGTGTTTGGCGTACCGGACGACCTGATTATCGTCAACCTCGAAAGCATCTACCCCGAGCTCAAGGGCAAGCGCCTGCGCGGGCGTCTGGAAGGCCGGGTCCTCAAGCCCTATGACGATGCTGGCACCATTAACCAGCAAGGTTCCAGTGCCAAGCCGATTGCCTGGCTGACCCACCCGATGGACCTGCAATTCCTGCAGATCCAGGGCTCTGGCCGCATCCAGCTGGCTGATGGTCGCCAATTGCGTGTGGGCTATGCCGACCAGAACGGGTTCCCTTATCGTCCTATAGGCCGCTGGCTGGTGGAGCAAGGCGAATTGAAGAAAGAAGAAGTCAGCATGGGCGCAATCAGTACCTGGGCCAAGGCAAACCCGCTGCGGATCCCGGAACTGTTGGCGAGCAACCCCAGCTACGTCTTCTTCAGCACCCGCCCCGACAGCAATGAAGGCCCGCGTGGCTCGCTGAACGTGCCGCTGACCGCAGGCTACAGCGTGGCGGTAGACCGCAAGGTCATCCCCCTGGGCAGCCTGTTGTGGTTATCGACCACCCGCCCCGATGGCACGCCGGTCGTACGGCCGGTAGCGGCCCAGGACACGGGGGGTGCGATTGTCGGCGAGGTGCGTGCGGACCTGTTCTGGGGCACGGGTGATGCTGCGGGCGAGTTAGCCGGGAATATGAAGCAGCAGGGCCAGATCTGGATGCTGTGGCCCAAGGGCGCAGCGCTACCCAAAGTGCCGGATACCCCCCTGTAGGAGCCGGCCTGCTATGGCAAGCAGGCTTACTGTGGCAAGGGGGGCTTACTGTGGCAAGCGGGCTTCTGTGGCGAGCGGGCTTGCCCCGCGCTGGGCTGCGAAGCAGCCCCAAAACCAACCGCTACGGAGTATCTGATAGACCGCATTTGACTTACTGGGGCTGCTTCGCAGCCCAGCGCGGGGCAAGCCCGCTCGCCACAACAAGCCCGCTCGCCACAATAAGCCCCCTCACCACAGTAAGCCCGCTCGCCACAGCAAGCTGGCACTGCCTGCGCGCCTTAGATCGAGACGAAGAAGAAGCTGGCAATCAACGCCATGCCCACAAACCACACCAGCGAACGCAAGATCGCCCAGTCCGCCAGGTAGCAGATGATGTACAGCAGGCGACTGGTGATAAACAGCACCGCCAATACGTTGATGGTCACCAGCTCCGCGTTGCCCGCCAGGTGGGCAATGATCACCGCCGCCGCAAACGCCGGGGTCACTTCAAAGCTGTTGAGCTGTGCGCTATGGGCGCGCTTGGCAAAGCCTTCCAGGGTCTCCAGGAAGGCCCGGGGGTCATGGTTCTGCCGGGGCCCGAATTTGCCGCCACTGAACTTGGCCACGCCGGTACACAGGTAAGGCAGAAAAATTGCGATCAACACACACCAGAAAGCGACAGTCATCACTCATTCCTTTTTTGGTTTTATCCGCTGGTTAGAGTTTCATCACGAACATGCCGATCAGCACCAACCCACAGGCTAAGAGCCGGGGCCGGCCGAAAGGTTCTTTCAGGTAGCGCATACCGAACAACACCACCAGGATCACGCTGACTTCCCGCAGCGCGGCGGCCTCGGCAATCGAGCCCAACTGCATGGCCCAAAGCACCAAAGCGTAGCTCAACAACACACACAATCCCACGCTCAGCCCCAACCGCCATTGCGTGCGCCAGAACAGGCTGAACGCCGCACGCTTGCGCACCATGGCCAGTAATGGAAAGGGCCAGGCGCTAAGCAGCGTCAGCCAGACCAGGTAGTCCAAAGGGTGCGACCAACGCCGCAGCGCCTGCCCATCAAGGAAGGTGTAGCAGCCAATACACAGGCCGATCAGCGCTACCACCGGCAACATCGACCACGGCAACCGATCCCCACCACCGCCCTGCCACAACAAGCACAGCATGCCGAACGGGATCAGCAGGATGCCGACAATCTGCTGCGTACTCAGCACCTCCCCGGCAAACACCAGAGTCAACGCCAGCACCACCAAGGGTGATAGACCACGCATCAGCGGGTACACCAACCCCAGGTCGCCGACGCGATAGGCCTGGATCAGCAAGTAGCGGTAAAGCAACTCGAACAGCGCCGAAGCGATGATCCACGGCCAGATTTCCAGGGGCGGCAGCGACACAAATCCCACCGCTAGTAGGACAAACAGCAGCGCGACGCTGTCCATGCAGGCGATCACCAACAGGCGCTCGCCGCTGAATTTGATCAAGGTGTTCCACGTCGCATGCAACAGCGCCGCTACCAGAACAAGGGCCGTCGCCAGCAATGGAACCTCCTTAAAGTGATTCGCGATGTATCAGCACCTATTTATACGAAATATCGTGCGGATGCACCCGCGAAACCTGGGTCTCACTGATCCTTGTCGATCTGCTGCGGATGCCTCGGGTCCGCAGCGTTCTTGCCTGGCAGGCTGCCTTCGCTGCGAATCTGCGCATGGCTGATCAACGCGAAGATAAAGCTGCCGCCGATGATATTGCCCGCCAGGGTCGGTCCGGCAAACACCAGCCAGAAGTCCCGCCACGGCAACTCGCCGGCAAATACCAGATAGGACACCTCTGCCGAACCGACGACGATATGGGTGAAATCGCCCAGGGCCATGAGGTAGGTGATCAGGATGATGATCCACATCTTGGCGCTTTCCATGGACGGGATCATCCATACCATAGTGGCAATCATCCAACCGGACACAATGCCCTTGGCGAACATCTGACCGGTGTCGTTTTCCATGACCTTGCGCCCTATTTCAAGAAAGGCCAGGTCGGTCTTGGTGTCGAAGATCGGCAGGTGCAACATCACATAGGCCACCAGCAAGGTGCCACACAGGTTGCCCACCAGCACCACCGTCCACAGCCGTAACAGGCGCCCGGCATTGCCCAAGGTGGGCTTGCTCATCACCGGCAGCACGGCGGTCAGGGTGTTTTCGGTGAACAGTTGCTGGCGCGCGAGGATCACCGCGAGAAAGCCTGCACAGTAGCCAAAGCTGGCGATCACCTTGAAGGCTTCGCCGTCGGGCAGGCGTGAGTTGAGCAGCCCCATGGCCATCAGCGACAAGCCCATGGTCAGGCCGGCGGCAAGCGCCGACCACCACAGTGCCGCTACGCTGCGCTCCAGCTCCTGGTCGCCCTGGGTGCGGATGATTTCATGCAGCACCGCCGCCCGGGGTGGTTGGTTCTTGTCCACATCCTGCTGCTCTTCCTGCGACAGGTTGGGAGTTTTGCCGTCTTTGTTGGTGGCCATGATGCTCAAGTGTCCAAGGGAAGCCTGTAGCTACGACACGCTGGCGCCATGGCTGTTCAGTGACCCGGCAACTAAAGCGGTAGGCGCCAGGCCTTGGCCATTTCTACTGTGGTCGAGCGCAATGGCTTGGACCAGGGTTTATTACGCGCGCCATAGTGTTCAATGATGTCGTTCAGCACCCGATTGAACTCGGCCGGCGTCGTCGCCTCGGCCAGGTCGCGCGCGGCCCGTTGCAGAAGTTCGACGTTGGCGGCCGGCTGGCCCGCACGGTAGAGGGAGGGGTAAATGACTTCGCGAATGAAGTTGTCGGCCTTTACGGCGATATCCCGCCGCTGCATTTCAGCCAGCGCACTGGCCATGACCTTGGAGGTTGGCGTGGCAGCCCCCTGATGGCGCCTGGCAACCACCTGCAACAGTTGCTGGAAATTATGCTGCCCAGGGGCGTTAAGCCGCCGCCCCAGCCACTCGATATGCTGGGGCCGAGTCACGAGCGCATCCAGGTTACGCAGCGCAGAAAGCAAACCAGGCGTGAAGCCCAAGGTATTGCCTGCCTTGTTGGCCTCGGTAATTGCCGCGTCCAGGGCTTGCAACGCCTGCTGTGCCTGCTTGCGAAAGCGCAACACATTCGCTGCGGCGGGATCCTTTTGGAGCGCCGCTTGCACACTGGCAAGCATTGCGTCGTCCATCGCCAGTACCGCGTCGTCCAATGACCCGAACAAATGCTGCTCACGCACCTTGCTGCGCTGCTCCTGGTGTTGCATCACCGCTTGCCGGGCCTGGACCTGCAAATGCTTTTTCTGCTCGGCGGTCATGGTGAAGTTGACCGTGCCACTGAGCAGGCCACGAAAGTCACCTTTGTCGGACTTGAGCGGCAGCACCACGGTCTGCTGATCAAATTCCTTGAGTCGTTGCTGTTGATAGGCGCCTGCGGCCGTATGAGCAGTGCCTGTCAGTTTGTCGGCAATGCTGCTCATGACGCTGCCGCTCTTTTTCTGCGCCGCAGGAGCCTGGGACTCAAACTTGACGATCAACGACTCCTGCTGGCTCAGCGGGCTCTCGGGAAAGGAGCGCTCGATCACCCCGGGCGCTGGGGTGTTGAGTAACAAACCACCGTCCTGGAAAAAAGTGACTTCACCCCGCGCCTGGAATCCATGGCCTTGCTCGGCAGGGCTTTTGAACAGCACCGGCAAGGAGCCGGAGATATGCGCGGCACGGGCAATGTCCATATCCGGAGTCAGGCTGGCGTTGAACACCACCAACTGCGGGCGGCCATCGAACATGCCGGTTCCCGTGATGTTCAGTTGCTTGATCGCCGGGATATGCCTGCTCAGCACCTCAAGATCACCAAAGGTAGGCGCCCCTCCGGCGCTGAGTCTGTCGGCGATTTTCATCACTTCACCGGGGCGGCTTGCCCTGGGCATGTCGGCGATATGGGCCAGGATCGACTTGCGTGACTCGTTACGGATCATATCTTCGAGCGAGTGCGCCTGGGTTTGCAGGCGCGGCATCATGGTCAGCAGCAATTGGGAAATATTGCCCGCCGGGCCTGGCAGCCGCCCGGCAAGTTTGCCGAGGCTTGCCCCGGCATTTTGCAGCCAGGCCGTCACAGGGTCTTGGCTGTTGAGCAGGCTGGGCAGGTCAATGCAATTTGAGAGCGTGCCAAAGGCCTTGGCCCCCATGCCACTGGCCAGCAGCGCTGCAGAAATCGCTCCGGCAGATGAGCCAGAAATGGTGTTGATGCCCGGCAGCCTCCCGGTTTCTTCAAGCGCCTGCACCATCCCAGGAAAGGCGATGCCCTTGGCCCCACCGCCGCTGAGCACCAGATGGCTAACCGCAGGTGGTGACAGCACCACCTCCACCTGGCCCTTGCTGTCTCGAAACAGGCTCAGCCTTCGGGGGCCGACGCCCTCGACCAAGGGGGTCTTGATGCCTTGGGCGGGGGGTGGCGGCAGTAGCTGCGATGACGACTGCGCGTTGGCAGCCGGGTTGGCGGTCACTTTCATTGCGTGCTCTCTCTACAGGATGTGGCCCTGAGTGCAGAGAAAGCCTGGAAGCGATCCGCCCGGACAGATTTGGTAAATCAAATCAGGCCGGGCCGAGGTTATTCAGAGAGGTTGTCGTCCTGGAACTGATCCTTCACGTACTTGATCTCGGTACGTCCATGGGGGGCCGGCAGGCCGTCTTCGCCGAGGTTGACGAAGACCATTTTTTCCACGGTCAGGATGCTTTTGCGGGTGATTTTGTTGCGCACTTCACAGGTCAGGGTGATGGAGGTGCGGCCAAATTCGGTGGCAGTGATGCCCAGTTCGATGATGTCGCCCTGGCGCGAGGCGCTGACAAAATTGATCTCGGAGATGTACTTGGTCACCACGCGCTGGTTACCCAGCTGAACAATCGCATAGATCGCCGCTTCTTCGTCGATCCAGCGCAGCAGGCTGCCACCGAACAGGGTGCCGTTGGGGTTGAGGTCTTCGGGTTTTACCCATTTGCGGGTGTGGAAGTTCATGTTCACTCCAAAGCGTCTTGCCGAATGATGGGCGCCATCATGGCAGAGCGCCGGCCCAAGCTCTATGCGCCATTGCCTATCACGGCCATGAGCGATCTTCATGAGCCCGACAGAAAGGCTTGGGAAGTCGGGCGCAGGCGGCTATAATCGCCACCGTTTCAAAACGGTCATCTGCGATTGATACCGTTCTCCCGCCACCTGTCCGAGGGGCGCTGCAGCAGGCCCTGGCCTGTCAGGCTCGGATGGGGCGTTGCCCAGCCGGGTTGTCTTGGCTGGATACTAAACGCACAACGGCGCCCATTCGCACACTACGAATGGAGGCTCTTCATGAGCGCTGTAATCACGCCTGCAGGTTTTACCGACTACAAAGTCGCCGATATGTCCCTCGCTGCCTGGGGCCGTCGCGAAACCTTTATTGCCGAATCCGAAATGCCAGCCCTGATGGGTCTGCGTCGCAAGTACGCCGCTGAGCAACCGCTCAAGGGCGCGAAGATTCTCGGCTGCATCCACATGACCATCCAGACTGCCGTGCTGATCGAAACCCTGGTTGCCCTGGGTGCCGAAGTGCGTTGGTCGTCGTGCAACATTTTCTCGACTCAAGACCAGGCCGCTGCCGCCATCGCCGCTGCCGGTATCCCGGTGTTCGCCTGGAAAGGCGAGACCGAAGAAGAGTACGAGTGGTGCCTGGAGCAAACCATCCTCAAAGATGGCGCGCCTTGGGATGCCAACATGATCCTCGACGACGGCGGCGACCTGACCGAGCTGCTGCACAAGAAATACCCGGCCATCCTCGACCGCGTCCACGGCGTGACCGAAGAAACCACCACTGGCGTACACCGCCTGCTGGACATGCTGGCCAAGGGCGAGCTGAAAATCCCGGCCATCAACGTCAACGACTCGGTGACCAAGAGTAAGAACGACAACAAGTACGGCTGCCGTCACAGCCTCAACGATGCAATCAAGCGCGGCACCGACCACCTGCTGTCGGGCAAGCAAGCCCTGGTGATCGGCTACGGTGACGTGGGCAAGGGTTCGTCCCAGTCCCTGCGCCAGGAAGGCATGATCGTCAAGGTTTCCGAAGTTGACCCGATCTGCGCCATGCAAGCCTGCATGGACGGCTTCGAAGTGGTCTCGCCGTTCATCGATGGCGTCAATGACGGCACCGAAGCCAGCATCGACAAAGCCCTGCTGGGCAAGATCGACCTGATCGTGACCACCACCGGTAACGTGAATGTCTGCGATGCCAACATGCTCAAGGCCCTGAAAAAGCGCGCAGTGGTGTGCAACATCGGTCACTTCGACAACGAGATCGACACCGCTTTCATGCGCAAGAACTGGGCATGGGAAGAAGTCAAACCTCAAGTGCACAAGGTTCACCGTACCGGCGCTGGCGATTTCGACCCGCAAAACGACGACTACCTGATCCTGCTGGCCGAAGGCCGCCTGGTTAACCTGGGCAACGCCACTGGCCACCCAAGCCGCATCATGGATGGCTCGTTCGCCAACCAGGTACTGGCCCAGATCTTCCTGTTCGGCCAGAAATACGCCGACCTGTCGCCAGCCCAGAAAGCCGAGCGCCTGACCGTGGAAGTACTGCCCAAGAAACTCGACGAAGAAGTGGCCCTGGAAATGGTCCGCGGCTTCGGCGGCGTCGTGACGCAACTGACCAAGACCCAGGCCGACTACATCGGCGTGACCGTCGAAGGTCCGTTCAAGCCGCACGCCTACCGCTACTGATTTGCCTGCTGCCTGCTCCCCATGTGGGGGCAGGCTTTTGTGGGAGCGGGCTTGCTCGCGAAGGCGGTATGTCAGTCGACGTATCTACTACTGACATACCGCATTCGCGAGCAAGCCCGCTCCCACATTGACGGTGTATGTCTTCCGGTTTTATGAGTTTTCAAGGGTATTACCATGTCCCAAGACCGTCGCTACAGCTTCGAGTTCTTCCCGACCAAGACCGATGCTGGGCATGAAAAACTAATGGCGACTGCCAAGCAGTTGGCCAGCTACAACCCCGATTTTTTCTCCTGTACCTACGGCGCAGGCGGCTCGACCCGTGATCGTACGATCAACACTGTGCTGCAGTTGGAAAGCGAGGCCAAGGTGCCCGCCGCTCCGCACCTGTCCTGCGTGGGCGACAGCAAGGACGATCTGCGTGGCCTGCTGACCCAGTACAAGGCCGCCGGCATCAAGCGTATCGTCGCCCTGCGCGGTGACCTGCCATCCGGCATGGGCATGGCCAGCGGCGAGCTGCGCTACGCCAATGACCTGGTGAGCTTCATTCGTGAAGAAACCGGTGATCACTTCCATATCGAAGTGGCCGCTTACCCGGAAATGCACCCGCAGGCGCGTAATTTCGAAGACGATCTCAACAACTTCGTACGCAAGGCCAATGCTGGCGCCAACAGCGCGATCACCCAGTACTTCTTCAACGCCGACAGCTACTTCTACTTTGTCGAGCGCGTGCAGGCCCTGGGCGTGAATATCCCAATCGTGCCGGGCATCATGCCAATCACCAACTACAGCAAGCTGGCGCGCTTCTCTGACGCCTGTGGTGCAGAAATCCCACGCTGGGTACGCAAGCAGCTGGAAGCCTACGGCGATGACGTCAAAAGCATCCAGGCCTTCGGCGAGCAGGTCATCAGTGAAATGTGCGAAACCTTGCTGCAAGGTGGCGCACCGGGGCTGCACTTCTACACCCTGAACCAGGCCGACCCAAGCCTGGCGATCTGGAACAACCTCAAGCTGCCACGCTGAGGCTGCACCTTGTACCGCCGGCCCGAATTCCTTGCGGGTCGGCGGCACAATAAAAGTTCAGGTTTACCGCCCGCAGATCCCCGATCCAGAGCTTCTCTTTAACCTGAGACAGTCGTAACCTCAGGGTATGCCCGCCATTCTCCAGTTGTTGAGCGCTATTCTTTTCACTTGCCTGAGCCTGACCGCCCATGGCGAGAAACTGCGCATTGTCACCGAACCCTGGGCACCTTACGTCTACGAAGAAAACGGCCAGATGCGCAGGCTCGACTACGAGACCACCGTTATCGTGTTCCAGCGCCTGGGAATCGAGGTGCAATGGCAGTTCCTGCCCTGGAAACGTTGCCTGGCGATGCTCGACCAGGGCCTGGCCGATGGCGCGCTGGATATTTTTCACAGTCATGAACGCGACGCCGCGCTGCTTTACCCCAGCGAACCGCTGTCCCAGGTTGAGTTCGTGATGTTCTACGCCAACGAACGCCCGCATCCGTTCCAGACCCTCAATGACCTCAAAGGGCTGACCATCGGCACCTCCCCCGGCTACCTGTATAGCGCCGGGTTCAGCGAATCCAGCCTGTTTATCCGCGAGCCGGCCCCCAGCCACGAGGCCAACTTCGGCAAGCTGGCCCGTGGCCGGATTGATCTGGTGATCACCGACCGCCGGGTCGGCCAGCATGTGATCAAGGAACTGGGCCTGGAACACCAGGTCACCCAGGCCTCGCCGGTGATCAGCAGCCAGAAGCAATTCCTCGCCGTACGCCGGGGCGCGGGCATGGACCTGCTGGTGCAGCGCTTTGCTGCCGAGCTCAAGCGCTTCAAGCAAGAGCCCGGCTATGCGGCCCTGAGCGCGAAATATGCCGGCGCCAGCGTACAAATACCCCCGGCGCCGCGGCTGGACGACACCGTTGAGCAGCAGGAAAGCAGCGCGCAGTGATTGCTCTGTTATACTCCGGCCTTTCCGCCAGGCTTACGCCCGGCCGCTGTGGTCGTATCACAGGCATCCAACCCCGCTACTGCGCAGCTTTGCAGCCCGCGCGAGCCGCTGGAGTGCCTGCCAGCCCCAGCAGGACCGGACGGGGTTGCGTTCCTCTAAACGCCATTCGCGCCCGGCAAGATTATCCCTTTGGGCCAAGCCCTAACTACAAACAGGATTACTCATGTCCTTTGCTTCCCTCGGTCTCTCCGAGGCTTTAGTCCGCGCCATCGAGGCAGCGGGCTATACCGAGCCTACTCCGGTGCAACAGCGGGCTATTCCCGCCGTGTTGCAAGGTCGCGACCTGATGGTCGCGGCTCAGACAGGTACTGGTAAAACCGGCGGCTTCGCCCTCCCGATTCTGGAGCGGTTGTTCCCCAACGGTCACCCGGACAAATCCCAGCGTCACGGCCCGCGCCAACCTCGCGTACTGGTCCTGACCCCTACCCGCGAACTCGCCGCACAGGTGCATGACAGCTTCAAGCTGTACGCCCGCGACCTGAAGTTCGTCAGCGCCTGCATCTTCGGCGGCGTCGGCATGAACCCACAGGTTCAGGCCATGTCCCGTGGGGTTGACGTGCTGGTCGCCTGCCCTGGTCGTTTGCTCGACCTGTGCGGCCAAGGCAGCGTCGACCTGTCCCACGTGGAAATCCTCGTGCTGGACGAAGCCGACCGTATGCTCGACATGGGCTTTGTCCATGACGTGAAGAAAGTCCTCGCGCGCCTGCCGGCCAAGCGTCAGAACCTGCTGTTCTCGGCAACGTTCTCCAACGACATCACCGCCCTCGCCGGCAAGCTGCTGCACAACCCCGAGCGCATCGAAGTCACGCCGCCCAACACCACGGTCGAGCGTATCGAGCAACGGGTGTTCCGCCTGCCAGCCAGCCACAAGCGCTCGCTGTTGGCCCACCTGATCACCGCCGGCGCCTGGGAACAGGTGCTGGTGTTCACCCGCACCAAGCACGGCGCCAACCGCCTGGCCGAGTACCTGGACAAGCACGGCCTGACCGCCGTCGCCATCCACGGCAACAAGAGCCAGAATGCGCGGACCAAAGCCCTGGCCGACTTCAAGGCCGGCTCCGTACGGATCCTGGTCGCCACCGATATCGCCGCCCGCGGCCTGGATATCGACCAACTGCCACACGTGGTCAACTTCGAGCTGCCAAACGTCGATGAAGACTACGTGCACCGTATCGGCCGTACTGGCCGTGCCGGTCGTTCGGGCGAGGCTATTTCCCTGGTCGCCCCGGATGAAGAAAAACTGCTGAAAAGCATCGAGCGCATGACCAAGCAGAAAATCGCCGACGGCGACCTGATGGGCTTCGATGCCAGCACCGTAGAAGCCGAAAAACCGGAAGTGCGCGAGCGTCCGGATGTGCGTAACCCGCGCAACCCACGTGGTCCCAAGGGCGATGGCCCGAACGGCGGCGGTGGTGGCGGTGGTCGTCGCGACAAAGGCAAGGACAAGGGCGGCAAGGACAAGGCGCCTACCAACGGCCGTGGCGAACGCCCAGCCCGCGAGCAAAAGCCCCGTGAAGGCACCCCGGCCCGCGAACAGCGCCAGCCGAGCCAGCCGCCACGCGCCGCAGCCGACCGCGCACCGGACGAGTTCCTCGACGATGATGTGGATAACTTCGGTAACCGCGTTGACTACGTGCCCCAGGCCAAACCGGCCCAAGGCCGTGGCCGCCGCCCAGGTGCCCCGGCACAGGGCGCCGCCGCAGGTGCTCCGCGCACCGGTGGCCAGCCGCAGGGTCGCCAGAACGGTCCACGCAGCAGCAACGGCGCCACCACTGGCACCCCGCCTGCCAAGCGCAATGGTCCGCGTAACGGCGCTCCGCGTGATGGCCAGGCCCGTCGCGAAGAGTCGCGCAACCGCCGTCCCGCTCGCGATGAACAGCCACGCGCCTCCGAGCCGGCTGTGCAGAACCCGCGCAGCGGCACTACGCCGAAGATCATCCACAAGGAGTCGAAAAGCGATCGCTTCCCGACACCTGAACAGTTGGATCAACTGCCAGGCCGCCCTCGTGGTGAAAAACCAGCGTTGCTGACTCGCAACCGCTAGGTTGTCAAAAGCATAAAAAACGCCCCGTATCCTGCGATACGGGGCGTTTTTTTATGCCTTCAAACTACTGTAGGAGCGAGCTTGCTCGCGAAGATCGTCAACGATGACGCAGACCTGCTGAACGCACGCGGCGCTCATGCGTTCTTCGCGAGCGAGCTCGCTCCTACAGACGAAGGATTACTTCGCTTTTACACCTTCAAAGGTGATGTACAACTCAACTTTGTCGGACTGTGGACCAACGTCCATGCCGTCTTTATGGAAATCTTTGCGACTGATGCTGGTGGTGCCTTCAAAGCCTGCACGGTAGCCGCCCCATGGATCCTTGCCTTCACCCAGGAAAGTAGCCTTGACCACGATTGGCTTGGTGACGCCGTGGAAAGTCAGGTCACCGGTCACATCGGCGGTCAGCTTGCCATCAGCATTTTTGCCGGTTGGCTTAACGCTGGTGGAGACAAACTTGGCGTCAGGGAATTTGCCCGCCTCCAGAAAGTCCTTGCTGGTCACGTGCTTGTCACGCTCAGCATGGTTACTGAAAACACTGGCGGTACGCACATTCACTTCGATTTTGGCATCTTCAGGCTTGGCAGCGTCGAAGCTGAACTTGCCATCCAGATCCTTGAAGGTACCGGTGATGTAGCTGTAGCCCAAGTGGCTGATCTTGAAGTCGACGAAGGCGTGCTGGCCTTCCTTGTCGATCACGTAGTCAGCAGCCATCACCTGACCAGCAGACAGCAGAGCAGTACCGATTGCCAGAGCGGCGAGAGTTTTTTTCAACATACTTTCTATTCCTTGTGAGTCGAGGTTGAACATCAGGCTTTGCGCCCCAGCATACGAACCAGGGTCGCGTCACGATCGATAAAGTGGTGCTTGAAGGCGGCCACGCCATGCAGGCCGGCAAACACCACCAGCACCCAGGCCAGGTACAAATGCACCAGGCCGGCTACGTCTGCCTGGTCCGGTAGACCGGAAACCACGGCAGGAATTTCAAACAGGCCAAACACCGGGATCCCGACACCGTCTGCGGTGGAAATCAGGTAGCCGGCAATCATCACGGCAAACAGCCCGAGATACAGGAACGCGTGGCCAAACGCCGCGCCGATACGGGTCATGCGGCTATAACTGGCCAACGCTGGCGGCGGTGGGCTGAGCAGACGCCAGACAATGCGCACCAGCATCACCGCGAACAGCGTAATGCCGATGCTTTTGTGCAGGTCCGGCGCGTCTTTGCGCCACATGCTGTAGTAGTCAAGGCCGACCATCCACAGGCCCAGCGCAAACAGACCGAACACCACCAGTGCCACACTCCAGTGGATAACAATGCTGACCCAGCCGTAGCGGGTCGATGTGTTTCGTAGTTGCATTCCCCAAATCCCGTAAGAGCCGTGCCCAAGACTAGCGTTTTACCTATCGATATAAAGCGGAAAATTTTGCTGTGAAATATCGATTTATCCGATCTTGAGCCTATGAACACTAAATTAACCAGGGATTAAGGACTATTGAGCACAAACGTGACAGACCGTCCTGCATTTACTGCCAATTCACCGTTCATGGGTTGTGACACAGCCCGCCATTGCATAGGCTTGCGCGATTGTTTTGCCTGCGCAGGTCGTGGCAGCGCTTCGAGGAGACGCAAAGATGGGCTTGAATAACCAGTGGATGCAACGCGATCTCGCCGTGTTGTGGCACCCCTGCACCCAGATGAAAGACCACCAGCAACTGCCGCTGGTGCCGATCAAGCGCGGTGAAGGCGTATGGCTGGAAGACTTCGAAGGCAAGCGTTACCTCGATGCCGTCAGCTCGTGGTGGGTCAATGTGTTCGGCCACGCCAACCCGCGCATCAACCAGCGCATCAAGGATCAGGTGGACCAACTGGAACACGTGATCCTCGCCGGCTTCAGCCACCAACCGGTGATCGAGCTGTCCGAGCGCCTGGTGAAGATCACCCCCGAAGGCCTGACCCGGTGCTTCTATGCCGATAACGGTTCGTCGTGTATCGAAGTCGCATTGAAGATGAGCTTTCATTACTGGCTCAATCGCGGCCAGCCGAACAAAAAGCGCTTTGTCACCCTGACCAACAGCTACCACGGCGAAACCATCGCCGCGATGTCGGTCGGCGATGTGCCGCTGTTCACTGAAACCTACAAGGCCTTGCTGCTGGACACCATCAAGGTGCCAAGCCCGGACTGCTACCTGCGCCCCGACGGCATGAGTTGGGAAGAACACTCACGCAACATGTTCCAGGCCATGGAACAGACCCTGGCAGACAACCACGACAGCGTCGCCGCCGTGATCGTCGAGCCGCTGATCCAGGGCGCTGGCGGCATGCGCATGTACCACCCGGTGTACCTCAAGCTGCTGCGCGAAGCCTGCGATCGCTATGGCGTACACCTGATCCACGACGAAATCGCCGTCGGCTTCGGCCGTACCGGCAGCATGTTCGCCTGTGAGCAGGCGGGCATCCGCCCGGACTTCCTGTGCCTGTCCAAGGCCCTGACCGGTGGCTACCTGCCGCTGGCCGCCGTGGTCACCACCGAAGATGTGTACAGCGCCTTCTACGACGACTACCCGACCCTGCGCGCCTTCCTGCATTCCCACAGCTACACCGGCAACCCGCTGGCGTGTGCCGCGGCCCTGGCGACCCTGGATATCTTCGAAGAAGACAACGTCATCGAGAACAACAAGGCCCTGGCCCAGCGCATGGCCACGGCCACCGCGCACCTGGTGGATCACCCCCATGTCTCGGAAGTGCGCCAGACCGGCATGGTGCTGGCCATCGAGATGGTGCAGGACAAGGCCACCAAGACCGCCTACCCCTGGCAGGAACGGCGCGGCCTGAAAGTGTTCGAGCATGCCCTGGAGCGCGGTGCATTGCTGCGGCCCCTGGGCAGCGTGGTGTATTTCCTGCCGCCGTATGTGATCACCCCGGAGCAGATCGACTTTTTGGCCGAAGTGGCCACTGAAGGCATTGATCTCGCCACCAACAGCACAGTCAGCGTGGCCGTACCGAAAGACTTTCACCCAGGCTTTCGCGACCCCGGCTGATTGAACCCACCCCATTAATCTGGCGCCTGGCCTGCCGCATCGCGGGCAAGCCCGGCTCCCACAGGTTTTGCATTTTCCCGAGAACAGAAATGAGACTGTCCCGTTTTTTCACCGATACCCCGCTAAGCCTTGGCGACCACGAGTTGCCCGAAGCCCAGGCGCATTACATCAGCCGCGTGTTGCGCATGAACGAAGGCGATGCCGTGCAACTGTTCGACGGTTCTGGCCAGGAATTTCGCGGCAGCCTGCTGGAAGTCGGAAAAAAACGCGTGACCGTGCAACTGACCGAAGCCTTCGCCGGCCAGG
This sequence comes from Pseudomonas sp. WS 5027, assembly GCF_012985695.1. Lineage (NCBI taxonomy): Bacteria > Pseudomonadati > Pseudomonadota > Gammaproteobacteria > Pseudomonadales > Pseudomonadaceae > Pseudomonas > Pseudomonas sp. WS 5027. The sequence continues at coordinate 578,720 of NZ_JAAQWU010000001.1, read as the reverse complement.
TGGAATCGCCTTTGCACATTCATCTGGGTCAGGGCTTGTCCCGTGGCGAGCGCATGGACTGGGCAATCCAGAAAGCCACCGAGCTTGGGGTCAACGCCATTACGCCGATCTTCAGCGAGCGCTGCGAGGTGCGCCTCAAGGACGAACGCGCCGACAAACGCCTGCTGCACTGGCGCCAGGTCGCGATCAGCGCCTGTGAGCAATGCGGCCGCTCCACGGTGCCGGTGATTCACCCACCGCTGTTGCTGGCCGATTGGTTGAAACAGGCCGAGGCAGATTTGAAGTTGGTGCTGCACCCGGTGGCCGAGCCGCTGGTGAGCCATGCCAAGCCGTCGAGCCTGGCATTTTTGATCGGGCCGGAGGGTGGCTTGACCGATGGTGAAATCGAGACCGCGCAAGACAATGGCTTCCACGCCGCAAGGTTGGGGCCGCGGGTGCTGCGCACCGAGACCGCGCCCGTAGTCGCGTTATCAGTCGCTCAACAACTCTGGGGCGACTTCTAACCCCACTATGCAAACCCAATCAAACTGTAGGAGCTGGCTTGCCTGCGATGGCGTCATCAAGGTCTGCGCAAGACTTGTGGGCCTCATCGCAGGCAAGCCAGCTCCTACAATTTTTTGATCGGGCGCTCGCCTGTTTATTCCACCGGATCACTCACCGGCTTGGCAATAATCGCCTTCAGCTCGCTGGTCATGGGGAACTCCAGGTTCAAGCCCTTCGGCGGAATCGGCTGCTCAAACCAGCGCTGGTAGATCCCATTGATTTCCCCCGAGCTGTACAGCTCGCCCAGGGTTTCGTTGACCACCGCCAGAAACTGCGGGTCGTCCTTGCGCACCATGCAGCTGTAGATTTCCCGCGACTGCTCCTCGCCCACCACCACCCACTTGTGCGGGTCCTTGGCCTTGGCGCGCTCGCCATAGAGCAACGCGTCATCCATATAGAACGCCACGGCTCGACCCGACTGCAGCATCTGGAACGCCTCGCCATGGTCCTTGGCGCTGATCACCGCCATATCCAGCTTGTGCTCATGGTTGTAGCTCTTGAGGAACCGCTCGTTGGTGGTGCCGGCGGTGGTCACTACGTTCTTGCCGCGCAGGTCGGCAAAGCGCTGGATACCGCTGTCGTTGGCCGTGAGCAACTGGCCCTTCACGTAGATAAAGCCATAGGAAAACGCCACCTGCTTCTGCCGCTCGGCCGTCACCCCGGTGGAACCGCACTCCAGGTCCACGGTGCCGTTGATCACCAGCGGAATACGCGTCTGCGAGGTGACCAGGTTGTACTTCACGTTGAGCTGGGGCACGCCAGTCTTCTGCTGGATGCGCTCGACAATCTTGCTCGCCAGGTCTACCGAATAGCCCATGGGTTTGCCGGTGTTGTCACCGACATAGGAAAACGGCACCGACGCATCGCGATAACCCAGGGTGATGCTCTTGGCATTCGCGACCTTGGCCAGGGTGCCCGTCAGCGGCGCTTCATTGGCCTGGGCCTGGGCCGTCAACAACAGCCCCAGCGCAGTGCCGATCAACGTGATTTTTTGCATTGTTATTCTCCGTTGGTGTTTTTGTTATGGGCGGCGAACAGCGATAACGCTGATTTCCACCAGCACGTTCGGACGTGCCAGCTCCGCCTGCAGGGTGGTGCGGGTCGGTGCCTGGCCGGGCGTCAGCCAGGCGGACCAGACATCATTCATCGGCGCAAAGCCCTCCTGGATGTTCTTCAGGTAAATGGTCGCGTTGAGCAGATGATCCTTGTCGCTGCCGGCCTCGGCCAGTAGCGCGTCAATCTTGGCCAGCACCTCGCGGGTCTGGGTGGTGACGTCCTGGCCTTCGTCCGGCACTTGGCCGGAGAGGAATACCAAATCCTGGAAGGTCACGGCGCCCGACAGGCGACTATTACTGTTGATCCGGGTGATGGTCATTGCACTGTCCTATGCGGCGCGGGGCGCGAGGCCCTGCATATCAATGGAAGGGGGATGCTGGCCGATCAGTTCGGCCAATACCTGGCCGCTGCCACAGGCCAGGGTGAAACCCAAGGCACCGTGGCCAAGGTTGAGCCACAGGTTGCGGTAGACGCTGGCGCCAATCAGCGGCACACCGCTGGGGGTGGCCGGGCGCATGCCGGCCCATTCGATGGCCTGGCTGTAATCACCGGCCAAGGGGAACGTCTCAATGGCTTGGCGCTTGATCAAGGCCAGGCGCTTGGGCTCAAGGCCCGTATCAAAGCCGACGATGTCGACCATCGCCGCCACCCGCAATTGCTCGCCGATCTTTGCGTAAACGATCTTGCGGTCATAGTCGGTGATACTGATTTTCGGCGCGGCGTGCTGTTCGCCAATCGGCACGCTCAGGCTGTAGCCCTTGAGCGGGTACAGCGGCAGTGCGATGCCCGGCAAGGCCAGCTCGGGGCTGCGCACCCCGGCTGCCAGCACCAGGTGCTCCACCGGCATCACCTCGTCGCCCAGCTCGATTGCCTGCACCGTGCCGTTGGCATGGCGGATACCCGTGACCTTGCGCCCCAGCACAAACCGGCAACGGCCCGACGCTTCAAGGCGCGCCGCCAGTTGCTGGCAGAAGCGGTGACAGTCCGCCACTTCTTCATTGGGCGTGTAGATCCCGCCAACAAAATCTTTCGCGCCCAGGGTCGGTTCCAGGCGCGTGCAATCGGCCGCCGACAGCACCTGCTGCTGCAGGCGATCCAGCACTTTGCCCCGGGCATGTTCGAAGGTGTGATGGCTACGAAATGTCACCAGCTTGCCGTTGCGCTGCCAGTCGAAACCGTCCAGCCCGTCTTCTTCGCGCCACTGCTGCAAGATGCCTTGGCTCAAGGTGGCCAGGCGCAACAGGTGGCCGGCGTTGCGCTTGTTGACCGAGGCCCGGCAAGCGCCTAGGAACGCGGCCATCCAGCGCCATTGCGCCGGGTCCAGGCGCGGGCGCAGCTTCAACGGCGAGTCACCGCGCAGTAGCCAGCCAATGGCTTGCAGCGGCACGCCCTTGTCCGCCAGCGGCGCGACGTAGCGATAGGACAACTGGCCGCCATTGGCAAAACTGGTCTCGCTGCCCAGGCTGTCGCGGGCTTCGACCACTGTCACGTCCATGCCGGCGCGCACCAGGGCATAGGCGCTCGCCAAACCGATGACCCCACCGCCAATGATGCAAACCTGCTGAGCCATGTCGATTCCCGAGCCTTGTAATGAGTGTCCAAGGTTAGGGGCAGGTGACAGGCGCCGGACAATGAATAAAGATGGGCCACCTATAAACAAAGGTTATGGACTCGTCATGCGCTTGCGTCATATCGAAATCTTCCAGGCCATCCGCCAGACCGGCTCAGTCAGCGCCGCCGCGCAGTTGCTGCATGTCTCGCAGCCGGCGGTGACCAAGGTATTGCAGCATGCCGAGCTGCAGCTGGGTTTCCCGCTGTTCCTGCGCATACGCGGCAAGCTGCAGCCGACCCCGGAAGCCCTGGCCCTGGAGCGCGAAGTCGATAAGGTCAGCGAATGCCTGCAAGGCGTGCGGCGCCTGGCCCAGAACCTGCGGCGTGCACCCGGCCAAAGCCTGCGCATTGGCGCCACACCGGCCCTGGCTTTGTCATTGTTGCCGCCGGCAATTGGCGAGTGGACCCAGCGCTACCCGGACATCGCCTGCGAGCTGTCCAGCGCCCACAGCCGCGAGCTGGTGCAAAACCTGTTGATGCGCGAGATGGATGTGGCGCTGACCCTCAAGTCCCCAGACCATCCAGGGCTCAAAGCCCAGGCGTTGGCCCACGGCGTACTGGTAGCTCTGGCGCCACAGGGCTTCTGGCCTGCGGCGGAGCGGGGCAAGCCCCTGCCGTTGATGGCCCTGGCAGGCGCGCCGTTGATTGGCCTGTCGAGTGCCGACCCGCTGTCGGCGCGGCTCGACAGCTACCTCGAAGCGGTCGAACCGCCGCCCAAGGTGCGGATCTCGGTGCAGACCTATTCCCTGGCCCGGGCCATGGTGGAGTCCGGCGCCGGCCTAGCGGTGATCGACCCCTTCACCGCCCTGGGCGCATCCACCGACAGCACCTGCATCCGCCCATTGGCGCCACCGCTGCCCATCACCCTGTATGCCCTGACCCGCGCCGATGAACCGCCACCGCATATGTTGGCGAGCCTGCTGAAGATCTTTGGCAGTCGTGCCCAAGAGCAGCTAGACCGCCTCTAAAACACCACAGCTCCCACATTCAGAGCACGTAGCCCATGATCGCCACAAAGTGCAGCAGGCTGCCGCCGATCACGAACAGATGCCAGATCCCATGGGAGTGCCGCAAACGGTGTTCCAAGGCAAAAAAGATAATCCCCACCGTGTACAACACCCCACCCGACGCCAGCCAGATAAACCCATCCGTACCCAGCGCGGCAATCAATGGCTTGACCGCCACCAACACAATCCAGCCCATCACCGCATAAATCACAATCGACAAGATACGCGCCTCGGAGCGCGGCTTGATCTCCTGCAAGATCCCGATCACCGCCAGCCCCCAGACAATCCCGAACAGCGTCCAGCCCCACGGCCCGTTCAGGGTCACCAGGCAAAACGGGGTGTAGCTGCCGGCGATCAGCAGGTAGATCGAAAAGTGATCGACCTTCTGCATGATCGCTTTCTTGCGCCCGCGCACGCTGTGATAAACCGTCGAGGCGCTGTACAGCACCAGCAGCGTAAAACCGTAGATCGCCACACTGACGATTTTCCACGGGCTGCCATCCATGCTCGCCACCACCAGCATCCACACCGCGCCGATAAAGGCCGCCACGGCGCCGAGCAAATGGCTCCAGGCGTTGAATCGTTCTCCGTGATACATATGTCGCCAACCTCCAAAACTGCTGCATCTACCCCGTAAGGCTCAGGCCTGACAGGCCAGAGTGCAAGACCGTTATGACGGTTGCGACGCTTTAAGGGCACAATCGAACGCATTCGAATAAGAGCCATCGCCATGCTGATCGACGAAGAGTTCACCCTCAAGAAGCTGGAAATCTTCCTGGCCTTCATGCGCACCGGCAACCTGGCCCGCGCCGCCGCCGAGTTGCAGACCAGCAATGTCAGCGTGCACCGGGCCATCCACTCCCTGGAAAACGCCCTGCGCTGCCCACTGTTCAAGCACGAAGGGCGCAACCTCACGCCCCTGGAAAGCGCCTACGTACTCGAAGAACGCGCGCAAAAGCTGGTACAGGACGTAGTCGACAGCGTGCGCCTGACCCGCGAAGCCGCCGGTTTCTCCGCCGAACGCTTCAAGCTCGGCGCCCTGTATTCGCTGACGGTCAAGACCGTGCCGCAACTGATCATGGGTCTGAAAATCCGCCGCAGCGAGCTCAATATCGACCTGATCCTGGGCTCCAACGTCGACCTGATGTACAAGCTCAAGAACATGGAAGTCGACGCGATCCTGATCTCCCTCGACGACCAGGCCGTGGAGCCGGACTGCGCGCAGATCCAGTTGTTTTCCGATGATATCTACCTCGCCACCCCCGCCGACTCGCCCTTGGACCGCGAACAGGAAATCGACCTGGCCCAAGTGCGCGACGCCACCTTCATCACCCTGACCCAAGGCTTCGCCACCCACCAGGACGGCGAACGAGTGTTCAAGCAGGCGGGCTTCGAGCCGAAGGTGGCGATGCAGGTCAACGACATCTTCACCCTGCTGAGCATGGTCAGCTCGGGGGTGGGATATGCATTGCTGCCGGGAAGGATTGCGGCGGTGTATGAGAACCGGGTCAAGCTGATCCCGTTGCAGGCGCGCTACCGGCTGCAGCAGCACATTGGCGTGGTGTTCTTGAAGGCCAAGGAGCGCGATCCGAATTTGCTGGCGTTGTTGGCGGAGTGTCGGATGTATGCCAATCGGCAGTTGGCAGTCTGAAAGACCACCATCTCGAGGCGGGCGAATTCTAGCGAGAGTTCGTCGCGAGAAACAATACGGCCCTTTGCTTCGCAACATTTACAGTAAACCCGCACAGCAGCCCCAAAAGACAATATAGGGGCATCTATTTTATGTCCCACCACACATAAATAAAAGCAAGATATAGCCATACTTGAACTCAGTGACTCTCCAAATCACTTCAGAACATATCATGATCTTTCTAACAACAGCACTCGCACGAAATTTGTATTTTCGCGCCTTATGCATGTCAAGCTAAACTTTCAACCCATACTTCATTTCCCTCTCTTTGAATGCTGTGACACCACCCTCCAGTATTTCGCAAACGTGTTGGCGGATACCTTGATTTCTAAGCACCCCATCATCAATCACCTTTTCAAATGAGCACTCTAAACTACCACTAAAATAATCAAAGCGAGGCAAATCAATATCAGCATCAACTTGCTGACCAGCCTGATTCGCAACAACGACACACTCTGCGTCAGCGGCAACAACTAGATTCGCATTATGTGTAACCATAATGATTTGCCTTGCGGATTTTTTGTGCCTAACAAAATCTTTGAGTTCATCATAAATAGTACGATTATCGAGATTATCCTCAGGTTGATCAATCAGTATTGGGTGAGATGAGTTGCTTAAGTGCAGAATGAGATTAAGCAGGACCAACCCACGCTTGCCTGGGGACATTGTAACAATGTCGTCATCTCTATAGCGAACTACGTAGCTTATATAGAAGCAATCACTATAAAGTTTTTTGATCAGATCGATATCCTCAATACCTTTCCTAACTGACGGAACGCTCTGCTTTTTAATTATTTTGGTACGTATGCTTTCTACACGCTCGGCATGCGAGCCTAGAACAAAGTTTAAGCTTCCATCACCCGATAATAAGCCGCTAAGCAAAGCATCTAAATTGCCCCGCCTATCAAACATAAATAGAAACTCGTTAAATCTTTCTTCATTAAACTCTACAACAGCCGAAATATGGAGGCCAGACTCAAACTGGTACTCCGGCTTATCAATCTCTGCAGCGTAGTCTTGATAAGCACACACAAGGCCTTTATAGAGTCCGGCCAATTCCTCCAAGCACTCACTACCAAGCGCCTTTATCGAGTCCTGCCTTTCTAATATCTCATTAAGAGATTTTAACTTAGCCTCCTCATCTGCTAATTTTTTTATCGTAAGATTTGACAGCTCTTGATCAGTGATTTTTATCAGTAACGGCTGGAGACTTTTTTCAATTTCAACGTACTCAAGTGAAATTTTCTTTTTACGACTCTCAATGGAAATGACTCTAGCCATGACCTCCATATTAAATTCAGCAATTGCACCACTCAATTTATTTTCAAGCGAACTTAACGAGCTCATTAAATATGAGGAATCAAACGGAAGCCCCACTTCAGAAATCAGCCCCTCTTTAAAGTCAGTTAATAAAGAGTCAAGCAAAGTCGACGAAACGTTCACCATTTTGGCAGCTGCCGCTTCTACCTTATCAAAGGCCAACCCACGATTATCAAGTGAAGCCTTCCTAGAAACCAAGTACTTATAAGCGTTTTCTTCCGACTCCGTAAAACCGGATTTTTCGCGCAAGGCTTTAATCTCTTGCCGTAGCCTATTGATTTCTAAAACGACTGCAGCCTTGATACCAAACTCTTCTGATTGCTTTGCTAGAGCTTTGAATTTCTCTCTCAGCTCAAAATAATAATCAATCTTTGAGACAATCTCTTTTCCTAAGGAAAGGATCACCCCCTCCTGAAACTCGGAAAACTCTCTAAACCCTTTACTTTGCAAGAGTATATCTTTTACCAAAGAGTTTAGCTGCCCCTTACCGTCCTCCTCTGCCAAGTGATTTATATACAATTGAGGTATATAAGTTATAGGCTTCTTGTCATCGCTATCTGAGAGCTTGCTAACATCACCATTTGACCAAACAACCTCAAAGTCCGCCAAGTCAACCCCACTATAACTTGACGACTTCGAAAGCCGAATTTTACTATCAACTTCATCTCGATTAACCGAGCGCGCGATATGATATAAAAGCAGCGACTTTCCCGATGACTTCCCACCTATTATTGTATTTAGATCTGGATTCAGAACTATCCAGCTATCGCTGAATGTTTTAGACCCCACCTTATTCAAAAACCGCACTCGATCTATAGTTTGGTAGCCGTTTTTTTGTTGCGGAGACAATTCCTGCACAACAACTCTTGAGCTAGGATCATAAACAACCTGTTTTAAACCTTCAAACGTCGGATCGCTTTTAATCCAAGTATGCCTGTTATTGTCTGGCTTGAATAGTTTCTCTTCGGAATGTGCATCAGATCCCCACAAGCACGCTTTAATAGCTCCAAACTCTTTAACAAATCCTACCTTATCCTCGCCACCCAGAAAGAATTTTGCTGTATTGGGATTCGATGAAAATATAAAGTGAGCTTGTTTTATTAAACTCTTACGAAACATGTGCCCCTGAGAATCCCAGCTAACAATGCTAAGATCTTCATCACAAGGAAGAGCAACCAAATGCTTCTCCCTAAACATTGCATTATTACGGAGCAACCTAATTAATGCGTTTTCATCAACAGAGGCATTCATCATTCCAACGAACAGGGCACTACTATACTTCTCAAACTTTGAGTGCTCACCAATTAGCCTCTCACCTAAATCCTCAAGATTCGACCTTGTTAGTGGCCTGTGCTCTAATTCGGCTCCAGCAGACGCATTAAAACAGAACTGTATTTGCGAAATGAAATCGCTTTTTATTTTTTCGATCGAAAGCTCATCAGATAACACAACATGATAATTAACTTTTCTATTCCAGGATAAATCTCGTTCCTTCCCGACCACAAGCCTTGAAATTCTAAACTCTATATTTGGAAAAACTCTTATTTTTTTAATTAGAAAAATAGTTTCATCATCAAACAGTTCTTTTAGCTTCTCGGCATTCTCAAGGTAATCCCGCCTTAATATCTCGTAGCCTTCCGGGAGATAATAATCGGTAATACCTATCACGCTAATATTTTCTTCGATAGCACGATGGAATAGAGCTACCACATATCTGTCCCAATCCTGACCAAACTCGCTTTGTAAAACCGATGCTGGAGTATGGACGTGTAAGTCCCATTTACGCCACTCAGAGCCTCTAGGATACGTAATCAATTTCCATCTCCATTCTGCAGGTCAAGGCCGAATTATTAGCCTTGCGCTTGCTACCATGCTGATCCTGCATGGCACCGAGCCATCAAGGTGGAGATTGACTCAAATAACTCGTTATAAGCAATAGCCCACACTTGGGCCAGGTACTGCCCAAAGCTGCATGAATCCAGCCATCCCTTTAAGCTTCCTCGGGTCGCTGCTCACCAGCGATCTGGCGTGGAATCCCGAGGAGGTCTGGGATCGCAAGCAAGCCAACTCCCACATTTGAATGTATTCACACATCAAAATGTGGGAGCGGCGGTGCGACTTGCCCGCGATGAGGCCCGATCATTCAATCGAAATGTTGTGCCCTACCCCACCAACCCCCGCATCAGCAAAAACAACAACGAAGGCCCCAACAAACACCCCAGCGCCGTATAAAACGCCGCCGTCAGGCAGCCATAGGGCACCAGCTTCGGATCGGTCGCCGCCAACCCGCCGGCCACGCCGCTGGAGGTGCCCATCAGGCCGCCGAAGATCACCGCACTGCGCGGGCTGTTCAGGCCAATCAACGGCGCCACGAACGGGGTCATCACCATCACCAAAATGGCCTTGATCAAGCCCGCCGCAATGGACAGCGCCATCACCTCGGAACTGGCGCCAATCGCCGCCCCGGTCACCGGCCCGACGATATAGGTCACGGCGCCGGCACCGATGGTGGTCAGGCTCACTGCATCGGTGTAGCCAAACGCCATGGCCACGCCCACGCCGGCAATAAATGACGAGCCAACGCCCACAAACAGTGCGAGCACCCCCACGTATCCGGCACGCTTGAGCTCTTCGACGCTTACCCCAAACGCGGTCGCCACAATGGCAAAGTCGCGCAGCATCGCCCCGCCCAGCAGGCCGATGCCCGACAGCAGCGGGATATCCACCACGCCCTTGGAGCCGCCGGTAAACGCACCGCCCACATAGGACAGCACCAGCCCCAGCAGGATCGCGATAGCTGACCCATGCAAGCGGCCTTTGGTGAAGGTGTCGCTGATCCAGTAGGACACCCACATGGTCAGGCCGATCACCGCAAAACCACTGATCAGGCCGTAGCCGGTGATGACTTTCATCAAGGATTCGTACATGGCGCTCACCCTGCCGACTTGGTAGTGACGACTGCATCCGGCTCGCGGTTGCCGATGCGTACCAGCACCGGCACTAGGGCAAATGCCACCACTACCGCACAGGTGCCGGCGAGGATCGCCATGGGGCCGCCACTGATGGCGCCATAGACGTTTTGCTGGGCGGCCATGGCCACCACAATCGGGATATATACCGCCGCCCAGAAGCTCACACCCTGCTCCGACTTGCCGGTAAACAAGCCACGCTTGCCCAGGTAACTGCCAAGCCCGATCAGCAACAACATCGCAATGCCCACCCCACCGACGTTGGCCGGGATGCCCATCCATTGGCCCAGCAGCTCGCCGACAAACAGGCCCGCCAAGGTACACAAGGCCAGAAACGCCACACCGTAAATAATCATGCTGGTAGTCCTCTTGATGCTTGATCGAAATTGTTGTTTTTGTGCTTCGAAAGCCAAGGTCATGCTTTATCGGTGATGGCGGCCCTCCTGTTCCAGCAAGGCCTGCAAGGTGTCCAGGCGCGCACCTTCGAAGGCGATCACGGTGCCCTGTTCAAACACTCGCCGCGCCAGGCCGGTAAGCACCGCGCCGGGAGGCAGTTCAATCTGCAGGCGCACGCCACGCTCATAGGCGCTTTGCACGGTGCCGCGCCAATCGACGACACGGCACATGTTGAAGGCCAGGTCGTCGCGCAACTGTGCGGGATCACGGATCGGCCGCGCCCGGGTGCTGCTCAGGTAAGTGATAACCGGCGCCTTGAGCGTGACCTTGGCGAAGGCCTCGGCCAGTGTTTGCGCAGGCGTATCCAGCAACGCGCAATGGGACGGCACGCTGACGGCCAGGCGCTTGGCCACGCCCTGGCCTTTGACACAATCCGCGACCCGTTGCATGGCGGCATCGCTGCCGGCAATCACGCACTGGTTGTCGGCATTGATATTGGCCAGGTACACCGGTGAATCGGGGCCATGGACTTCGGCCAGCACATTTTCGACGGTGGATAACTCCAAGCCGATCAGCGCGGTCATGCCGTAGCCCTGTGGATAAGCGCGCTGCATCAGCTCACCGCGCAGGCTGACCAGGCGCAGCGCATCGGCAAACCCCAGGGCGCCGGCGATCACGGCCGCCGGGTAAGCGCCGATGGACAGGCCCGCCACGTAATCTGGCGTGTGCTGCAACTGACGGGCGTGGGCTACGCCGGCAATCAGCAGGCACAGTTGCACGGCACGGGTACTGCCCAGAGCTTGCGTCGAGTCGAGCTGGCGCACGTCTTGCGCCAAGGCATCGCTGGCTTCGTCGAGGACGTTGGCGGGCAACTGCTGGAGCATGCCCGGGCGCTGGGCGCCCTGCCCTGGGAACACCAAAAGGCTGCTCATGCCACCGCCTGCCAAGGGTCGCTGACCAGGTGCGCGCCGCTGGCGCTTTTCAGCAGCACCCGCGGCGATGGGCCCGCCCATTCCCGCAAGGCCACCGCGCCATACGGCGTTTGCAGTTGCAGATCCACGGCACACGGCGCAGTGTCCAGCAGCGCCAGCAGATCCTTGGCATCGCCGCGATCAAGGCGCTCGGGGGTGCGCAACAGCAAATCCAGATCGCTCTGGGCATGCAGCGCTTCAATGCCCGTGGCCAACTCGAAACCCGCACTGCCAGTCACGCCCCACACCTCTTGCGCCAGCACCGGCCGCAATTGATCGAGGGCGCGCAACGCCGGCAGATCCCGGGGCGAGATCACCCCGCACAGCGCTTCCGGGGCGACTCGCCGTTGTACCGCAGCTACGGGCATCAATGCGCCAAAGCGCTGCTCACGCAAGCGCCCGCGCACACCCACCGCCACATAGCCCGGCTCGGCCAGCGCCCGGCGCACCACCACCGGCTGCCCGGCACCGATCACCGCCAGTGCCCAGCTCGGTGCGTCAGGCGGCAGATGCGCCGGGGTCATGCCCCAGAGCAAGTCGTGAGCGTTCACCATTGCTCCCGCAGCAGCTCGCGTACATGGCTGGACGCCGCACGGTTGGCAGCGCCCAGGCGCTCCCGCAAATCCCGCACGCCGCTGTTCTGTACGTCCTTGATCGCCTGCACCAGGCAATCACTGACCCGCGCCAGATCGTCGGCCGTCGGTTGTTCAATCTGGCTGACCGTCAGGGTTTCCCAGAGCAGACCGAGGCTGGCATAGCTGTCGATGTCATAGGCCATGGGCGGCACGCTGGCGGCCAGGGCTTCCAGTTCTTCGACGCTGCGCAGGGTCACCCGCGCCGCCGAGGCCTTGCCCATGGCGTGCACCATCACTCCTGGGTCACGCAGGGCAATCAGGCGATTGGCTTGGTAGCCATGGGCAAGAAACGCCCCGGACATGGCCTTGCCCACCAGCAACCCGATCACCGGGTGCCCGGCCAGACGCGCACGGGCATAACTGTCCGCCGCCGCCGCCAGGGCTTGATGAATTCCCAACGCTTCTTCGCGGCGACCATAGGCCTGGCTCGGCACGTCGACAATGGCAATGATCGGGCGCTGATCGCCACTGGCGATGGCTTCATCCACCGCCTTGGCCAAGCCCCAACCTTCCAGCAAACCGACCTCACCCTGGCGTGCGCGGGGGAAGCGGTTGGCAGCATCCGGCACCACCGCGATAAACCGTACGGCTTGCTCGCCGAGCACGCCATCCGCCACTTTCAACGAAGCCGGTAAACCCGCCACCGGCGCCGCACCGGTGCTCAATGCGTTGAACCACTGCAAGCCTCTCATGGGCGTTCTCCCTGATACAGGTCACGAACCGTGGCCGGCTCGATCTGCGGTGCGGCGTCCAGCGCAGCCAGGCGCGCCAGGTAATAATCGGCCTGGCGGCTGCGTTGCGCGGCCGGCAAACCTTGCTGCAACAGTTCACTGATCTGCTGGCGGATCTGCGCTACATCGTCCGCCACATAACGGTCGGCCAAGCCAGTGTTGAAGCGCTGCTCGCCGCCGGTCAGGCTCCAGATAAAGGGCCGATCACGGGAGTCGTATTCTTCAAGGCCGGCTTCCTGCTCGATCACTTGCGGGCCGTTCAGGCCCAGGCGCGCTTCGCGGGTCACCAGCAGGTAGCTGCACAGGCCAGCGGCAATCGACATGCCGCCAAAGCAGCCAACGCTGCCGGCCACCACGCCGATCACCGGTTGGTACTGGCGCAGATCGACAATCGCCGCGTGGATATCGGCAATTGCCGCCAGCCCCAAGTTGGCCTCCTGCAAGCGCACACCGCCGGTTTCCAGCAGCAGCACCGCACGCGTCGGCACGCCCTTGCGGTTGTCCTCGGCGGCCAGTTCCAGGGCCCCGGCGATTTTCGCCCCGCCCACTTCACCGAGGCTGCCGCCCTGGAAGTTGCCTTCGATGGCGGCGATCACCAGCGGCAGGCCGTCGAGAGTGCCCTTGGCGATCACCACGCCATCGTCGGCCTGGGGGACCACGCCTTGGCGGCTCAACCACGGCGACATTACGCGTTGGAACGGGTCGATCAGTTCCCGATAGCTGCCGGCATCGAGCAACGCCTTGGCCCGCTGGCGGGCGCCGAGTTCGACGAAGCTGTGTCGGTTGAGTAAGTCAGTCATGGCCAAGCTCCTCGAAACCTTGTTCCAGGCGCAAGCGCACCACGCCGGGAGTGGCGCCAAAATCGTGGATCTGAATGTTCAAGGCCGGTGGTGTCTGTTCCTGGAAAATCCGCTGGAACAGGTGTTGCCAACGTTGCTCGGCGCCGTTGACCGAGGTTTGCACCTGGATGCTCAAGGTACCCGCCGTGCCCGGTTCCAGCAGCACTTCAAGGTCGCCGGAACCGACGCAACCCACCAGCGCACGGCCTTTGGCCGGCTGCCCGGCGGGAAATTCAAAGGATAGGGTTTCCATCAAAACGCTCCGTCGCAAGACTCGATGCGGTCGATAAACAAGCAGGCGGCCAACAGGTCGGCGGCGCCACCGGGGGAGGCATTGAGTGCCAGCAGTTGTTGGTCCAATTCATTCAGACGACGGCGCCCGGCCAGGCTCGCGCTACCGCCTGCATCCAGTACGGCCTGGGCCCCCAGTTGCATGGCCTGCAGGCCATTGGTGCCGGCGCGGTAGAGCACGCAGGTATCGGCCAGTTGGGTCATGATCGCCAGCAGCGCATCGAGGCGTGCGTTCTGCTCGCCGTGCTGTTGTGCACGACTTGCATGCAATTGCGGCAGGCCCCGTTGCAGCACCGAGGGGAAGCCCAGTTGCGCTTCTTCGCGGGCGCCGCGCACACCATAGCGTTGGGCGACTTGTACGCCATGGCTCAACGGTTGCGGCGCATAGCGGTCGTTGAGCAAGGCTAGGCGCGCGGCGCGCAGGCTCACGGCACTGGCGTTGCGGGAGGTGGGATCCAGCGCGGTGGCAGCCACCAGCAGGCCGAGGGCCCAGATCGCGCCGCGATGAGTGTTCACGCCTTGGGTGGTGATCAGCATCGCTTGCTCACCCTCGCGCCCGATACGGCCGAGGGCTTCGCGCAGTGGCAGGCCGACTTCACCTAACTCGATCGCCGCCTCGGCCATTTCCTTGAACGCCGGCCACAGGGACAGCGCCGAGGCATGCATCAGACCCAAGTGCAGATCGCTGTGAGCGCCATTGCCGCGCCGGTCCACCAGCGCCGGCTTGGGCGACAGGTCCGCTTCGTCGATCAGCGCGTCGACCGCCAGGTCCGCCAGTTGCTCGGCCAGGGTCAGTGTGTGCAGTTTGAGTGCGTGCATTTACCAGCTCCTGAACTTGGCGGGCGGGTTGTACAGGCCACCGGACCAGTCCACCAGGTCGGCCACGCTTTTGGCCGCCAGCAGTTCACGGGTCGCGTCGGTGCGGCGGATGCCGAGGTCTTCGGGCAAGGCGATCAGGCCTTCGCGGCGCATACGCGCAGTGTCCTTGGGGTTGTGGCGCAGACCGATGGCGGTCACCCCGGCTACCGCGGCGATCATCGCCTGGCGTTCTTCCAGGGAGCGCGCCTTGTACAGGTAGGCGATGCCCTCTTCGGTGAGCAGGTGGGTCACGTCGTCGCCGTAGATCATGATCGGCGCCAGGGGCATGCCGCTTTTGCGCGCCACTTCCACCGCGTCGAGGGTTTCGACGAAGGTCGGTTTGCCGCCCTCCTGGAAGGTCTCGACCATCTGCACCACCAGCTTCTTGCCGCGCTCCAGCAGCGCTTCGGGGGCATCGTCGTGACGCATATCGAGCCAGGCCGGGGTGCCGTGGCGGCGCCCACGCGGGTCGTGGCCCATGTTCGGCGCGCCACCGAACCCGGCCAGTCGGCCACGGGTCACGGTGGAGGAATGACCGTCGCCATCCACCTGCAAGGTGGCGCCGATAAACAGGTCCACCGCGTATTGGCCCGCCAGTTGGCAGAACATGCGGTTGGAGCGCAATGAGCCGTCGCGGCCGGTGAAGAACACATCCGGGCGGGCGGCGATGTAGTTTTCCATGCCCAACTCCGTACCGAAGCAATGCACGCTTTCGACCCAGCCGCTTTCGATGGCGGGGATCAGCGTCGGGTGCGGGTTGAGGGTCCAGTTGCGGCAGATCTTGCCTTTGAGGCCCAGGGACTCGCCGTAGGTCGGCAGGATCAGTTCAATGGCGGCGG
This sequence comes from Pseudomonas sp. WS 5027, assembly GCF_012985695.1. Taxonomy (NCBI): domain Bacteria; kingdom Pseudomonadati; phylum Pseudomonadota; class Gammaproteobacteria; order Pseudomonadales; family Pseudomonadaceae; genus Pseudomonas; species Pseudomonas sp. WS 5027. Next base: position 562,964 of record NZ_JAAQWU010000001.1, on the reverse strand, counting down.
TGTTGAAACCAATGCCATGGTTCAGCGACTGCACATTGTGTTTTTCGTAGATGCCACGGATCGCCATCATCGCCATCAACACATGCACCGGCTTGATATGCCGGGGGTCGCGGGTGAACAGCGGTTCGATGTAGAAGGGCTTGTCGGCCACCACCACGAAATCCACCCAACTGGCCGGGATGTCCACGCGGGGCAAGTCGCTGACGTCGTCCACCAACTGGTTGACCTGGACGATGACGATGCCATCGCTGAAGGCCGCCGGTTCGATCAGCGCCGGGGTGTCTTCGGTACTGGGGCCGGTGTAGATATTGCCGGCGCGGTCGGCCATGAAGCCGGCGGACAGCACCACGTTGGGGATCAGGTCGACAACCAGCCGTGCATACAATTCGATGTAGGTGTGGATCGCGCCGACTTCCAGCAGGCCGTCTTCGAGCAACTGGCTGATGCGCAGGGATTGGGTGCCGGCGAAGGAAAAGTCGAGCTTGCGTGCGATGCCCTTTTCAAACAGGTCCAGGTGCTCGGAGCGCCCGACGCTGGGCATGATCATGTGCAAGTCATGGAGCACAGCCGGGTCGGCCTTGGCCAGGGAGCGCGAGAGAAAATCGGCCTGCTTCTGGTTATTGCCCTCCAGCACCACACGGTCGCCGGGCAGGATCAGGGCTTGCAGGGCCTCGACGATCCTGTCGCTGGGCAGCACCGCCCCGTCGGCAAACGCCTGGACCAGCCCGAGGCGCCGCTGCTTCTCGTCGCGGCGCCGCGTCCAGCGCGAGTCGGGGGTTATTGTTGTTGTCATGATCGCTCCACGGGTTCGCTGTCGTGGGGCTCACCATAGGAGTGAATCGGGGGGGCATCAATCAAGCTCGGCGGCGAACCGTTACGGCTGGAGTAACGATCCCCCTGTAGGAGCGAGCTTGCTCGCGAAAAACGTCAACGATAATGCAGCGCTATTAGGTAACGCGCGGCGCCTATGCGTCCTTCGCGAGCAAGCTCGCTCCTACAGCCATTCCATACGCTGGCGCCATACGGTCCAGCCCATGGCGATGCCTGCCACAGTATGAAATCCCAGCACCGCCGCCAGGCTCCAGCTCACCAGCCCCCCAATCGCCTGCACGTAGATCGGCACAAGCAGCAGCATCCACCCAAACAACAGGCACGCCCCAAGCTGCTCCCACTTCTTCAACCTACGCAGGTAGGCGACGATGACACAGCCCAACGCGGCGGCCAGGAACACCACCAACAGGCTCGTCACTGCATGTCCTGTCATCACCGGCCAGCCCAGTGACCACAAGGGCAGGCAGACGACCGACAGGCTGAGGGCGCACACCAGAATAAACACAAACACATATTCAAAGATCGTCAGGCCCAGGCCACGGACGAAGCTGCGTGCCTGCTCGCTTTCGTCCTTGGTCGGACCTTCCGAGATCGCCACCGCAAGCAGGCCCGAGCCCAGGCCACCCAGGGTCATGACTACAAAGTTGGTCACAACCCCTTTGATTTCTTTGCCGGTGGCGCTGAGCGTCAGCAGTTCCAGGTACCCCAGAATCAACACCGCACCTACGGTCGTGATCCCAAACCCCAAGAGCTTGCCGCGCCTGGTCGGGTATTTCATCGTCACGCTGGCGGTGATTACCAGCACCACAAGCCACATTATGAAAGCGAAGGTAAACGGGTTGAGGTTATACAGCCGGACAAATACGTCAAATAGCCACATTGCGTTATTGCTTCCACCGAAAGACTCCTTGGGGTTATCGGCGGGTTTGCGTGGGGCTTTATCCGAGAAAGCATTTGAGCTGCGCATCCACATCACTCAACAACGCTTGTGTACTGTCGATAAGTTGCCTTAGCAGCGCCTCGTCCTCATCCATATACCCTTCGTATTCCGCCAGGTTTCGCCGCTCATGACATAACGCAAACAGTCGAACCTGAACCTTTGTGGTATCGGTGGTATGAGTCAGGCATTGGAAGACCAGATAGCGCTTGTCAGAGCGGTAACCTTGCAAGCGCAAGGCAGTCAGTGCGATGGCATGGGCGGCGTTGTAAGCCAGGTCAAAGCGACTCGAAAAGGATAACTGCGCAGTACCCGCGTCCCTTAACCGATCCTTGCCCGAGCGCATCAAACCTTCACATTCCTTGCAATCCGGCGGCTCGGCCTTCAAGCCACCACTACGGAGCAGATTCTCCAGATTGGTTTTGCTGTCCATCCTTGGACTCCACGGGGTTCACCCCAATGAGATTGATCTTTTCTTGCTCCGCGACCCGCCGCACAAAACTGTTCCCGGCAGTCCATTTGCCAATCCAGTCCTCAGGGGTGTAGAGCGTTGGGTTGATGGTGCGGCCCAATTGTTCTTCCAGCGGCATGAGCTGCGCCATGACTTCACTGTAGTCGAGGCTTTCACCGATCAGCATCAGATCTATGTCACTGGATGAGTGCGCCTGCCCCTTGGCAATCGAGCCGTAGATAAAGGCCCAGCTCAACTGCTTGGCGAATGGCGCCAATGCGTTGCGCAGAGGTTCATCCAGGCTCAGGGTCTTGCGCACGATGTTTAGCAACTCAGCGTAAATCGGGCATTGCGGGTTGGCTTGGTAGTGGGTCTGGTTGCCCTGACGGGTCATGCTCAGGACACCCGCCCGTTGCAGGCGCTCCAGCTCACGGGTCAGGCTGCCCTTGCCCACTTGGGCCCAGCGGGCTATTTCATTGGTAAAAAAGCTCTGCTCAGGTTTGCCAAAAAGCAGGCCCAGGACTTTTTGCTGGGTCACGGTAAACAGGGCTGTGCTGAGGGGCAGGGTTTGCATGGCGACGACCAAAGAGTCCCAAAAAGGGAACGATAGGTCCCTTTTTGGGACCGATCAAGTTTTACGTTTTTTTCGATGTCCGACGAAACCTAGGCTCGAAGGCGGCGAGCAACAAGTTCATGGGCGACGAAACCGTGCGGGAAAAAACTGAGCGCATCATGCAGCACGGTCATTGCTACAGGTTTTAGAGGTTGTTGCTCGGAGGTCAGACTAGCCTTTTGTATCCGAACCCTCTTGCCCATAACAGGAAATGAATGTCTAAAGACATACATAAGACCTGGCTTGTGTGGGAACTGGCTTGCCTGCGATGCAGACGCTTTGGTGTGTCAGTTAAACCGAGGGGATGCTATCGCAGGCAAGCCAGCTCCCACACAAGCCAGCTCCCACCTTTGATCTCCATTGGCCGCCGATATTTTGTTCAGGCCAGGCCAGCCTCGACCAGCAGCGCTTCCAATCCCAACAGGTCCGGCACTTTCGCCACCTGCTCGCCGACCTGTACCGCCGCCAGTTCCAGCGGCGACAGAGGTACGTCCACATAACTCAACTGGCTGTCGAGCTTGTAAGAACGGGGGATGCCCTGGATCACCAGCGCAATAAACTTCAATGTGGGCCGCCCACCCAAGGTGTTGAGCACCACAATCCGCGCGCGTTCGCTGACAACACTGGCGCCACCGCACGCCGCTTCAAAGCTGATCAGCGGCAGGTGCTGGTCACGCCAGGTCACTTGGCGCAGGTACCACGGCGGTGCGTCACTGGCCGGTTCGCCGCGCTGGAAGTCGATCAACTCGGCCACCGCGACGTTGGGTAGCAACAGGTGACGGTCGGCCAGGGGCAGCAGCAAGCCGGTGAGTTGACTGGTGCGGTGGTCAACCATGTTTCGGGCTCCAGTAGGCGATGCTTTCGAGCAACACCGACTCTTGATAGGGCTTGCCGAGGTAGTCGTTGACGCCAATCGCCATGGCCCGGTCGCGGTGTTTCTGGCCGGTGCGGGAGGTGATCATGATGATCGGCAGGCGTTTGAGTCGCGGATCGTTGCGCACCTGGATCGCCACTTCAAAGCCATCCATGCGCGGCATTTCGATATCCAGCAACATCAGGTCCGGGGTGTGTTCTTCGAGCAAGGCGATGGCGTCGATGCCGTCCTTGGCGGTCAGCACGTTCATGCCATTGCGCTCCAGCAGACGGCTGGTGACTTTGCGCACGGTCACCGAGTCATCCACCACCAGCACCAGCAAGCGCTGTTTTTTCTGCGGCTCGTTGACCGCCAGCACGCTGTCCGCCGCCTGGGCCGGCAAGGCCGGGGCCAGGGCGCGGATATGCGCCAGCAGGTCGATGATCAACACGACCCGGCCATCGCCAAGGATGGTCGCCCCGGACAATCCTTGCACCGCCGCAAACTGCGGGCCCAGGCCCTTGACCACGATTTCCCGGGTGCCGGCCATGTCGTCCACCTGCACCGCGATGTGCCGCTCGTTGCACTGCATCAGCAGCACCGGCAGCGGCTGGTTTTGCCCCAGCAACTTGGGACGAGCCACGGTGTGCAGCAACTCGCCCAGGTAATACAACTCGTAGCGCTGGCCCGCGTATTCATACACCGGCGGATCCAGTTGGTAATGCCCCTCCAGCTCATTGGGCAATACGCGCACCAGGCCCTGGATGGTGTTCAGCGGAATCGCGTACTGGTCCTCCGCACACTGCACCATCAACGCCCGGTTGACCGACACGGTAAACGGCAGGCGAATGCGAAAATGCACGCCCAGCCCCGGCGTGGAGTCGATCACCATGCTGCCGCCCAACTGGCGCACTTCTTCATGTACCACGTCCATGCCCACGCCGCGCCCGGAAATCTGGGTGATTTTTTCGGCGGTGGAGAAGCCCGGCTGCAAGATGAACTGCAATACGTCGCGGTCGCTGATCTCCATATCCGGGTCCAGCAGGCCCCGCTTGATCGCCTTGCGCCGCACCGCATCCAGTGGCACACCGGCGCCGTCGTCGCGCATATCGAAGATGATGTCGCCGCCTTCGTGGCTCAGGTCCAGGGTGATCCGGCCCTTCTCCGGCTTGCCCGCCAACAGCCGCGCATCCCGCGACTCCAGGCCATGGTCAACGGCGTTGCGCAGCATATGCTCCAGGGGCGCGGCCATGCGTTCCAGCACGTTGCGGTCCATCTCGCCCTCGGCATTGCCGACTACGAACTCCACGTCCTTGCCCAGCTCACCGGCCACTTGCCGCACGATGCGCTTGAGGCGCGGCAGCATGCGCTCGAACGGCACCATGCGCGTGCGCATCAGGCCTTCTTGCAGTTCGGTGTTGATCCGCGCCTGTTGCTGCAACAGGTTCTGCGCGTCCTGGTTACGCTGGTCGAGGGTTTCCTTGAGGTCCAGCAAGTCCGAGGCCGACTCGGACAACGCACGGGACAATTGTTGCAACTGGGAATGGCGATCCATTTCCAGCGGGTCGAACTCTTCGTAGCCCAGGCGCTCGGTTTCGGCGTGCTGGCGACTGACGAGCCGCCCCTGGGTCTCGGTTTCGAGGCGACGCAGTTGGTCACGCATGCGCTCGATGGTGGTTTGCACCTCGGTGAGGGCGCTGCGGGCGTCGTTGACCTGCTGCTCGATACGCCCCCGAAAAATCGAAGTTTCACCGGCGAGGTTGACCAGGTCATCCAGTAGCTCGGCGGATATTTTCACCATGTCCGCGCCCGGCTCGCTGGCCGCCGGCGCTTCGGGTTTGCCGGTGGGCATCGCGACCGGGGCAACCTGGGTTTCGGTGGGCTGGACCAGGCTCTTGATGCGTTCGATCAGACGCTCTACCGAGCCGACCGGCAACCCCGCCGCCACCGCCTCGACCATCTGTGCCAGGCGGTCATGGCAGCCTTGCAACAACGCAAACAGCTCAGCCGTGGGCGCCAGCAGGCCCGCCGAAAGGCCTTCGTAGAGAAACTCCAGTTCGTGGGCCAGATCGCCGATCGGCCCAATCTCGACCATGCGCGCACCGCCCTTGAGGGTATGCAGGTCGCGCAGCAGGGTCTCGACCTCCTGGCGGTTCTGCGGCTCGGCCTGCCAACGCAACAGCGCCGCGCCGGAGCTGTCGAGGATATCGGCCGCTTCTTCGAGGAAGATATCCAGCAGTTCGGGATCGCTGCCTGCACCCTGCGCCTCAGGCGCTACGGGCACAGTTACTGGCGCCGCGTTCTGGCGCACATCGCGCAAACGGTTGATCAAGGCGCTGGAGTCACTCAACGGTTGCTGCTCTTGCAACTGCTCCAGTTGCAAGGCCAGGTGTTCATGGCTGTCCATCAACACTTGGGCCATTTCACCGGAGTAACTGTAGCGCCGGTCCACCAACCCTTCGTAAAGGCTTTCCAGCTCCTGGGCCAGATCGCCCACCGGGCCGATTTCGGCCATGCGCGCGCCGCCGCGCAGGGTGTGCAGGTCGCGTTGCAGGGACGACAGCGGTGCCACGCCGTCGGGTTCCAGCAACCAGCGCTTGAGGGACTGCCCGGCGCTGTCGAGGATATCGACCGCTTCCTCAAGGAAGATCTCGACGATCTCATCATCCACCGCCCAGTCTTGTTGCAACTGTGTGGTGGCCGCGCCCAATTCGGCAATGCTCAGGGCGCGACTGCCATCGCTTTTGATCAGGCCGGTGGCGCTGGGATCGAGCCCTTCATCGAGTAGCTCGCGCAAGGCTTTCATGCGTGCCGGCACCGGGCTGACTTCCTGGCCGGCGGCCAGTTGGTCGAGCATGTTGATCAGCGCTTCATGGGCCAGTTCGGCCTCATGGAAAAACCGCTCGCTGACGGCCAGGCTGCTCTCTTCCACCGCGCCATACAGGTCGAGCAACGCTTCGCACAGCTCATCCATCGGGTGCAGGTCGGCCAGGTGCGCGCCCTCACCCAGGGTGGTCAACTCGTCCAGCAGCGCACTGAGCTCCTGGCGCTCGCCAGGGTGTTGTTGCCAGCGCCGCAAGAGGCTTTCGACGTCGAGCAGGATATCCATGCCCTGGGCCAGGAAGTTGCTGATCAACTGGGGGTCGCGCTTGACCCGCAGGCCCTCGCTCGGGGCGTTGAGGAAGGCTTCGAGCTGGCTGTCGAGACGCGCCTGGGTGCGCTCAATCAAGGACTGCGCGCCGTCGATGGGGGCCAGCGGATCACTGTCCAACTGGCGCAAGCCGCGCTGGAACAGGGCTTCGCCCTCCAGCAGCAGGTCGATTTCATCCAGGTCCAGCGCCAGGCGATGGGCCTTGTACTCGCGGGTCAGGTGGTCCAGCGGACGCGCCAGCTCGGCGATGGGCAAGACCCCCGCCATGTAGGCACTGCCCTTGAGGGTATGCAGGGCACGTTGCAACTCATCGCTGACGGGCAGCGGCATCTGTTCGGTGGCCTGGTGCAAAAACCGATTGAGGCTGTCCAGATGGCTTGACGCTTCGTTGCGAAAAATCTCCAGCAGCAGCGGGTCGAGCGCGCCGTCATCCTGTTCCACGGCTGGCGGTAACGGCGCGCCACTGGCCAGGGCATGGGCGCGTGCGGCAAGGTGGTCGACATCATCGCGCTGGCGCTGGGCGTCGGCGGCAAATTCGGCGATCAAGGTCGGCAACAGCAACAGCACGTCATCGAGCACGGCCTGGACCTCGGCGCCCGGCGCGACCACCCGCTCCAGCACGCGGTTAAGCAGGTTTTCCACGGCCCACGCCAGTTCCGCCAACACTAGGGCACGCACCATGCGCCCGCTGCCCTTGAGGGTATGAAACGCGCGGCGCATGTCGCTCAGGGCGGTCTTGTCTTCGAGGCTGACGGCGCCCCGGGGTATCAGGCGCTGCAGCACTTCCAGTACTTCGGCGGTTTCTTCCAGGAACACTTCGCGCAGTTCGTCGTCCACCGACTCTTCGTCGGCCGGTGGCGGCAGCAAGCTGCCCGGGCGTTGCAGCGCGGGCGGGTTGAGACGCGGGGTCGGGCTGGCCAGCGCCTGCGCCAAGGTGTTGTCCGTTGATTCTTCGCTCGACGCCGACCGTTCCTGGCGCCAAGCCTGCGGGGATTGCACAGGCGCGTAACCCAGCGCCGCGAGGCCTTCAAAGGCGATGTCCAACACCCGCTCGCCGGGCGCGTCCGGGTCCTGGAGCATGCGCTCCAGGTAGTGCTCCAGGCTGCTGAGCACATCGGCAAAATGCTCGAGCTGCGCGGTGGGCGGCGCAGTGTCCTGAACCATCAACTGCTCGTTCACGTAGTCATTGAAGCCACGCATCAGGTTGGCCGCACGGGGCAACGGAATCATCGCCAGGGCGCCGCGCACCTGGGTCAGCAGCTCGGGCAAGGATTCCAGACGCTGTGTGTCCCAGCCTGCATCGAGGCAATCGATGACCAACTCCCGGGCCTGCTTGAGGCACTGGCATGACTCCTTGATCACCAACTGGTGGATCTGGGTCAGGTCGGTGGTGGGCAGGCGGCTGTCTTCGCGACTTTGCGGCTCGACGGTGCCCACCATCCCGGCCAGGGTCGCCTCGACATACAGCAACGCCCCGGCCACATCCATCAACACGGCATCATTGGGCTCGCGCTGCCCTTGGGCCAGGCCCTGGACCACCGCCAACTGGTCGATGATCACTTTGCGCGGCTGGCCAAAGCCGAGCACCGCCAGGGTGTCGGCGATCTGGCGCAGGGGCGCCAACAAGCTGTCCAGGTCCGCTGTGTGCTGGCGGTCGCTGCGTACAAACAGGTCAAGGCGTTCCTTGACCCGCACCAACTCCTCACACAACGCGCCGAGCACCGAGCCCATGGCATTGCGATCCGGGCCGGCCAGGCGCGCGCGCTCGGCATCGACCACGGTGCTGTCGGGCAAGGCTTCATCCAGGCCGTAGCGCTCCTTGAGGCTTTGCATGCGCGGCGTCGGCCGGGTGACTTTGGCGATGTAAAACAGCAGGCTCTTGAGCAGTTGATCCGGCGCCGGGGTGTTGATCCCTTCGATGCCCTGGATCTGCAGGCGCTTGAGCACCTTGTCACAGCTTTTAAGCAGGCTGCGCAACGCCGGGCTATTGGCGATAACGCCGGTGAGCATGCCTTCGGCCAATGCCGAGGTGACTTGCCACAACGCCAGCAACGGCGCGCCGTGGCATAGCGCTTCGAGTTGGGCGAAGACTCGCGCCATGTCTTCCAGGTTGCTGGGGCCATGATCCTCACGCAGCAGCCCGGCCAACCCTTGTTGCAGCATTTGCCGCCACTGCTGCAGTTGCTCGGCAAAATCCGCCGGCGCACGTTGGGCCAGGGCTTCATCCGGCAACGGCGCGATCACCAGCAGTTGCGGGCTGAACAGGCTGGTTTCCGAGAGCAGGCTTTTACCGTGCACGCTGCGCAGGTCGTTGAGCAGCGGCAACACCACCAGAGGCAGGTCGCGCCGCGCGCTGTGCACACGGTCCAGGTACAACGGCAGTTGCCCGAGGGCCTGTTGCAGCAGGCGAATGCCTTCTTCGCGCTGGCTGACATGCCCCGCTTGCAGGGCCAGGGCCAGGTGTTCCATCTCTTCGGCAAGCAGTGCCGCGCCGTAGAACTCGACCATCTGCAGGGCGCCGTGGACCTGGTGAATACCCTCCAGGCACTGCGCGAGGGCCTGCGCGCGGGCGTCGTCGGCAAAGGCGTCCAGCGCCGCACGGGCCTGCTTCAGGGTGTCGGCGATCTCGCCCTTGACCCATTCGAGGGCGACGTAGTCGTGCCGGTCAACCATAACGACTCCCGTCTGAATGGATGAAGAGTGAACGTTCATGTGGGAGCGGGCTTGCTCGCGAAAGCGCTGGGTCAGTCGGCACATTAGGTGACTGATACACCGCTTTCGCGAGCAAGCCCGCTCCCACATTTAGATTGCGGTGGTTTTGAGGGGGCATTTCATTCATTGGGCTTGCGCACGGGCGGCAAGGTGAAGCCCGATACCGAACGGCGCAACTGGCTGGCCATTTTGGCCAGGTTGCCGATGCTCTCGGCGGTGGCCGTGGAGCCCGATGAGGTCTGGCTGGTGATCTGCTGGATCACGTTCATGGTCAGGGAGATCTGCCCCGCCGACGAGGTTTGCTGCTGCGCGGCGTTGGAGATGCTCTGGATCAGCGCGGCCAGGGTCTTGGACACCCCTTCGATTTCTTCCAGGGCCACTCCGGCGTCCTGGGCCAGCCGCGCGCCACGCACCACTTCGGTGGTGGTCTGTTCCATGGAGATCACGGCTTCGTTGGTATCGGTCTGGATCGCCCGCACCAGGTTCTCGATCTGCCGGGTGGCGGCCGAAGAGCGTTCGGCCAGGCGTTGCACTTCATCGGCCACCACTGCAAAGCCGCGCCCGGCATCGCCAGCCATGCTCGCCTGGATCGCGGCGTTGAGGGCGAGGATGTTGGTCTGCTCAGCAATGTCGTCGATCAGGCTGACGATATCGCCAATCTCCTGGGACGACTCGCCCAGGCGTTTGATGCGCTTGGCGGTGTCCTGGATCTGTTCGCGAATGTTGTCCATGCCGTGGATGGTGTTGTGCACCACCTCATTGCCTTTGTTGGCGATCTCCACCGAACGCTCAGCCACGGCCGAGGACTCGGCAGCGTTGGCCGACACCTGGTCGATGGATTGGGCCATCTGGTTGATCGCCGTCGAGGCTTCGGCGATCTGCTGGGCCTGGTGTTCCGAGGCCTGGGCCAGGTGCATGGCGGTGGCCTGGGTTTCCTGCACGGCGCCGGCCACTTCACCGGCGGTGAGGTTGATGGTCGCCACCAGGTCGCGTAACTGGTCCACCGAATAGTTGATGGAATCGGCGATGGTGCCGGTAAAGTCTTCGGTCACCGACGCGGTCACGGTAAGGTCGCCGTCGGCCAGGTCTTCGATTTCGTCCAGCAGGCGCATGATCGCGTTCTGGTTGCGTTCGTTTTTCTCGGCGGTTTCGCGCAACTGGCGATTGGTTTCGCGCACCATCACCAGGCCGATCAGGATGATCGACGCCAGCGCCAGCAAGCCCAGAACATAGCCGCCGATGGTGTCGAGGGTGCGCCCGCCGGCCAGGTTTTCAAAGCCTATGGCCAGGTGCGAGGCTTCATCGAGCAGGGTCTGCGAGAGGCTGAAGATATTGCTCGCCGAAGCGCGCACCTGGAACAGTTGCGGCGAGGTTTCGAGGATTTCATCCACGGAGCCGGAGACAAACTCGAACAGCTCGGCAATCTCCGCCAGGCGCGCACGGGCGTCCGGGTCTTGCACCTCGCTGATCTTCAGGCCAGCGCTGCCCTGGAGCATACCGGCCAGGACCTGGCCAAAGCGGTTGGCATCGCGGCCAAAGGCGTCGGCGGCCTTGACCGCCGTGTCATCCCCCGCCAGCACCGTGTTGACCGCCCCCAGGATGCGCTCGGCCAACAGCGATTGGCGCTGGGCCACGGCCACCTGGCTGGCGGGCGCGCCGCGCTGCAGCAGGATCTCGACTACCTTTTCCGATTCCAGCTGCAATTGCGGCACGGTTTCGGCCAGGGTCGCCGCCACTTGATGCAGGGACAGCACCGTCTGCTCGCTGGCCAGGATCACGTCGGTGTTCTTCAGCAAGGCTTCCCAGTCATGCTGCACGGCGCGCATTTCGCCACGCACGGCGCTTGGCGCAGCGGGCAGGCCGGTGGCCGGGTCGCCTTTTTTCAGGTAGCCCCAGCGCTGGGCAAAATCATTGCGCGCCTCGCTCAACAGCTTGAACGCGGCGGCCTTGCCGGCCGCAGCCTCGGTGGCGTTCTTGGCAATGCGCTGGGACAGCACCCGCAGTTCGCCGGCATGGCCGATGTACTGCTTGTCATAGGTGGACTGGGTGTTGAGGTACGCGAAGTTGGCGAACAGCAGCATGATGAAAATGATCAGCGCAATAAACAGCACGATGATCTGCGAACGGCTACGGGAGGCTTCCTGCGGTTTGACGGGCGTGGCGGTGCTCATGCGGCAACATCCAGAAAGCCCGGGGCCTGGGCCAGGGCGAAAGGGCTGAAGACCTGCCACAGCGGGTCGCCGCTGAACTGGCCTTGGATAAACGCAGCGCTGGCGGCGGGCACACTGGCGGATACCGGGCGCAGCAGGTCCTGGGCAAAATGCTGCAGGCCGACCACTTCATCCACCAGCAGGCCGACAAAGGTGTCTTCGTGTTCAATCACCAGCACCCGGCGCTGCTTGCGTGCGGCCGACAGCTCATAGCCGAAGAACCCGCACAGGTTGATCACCGGCAGCAAGCGCCCGCGCAGGTTGGCCACGCCCCGAACCCAAGGCTTGACCCCGGGCATCAGGGTACAGCGCGGCTCATGCAGCACTTCGGCGACTTCGCCCATGGGCGCCACATACCAATGCCCGCCCAGGCGAAAGCCGATGCCGCTCCAGCTGTGCGAGCGGGTTTCCTGGGACGGCAGATCAGCGGCCAGCAGGCGGCAGCGGCGGTCGATGTCCAGCAGCAGCTCAAAGGCGGTTTGCGACTCGGTCATGGGAGCGTGCCGTCAGAGTTTGAGCACCTTGTTCAGGACCTCAATCAGTTTGTGTTCTTCCACCGGCTTGATCAGGTACTCCTTGGCGCCCTGGCGTGCGCCCCAGATCTTGTCGGTGTCCTGGTCCTTGGTGGTGACGATGATGATCGGGATACCGTTGGTTTCCGGCTCCTTGGACAACTGGCGCGTGGCCTGGAAGCCATTGAGGCCGGGCATGACGATATCCATCAAGACGGCGTCGGGCTTTTCCTGGCGGGCCAGGGCCACGCCATCGGCACCATTTTCGGCCTTGAGGACCTGGTGCCCGTGCTTTTCCAGCATGCCGGTCAGTTTGTACATTTCAGTCGGCGAATCGTCGACGATCAGAACGCGTGCCATGGTTTTCCCCACTACATTGGTTGACGCAAGCCCTGGGGGCTGGGTCAATGTGCTTGTTCTACTGCAGCGAAACCCGGCACATAGGCCTTGATCGCACTCAGCAGTTCTTCCTTGCTGAAAGGCTTGGTCAAAAATTGATCGACGCCGACGATGCGCCCCTTGGCCTTGTCGAACAGGCCATCCCTGGACGACAGCATGATCACCGGGATGGCCTTGAACGCCGGGTTGTTCTTGACCAGAGCGCAGGTCTGATAGCCATCCAGGCGCGGCATCATGATGTCGACAAAGATGATGTGCGGGTGATGGTCAACGATTCTGGCCAGGGCATCAAAACCGTCGATGGCCGTGATGACTTCGCACCCTACGTTCTTCAACAGCGTTTCAGCGGTGCGGCGAATCGTTTTCGAATCGTCGATCACCATCACTTTCAAGGCGTTGGAATGCTGTTCCATATCTGCTCTACCATCGCCACAGCGAATCGGTTTTCGGTGTGTACTGCCGGCTACTGCCTGGGACGAGCGCCAAAACCCTTGCCGTGCAAGGGCCGACACGCCATGGCAGCCTTTTTAGCACAGACTGGGGAGGCAATCTATCGGCCGACCGGCAAGGTGGTTTTTCCTTGACCCACAACAGCCGCAGCGCCACTCTGACGCCACTTTTATGCGCCCTTATTTGCTAGAGGAAATCCCCCATGAGCGTTCGCGTCGGCATTGTCATGGACCCTATCGCCAGCATCTCCTATAAAAAGGATAGCTCGCTGGCCATGCTGCTGGCCGCCCAGGCCCGCGGCTGGACCCTGTTCTATATGGAACAGCGCGACCTTTACCAGGGCGACGGCGAGGCGCGGGCGCGGATGCGCCCTCTGCAGGTGTTTGCCAACCCTGAAAAGTGGTTCGAACTGCAAGACGAGATCGACAGCCCCCTGAGCGACCTGGACGTGATCCTGATGCGCAAGGATCCGCCGTTCGACATGGAGTTCGTCTACTCCACCTACCTGCTGGAGCAGGCCGAACGTGCGGGCGTGCTGATCGTCAACAAGCCCCAGAGCCTGCGCGACTGCAACGAGAAGTTGTTCGCCACGCTGTTCCCCCAGTGCACGCCGCCCACCGTGGTCAGCCGCCGCGCCGATGTGCTGCGTGAGTTTGCCGCCAAGCACGGCGATGTGATCCTCAAGCCGCTGGACGGCATGGGCGGCACCTCGATCTTCCGCCACCGCGCAGGCGATCCGAACCTGTCGGTGATCCTCGAGACCCTGACCGCCCTGGGCACCCAGCAGATCATGGGCCAGGCCTACCTGCCGGCGATCAAGGACGGCGACAAGCGCATCCTGATGATCGATGGCGAGCCGGTGGATTACTGCCTGGCACGTATCCCGGCAGCCGGCGAGACCCGTGGCAACCTCGCGGCGGGTGGTCGTGGCGAAGCCCGTCCGCTGAGCGACAAAGACCGCTGGATCGCCGCCCAGGTTGGCCCGACCCTGCGGGAGAAAGGCCTGCTGTTCGTAGGACTTGACGTAATTGGTGAGCACCTGACGGAAATCAACGTCACCAGCCCGACCTGTATTCGCGAAATAGACAACGCGTTCGGCACCAACATCGGCGAAATGCTCATGGCAGCCATTGCCGACAAGCTACAAGCCAAGTGACATAGAACAGCCGGAGGTCAGCCAACATTGCGCTATCATGCCCCACCTGTGAAACGCGCGATGTTGGTTTTCCTGTTATGACGCTTCCGTCCGACCTGCCCCCCGAAATCAGCCACAGCGGCGTACGCCCGGCTGATCGGCTCGGATTCACCCTATTTCTGGCAGCGCTGATTCATTTGGCGCTGATCCTCGGCCTGGGCTTCACGTTCGTCGAACCCCAGCAAATCAGCAAGACCCTGGAAATCACCCTCGCCACCTTCAAAAGTGAGAAGAAGCCCGAAAAGGCTGACTTCCTGGCCCAGGACAATCAGCAGGGCAGCGGCACCCTGGATAAAAAGGCAGTGCCCAAGACCACCGAAGTGGCGCCCTTCCAGGACAACAAGATCAACAAGGTCACGCCGCCTCCGGTGGCCAAGCCCGAGGTCAAGCAGGCCGCGCCCAAGGCCGCCGTCGCCACCATTGCGCCAAAACCCCAGAAGGCCGTGACCCAGCGCGAAGCCGTGAAGACCGAACCTGCGCCAAGCAAACCCGCCCCCACATTCGACAGCTCGCAACTTTCCAGCGAAATCTCCAGCCTGGAGGCCGAACTGGCTAACGAACAGCAGCTGTATGCCAAGCGCCCGCGCATCTACCGGCTCAACGCCGCCTCGACCATGCGCGACAAAGGCGCCTGGTATAAAGACGAATGGCGCAAGAAAGTCGAGCGCATCGGCAACCTGAACTACCCGGATGAGGCTCGTCGCCAGCAGATCTACGGCAACTTGCGCTTGCTGGTGTCGATCAATCGCGACGGCTCCTTATATGAAGTGCTGGTGCTGGAGTCGTCCGGCCAGCCATTGCTGGACCAGGCGGCACAACGCATCGTGCGCCTGGCCGCGCCGTTCGCCCCGTTCACCGGCGACCTGAACGATATCGACCGCCTGGAAATCATCCGCACCTGGCGGTTTGCCAAGGGCGACCGGCTTTCCAGCAACTGATCAGCCCAACGCTGTAGGAGCGAGCTTGCTCGCGAAGAACCTGAGGCCGCCGCATGCATTCTGACTGCCCGCGTTATCGTTGACGATCTTCGCGAGCAAGCTCGCTCCTACAGCCCAAGCAAACCCGCCAACCGATTTCCTACACATCCCCAGCTTGTCAGTTCGCCCCTCCAACGCCACACTAGCGGACATGAAAAATGTCAGCCCGACTTACCTCAAGCACCAATTCCTGATCGCCATGCCCCACATGGCCGACCCGAACTTTGCGCACACCTTGACCTATATCGTCGAGCACACGGCCAATGGCGCCATGGGGCTGGTGGTCAACCGCCCGCAGGACCTGAACCTGGCCGATATCCTTGAGCAACTGCGCCCGGAGATCGATCCACCTGCCAGTTGCCAGGCGGTGCCGATCTATTTCGGTGGCCCGGTGCAGACTGACCGGGGCTTTGTGCTGCACCCCAGCGGCCCGACGTTCCAGGCAACCGTCGACCTGGATGGCGTGTCGCTGTCCACCTCCCAGGACGTGCTGTTTGCCATCGCCGATGGCGTCGGCCCGCAGCAGAGCCTGATCACCCTGGGTTACGCGGGGTGGGAAGCCGGGCAACTGGAAGAAGAGCTGGCCAACAATGCCTGGCTGACCTGCCCCTTCGATGCCGAGATTCTGTTCAATACCGCCAGCGAGCTGCGACTGAATGCCGCTGCAAAGCAACTGGGGATCAACCTCAACCTGCTGACCAGCCAGGCGGGGCACGCCTGATGGCCTTGCGACTGATCCTCGGATTTGACTACGGCACCAAGCAGATCGGTGTTGCCGTGGGCCAGGTCATCACCGGCCAGGCCCGCGAGCTGTGTACCTTGAAGGCGCAAAACGGCATACCGGACTGGAATCAGGTCGAAGCCCTGATCAAGGAGTGGAAGCCGGACGCGGTGGTGGTCGGCCTGCCGTTGAACATGGACGGCACCCCCAGCGACATGTGCCTGCGCGCCGAAAAATTCGCCCGCCGCCTCAACGGTCGCTACAACCTGCCCTTCTATACCCACGATGAACGCCTGACCACCTTTGAGGCCAAGGGTGAACGTCGCGACCGTGGCGGGCAGAAAGGCAGCTACCGCGACAACCCGGTCGACGCCATTGCCGCCGCCTTGCTGTTGCAGGGTTGGCTGGATGAAAACACCGCTTTATTTGAATCCTGACTGACGCGGCTTGCCGCGTCTTCTTACGTTTGAGCCCGGACTTTGTCAGCGTCACGCTGCCCGAGCCCTTGAAGGAGCCACCATGAGCCTGCCCAATCCCGCCGAACTGATCCGTCAGATGGCGACGAGCCTCACGACCCATCTGCAACACCGCGCCATCAGCGAGCCGCGTTTCATCGGCATCCGTACCGGTGGTGTGTGGGTCGCCCAGGCGTTGCTGCAAGAGCTGGGCAGTGACTCGCCCCTGGGCACCCTGGATGTGTCCTTCTACCGCGATGACTTCAGCCAGAACGGCCTGCACCCGCAAGTGCGCCCGTCTGCGCTGCCCTTTGAAATCGAAGGCCAGCACCTGGTGCTGATTGATGATGTGCTGATGAGCGGCCGCACCATCCGTGCTGCCATGAACGAGCTGTTCGACTACGGCCGCCCGGCCAGCATCACCCTGGTCTGCCTGCTCGACCTCGAAGCTGGCGAACTGCCGATCAGCCCGGATGTGGTGGGTGCAACCCTGTCGCTTTCAGCCCAACAGCGGGTAAAATTGTCCGGTCCCACGCCGCTCGAACTCGAACTGCAAGACCTCGCCCTTTAAACCGCCTTGTAAAGAGTCCCCGCGATGACGCCTCTAGATGCCAAGCGCCCGCTGCAGCTCAACGCTCAGGGCCAGCTGCAACACTTCCTGTCCCTCGACGGCCTGCCCCGCGAATTACTCACCGAAATCCTCGACACTGCCGACTCGTTCCTTGAAGTCGGCGGCCGGGCGGTGAAGAAAGTCCCGCTGCTGCGCGGCAAAACCATTTGCAACGTGTTCTTCGAGAACTCGACGCGCACCCGCACCACCTTCGAGCTGGCGGCCCAACGCCTGTCAGCCGACGTGATCACCCTGAACGTCTCCACCTCGTCGGCGAGCAAGGGCGAAACCCTGCTCGACACCCTGCGCAACCTGGAAGCCATGGCGGCCGACATGTTCGTGGTCCGCCACGGCGACTCGGGCGCGGCGCACTTTATCGCCGAGCACGTGTGCCCGCAGGTGGCGATCATCAACGGCGGCGATGGCCGTCACGCCCACCCGACCCAGGGCATGCTCGACATGCTCACCATCCGTCGACACAAGGGCGGCTTTGAAAACCTCTCGGTGGCCATCGTCGGCGACATCCTGCACTCGCGGGTGGCACGCTCGAACATGCTGGCCCTGAAAACCCTCGGCTGCCCGGATATCCGGGTGATCGCGCCGAAAACCCTGCTGCCGGTAGGCATCGAGCAATACGGGGTGAAGGTCTATACCGACATGGCCGAAGGCCTGAAGGATGTCGATGTGGTGATCATGCTGCGCCTGCAACGCGAGCGCATGGCCGGTGGCCTGCTGCCCAGCGAAGGCGAGTTCTACCGTCTGTTCGGCCTGACTACCGCGCGCCTGGCCGGCGCCAAGCCGGATGCCATTGTCATGCACCCTGGCCCAATCAACCGGGGGGTGGAGATTGAGTCGGCGGTGGCCGACGGCCCGCACTCGGTGATTCTCAACCAGGTCACCTACGGCATCGCGGTGCGCATGGCCGTACTGTCCATGGCCATGAGCGGGCAAACCGCCCAACGTCAATTCGAGCAGGAGAACGCCCAGTGAAGCTCAGCATTCTCGGCGCCCGAGTCATCGATCCGGCCAGTGGCCTGGATCAAGTCACCGATCTGCACCTGGAAGCCGGCAAGATCATTGCCATCGGCGCCGCCCCCAATGGTTTCAACCCGGTCGAGAGCATCGACGCCAAAGGCCTGGTGGCCGCGCCCGGCCTGGTAGACCTGAACGTCGCCCTGCGCGAGCCGGGCTACAGCCGCAAAGGCAGCATCGCCAGCGAAACCCGCGCCGCCGCTGCAGGTGGTGTCACCAGCCTGTGCTGCCCGCCGCAAACCAAACCGGTACTGGACACCTCGGCCGTGGCCGAGCTGATCCTCGACCGCGCCCGCGAAGCCGGTAATTGCAAAGTATTCCCCATCGGCGCCCTGAGCAAAGGCCTGGATGGCGAGCAACTGGCCGAGCTGATTGCCCTGCGTGACGCCGGTTGCGTGGCCTTCGGCAATGGCCTGGAGAGTTTTCGCAGCACCCGCACCCTGTGCCGGGCACTGGAATACGCCGCCACTTTCGATCTGACCGTGATCTTCCACTCCCAGGACCACGACCTGGCCGAAGGCGGCCTGGCTCACGAAGGCCCCACCGCCAGCTTCCTCGGCCTTGCGGGCATCCCGGAAACCGCAGAAACCGTAGCCTTGGCCCGTGACCTGCTGTTGGTGGAACAAAGCGGCGTACGCGCCCACTTCAGCCAACTGACCAGCGCCCGTGGCGTGGCCTTGATTGCCCAGGCCCAGGCCCGTGGCTTGCCGGTGACCGCCGATGTAGCGCTGTATCAGTTGATCCTGACGGATGAGGCGCTGATCGACTTCTCCAGCCTGTACCACGTGCAACCGCCCCTGCGCACCCGCGCCGACCGTGATGGTTTGCGAGCGGCGGTGAAGTCGGGGGTGGTTTCGGCGATCTCCAGCCATCACCAACCCCACGAGCGGGATGCCAAGCTGGCACCATTTGGCGCCACAGAGCCTGGGATCAGCAGCGTCGAACTGCTGCTGCCGTTGGCGATGACCTTGGTGGAGGATGGTTTGCTGGACCTGCCAACATTGCTCGCACGCCTGAGCTCAGGCCCAGCGCAAGCACTGCGCCTGCCGGCGGGCAAGCTGGCAGTAGGTTCGGCGGCAGATCTGGTGCTGTTTGATCCGGCCAGCTCCACCGTCGCTGGCGAGCAGTGGTTGTCCAGGGGTGAAAACTGCCCGTTCATCGGCCATAGCTTGCCGGCGACTGTGCGCTACACCTTGGTGGATGGGCGGATCAGCTACCAGGCTTGATCCAGAACTGAAGCGGGCACAATCAAATGTGGGAGCGGGTTTGCTCACGAAAGCGGTATATCAGTTAACAAATAGGTCGACTGATACACCGCTTTCGCGAGCAAGCCCGCTCCCACAATTAGATCCTCACAAGGCTGGAGCTGATCAGCGACCGCCCAACCGCTCGGCATTGCGGATCGAGATCTGCGTGTTCAGCGTCCAGAAGTCATACAGCACCCCGATCAGGAACAAGCCACCGGTCACCAGGTACAACAGGCCGGTGAGCCATTTGCCCTGATACATGCGGTGCAAGCCAAACACCCCAAGAAACGCCAACAAAATCCAGGCCACGTTGTATTCAATGGGCCCAGCGGTAAAACGCAGGTCGGCTTCGCGGTCCATTGCCGGGATCAGAAACAGGTCGATCAACCAGCCAATACCCAGCAAACCAAAGGTGAAGAACCAGATCGTCCCGGTCACCGGCTTGCCGTAATAGAAGCGGTGCGCCCCGGTAAATCCGAAGATCCAGAGCAGGTAACCGATCATCTTGCTGTGGGTGTCCTGTTGCGAAACATCCTGTCGATAGGTGTTCATGAATGACCTCTTTTACCTCGATAGATAAATATTTCTGGTTTCTTTGTGACTTTTTTACAGGCACCCGACGTACGGCAAATGGTATCGTCCCTTCCCTCAAAGCCTTATGCCACCTGACTTGTGTAGGACAATTGCGACAGTTCGTCGCGGTTTTCCTGATTTTGACGTCAAGGTTCAGTCGACAAACGGCCTGAGAAAGACACTAAAAGCTGTTATAAAGTTGCGCGCAAACCAACAAGAGCCTGCCTTATGCGACCATTTTTAAAGACATGGCTAACCATTTGCCTATTGATGCCACTGGCCGCCCACGCCACCAATCGTGAGCAACGACTTCCGAACGTTAATGGTTTCACCCCTAAAGTTCATGCCACTACCAATTCTGCCAAATCGGTAAAACTCACGGTCAAGCGCCCAGCTCAACTGAGCAAGGCCAACGTTAAAGCAGTTCCCGGCCTGGTAGCGAGCAATAACCAGCAAAGCAGCAAAGTCCTCAGCCGTGCCGTCAACGTGCTCGGTACGCCTTATCGTTGGGGCGGTAGCAGCCCAAGTAAAGGTTTTGATTGCAGCGGCCTGGTGAAATACGCCTTCAACGATGTAGCTGCGGTGGATTTGCCACGCACCTCCAATGCCATGGCCAGTGGCCATGGGCAGAAGGTTGATCGCAAGGATTTGAAGCCCGGCGACCTGCTGTTTTTCAAGCTCAAGAGCCGCCAGGTCAACCATGTGGCCATCTACTTGGGCAACGACCGCTTTATCCACGCTCCGCGCCGTGGCAAGTCGGTCAGCATCGACACCCTGAAAAAGCCGTTCTGGAACAAGAACTACGTGATTGCCAAGCGCGTACTGCCTAAAGAGCAAAACAACCTGCGCATTGTGCAACGCTGATTCAAGGCTCAAATGCGGTAACACATGTGGGAGCGGGCTTACTTGCGAATGCAATAGATCAGCCACCAAAGAGGGTGACTGACACACCGCATTCGCGAGCAAACCCGCTCCCACATTTGATTTTTATTGCCCGCAAGACCTCACATGTCGGTAGGCACCCTCGCCTTCTGCTGCGCCTCTTCCCGGCTGACCAGCCCCTGGCTGACCAACCCCTTCAAGCTCATATCCAACGTCTTCATCCCCAGCGCCCCTCCCGTCTGGATCGCCGAGTACAACTGCGCCACCTTGTCCTCGCGGATCAGGTTACGGATCGCCGGTGTACCGAGCATGATTTCATGGGCCGCCACGCGCCCGCCGCCAACTTTCTTCAATAACACCTGGGACACCACCGCCTGCAGCGACTCCGAGAGCATCGAGCGGACCATGGCCTTTTCCCCCGCCGGGAACACATCCACCAGACGATCCACGGTCTTTGCCGCCGAACTGGTGTGCAGGGTGCCAAACACCAGGTGCCCGGTTTCAGCTGCCGTCAGGGCCAGGCGGATGGTTTCCAGGTCGCGCAACTCGCCGACCAGGATCACATCCGGATCTTCGCGCAGCGCAGAACGCAGGGCGGCGGAGAAACTGTGGGTATCGCGATGCACCTGGCGCTGGCTGATCAGCGCCTTGCACGGCTCATGGACAAATTCGATAGGGTCCTCAAGGGTCAGGATGTGTTGCTGATGGCTGTTGTTGAGGTAATCGATCATCGCCGCCAGGGTGGTGGACGTGCCCGAGCCCGTGGCCCCGGTCACCAGCACCAGCCCCCTGGGCAGTTCGGCGATGCGCCGGAACACATCGCCCAGCCCCAGGGATTCCAGGCTCTGCACCCGGGAGGGAATCGCGCGAAACACCGCGCCCATGCCCCGATGCTGCTGGAACACGTTGGCGCGAAAGCGCGCCACACCGGGCAACTCGAAGGCAAAATCCGTTTCAAGAGATGTTTCGAAATCCTTTTGCTGGTGTTTATTCAGGATCGGGCCGAGCAAGTCCGCTACTTGCGTAGCGCTCAATGAGGGCCAATCGAGTGGCACGACCTCGCCATCGACTCGCATCCTCGGCGCCAACCCTGCCGACAGATGCAGGTCAGAGGCGCCGCGGCTGACGCTTGCGGTCAGCAGTTCAGTGATGTCCATAGGGCTATCCATTTCCAGTAGAATGCCGCGGACTCCATATCCACGGGCGCAACTTGAATGTCGACCATAGCAGACAATATTGGCCTGGTTAGTCAGCGGATCCGTGCTGCGGCCCAGGCCGTGCAACGCGATGAATCCAGCGTGCATTTGCTGGCGGTCAGCAAGACCAAGCCCGCGCAAGCCGTGCGCGAAGCCTATGCCGCCGGGATGCGCGACTTCGGCGAGAACTACTTGCAGGAAGCCCTCGGCAAACAAGCCGAATTAACCGACCTGCCCTTGAGTTGGCACTTCATCGGCCCCATTCAATCGAACAAGACGCGCGCTATCGCCGAGAACTTCGCTTGGGTGCATTCCGTGGACCGCCTGAAAATCGCCCAACGCCTGTCCGAGCAACGCCCGGCCGACCTGCCGCCGCTCAATATCTGCATTCAGGTCAATGTCAGTGGCGAAGCCAGCAAGTCCGGCTGTACACCCGCCGATTTGCCAGCACTGGCCGAGGCGATCCAGACCCTGCCCCGCTTGAAGCTGCGGGGCCTGATGGCGATCCCCGAGCCCACCGACGACCGTGCACAGCAAGATGCGGCGTTTGCGAGGGTGCGTGACTTGCAAGCGAGCCTGAACCTGGGGCTCGACACACTTTCCATGGGCATGAGCCATGACCTTGAGTCGGCCATTGCCCAAGGGGCCACCTGGGTGCGGATCGGTACCGCGCTGTTTGGTGCCCGCGACTACGGCCAGCCATGAAATGGCTGACTTCCATCTGAGTAAGGACCTGTCATGAGCAGCACGCGTATAGCCTTTATCGGCGCCGGTAACATGGCGGCCAGCCTGATCGGCGGCCTGCGGGCCAAGGGCCTGGAAGCTTCGCAGATTCGTGCCAGCGATCCGGGTGCCGAGACCCGCGCCCGGGTGAGCGCCGAGCACGGTATCGAAACCTTCGCCGACAACGCCGAGGCCATCCAGGGCGTCGATGTGATCGTGCTGGCAGTCAAGCCACAGGCCATGAAGGCCGTGTGCGAAGCGCTGCGCCCAAGCCTGGCACCGCAGCAACTGGTGGTGTCGATTGCTGCCGGCATCAATTGCGCCAGCATGAACAGCTGGCTCGGCGCCCAGCCCATCGTGCGTTGCATGCCCAATACGCCTTCACTGCTGCGCCAAGGCGTGAGCGGCTTGTACGCGACTGCACAAGTCAGCAGCGCACAGCGTGAGCAGGCCCAGGAGCTGTTGTCGGCCGTAGGCTTGGCCCTGTGGCTGGACGAAGAACAGCAACTGGACGCCGTCACGGCAGTGTCCGGCAGTGGCCCGGCGTATTTCTTCCTGCTGGTCGAAGCCATGACCGCCGCTGGCGTGAAGCTGGGCCTACCACGGGAAATCGCCGAGCAACTGACTCAGCAAACCGCCCTCGGCGCTGCGCATATGGTGGTGTCCAGCGATGTGGACGCAGCCGAGTTGCGGCGTCGCGTGACCTCGCCCAATGGCACCACACAAGCTGCCATCGAATCGTTCCAGGCTGGGGGCTTTGAAGCCCTGGTCGAAAAAGCACTGGGTGCCGCCGCGCACCGCTCGGCCGAACTGGCCGAACAACTGGGTCAATAAGGAGCCAATATGATTGGTTTGAACACCGCAGCCGTCTACGTGCTGCAAACCCTCGGCAGCCTGTATCTGCTGATCGTGCTGTTGCGTTTTGTCCTGCAACTGGTACGCGCCAACTTCTACAACCCGCTCTGCCAATTCGCCGTGAAGGCCACCCAGCCGCTGCTCAAGCCGTTGCGCCGGGTGATCCCGAGCCTGTTCGGCCTGGACATGTCGTCGCTGGTCCTGGCGATCCTGGTGCAACTGGCGCTGATGGCCCTGACGCTGCTGCTGACCTACGGCACCATGGGCAACTTCCTGCAACTGCTGGTCTGGGCTGTGATCGGCGTGACCGCACTGTTCCTGAAGATTTTCTTCTTCGCCCTGATCATCAGCGTGATCCTGTCCTGGGTCGCGCCGGGCAGCCATAACCCTGGCGCCGAACTGGTCAACCAGATCTGCGAACCGGCCCTGGCGCCGTTCCGCAAGATCCTGCCGAACCTCGGCGGCCTGGATATCTCGCCGATCCTCGCGTTCATGGTGCTAAAGCTCCTGGACATGCTGGTGATCAACAATCTGGCGGCCATGACCATGATGCCGGACATCCTGCGCCTGCTGATCTGACCGGCCCGCACCTGGTATAGATATCTGTGGGAGCTGGCTTGCCAGCTCCCACTTTTTTGTAACTGTGTCTTGAAGTGAATCCATGCAGGCCTTTGCTTGCCGCTAGCCCCCCCGCTCTTTAGACTTACGCCTCATTTAAACGAGAGCAGGGTCGATGCCAGCTGCCTTCCCCCCCGATTCTGTTGGACTGGTCGTGCCCCAAGTGGCGCATTTCAGCGAACCCCTGGCCCTGGCCTGCGGTCGATCGCTGCCGGCCTATGACCTGATCTATGAAACCTACGGTCAGTTGAACGCCACGGCCAGCAATGCTGTGCTGATCTGCCACGCCCTGTCTGGCCATCACCACGCCGCCGGCTACCACAGCGCCGACGAGCGCAAGCCCGGCTGGTGGGACAGTTGCATCGGCCCCGGCAAGCCCATCGACACCAACAAGTTCTTCGTGGTCAGCCTGAACAACCTCGGCGGTTGCAATGGGTCCACCGGCCCCAGCAGCCTCAACCCGGAAACCGGCAAGCCGTTCGGTGCCGACTTCCCGGTACTGACCGTGGAAGACTGGGTGCACAGCCAGGCGCGCCTGGCCGACCTGCTGGGCATCCAGCAATGGGCCGCCGTGATCGGTGGCAGCCTGGGCGGCATGCAGGCCCTGCAATGGACCATCACCTACCCGGATCGCGTGCGCCATTGCCTGGCCATCGCCTCGGCCCCCAAGTTATCGGCGCAGAACATCGCCTTCAACGAAGTGGCGCGCCAGGCAATCCTCACCGACCCCGAGTTCCACGGTGGCTCGTTCCAGGAAGCCGGGGTGATTCCCAAGCGCGGCTTGATGCTGGCGCGGATGGTCGGGCATATCACCTATCTGTCCGATGACTCCATGGGCGAGAAATTCGGCCGTGGGCTCAAGAGCGAGAAGCTCAACTACGACTTCCACAGCGTCGAATTCCAGGTTGAAAGCTACCTGCGTTACCAGGGCGAGGAGTTCTCCGGGCGTTTTGACGCCAACACCTACTTGCTGATGACCAAGGCACTGGACTACTTCGACCCGGCGGCAAACTTTGATGACGACCTGGCGAAGACCTTCGAGGGGGCCAGCGCCAAGTTCTGCGTGATGTCGTTTACCACTGACTGGCGCTTCTCGCCGGCCCGTTCGCGGGAACTGGTGGATGCGCTGATGGCCGCCCGCAAAGACGTGTGCTACCTGGAGATCGATGCCCCCCAAGGCCACGACGCCTTCCTGATCCCGATCCCGCGCTACCTGCAGGCGTTCAGCAACTACATGAACCGCATTACATTGTGAGAAAGCCATGAGAGCCGACCTGGAAATCATCCAAGACTGGATCCCCGCCGGCAGCCGCGTGCTCGACCTGGGTTGCGGCGATGGCGAACTGCTGAGCTGGCTGCGCGACAACAAGCAAGTCACCGGCTACGGCCTGGAAAACGACCCGGACAACATCGCCCAGTGCGTGGCCAAGGGCATCAACGTGATCGAGCAGGACCTGGACAAGGGCCTGGGCAACTTTGCCAGCAACAGCTTCGATATCGTGGTGATGACCCAGGCCCTGCAGGC
The DNA here is from genome assembly GCF_012985695.1 of Pseudomonas sp. WS 5027. Classification (NCBI taxonomy): domain Bacteria; kingdom Pseudomonadati; phylum Pseudomonadota; class Gammaproteobacteria; order Pseudomonadales; family Pseudomonadaceae; genus Pseudomonas; species Pseudomonas sp. WS 5027. The sequence goes on along the minus strand of NZ_JAAQWU010000001.1, from coordinate 537,236 downwards.
CGTGCACTACCCGGATCGGATTCTCGACGAGATGTTGCGCGTCGGCCGCCAATGCATCATCACCTTCCCCAATTTCGGCCACTGGCGCTGCCGCTGGTACCTGGCCACCAAGGGCCGGATGCCGGTTTCGGATTTCCTGCCGTACACCTGGTACAACACACCTAACATTCACTTCTGCACCTTCGAGGACTTCGAAGCGCTGTGTGGCGAACGTGAAGCCAAGGTGATCAACCGGCTTGCCGTCGATCAACAGCATCGCCACGGCTGGGCAAGTAAGCTATGGCCTAATCTTTTAGGTGAAATCGGGATTTATCGGGTCAGCAGTCCTGGCCTGACCGATCATCAGATTGCCGTCTAACCATTTTCGAGGAGGACGATCATGAGTCGCCTGGCTATTTTTCTACTCACCGCGTGCCTGGGTGCCAACGCCATGGCCGCCGATGCTATCGACAGCAAACGCCTGAAAGAATTTGGCGATATTACGGTGCACTACAACACCTTCACCTCCACCTTCCTGCAGCCCGAAACAGCTCAGGCCATCGGCGTGGTGCGCGACAAGAACAAGGGTTTGATCAATGTATCGGTGATCAAGGGCGTGGAGCCCGTGGCGGCGCAAGTGACCGGCACGATCAAGGATTTGACCGGCAAGATTGAAAGGCTGAACTTCAAGCAAATCATCGAAAAAGGCGCGATCTACTACCTCGCCACCTATACGGTGCCGCAGCAGGAACACCGCACCTTTACCATCAATGTTGAAACCGGCGGCAAGGCCCACGGTTTCAGTTTCACCCAAGAACTGTTCCCGGCCGAATAATGAACCTGACACAACTCGTACTGGCCAGCCATAACGCCGGCAAACTCAAGGAACTGCAAGCCATGCTCGGCGAATCGGTGCACTTGCGCTCGATCGGCGAGTTCAGCCAGGTGGAACCTGAAGAAACCGGCCTGTCGTTCGTCGAAAACGCCATCCTCAAGGCCCGCAATGCCGCGCGCATTTCCGGCCTGCCGGCATTGGCCGACGATTCAGGCCTGGCCGTGGACTACCTCGGCGGCGCGCCGGGCATCTACTCGGCGCGCTATGCCGACGGCAAAGGCGACGCGGCCAACAACGCCAAGCTGCTTGACGCCCTCAAGGACGTGCCGGACGCGATGCGCGGCGCGCAGTTTGTCTGCGTGCTGGCCCTGGTGCGGCATGCCGATGATCCGCTGCCGATCCTCTGCGAAGGCCTGTGGCACGGGCGCATCCTGCATGCGGCCAGTGGCGAGCACGGGTTTGGCTATGACCCGCTGTTCTGGGTACCGGAGCGCAATTTCTCCAGCGCCGAACTGAGCCCCGCCGATAAGAACCAGATCAGCCACCGCGCCCGCGCAATGGATTTGCTGCGCCAGCGTCTGGGCTTGAAATGACCCACGACACCCCGGCGCTGCCGCTGATTCACGGTGGCGCGCAAACACCTCGGGCGGCCCTGCCCGTGCTGCCGCCCCTGGCGCTGTACATCCACATCCCGTGGTGCGTGCGCAAATGCCCCTATTGCGACTTCAACTCCCACACCGCCAGCAAGGTGCTGCCGGAACAAGAGTATGTCGATGCGTTGCTGGCGGACCTGGATCAGGATCTGCACGCGGTGTATGGCCGCCAGTTGAGTTCGATCTTCTTTGGCGGCGGCACACCCAGCCTGTTCAGTGCTGCGGCGCTGGGCCGACTGTTGGAAGGCGTGGAGCAACGCATCCCGTTTGCCCGCGACATCGAGATCACCCTGGAAGCCAACCCCGGCACCTTCGAGCAAGAGAAGTTCGTCGCCTACCGCAAGCTGGGGATCAATCGCCTGTCCATCGGCATCCAGAGCTTCCAGCAGGAAAAGCTCGAGGCCCTGGGCCGCATCCACAACGGCGACGAAGCCGTACGCGCCGCCGGCATGGCGCGCCAGGCCGGGTTCGATAACTTCAACCTGGACCTGATGCACGGCTTGCCCGATCAGTCCCTGGACGATGCCTTGAGCGACCTGCGCCAGGCCATCGCCCTCAAGCCGACCCACCTGTCGTGGTACCAACTGACCCTGGAACCCAACACGGTGTTCTGGAACCAGCCGCCGGTGCTGCCGGAAGACGACACCCTGTGGGATATCCAGGAAGCCGGCCAAGCCCTGCTCGCCGAGCACGGTTACGCCCAGTATGAAGTCTCGGCCTACGCCCAACCGGGCCGACCTGCACGACATAACCTCAATTACTGGAGCTTTGGCGACTTTATCGGCATCGGCGCCGGCGCCCACGGCAAGCTCAGCCATCCAGACGGGCGCATTGTGCGCACCTGGAAAACCCGTGCACCGAAGGACTACCTCAACCCGGCAAAAAACTTCCAGGCCGGAATGAAAGAGCTGACCAATGAAGAGCTGCCTTTCGAGTTCTTGATGAATGCCCTGCGCCTGACTGACGGTGTTGAAGCCAGGCTTTATGCCGAACGCACTGGCCTGGACCTGGCCAGCCTGGATGAGGCCCGTCGCGAGGCAGAACAAAGTGGCTTATTGCAGGTCGAACCGTCACGCCTGGCGGCCACGGACCGTGGGCAACTCTTTCTCAATGACCTGCTGCAGAAGTTTTTGAGCTGATCGCTCTAAGGAAATCGAATGGATCTGGTACTAGACCTGCTCGCCACCGTATCCCGCTGGAGCCGTAGCAACCTGTCGGAAATCTCCCTGGCACTGGTAGGCTGCCTATTGGTGCTGTTTGGCGCCGATATCAAGGGCTGGGTCGAAGCGCGCCTGGGCAATATCGCCGGCGCCTTGCGCGTACCGTTGATGGCCCTGCTGTGCATGATCGGCAGTGGTGCCGCGCTGATCTACGCCACACCGTGGATTGTACGGGGCTTGAGCCAGTTCAATAACTACAGCCTGGCGCCGGTGCTGTTGGTGGTGCTGGTGTTGATTGGCGTGGTTGCCGACCGCCGCTGACCAAAAGCCCAACACCACAAAACTGTAGGAGCGAGCTTGCTCGCGAAGAACGTTAACGATAACGCAGAGCTATCAGGTAGCCCGCGTCGCCTGTCCGTTTTTCGCGAGCAAGCTCGCTCCTACAGTTGATCGCATTTCAGTCTTCTAGCTGGTCAAGCCAGCTTTTCGAACTTCAAATCCCAAACCCCATGCCCCAATCGCTCGCCACGGCGTTCGAACTTGGTGATCGGGCGCTCGGCCGGGCGTGGCACGCATTGACCATCTTCGGCCAGGTTGCGGTAGCCAGGGGCGACGTTCATCACTTCCAGCATGTACTCCGCGTACGGTTCCCAATCGGTGGCCATGTGCAGGATGCCGCCCACTTTCAGCTTGCTGCGTACCAGTTCCGCGAAGGAGGCCTGGACGATGCGGCGCTTGTGGTGGCGGCTCTTGTGCCATGGATCCGGGAAAAACAGCATCAGGCGGTCGAGGCTGTTGTCGGCGATGCAGCGGTTGAGCACTTCGATCGCGTCGCAGTCATATACCCGCAGGTTTTTCAGGCCCTGGGTCAGCACGCCGTTGAGCAATGCACCCACGCCCGGACGGTGGACTTCCACGCCGATAAAATCTTGCTCGGGCGACGCAGCGGCCATTTCCAACAGGGAATGGCCCATGCCGAAGCCGATTTCCAGGGAGCGCGGGGCTGAACGGCCAAACACCTGGTCGAAGTCCACCGGCGCATCAGCCAGGGGCAGGACGAACAACGGCGTGCCCTGGTCCAGGCCCTTTTGCTGGCCTTCGGTCATGCGCCCGGCACGCATCACAAAGCTTTTGATGCGGCGGTGCTTGGACTCGTCGCCTTCTTCCACGGGGTTCGGCGTTTCGTTTGATTCAGTCATCAATGGCTCTTACTTGATCAGACCATCCAGCGGCGAGGAGGCGCTGGCGTAAAGTTTTTTCGGCATACGCCCGGCGAGATACGCCAGGCGGCCGGCGACAATCGCGTGTTTCATGGCTTCGGCCATCATGATCGGCTGTTGCGCGTTGGCGATGGCCGAGTTCATCAGCACCGCCTCGCAGCCCAACTCCATGGCGATAGTGGCATCGGACGCGGTGCCGACGCCGGCATCCACCAGCACTGGGATCTTGGCTTCTTCGAGAATAATCTGCAGGTTGTACGGGTTGCAGATCCCCAGGCCAGTGCCGATCAGGCCGGCCAGCGGCATGACTGCGATGCAGCCGATTTCGGCCAGTTGGCGGGCGATGATCGGGTCATCGCTGGTGTAGACCATCACGTCGAAACCTTCCTTGACCAAAGTTTCGGCGGCCTTGAGGGTTTCGATCACGTTGGGGAACAGGGTTTTCTGGTCCGCCAGCACTTCCAGCTTCACCAGGTTGTGGCCGTCGAGCAACTCACGGGCCAGGCGGCAAGTGCGCACGGCTTCGATGGCGTCGTAGCAACCGGCGGTGTTGGGCAGGATGGTGTAGCGGTCCGGCGGCAGGATATCCAGCAGGTTCGGTTCGCCCGGGTTCTGGCCGATGTTGGTGCGGCGCACGGCCACCGTCACGATTTCGGCGCCAGAGGCTTCGATAGCCAGGCGGGTTTCTTCCATGTCGCGGTATTTGCCGGTGCCTACCAACAAACGCGACTGGTAGGTACGACCGGCCAGGACGAAGGGCTTGTCGCTACGAACGATGCTCATGGGAAATCCTCGAGTTGGGGTGAGGTTCTGCAGAATTCGGGTAGTTGCCCCAGGGCTAGCCGCCGCCGATGGCGTGGACCACTTCAACCTGGTCGCCTTCAGTGAGGGCGGTTTCGGTGTGCTGGCTACGCGGGACGATATCCTGGTTCAGCTCCACTGCGACGCGACGTCCGGTCAGTTCCAGACGGGTCAGCAGGGCCGCGACGGTTTCACCGTCGGGCAGTTCATAGGATTCGCCGTTCAATTGAATGCGCATGCCACGGGCCGCCATCGTTTTTAGGGGCCAGCATTCTAGCCTGATCGTGACCTGAAGGTCAGCTACAAGCGTCAGGCGGTCAGTTGCAGGCGCCAGGCGGCGAGCCCCAGGCACAGCCAGCCAATCAGGAATGCCAGGCCGCCAAACGGCGTGATGATCCCCAGTTTGCCGATGCCGACGGTGGTCAGCAGATACAGGCTGCCGGAGAACAACAGGATACCGATGCTGAACGACACCCCCGCCCACATCACCAGGCGCCCGGGAACATGCGCGGCCAGCAGGGCCACGCCAAACAACACCAGGGCATGCACCAACTGGTAGGTAACGCCGGTATGGAAAATCGCCAGGTATTCAGCACTCAAGGTTTTTTTCAGACCGTGGGCCGCGAACGCACCCAGGGCCACACCGGTAAAACCGAAAAAGGCAGCCAACATCAGAAAGCCACGCAGCATGAGGAACTCCAGTCAGACTCAAAGGGCCGGGTCTGTATAATGGCCCGCTCAACGGGTTCGGCCAAGCCATCTCTATGCTGCGTGTCCTCTTCAGTCGTTTTCTCAAAGTCGTGAAATGGTTTGTCATCGCCAGCGTTTTGCTGGTGCTGCTGTTTCGTGTCGTCCCGCCACCGTTCACCGCGCTGATGGTCGAGCGCAAGATCGAATCCTGGATCGACAGCGAGCCTATTGACCTGCAACGCACCTGGGTGCCGTGGGATGAGATCTCCGACGACCTGAAATTGGCGGTCATGGCCGGCGAAGACCAGCGTTTCCCGCAGCATTGGGGTTTTGACTTTGGCGCGATCCAGGCCGCCCTGCTACATAACGAGCGCGGCGGCTCGCTGCGTGGCGCCAGCACGTTGAGCCAGCAGGTGTCGAAGAACCTGTTCCTGTGGGCCGGCCGCAGTTATCTGCGCAAGGGCCTGGAAGCCTGGTTTACCGGATTGATCGAGATCCTCTGGCCCAAGCAGCGGATCCTTGAGGTGTACTTGAACAGCGTGGAGTGGGATGAAGGGGTGTTTGGCGCAGAGGCGGCGGCGCGGCATCACTTCGCAGTGAGTGCCAAAGGGCTTTCGCGGCAGCAGGCCAGCTATCTGGCCGCGGTGCTGCCCAATCCGCGGGTGTGGAGTGCCAGCCACCCAACCGCGTATGTGGCGCGGCGGGCGGCTTGGATTCGTCAGCAGATGGGGCAGTTGGGTGGCACGGGTTACTTGAATGAGCTGAACACTACGCGAAAGGCGCCGTGGTCCAACTGATACAGGACGCGACACAAACAAAAATGCCCCGATCTTTCGATCGGGGCATTTTTTTGGCCGTTCGCTGCGTGTTAGGCGGCGATCGACAGTTTTAGCTTGTTCATCGCGCTCTTCTCAAGCTGACGAATCCGCTCGGCCGACACGTTGTACTTTTGCGCCAGGTCGTGCAGCGTGGCTTTTTCTTCTGCCAGCCAGCGCTGGTAGAGGATGTCACGGCTGCGGTCGTCCAGCACTTCCAGTGCTTCGTGCAGGTTGTGGTTGGAGTTGTCGCTCCAATCGGCATCTTCCAGTTGACGCGCCGGGTCGTACCGGTGGTCTTCCAGGTAGTTGGTCGGCGATTGGAAGGCGCTATCGTCGTCCGCTTCGGCGGCCGGGTCGAAGGCCATGTCATGGCCGGTCAGGCGACTTTCCATCTCGCGCACTTCCCGAGGCTCCACACCGAGGCTTTCGGCCACACGGTGGACTTCCTCGTTGTTGAGCCACGCCAGGCGTTTCTTCTGGCTGCGCAGGTTGAAGAACAGTTTGCGCTGGGCCTTGGTGGTCGCCACTTTCACAATGCGCCAATTGCGCAGGATGAACTCGTGGATTTCCGCCTTGATCCAGTGCACGGCGAACGACACCAGACGCACACCCATTTCCGGGTTGAAGCGTTTTACAGCCTTCATCAGGCCGACGTTGCCTTCCTGGATCAGGTCAGCCTGTGCCAGGCCGTAGCCGCTATAGCTACGGGCGATATGTACGACAAAACGCAGGTGGGCGAGCACCATCTGCCGAGCCGCCCCCAAATCCTGCTCATAGTAGAGACTCTCGGCCAGTTCACGCTCCTGCTCGGGCGTCAGCAAAGGAATGCTGTTGACCGTGTGCACATAGGCTTCCAGGTTCGCACCTGGGACCAGAGCATAAGCAGGTTGCAAAGAAGTGGTCATACGAAAAAACCTCCGACTCACATAACTCGTGCAGTTCAGCACTGCGAAAATTGACCGGGAACCGTAGGACAAGTTCCCTATAAACGCTGAAAGGTCAATACAAGCAAAAAGACACTATTTCGGCGCCAGCTCCCTGAGATGGCGTGCGACTGCGATCCATGCACCGATATAACCCAACAACACCGCGCCAAGCAAGAGTGATAGACCATCGGCAGCGGGTACGCCAGCCAGGGCAAAGTCACTGCCATACAAACCGGCCAGGCCGACTACCGCGTCGTTCAGCCAATCCAGGCCAAACGCCAATACGCCCCAGGACAGAATCCCGGCACCGAAGCCATAAAGCGCGCCCATGTACAGAAAAGGACGACGCACATAGCTGTCTGTGCCGCCCACCAGTTTAATCACTTCTATCTCGGTGCGACGGTTTTCAATATGAAGACGAATGGTATTGCCTATCACCAAAAGTAATGCAGAAACCAGCAACACCGTCAGGCCGAAGACAAACCGGTCGCCCAGCTTGAGAATCGCCGCCAGACGCTCGACCCAGACTAAATCAAGCTGCGCCTGTTGTACCTTGGGCAGTTCAGCCAATTTTTGTCTTAATGCTTCAAGGGCCGTCTTGTCGATTTCATTTGGCGTCACCAACACCACGCCCGGCAGCGGGTTCTGCGGCAGCTCCTTGAGCGCCTCGCCCAGGCCGGATTGCTGCTGGAATTCTTCCAGGGCCTGGTCGCGGCTGATGTACTCGGCATCCGCCACGCCCGGCAGGTTCTTGATCTGCTCGCGCAAGGCCTCGCCTTCTGTGGCGCTGGCATCCAGTTGCAGGTACAGGGAAATCTGCGCCGCGCGCTGCCAGGAGCCGCCCAGACGCTCGACATTATTAAGCAGCAACGACAACCCCATCGGCAGGCTCAACGCCACAGCCATTACCAGGCAGGTAAAGAAGCTGCCAATCGGCTGTTTGCCCAAGCGGCGCAGGCTATCCACCAGGCTGGCGCGATGGCTTTCGATCCAGGCGTGCAGCAAGGTGCTGAAATCGGGACCATCGTCTTCGTCGCGTTTCTTTTTCTGCGGTTGCGGATCGGCTGCTTTCGGCGCTACGCGCTCGGAAACTTTAGGGCTGCGTGTGGCACTCATACGCCGGCCTCCCCATCACCAATCAGGCGGCCGCGCTGCAGGGTCAGCATGCGATGGCGCATGCGCGCGATCAATGCCAGGTCGTGACTGGCAATCAGCACGCTGGTGCCCAGGCGGTTGATGTCTTCAAAAACACCCATGATTTCTGCGGCCAGGCGCGGGTCGAGGTTACCGGTGGGTTCGTCCGCCAGCAGCAGGGCCGGGCGATGGACGATGGCGCGGGCAATGCCGACGCGCTGTTGCTGGCCGGTGGACAGGTCGCCGGGATACAGATCGGTCTTGTCCGACAACGCCACGCGCTCAAGGGCCGAATCCACACGCTTGACGATTTCGGCCTTGGACAGGCCGAGAATCTGCAATGGCAGGGCGATGTTGTTGAACACCGTGCGATCGAACAGCAACTGGTGGTTCTGGAACACCACACCGATCTGCCGGCGCAGGAACGGGATTTGCGCATTGCTGATGGTGGCCAGGTCCTGGCCGGCCAGCAGCAGTTTGCCGGTGGTCGGGCGCTCCATGGCCAGCAACAGGCGCAGCAAGGTACTTTTGCCCGCACCGGAGTGCCCGGTAACAAACAAGAACTCGCCACGGCGCACCCGAAAACTCAGCTCATGCAAGCCGACATGCCCGTTGGCGTACCGCTTGCCCACCTGTTCAAAACGAATCATGAACGCTCCCGCTCGGCAAACAGTGCCTGGACAAAGGGTTCGGCCTCGAACGTGCGCAGGTCATCAATACCTTCGCCGACACCGATATAACGAATCGGCAGCCCGAATTGTTTAGCCAGGGCGAAAATAACCCCGCCCTTGGCCGTGCCATCGAGCTTAGTCAATGCCAGGCCAGTCAGTTGTACCGTCTGGTTGAATTGCTTGGCCTGGCTGATCGCGTTCTGCCCGGTACCGGCGTCCAGCACCAACAGCACCTCGTGCGGCGCATCGGCGTCGAGCTTGCCCATCACCCGGCGGACTTTCTTCAACTCTTCCATCAGGTTGTCTTTGGTATGCAGGCGACCGGCGGTATCGGCGATCAGCACATCGATGTTACGGGCCTTGGCGGCCTGCACGGCGTCGAAGATCACCGAGGCGGAGTCGGCGCCGGTGTGCTGGGCGATGACCGGGATCTTGTTGCGCTCGCCCCACACCTGCAATTGCTCCACCGCAGCGGCGCGGAAGGTGTCACCGGCGGCGAGCATGACTTTCTTGCCTTCCAGTTGCAGCTTCTTCGCCAGCTTGCCGATGGTGGTGGTCTTGCCGGCGCCGTTGACGCCTACCACCAGGATCACGAAAGGCTTTTTCTCGGTAATCACCAGCGGCGCTTCCACCGGCTTGAGCATGGCGGCCAGTTCAGCCTGCAATGACTTGTAAAGCGCATCGGCGTCAGTGAGCTGCTTGCGCGCCACCTTCTGGGTCAGGCTCTGGATGATCACGGCGGTGGCTTCGACGCCCACGTCAGCAGTCAGCAGGCGGGTCTCGATGTCTTCGAGCAACTCGTCATCAATGATTTTCTTGCCGAGGAACAGGCTCGCCATGCCTTCGCCGATACTGGCGCTGGTCTTGCTCAGGCCTTGCTTGAGGCGGGCAAAGAAGCCGGTCTTGCTGACTTCGGCAGGCGCTTGGACAGGCTCAGGTACTGCGACAGGCTCGATGACTGCGGGAGCAGCAGCGACCACCACTGCAGCGGGCTCGACTATCAGCGGGGCCGGCTCAGCGACGACGGGCAGCGGCTCGACAGGCTCGGCAATAGCAGGAGCAGGGATCGGCGGCGTCACGTGCTCGGCCTGCACATCCTCGACCAGCGCCACAGGCTCTTCAGCCACCGGCAATGACGGCCATGGTTTTTGCTCTGGCTCTGGCGCAGCTTCCACCACAGGCTGCAAGACCGGCTCGGCCATAGGCAACACCACCGGCGCCTCGGCGACAGCCTCGGCCACCGGCTCAATCGCAGGTTCCGCCTGCAGAACAGGCTCGGGCACAGGCTCAGGTTGGACTTGCGGCTGTTCGACGACGGTTTCCTGCGGCTTTTTGCGCAGCCATCCGAACAGGCCTTTTTTCTCGCCAGCCGCAGCTGGGCTCTTCTTGTCGTCGTTGGAACCAAACATGGAGGACGGCTATCTCACGGTAGCGACGCGCCTAGGTGGCGCCTCGGTAAATAATATTCGATGCGCAACAGACTGTTTTTTAGCCAGCTTGTTCATGCGCAGCATTTTGTGAGGCGTGAATACAGCCTCAACAAATCGATTCAATATAGGACTGAAGCGATAAAATCGGCGAAAAGCGGATTAAAACCGGGGAAACCCACCGATAACTCCATCTTTACGACGACTGGATCCGAAACGATATGACAGCCGCAGTGGCCGCCGCTAATACGGATCAGTATCCTAGCACCTCCTCGCCCGCCGACGCTAAGACCAAGCGGGCAGCCCAACAGGTTTAAAAACGAATGAATGCTCTAGCCCGCCGCGCCGCAGGCCTGCTGCTCAGCACAGTTTGTCTGCCCCTTTCAGCCTTGGCTGCCGACCCACAACCCACCCATGAATTCACCCTGGACAACGGCCTCAAGGTCGTCGTGCGCGAAGACCATCGCGCCCCGGTAGTGGTCTCGCAGGTCTGGTACAAGGTCGGCTCCAGCTATGAAACCCCTGGCCAGACCGGTTTGTCCCACGCCCTGGAACATATGATGTTCAAGGGCAGCTCCAAGACCGGCCCCGGTGAAGCCTCGCTGATCCTGCGCGACCTGGGCGCCGAAGAAAACGCCTTCACCAGCGACGACTACACCGCCTACTACCAAGTACTGGCCCGCGACCGCCTGGGCGTTGCCCTGGAGCTGGAAGCCGACCGCATGGCCACCCTGCGCCTGCCGGCCGACGAATTCAGCCGCGAGATAGAAGTCATCAAGGAGGAGCGCCGCCTGCGCACCGATGACAACCCGATGTCCAAGGCCTTCGAACGCTTCAAGGCCATGGCCTACCCGGCCAGCGGCTATCACACGCCGACCATCGGCTGGATGGCCGACCTGGACCGCATGAAGGTCGAGGAACTGCGCCACTGGTACCAATCCTGGTACGTGCCAAACAACGCCACGCTGGTAGTGGTCGGCGACGTGACCCCGGATGAGGTGAAAACCCTGGCCCAGCGTTACTTCGGCCCGATCCCCAAGCGTGACGTGCCACCGGCGAAAAAGCCCCTGGAGCTGGCCGAGCCGGGCGAGCGCCTGCTGACCATGCATGTGCAGACTCAATTGCCGAGCGTCATCCTGGGCTTTAACGTCCCGGGCCTGGCCACCGCCGAAGACAAACGCTCGGTCAACGCCCTGCGCCTGATCTCGGCACTGCTCGATGGCGGCTACAGCGCGCGCATCCCGAGCCAGCTGGAACGCGGTGAAGAACTGGTGTCCGCTGCCTCGACCAACTACGACGCCTACACCCGTGGCGACAGCCTGTTCACCTTGAGCGCCACGCCCAACCAGCAGAAGAAGAAAACCGTGGCCCAGGCCGAAGCCGGGCTCTGGCGCCTGCTGGATGAACTCAAGGCCAAGCCACCGACCGCCGAGGAGCTGGAACGCATCCGCGCCCAGGTCATTGCCGGCGTGGTCTACGAGCGCGACTCCATCACCAGCCAGGCCACGGCCATTGGCTCCCTGGAAACGGTCGGCCTGTCGTGGAAACTCATGGACACCGAACTTGCCGAGCTGCAAAGCGTGACGCCCGAGGACATCCAGAAGGCCGCTCGCACGTATTTCACCCGCGAACGTCTGAGTATCGCCCATGTCCTGCCCGAGGAGACCACTCATGAGTGATCGCAAAAACAACCGCCTGGTACTGCCCGGCCTGATCGTCGTGACCCTGGTGGCGGCGGTCGCGTTGTATATCGGTCGCCCGGACGACTCCGTTGCGAGCCCGGCACTGGAGCAGGCCAAGTCCAGCAAGACCCTGCAATCCCTGGCAGAACTGGACGGCAAGAACCCGACCAACCGCCAGCTCAACGTGCAGACCTGGAATACCGCCGAAGGCGCCAAGGTGCTGTTCGTCGAGGCCCACGAACTGCCGATGTTCGACATGCGCATCCTGTTCGCCGCTGGCAGCAGCCAGGACGGCAACACGCCAGGCCTGGCCCTGCTGACCAACGCCATGCTCAACGAAGGCGTGCCGGGCAAGGACGTGGGGCAGATTGCCGCCGGTTTTGAAGGCCTGGGTGCCGATTTCAGCAACGGCGCCTACCGCGATATGGCGCTGGTCTCGCTGCGCAGCCTCAGTGCCGCCGACAAGCGCGACGCCGCCCTCACGCTGTTTGACCAGGTGATCGGCCAGCCGACCTTCCCCGCCGATTCCCTGGCGCGGATCAAGAACCAACTGCTGGCCGGCTTCGAGTACCAGAAGCAGAACCCGGGCAAGCTGGCGAGTATCGAGTTGTTCAAGCGCCTGTACGGCGACCATCCCTATGCGCACCCGAGCGAAGGCACGCCTGAGAGCGTTCCGGCTATTACCCAGGCTCAGTTGAAGGCATTCCATGCCAAGGCCTATGCCGCTGGCAACGCGGTGATCGCGATGGTCGGCGACCTGTCCCGGGCCGACGCCGAGGCCATGGCGGCCAAGGTGTCCGCATCGCTGCCCAAGGGCCCGGCACTGGCGAAGATCGCCGAACCGACCGAGCCCAAGGCTGGCCTGGGGCATATCGAGTTTCCATCCAAGCAGACGCACCTGCTGTTCGCACAACTGGGCATCAACCGCGCCGACCCGGACTACGCCGCCCTGTCCCTGGGCAACCAGATCCTGGGTGGTGGTGGTTTTGGCACCCGCCTGATGAGCGAAGTACGTGAGAAGCGTGGCCTGACCTATGGCGTCTATTCGGGCTTCTCGCCGATGCAGGTGCGTGGCCCATTCATGATCAACCTGCAGACCCGCGCCGAAATGAGCGGTGGCACCTTGCGCCTGGTGGAGCAAGTGCTGGCCGACTACCTCAAGACCGGGCCAACGCAAAAAGAACTGGATGACGCCAAGCGCGAACTGGCCGGCAGCTTCCCGCTGTCCACCGCGAGCAACGCCGATATCGTCGGGCAACTGGGCGCCATGGGTTTCTACAACCTGCCGCTCAACTACCTGGAAGATTTCATGAAGCAATCCCAGGCCCTGACCGTAGAGCAGGTCAAGGCCGCCATGAACAAACACTTGAGCAGCGATAAAATGGTGATCGTGACCGCTGGTCCCACCACCGCGCAAAAGCCACTACCGCCCCCCACTGATAAACCTGCCGAGCAGCCGCTCGGGGTTCCGGAGCATTAATGGCCAGTCCATCGCGCCCTAAAAAACCTGTCCATAACGTTCATAACGGTGTGGGCCAACTGCGCATCATTGGCGGCCAATGGCGCAGCCGCAAGCTGAGTTTCCCCGATGTGGTGGGCCTGCGCCCCACCCCGGATCGAGTCCGCGAGACCCTGTTCAACTGGCTCGCACCGTACATCGAAGGGGCCAAGGTACTTGACCCGTTCGCCGGCAGTGGCGCGCTGTTCCTGGAATCCCTGTCCCGTGGCGCCGCCCTGGGCCAAGCCCTGGACGCGAGCAACGTGGCGGTTTCCAGCCTGCGTGAACACTTGGGCACCCTGCGTTGCACCACCGGCCATGTACAGACCGCCGATGCCCTGCGCTACCTGGAAACCCAGGCGGCCAGTGCATTCGACGTGGTCTTCCTCGACCCGCCGTTCAACCAGAACCTGTTGCCAACCGTCTGCGCGCTGCTGGAAGAGCGCCAATGGCTGGCCGATGACGCCTGGGTCTACACCGAAAGCGAAACCGCGCCGTCGACCCTGGGCTTGCCGGGCAACTGGCGCCTGCACCGCGAGCAAAAATCCGGGCGGGTGTATTACGCGCTGTGGCAAAGAACGCTGCCGACCGCTTAAATCGTGGCGAGGAGGCTTGCCGGGACGCCGTATCGCCCTTAAGAGTTGTGTCGAGACCCTTCATCGTGCCGAAACCCTCAGACCGTTTCACCCCAGCCTTCGGCCTCGGTAACCCCCACCTGCAAACGTTGTGGGGCCCACTCTGGCGCCCCACCACCCACCTCGATCGCCAGCGCGAGCGTCTGTGGCTGGAGGATGGTGACTTTCTCGACCTCGACTGGCATGGCCCCCATGACCCGCACACGCCACTGGTGCTGGTGCTGCATGGCCTGACAGGCTCATCCAACTCGCCCTACGTCGCCGGCCTGCAAAAAGCCCTGGCCAGCCAAGGCTGGGCCAGCGTCGCGCTGAATTGGCGCGGTTGTTCCGGCGAACCCAACCTGCTCGCCCGCAGTTACCACTCGGGCGCCAGTGAAGACCTGGCGGCCGCCATCGCGCACCTGCGGGCCAAGCGCCCGCTGGCGCCTCTGTATGCCGTGGGTTACTCCCTGGGTGGCAATGTGCTGCTCAAGCACCTGGGCGAAACCGGTGAAAACTCCGGCCTGCAAGGAGCGGCAGCGGTGTCGGTGCCGTTTCGCCTGGACCAGTGCGCCGACCGCATCGGCCTGGGGTTTTCACGGGTCTATCAAAAGCATTTCATGCGCGAGATGCTCGACTACATCCGGGTCAAGCAGCGCCAGTTCCTGGCGGACGGACGCGAAGAAGCGCTGAAGACCCTGGCCGAACTGGGCTCGCTGGATAAAATGCGCACCTTCTGGGATTTTGACGGCCGCGTCACCGCACCGCTGCATGGCTACCTGAGTGCCGAGGACTATTACCGACGGGCGTCGAGCCGTTACTTTCTAGGGGCGATTCGCACGCCGACGCTGATCATCCAGGCGGCGGATGATCCTTTTGTGTTTGCCCACAGCTTGCCCCTGGCCAGCGAACTGTCGGACTGCATCGAGTTTGAACTACAGGCCAAGGGCGGGCATGTGGGGTTTGTCGATGGTTCGCTGAAGGCGCCTGGCTACTACCTGGAGCGGCGGATACCGCAATGGTTACGGGTAAAACACGGTTAATCATGTAGGAGCGGGCAAGCCCGCTCCTACATTTGATCGGGGATTACCCGCTCAATCGCCGGTAGCAATTTCGCGCTGCGGATCAGTGATCCACTCACTCCACGATCCCGCATACAACTTGCCCAACGGATACCCCGCCAGGCTCAGGGCAAACAGGTTGTGACACGCTGTCACGCCCGAGCCGCAATACGCCACCAACTCATCCGGCGAACGACCTTGCAATTTGTCGGCAAACCGCTGCCGGAGCTGCTCCACCGGCAAAAAGCGCCCATCACTGCCCAGGTTCTCGCTGAACGCCGCACACTGCGCCCCGGGAATATGCCCGGCAATCGGGTCGATCGGTTCCATTTCGCCGCGAAAGCGCGGCAAGGCACGGGCGTCGATCAGCGTCAGGCCCGGCTGGCCCAGGCGTTGTTGCAGGTGTTCGGCATCCAGCAGCAGATGGTTGTCCGGGCTGCCGGTAAAGGTGCCGGACTCGGCGCTCGGCGCATCCAGGCTCAAGGGGAAGCCGGCGCTATGCCAGGCCTTCAGCCCACCGTCGAGGATCGACACGCCGTCGCGCTTGCCCAGCCAGGCCAGCAGCCACCAGGCACGGGCGGCATACGCGCCTGGGCCGTCGTCATACAGCACGATCTCGCTGTCGGCGTTGATGCCCCAGGCCTGCAACTGCTGGACCAGCGCCTGAGGCGCCGGTAGCGGATGGCGACCGGTCACGCCCTTGGTCACCGGCCCGCTGAGGTGGCGCTCCAGGTCCGCATACTGCGCGCCCTCGATATGCCCCTCGGCGTAGCTGCAACGCCCGTAATCCGGGTCTTCCAGGGCAAAGCGGCAATCGAGGATGACGAGGCCTGCGTGCTTCTGGCGTTCGGCCAGTTGTTGCGGGCTGATCAGTTGCGCAAGCGACATAACGGACTCCTGGAAATACGTTCGGGAAAGGGCCTACTTCACTTCTTCCAGTGCCTGACTCAACGGCACGTAAAACTCCTTGAACAACGCGTCCACGGCCTCTTTGGCCTGGGGCGTGATAAACCCTGCCTCCAGCACCAGCACCTGGTACACCCCGCGCTTGATTGCCTCGGCACTCAGGTGTGCGGAGTTCTCGTTGGTGGTGCACAAAAAACGCACCCAGGAGGTAAGGATAATCCAGGCGTTGAGGGTCAAGGCTTCGGTCTGCACCGGGTCCATGTTCAGGATCCCTGCCTCGACAAATCCCCTGTAAATCGCGCCACCCTGGATCAGGCAGCGCTGGGAGAAGCGCCGGTAACCGGTGGCCAGTTCCGGGTCGCTTTCCAGCAGATGCTCCAGATCGCGGTGCAGAAAACGATAGCGCCACATGCCCGCCAGCACCGCCTGCAGGTAGAAACGCTTGTCCTCGACCACCATGGCGCGCCCCTGGGGCGGGCGCAGGAAGCTGTCCACCAACGCTTCGTACTCGCGAAACAGCACCGCGATAATCGCCTGCTTGTTCGGGAAGTGGTAGTACAGGTTGCCCGGGGATATTTCCATATGGGCGGCAATATGGTTGGTGCTGATGCTGCGCTCGCCCTGCTGGTTGAATAGCTCCAGGCTGGTTTGCACAATGCGTTCGCTGGTCTTTACTCGTGGTGCCATGGGGGATCGGCTTCTTGAATCCTGATACAAACATCTTACGGTCTATCCTTGCCAGGATAAAACTGCATGTTGCAGCGAAGGCATTTGACAAAATAGAGTAATGACTCTAAAAACGCAGGTATTCCAATAATAATCGGGAACTGCGTCATGTCTGCCAACGTTGCTTACTTGCAAGATTCCCAGGCGCTGGACCAACTCCAGGACCTGTTCGCTGCCCAGCGCCGCGCCTATGCAGCCAACCCGATGCCACCGGCGGCGCAGCGCCTGCAGTGGCTCAAAGCCTTGCGCGACCTGCTCAGCGATGAGCGTCAGGCGCTGATCGAGGCCATCAGCAACGATTTCAGCCATCGCAGTGCCGATGAAACCCTGTTCGCCGAGCTGATGCCCAGCCTGCATGGCATCCACTACGCCAGCAAACACCTCAAGGGCTGGATGAAACCGTCGCGCCGCGCTGTAGGTATAGCCTTCCAGCCGGCATCTGCCAAAGTGATCTATCAACCCCTGGGGGTCATCGGGGTGATCGTGCCCTGGAACTACCCGCTGTACCTGGCTATCGGCCCGCTGGTCGGTGCGTTGGCGGCAGGTAACCGGGTGATGCTCAAGCTCAGCGAATCCACCCCGGCCACTGGCCAGTTGCTCAAGAACCTGCTGGCGCAAATCTTCCCCGAAGACCTGGTGTGCGTGGTGCTCGGCGAAGCCGAAGTGGGCATGGCGTTTTCCAAACTGCCTTTTGATCACCTGCTGTTCACCGGTGCCACCAGCATCGGCAAGCACGTCATGCGCGCCGCCGCCGAGCACCTGACCCCGGTCACCCTGGAGCTGGGCGGTAAATCCCCGGCGATTGTCTCGGCGGATGTACCGCTCAAGGACGCCGCCGAACGGATCGCCTTCGGCAAGGCATTGAATGCCGGGCAAACCTGTGTGGCGCCGGACTACGTGCTGGTACCCGAGGATCGGGTAGATGGCTTCGTCGCGGCGTACACCCAGGCGGTACGCGGGTTTTATCCGACCCTGGCCGATAACCCGGACTACACCGCAATCATCAACGAGCGACAACTCGCCCGGCTCAATGCTTACGTCAAGGACGCCACCGACAAGGGCGCGACCCTGGTGCCGCTCTACGACCAGGGCCAGGCCCGGCGCATGGCCCATAGCCTGCTGCTGAACGTCAGCGATGAAATGACCGTGATGCAGGACGAGATTTTCGGCCCGGTGCTGCCCATCGTGCCCTATCGCGGGATCGACCAAGCCTTCGCCTACATCAACCAGCGCCCTCGCCCACTGGCGCTGTATTACTTCGGCTACAACAAGGCTGAACAGAATCGCGTACTCCACGAAACCCATTCCGGCGGCGTGTGCCTGAACGACACCCTGCTGCATGTGGCCCAGGACGATATGCCTTTTGGCGGCATCGGCCCCTCGGGCATGGGCCACTACCATGGCCATGAAGGGTTCCTCACCTTCAGCAAGGCCAAGGGCGTGCTGATCAAACAACGCCTGAATGCGGCCAAGCTGATTTACCCGCCGTATGGCAAGGCCATCCAGAAACTGATCCAGAAGCTGTTCGTGCGCTAAAACCGTTATCACTGGGACAACAATAAAAATGAACCCTAGCCTGACTGAATCACCTGCGCTGTCGCGGCGCGGCGTCTTGAAAATCGGCCTGTGCGCCAGCGCCTTCCTGGCGACCGCAGGCCTTGGCGCCAGCCTCAGCGGCTGCTCCAGCAGCACCCCCGCCAGCGGCTTTGCCATGCTGCGCAACAGCGACCTGCCGTTTTTGCGCGCAGTGATCCCGGTGTTGCTGGAGGGCGCGGCAAGCGCCGAGGTCGTGGCGGCGGGTATCGAAGACACGCTGAAAAAACTCGATTACAGCCTGCAGCACCTGTCGCCAGAGATGTTCAAGCTGACCCAACAGTTGTTCGACGTGCTGGGCATGGCCGTCACCCGTGGTCCACTGACTGGCATCTGGGGCAGTTGGGAAAACGCCAGCAGCGAGCAGATCCGCAACTTCCTGCATCGCTGGGAGAACAGTTTCCTCAACCTGCTGCGCATGGGCCAGGGCTCGCTGCTCAAGCTGGTGATCATGGCCTGGTACTTCCGACCCGAGTCCTGGGCCCATTGCGGGTACCCCGGGCCACCGAGGATCTAGCCTGGGTAACCCACGTTGATAGCCACTCCGTAGCCAAAACAATAAGAGAACAAGCTGATGCCCGTACCTGATGTGTTCCGCGATGGCATGGCCCGCGGCTGGAAGACCCATAACGGCGCCGCCCTCGACCAGGACCTGGTGCTGGAAGCCGATGTCGCGATCATCGGCAGCGGCGCAGGGGGCGGCACTACCGCAGAGATTCTCAGCGCCGCTGGCTACAAGGTGCTGCTGATCGAAGAAGGCCCCCTCAAGACCAGCAGCGATTTCAAGCTGCTGGAAGACGAGGCCTACGCCAGCCTGTATCAGGAAGGCATCGGCCGCATGAGCAAGGACGGCGCCATCACCATCCTGCAGGGCCGCGCCGTGGGCGGCACCACGTTGATCAACTGGACTTCGAGTTTTCGTACACCGGACCCAACCCTGTCCCACTGGGCCAGTGAATACGCGGTCAAAGGCCATAGCAGCGCCGAGATGGCGCCATGGTTTGAAAAGATGGAGCAACGCCTGGGCATCGCCCCCTGGGCCCTGCCGCCCAACGCCAACAATGACGTGATCCGTAAAGGCTGCGAAAAGCTCGGCTACAGCTGGCACGTGATCCCGCGCAACGTGCGCGGCTGCTTCAACCTGGGTTATTGCGGCATGGGCTGCCCGGTCAACGCCAAGCAATCGATGCTGGTAACCACCATTCCCTCGACCCTGGAGCAAGGCGGTGAGTTGCTGTACCTGGCCCGCGCCGAACGCCTGAAGTTCAGCGGCGACACCATCACCAGCCTCGAATGCGTGGCCATGGACGCACGCTGCGTAGCACCTACAGGCCGCAAGATCACGGTCAAAGCCAAGCATTACGTACTGGCCGGCGGCGGTATCAATAGCCCGGCGCTGCTGATGCGCTCGGATGCACCCGACCCACACTCGCGCCTGGGCAAGCGCACCTTCCTGCATCTGGTGAATTTTTCTGCGGGGTTGTTCGACGAAGTGATCAACCCGTTCTATGGCGCGCCGCAGTCGATTTACTCTGATCACTTCCAGTGGCAGGACGGCACCACCGGCAAAATGTCGTACAAGCTCGAAGCACCGCCCTTACACCCGGCCCTGGCCAGCACGTTGTTCGGCGGTTACGGCACGCAGAACGCCCTGGACATGAGCCAACTGCCCAAGACCCACGCGATGCTGGCGTTGCTGCGGGATGGCTTCCACCCCGACAGCCAGGGCGGCAGCGTCGGTCTGCGCGGTGATGGCACGCCGGTGCTCGACTACGAGGTCTCGCCCTACGCCTGGGACGGCCTGCGCCGGGCCTTCCACAGCATGGCCGAGATCCAGTTTGCCGCCGGCGCCAAGTCGGTCAAGCCGCTGCACCATGACGCGCGCTACGTCAGCACATTGGCCGAGGCACGCAGCCTGATTGATGGCCTGAACCTGGAACTGCATCGCACCTGCCTGGGGAGCGCCCATGTGATGGGTGGTTGCGCCATGGGTGAAGAACCGAAAAATGCCGTGACCGACAGCCTTGGGCGGCATCACCAGTTGCGTAACCTGTCGATCCACGATGGCTCATTGTTCCCCACCAGCATCGGCGCCAACCCACAATTGTCGGTGTATGGCCTGACCGCACAACTGGCGACAGCACTGGCCGAGCGTCTGAAAACAGCATGAAAAACCGATTATGCGCCCGTGTAGGAGCGAGCTTGCTCGCGAAGTACGTCAACGATAACGCAGCGCTATCAGATAGCCCGCGATGCCTATGGGTTCTTCGCGAGCAAGCTCGCTCCTACAGGGGGTTCATGAGGGTATTCGCGGTGTCTATAGTGCTTTCTTCTGAATAAGTTGACTTGGCCGACCGGGATGGCTGCGATACCATCCGGTTCCCCAACGGACTCCGCCAGGACGACGCGATGAACCGAGTGTTGTACCCAGGTACCTTCGACCCGATTACCAAAGGCCATGGCGATCTGGTCGAACGCGCCTCGCGCTTGTTCGACCATGTGATCATCGCGGTCGCTGCCAGCCCCAAGAAAAACCCGCTGTTTCCTCTAGAGCAACGTGTGGAGCTGGCCCGCGAGGTCACCAAGCACCTGCCCAACGTTGAAGTGGTGGGCTTTTCGACGCTGCTGGCGCACTTTGCCAAGGAACAGAATGCCAATGTGTTCCTGCGTGGCCTGCGTGCGGTGTCGGACTTCGAGTACGAATTCCAACTGGCCAACATGAACCGCCAACTGGCGCCGGACGTAGAGAGCCTGTTTCTCACACCGTCGGAGCGTTATTCGTTCATTTCTTCGACCCTGGTGCGGGAAATCGCGGCATTGGGTGGAGATATCACCAAGTTTGTGCACCCTGCGGTCGCCGATGCGCTGACTCTGCGCTTCAAGAAGTAATGTGGCGAGGGGGCTTGTCCCCCGCTGGGCTGCGAAGCAGCCCCAAAACCAGCGCCTGCAGTCAACCTGGCGTAACTCGGTGGACCTTGTTGGGGCTGCTTCGCAGCCCAGCGGGGGTGCAAGCCCCCTCGCCACAAGCAATCCACTTCAACCGCAGGTCATGCCCGCTCGCACTGCGGGCGCCAATGCGGCACAATTGCGCGCATTAGTTTTCCAGATGCCTTGGCAGAGTGCCCTGGCAGGAGTTTCCATGTCCCTGATCATCACCGACGATTGCATCAACTGCGACGTCTGCGAACCCGAGTGCCCGAACGCTGCCATTTCCCAGGGTGAAGAGATCTACGTGATCGACCCCAACCTGTGCACCCAGTGTGTCGGCCACTACGACGAACCCCAGTGCCAGCAAGTGTGCCCGGTCGATTGCATTCCGCTGGATGAGGCACACCCTGAGACTGAAGAGCAGTTGATGGAGAAGTACCGGTTGATTACCGGCAAGGCCTGAGACCTTGTGGTGGCTGGGCGGGCCTCATCGCAGGCAATCCAGCTCCCACATTTGAAAGTGTCCACAAGTCAAAATGTGGGAGCGGGCTTGCCCGCGATAAGGCCAGCCGCAGCGCCCGCGGTCTTCAGCTCTGGCACTTAGGGCAAAACACACTCGCCCGCTGCCCCAGCATCACATTGCGCAATTCGCTCCCGCAGACCTTGCACGCCTCGCCCCCACGCCCGTAGACAAACAGCTCCTGCTGGAAATACCCCGGCTGCCCGTCGCCGCCAATAAAATCACGCAAGGTCGTACCGCCACGCTCGATAGCGGCCGCGAGGATGCGTTTGATCTCGATCGCCAGCTTCAGGTAACGCCCACGGGAAATGCCCTTGGCTTCCCGGCGCGGATCAATCCCGGCGGCAAACAGCGCCTCGGTCGCGTAGATATTGCCCACGCCCACCACCACCGCGTTATCCATGATGAACGGCTTGACCGCCATGGAGCGCCCACGGGACAGCTGGAACAGGCGCTCGCCGTCAAACAGGTCGGTCAACGGCTCCGGCCCCAGGCGCAGCAGCAACTCGTGGTTATGCGGGTCCTGGCTCCAGAGCATCGCGCCAAAGCGCCGGGGGTCGGTGTAGCGCAGGGCCAGGCCCGATTCCAGCTCGATATCCACATGCTCATGCTTGGCTGCCGGCAGACCGACTTCCACCAGGCGCAGATTGCCCGACATGCCCAAGTGGCTGATCAAGGTGCCGACTTCGGCGTTGATCAGCAGGTACTTGGCCCGCCGCTCCACCAGCACGATGCGCTGCCCGGACAGGCGCACATCCAGGTCTTCGGGGATCGGCCAGCGCAGGCGCCGTTCACGCACCACCACGCGGCTGACCCGCTGGCCTTCCAGGTGCGGCGCAATCCCGCGCCGGGTGGTTTCGACTTCTGGCAGCTCAGGCATATTCGTCTCGCGATAAAAAAGTTAGTGCGCGCCCAATTCGCGGATCGACAACTTCAAGCTCTCGAAGTCGTAGTCCGACAGGCCCACGTAATCCAGGACCAGATGGCCGATGCTTTCCCACTCATGGTCAACCGTCTGGTTGCCCAGTACCCGATAGGACGCGCAGATATGCTCGGCCATTTTCAGGATCGCCAGCAGGTTTTTCAGCGGGCTGTTGCGCGCCGACTCATCGCTGAAAATCGCCAGGGCGTTATGGTGGTTGGCGATGGCGTTGGTCACATGCTCAGGCAGGCGCCAGGACTTGGCGGTGTAATAACCCACCACCGCATGGTTGGTGTGGAACGCGCGGTTCTCGGTGTCGACCACCCGGCAATCAGGCCCGGCCTTGGCGTAGGAATCTTCCAGCACGCTCATGTAGTCCGGGAACCGCTTGAGCATCAGCGGCACACCACAATCGTGGAACAGCCCCAGGGCATAGGCTTCGTCCACCGCCTGGGAGCCGGTGCGCTTGGCCAGGGTCAGGCAGGTCATCGCCACATCCTGGGCGGTGTCCCAGAATCGGTTGAGGGTGACGATAGTGTCATCGCTCATCTCACCCTTAATCGACTGCGCGTTGATCAGGTTGACGATGGAGCGGCTGCCCAGCAGGTTGACCGCGCGCTGGATCGAGGCAATTTTGTTGCTCAAGCCGTAATACGGCGAGTTGACGATTTTCAGCAGCGAGCCGGACAGGCCGGGGTCCTGGGAGATCAACCGCGCAATCACCTCCAGGTCCGGGTCGGGCATGTACTGCTCCATCTGCAAATCCACCATGATTTGCGGTTGAGGCGGCACGCTGATGCCTTGCAGGGCCTGTTGGATCTGTTCGGCGGAAAGCTCTTGGGACATAGGTACATACTCTGGGCTAGGCGGCGATTCTAACCCCGATGGGAACCTGACCGACACCTCAAAAGCCGGATTGGAAACCGAAGCAAAATGTGGGAGCTGGCTTGCCTGCGATGGCATCGCTGCGGTGCGACAGACAGACCAAGTCGCCTGGATCGCAGGCAAGCCAGCTCCCACATGTCCGGCGGCGCGGCCAACAACGACACAACACGGTATACTCCCGCTCTTTTTTCCGGAGCGACGTCATGTCCCTGCCAAGCCTGCGTCTCAAAGCCAACGCCGATCGTCGTTTGCGCAACGGCCACCTGTGGGTCTACAGCAACGAAATCGATGTAGCCGCCACCCCACTCCACGGCTTCCAGGCAGGCGACCAGGCCATCCTCGAAGCCGCCGGCGGCAAGACCCTGGGCATCGTGGCCATGAGCCCGAACAACCTGATCTGCGCGCGCCTGCTGTCGCGCGACATCAAGTTGCCGCTGGACAAGTCGCTGCTGGTGCACCGCCTCAACGTCGCCCTGTCCCTGCGCGACCGCCTGTTCGACAAGCCGTTCTACCGCCTGGTCTACGGCGATTCCGACCTGCTGCCGGGCCTGGTAGTCGACCGTTTCGGCGACATCCTGGTGGTACAGATCGCCTCGGCGACCATGGAAGCCCATAAAGAAGACGTGATCGCCGCACTGACCCAAGTGCTCAAGCCCAGCGGCATCCTGTTCAAGAACGATTCTGCCGCACGCGACGCCGAAGGCCTCAACCGCTACGTCGAAACCGTGTTCGGCCTGGTGCCGGAATGGGTTGCGCTGGAAGAAAACGGCGTGAAGTTCGAAGCCCCGGTGATCCAGGGCCAGAAGACCGGCTGGTTCTACGACCACCGCATGAACCGCGCACGCCTGGCCCCATACGCCAAAGGCAAACGCGTCCTCGACCTGTACAGCTACATCGGCGGCTGGGGCGTGCAAGCCGCAGCGTTCGGCGCCAGTGAAGTGTTCTGCGTCGACGCTTCCGCATTCGCCCTCGACGGCGTCGAGCGCAACGCCGCGCTGAACGGCGTTGCCGAGAAGATGACCTGCATCGAAGGCGACGTGTTCGAAGCGCTCAAGGAACTGAAAGCCAGCGAAGAACGCTTCGACGTGATCGTCGCCGACCCACCGGCCTTCATCAAACGCAAAAAAGACATGAAAAACGGCGAAGGCGCCTACCGCCGCCTGAACGAGCAAGCCATGCGCCTGCTCAGCAAGGACGGCATCCTGGTCAGCGCTTCGTGCTCCATGCACCTGCCGGAAGACGACCTGCAAAACATCCTCCTGACCAGCGCCCGCCACCTGGACCGCAATATCCAGATGCTCGAACGCGGCGGCCAGGGTCCGGACCATCCGGTGCACCCGGCGATTGCCGAGACGCGCTATATCAAGAGCATTACGTGCCGGTTGTTGCCCAATAGCTAAGGCTTCACCCACCCTGTAGGAGCGAGCTCGCTCGCGAAGAACGCCAACGATAACGCAGCGCTACCAGGTAACCTGCGTCGCCTATGGGTTTTTCGCGAGCAAGCTCGCTCCTACAGTGGGCCGTGGCATATTCAGAATTACTGTTTGAACACCCATAGACGCTGGCGCCACCTACCTTTTCTCTTCTAACCACAGAAGAGAACGAAGGAATGTCCACCCCGCAAAATGCGCATCGGCTGCGCGCAGGGCGCTACTCAGAACCTGGAAGAATCTATCTGCTAACCGCCGTGACTCACCAGCGGCAGACAATCTTCAAGGACTGGCGTATCGGCCGCCTACTTGTCAGCGAGTTCAGAAAGGCACATGAAGACGGCGAGGCAACTTCGCTGGCCTGGGTAGTCATGCCTGACCATTTCCATTGGCTGGTCGAATTGCATAACGGCGATTTGCCTAGGCTAATGCAAATCACCAAATCGCGAAGTGCCCGCGCCATCAACCAGGCGAGACGCTCCTTCGGGACGATTTGGCAAAAAGGTTACTTCGACCGAGCACTGCGCAGGGAAGAGGACTTGAAGGTTATGGCCCGCTACATCATTGCTAATCCTTTGCGAGCCGGTCTGGTCGAACACATCGGCCAATACCCACTGTGGGATGCCATCTGGCTTTGAAACGCCTCCCTGTAGGAGCTCGCTCGCGAAGAACGCCAACGATAACGCAGCGCCCCCAGGCAACCTGCGTCGCCTATGGGTTTTTCGCGAGCAAGCTCGCTCCTACAGGAAGACGGTGTAGAATCGGCCCTATTCATCGCCAGTCATCCCCCGGCGGGTTTATGAGCTCAAGGCCAATGCGCACGGCGATCCCGTCACGTTTGCGGCAACTTCCGGACACCAGGGCCATTTTTCGGGTGTTCCAGACGTCAATAGAAGCTCACTCCCCTTTGATTCCTGATTAGCCGCCCGGAGTGCTCCATGCCAGATTACCGCTCGAAAACATCCACCCACGGCCGCAACATGGCCGGCGCGCGCGCACTGTGGCGTGCCACGGGGATGAAAGATGACGACTTCAAGAAGCCGATCATCGCGATTGCCAACTCCTTCACCCAGTTCGTACCGGGCCATGTCCACCTCAAGGACCTGGGCCAACTGGTCGCCCGCGAGATCGAACGCGCCGGCGGTGTAGCGAAAGAATTCAACACCATCGCCGTGGACGACGGCATCGCCATGGGCCATGACGGCATGCTGTATTCCCTGCCGAGCCGCGAGATCATCGCCGACTCCGTGGAATACATGGTCAACGCCCACTGCGCCGACGCCATCGTCTGCATCTCCAACTGCGACAAGATCACCCCCGGCATGCTGATGGCCTCCCTGCGCCTGAACATCCCCGTGATCTTCGTCTCCGGCGGCCCGATGGAAGCCGGCAAGACCAAACTCGCCTCCCACGGCCTGGACCTGGTCGACGCCATGGTCATCGCCGCCGATTCCAGCGCTTCTGACGAGAAGGTCGCGGAATACGAGCGCAGCGCTTGCCCAACCTGCGGTTCGTGCTCCGGCATGTTCACCGCCAACTCGATGAACTGCCTGGTGGAAGCCCTAGGCCTGGCCTTGCCGGGCAATGGTTCCACACTGGCGACCCACAGCGACCGCGAGCAGTTGTTCCTGCAGGCCGGCCGTACCATCGTCGAGCTGTGCAAGCGTTACTACACCGAGAACGATGAGTCGGTGTTGCCGCGCAATATCGCCAACTTCAAGGCGTTCGAAAACGCCATGACCCTGGATATCGCCATGGGCGGTTCCACCAACACCATCCTGCACTTGCTGGCCGCTGCCCAGGAAGCCGAGATCGATTTCGACCTGCGCGACATCGACCGCCTGTCCCGCAACGTGCCGCAACTGTGCAAAGTCGCGCCGAACATCCAGAAGTACCACATGGAAGACGTGCACCGTGCCGGCGGGATCTTCTCGATCCTGGGCTCCTTGGCCCGTGGCGGCCTGCTGCACACCGACCTGCCGACCGTGCACAGCAAGTCCCTGGCCGAAGGCATCGCCAAGTGGGACATCACCCAGACTGACGACGAAGCCGTGCACACCTTCTTCAAGGCCGGCCCGGCCGGGATCCCGACACAGACGGCATTCAGCCAGTCGACCCGTTGGGACACCCTGGACGACGACCGTGAAAACGGCTGCATCCGTAGCGTCGAACACGCCTACTCGCAAGAAGGTGGCCTGGCCGTGCTGTACGGCAACATCGCCCTCGACGGCTGCGTGGTGAAAACCGCCGGCGTGGACGAGTCGATCCACGTGTTCGAAGGTCGCGCCAAGATCTACGAAAGCCAGGACAGCTCGGTACGCGGCATCCTCGCCGACGAAGTCAAAGAAGGCGACATCGTGATCATCCGCTACGAAGGCCCTAAAGGCGGCCCGGGTATGCAGGAAATGCTCTACCCGACGTCGTACCTCAAGTCCAAGGGCCTGGGCAAAGCCTGCGCACTGCTGACCGATGGTCGCTTCTCTGGCGGTACGTCCGGCCTGTCCATCGGCCACGCTTCGCCAGAAGCTGCCGCCGGTGGCGCAATTGGCCTGGTACAGGATGGCGACAAGGTGCTGATCGACATTCCGAACCGCTCGATCAACCTGTTGATCAGCGATGAAGAACTGGCCGCACGCCGGGCTGAGCAGGACAAGAAAGGCTGGAAGCCGGTGGAGAAGCGTCCGCGCAAAGTCACCACCGCCCTCAAAGCCTACGCCCTGCTGGCCACCAGCGCCGACAAGGGTGCGGTGCGTAACAAGGCCATGCTCGACGGCCTGTAAGCCCCGCCCATAAAAATGCCCCGCCAAGTGCGGGGCATTTTTTTGCCTGCTAAAAACACCAGAACACTGAAGATCAAAATGTGGGAGCGTTTAACCTGTTACTGGATTTCATCGGGTTTGACGATCACCCACTTCTTGTCCGCCGTCACCGCCAGCCCTTCTTTGGCCTGGGCCGCAGCGTGCTTGGCGATCATGCCGTTGAGTTGGGTCATGTACTTGTCCTTGCGGTTGATCCACAAGTGAATGCCGCCCTTGGCCACGTCCACATCGTGGAACAGCATGTAGCCGTCGCTGGTGGGGGTGTCGCCACCGACCAATACCGGTTTTTTCCATTCGTCGATGTAGGTGAGGATCGCCGCGTGTTTGCCGGCCATCCAGGTTGCCGGGGTCCACAGGTAGGGGGTCAGCTCCAGGCCCAGGTTGGCTTTTTCGTCGTATTTGCCGGCACTGATCTGCTTGCGGGCGGTGGTCAGCTCGCCGGTCTTGCGGTCCTTGAGCAGGGTGGTGACGCCAATCACGTTCTGCGGCTTGACGTTGTAGCCGTACTTGGGATCCGAGGCGACCATGCGCACCAGTTCTTCAGAGGCCGCCGTCATCACGTACACGTCGATGCCGTTTTCCATCAGCTTGTTGTACAGCTCGGTCTGGCCGGTGAAGATTTTCGGTGGTTGCACCTCCATGTTCTTCACCACGTCGCCTTCAAAGTAGGTGACCGGTACCGGCTTGCCAGAGGCCATCAGCTCATCGACGTAGCCCTTGAGTTCCTTGAGGGTAAAGCCTGAAAACACCTGGGCAACCCACGGGTAGCAAACCATGTCGTCCACTTCGCACAGGCGATAGTAGTAACTGAACAGACTTTCCTTATGGTCGGCGGTGTCTTTGAACGGCATAAGCTTGAGCGACGGGTCGAGACTGTCGCGGGTGATCAGGCCCTTGTTTTCCATGTACGGCAGCAGCGACTCTTCGAGGTCGAAGCGGTAGCTGGTGTTGTCCATGTCAAACACCGCGTAGTTACCCTTGTTGGCGTTGGCGGTGATCATTTCATTGAGTTGCTTGGCGGCGGGGGCCGGCCAGTGTTTCAACTCGGTGGCGGCCATGACCTGGCTGACAAGGCCCAGGCATAGCGCGGCGGCAAACAGTCTCGGCGCGAGCTTCATGTGCGTTTTCTCCCTGAGTGAAAGGCACCCACGCTAGCAAATCTGTATGACAACCCCCGCCACACGCACGACCGACGGCGTCCTGATCCCGTCACCCACGTACACAGGAGCGTCAACGCCTTATTCCAAAAACGACGGTCGCCATTCCATCTTGTTATTAATTCATTAGATATCAAGCTGTTAGGCTTCCCGGTTCGCAATCGCTGGCTCACGCGATTGGCAGCCTTCTACTCGGAGCTTCAATGAATCTGCCACTGATTCTCAACTTACTGGTGTTTCTCGCCCTTTTGCTGGGCCTGGCCCAAACCCGCCGCATCCAATGGAGCCTGGCTAAAAAAGTCCTGCTCGCCCTGGTGCTCGGGGTGATCTTTGGTGTGGTCCTACACACCATTTATGGTGCCGGCCACCCGGTGCTCAAGGCCTCGATCAGTTGGTTCGACCTGGTGGGCAATGGTTATGTGCAACTGTTGCAGATGATCGTGATCCCGCTGGTGTTCGCCTCGATCCTCAGCGCCGTAGCCCGCCTGCATAACGCGGCCTCCCTGGGCAAGATCAGCTTCCTGACCATCGGTACGCTGCTGTTCACCACCGCCATTGCGGCGCTGATCGGTATCGGCCTGACCAACCTGTTCGGCCTCACCGCCGAAGGTCTGGTGGCCGGTACCCAGGAACTGGCGCGCCTGCAGGTGATCCAGAGTGATTACGCGGGCAAGGTCGCCGACCTGAATATCCCGCAGTTGCTGCTGTCGTTCATCCCACAGAACCCGTTCGCCGACCTGGCCCGAGCCAAGCCGACATCGATTATCAGTGTGGTGATCTTCGCCGCGTTCCTGGGCGTTGCAGCGCTGCAACTGCTCAAGGACGACGTGGAAAAAGGCCAGAAAGTGGTCAACGCCATCGACACCCTGCAAGCCTGGGTGATGCGTCTGGTGCGCCTGGTGATGAAGCTGACCCCTTACGGCGTGCTGGCGCTGATGACCAAAGTGGTCGCCAGCTCCAACCTGCAAGACATCATCAAGCTCGGCAGTTTCGTGTTGGTGTCCTACCTGGCGCTGGGGCTGATGTTTGTAGTCCACGGCGTGCTGCTGTCCCTGGCCGGGATCAACCCGCTGCGTTTCTTGCGCAAGGTATGGCCGGTGCTGACCTTTGCCTTCACCAGCCGCTCCAGCGCGGCGAGCATCCCGCTGAGCATCGAAGCGCAAACCCGCCGCCTGGGCATCCCGCAGTCCATCGCCAGCTTCGCCGCCTCGTTCGGCGCGACGATTGGCCAGAACGGCTGTGCCGGCCTGTATCCGGCGATGTTGGCGGTGATGGTGGCGCCGACCGTGGGCATCAACCCGTTGGACCCGCTGTGGATCGCAACCCTGGTGGCAGTCGTGACCCTGAGTTCGGCTGGTGTGGCGGGCGTGGGCGGCGGTGCAACGTTTGCCGCGCTGATCGTGCTGCCGGCCATGGGCTTGCCGGTGGCGTTGGTGGCGTTGCTGATTTCCGTGGAGCCGCTGATCGATATGGGCCGTACGGCGTTGAACGTGAATGGTTCGATGACGGCGGGGGCGATTACCAGCCAGATCATGCAGCAGACCGATAAAGAGCTGCTCAATGCCGATGAGCATCCTGAGTTGGCGCAGGCCTAAAGCCCCTTGTGGTGAGGGGGCTTGTCCCCCGTTGGGCTGCGTAGCAGCCCCAGTAAGCCGAGTGCGGTGTATCAGATACTCTGTAGCGGCTGGTTTTGGGGCTGCTTCGCAGCCCAACGCGGGGCAAGCCCGCTCGCCACAGAGATTTAGGCCTTTTCCCAGACCTCGAAGTTGTACGCCGGCTTGTCGCCTTCTGCCGGATTCTGCACATTCGACACCAGCTTCCACCGGTTCAAGTCAAACTCCGGAAACCACGCATCCCCCTGCGGGCTCAACGCAACCCGCGTCAGATACAGGCGATCCGCCTGGTCCAGCCCTTGCGCATACAGTTGCGCACCGCCGATCAGCATCAGCTCATCCACGCCCTGCTCCAGCGCCCAGGCTTCGGCCCGCGCAACGGCTGCATCCAGTGAAGGAAAAACTTGCGCACCTTCAAGCTTAAGATCGGTCTGACGGCTGACCACAATGTTCAAGCGACCCGGCAACGGTCGACCCAGGGAGTCCCAGGTCTTGCGCCCCATGATGATCGGCTTGCCCAGGGTGGTGGCCTTGAAATATTTGAAATCCCCCGGCAAATGCCAGGGCATGCTGTTGTCGACGCCGATCACGCGGTTTTCACCGAGGGCTGCGATCAGGCTTAAAGGGAGAGTTTTTTTCATGGCAACGAGAATACCAGAGGCGCGGGCCAGGGGTTATGCTCCAGGCTCACTGACACAACAGGACGGCGCGTGACTGCTCTGAACCCCCTGCACAAACTCTGGCTGACGGAAACCGTGCGCCTGCGTGAAGAACACGCTGGCCCCCTGGAAGACCAGGAAGCCAATCGTCTGGCCCGCAGCAATGGCGGCGACCTGCCGACACGCATTCAAAACCGTGCACTGTGGCTGGCCGAGCGCGACGGCCTGAGCGCTGCCCTGCTGCACTGGTTGCAAGGTGCGCGCCTGGCGCTGATCGTGCTGATGGTGCTGGCCGTGGTCAGCGGCGCCGGCCTGGCCTTCGCCGCCCTGGGCAACGGCCTGGCCCCGGTCAATGTGTTCTGGGCCTTGGGCAGCCTGCTGGGCTTGAACCTGATCCTGCTGCTGAGCTGGGCCCTGGGCCTGGTGTTTGCCGGCGAGCACAGCGCCAGCCTCGGCCGCCTGTGGTTGTGGCTCAGCGAAAAATTCGCCCGGGATGCCAAGGCCGCGCAACTGGCGCCGGCGTTGCTGTTGCTGCTGCAACGCCACAAGCTCAACCGCTGGGCGGTCGGCGTGCTGGTCAATGGCCTGTGGCTGCTGGCGCTGTGTAGCGCGCTGGTGATCCTGCTGACGTTGATGGCC
The DNA here is from genome assembly GCF_012985695.1 of Pseudomonas sp. WS 5027. Lineage (NCBI taxonomy): Bacteria > Pseudomonadati > Pseudomonadota > Gammaproteobacteria > Pseudomonadales > Pseudomonadaceae > Pseudomonas > Pseudomonas sp. WS 5027. The sequence continues at coordinate 505,270 of NZ_JAAQWU010000001.1, read as the reverse complement.
ACCCGGCGCTACGGCTTTGTCTGGGAAACCACCATTCTGGGCGCCGACACCTTTGTCAGCGTGACCCAGGCCCTAGGCAGCCTGCCCGCCCTGCTCGGCTTCAGCGTGCCGACCTTCGAGATGATCCGCGCCAGCGGCGACTCGGCGCTGAATATCGAAAGCGCCCGTCAGGCCTGGGCCGCCTGGCTGGTGGGCGTATTGCTGGTCTATGGCCTGCTGCCCCGGCTGATCCTCGCCCTGCTGTGCCTATGGCGCTGGAAACGCGGGCGCGCAGCCTTGGGCCTGGACCTCAACCTGCCCGGCTACGCCCACTTGCGCGAAGCCTTGATGCCCAGCAGCGAACGCCTGGGTGTCAACGATGCGGCTCCAGAACAATTGCATCACGTCAGCGGCGGCGCCAGCGAACTGCACAGCGATGGCGCCTTGCTGGTGGCCATCGAACTGGACGATCAACACCCGTGGCCGCCCAAACTGCCGGCCACGGTCAAAAACGCCGGCATCCTCGACAGCCGCGAATCACGCCACAAACTGCTGGAACAGTTGACCCGCTTCCCCCCCGCGCGCCTGGTGATCGCCTGCGATCCACGTCGCTCGCCGGATCGCGGCAGCCTCGCGCTGATCGGCGAACTGGCCCGCAGCGCCAGTGCCACCCGGGTCTGGCTGCTGCAAGCACCACCGGGCCAGGCGCTGGATGCCGAGCGCCTCGGCGATTGGCACACCGCCTTGCAGCAACTGGACCTGCCCTTCGCCGACTGCGCGCCACTTACCTGGCTGGAGACTGGTCATGACTAAACCCCTGAAACTGGCGGTGGTCGGCCACACCAACGTCGGCAAGACCTCGCTGCTGCGCACCCTGACCCGTGACGTGGGCTTTGGCGAAGTGTCCCACCGCCCCAGCACCACCCGGCATGTCGAAGGCGCGCGGTTGTCGGTCGACGGCGAGGCGTTGCTGGAGCTGTACGACACGCCGGGCCTGGAAGATGCCATCGCCCTGCTCGACTACCTCGAGCGCCTGGACCGACCGGGCGAACGTCTCGATGGCCCGGCTCGCCTCGCCCGTTTCCTGGAAGGCAGCGAAGCCCGTCAACGCTTCGAACAGGAAGCCAAGGTGTTGCGTCAATTGCTGGCGTCCGATGCCGGCCTGTACGTGATCGACGCCCGGGAACCGGTGCTGGCCAAATACCGCGACGAGCTGCAAGTGCTGGCCAGCTGCGGCAAGCCATTGCTGCCGGTGCTCAACTTTGTCAGCAGCAGTGACCACCGCGAGCCGGACTGGCGCGAAGCCCTGGCCCGCCTGGGCCTGCATGCACTGGTGCGCTTTGACAGCGTGGCGCCCCCCGAAGATGGCGAGCGGCGGTTGTATGAAAGCCTGGCCCTGTTGCTGGAAAGCTCACGACCACAGCTGGAACGGCTGATCCTCGACCAGGAGGCTCAGCGCCAGGCGCGCCAGCAAAGCGCCGCACGTCTGATCGCCGAATTGCTGATCGACTGCGCCGCGTGCCGACGCAGCGTGGTCACGGAAGATGAACAGCAAGCCATCAGCGATTTGCGCAAGGCCGTACGCCAGCGCGAACAACGGTGCGTCGAAGCCCTGCTTAAGCTGTTTGGCTTCCGCCCGCAAGACGCCGCCGCCAGCGACCTGCCGCTGCTGGATGGACGTTGGGGCGATGATTTGTTCAACCCCGAAACCCTCAAGCAACTGGGGGTGCGGGTCGGCGGCGGGATTGCGGCGGGGGCGGCGGCCGGGGCCGGTGTGGACTTGCTGGTCGGCGGCCTGACCCTGGGCGCCGCCGCCCTCGCCGGAGCCATTGCCGGTGGCGCGCTGCAAACCGCCCGTAGCTACGGCAGCCGCCTGCTGGGCAAGATCAAGGGCCAGCGCGAACTGACCGTGGATGACAGCGTGCTGCGCCTGTTGGCCCTGCGCCAGCGCCAGTTGCTCAAGGCCCTGGACCTGCGCGGGCACGCGGCGATGCACAGCATCAAGGTCGATACACCGCAAGACAAGACCTGGCGCGAAGGCAAGCTGCCCGACGCCCTGCACAAGGCCCGCGCCCATCCGCAATGGTCGTCCCTCAACCCCCATGCAAGGTTGAGCCAGGCCGAGCGCCAGGAGCAGATCGAAACCTTGGCGACCCAGTTGGATGAGACCTGATCCGGCCTAGGCCTGATGCCAGTTCATGGACAGGAACGAGGTGCCTATCGCGCGGATCAGCTCTTTATCGGCATTGTTGGCAATGCCGTTATGATCCACATCGCTGTTGGTGAAAGACTCCAGTACGCCATCACCGTCGCCGTCGTAAGCCGCAGCCTTGTAAATCATGGAGGCCCTGCGCGTGGCGGGATCACACGCATGGAAGGCAAGCGTGACGGCATTGGGCCTGGTGGTTTTTGCATAGTGGGCCACGAACACGTTCAATGAACGCGTCCAATACCCTGCCCGATTGAACCAGCCCAGTTTCAACACCGCTTCGGCGAAGGTCTTGAGCTGATGTTTATCAAGTGTGCTGCTCCCGTCTTGGGTCCATTGCAGATCAATCTCGCCATTGCCCGAGACGTCCACGGCCAACATTTCATCCATCAATTCGTCAGGACCGTCCGGATGCTTTTGATAGAAATGCAGAATGACCGTATCCGCTCGTCCATTACCGCTTATGTCTTGTGCAGTCGCTTTCAGATAGCGCATTGGCGTAGCTCCTTGCGTCAAAGAAGCAGACACCTTAAGACCACGCCAACCAGAGCTCTAGGAGGGAAGTCGGGGAGTACCGTAAGACGCCTCTACACCACCAGTAGCTGTTGAGCCTTGGTTTTGAGCAGCTGCAAATCAATCAGCGGTACGTGCATCTCCTTGGCCTGCTCGTCCCAATGGCGCATGCGCAGACTCACCGCGCACAGCGGGTCCTGCTCGAACGCCCGGGCCTCCTCAGCCGTCATCACTCCCCCCTGGTAGCCCAAGGTGCGGCGGCTGGCCTCGCTCAAGCGAGCGTAATAGTCCGGCTGGCTGAAGGTCAGATAGCGCTTGGCTTGTACGTGATATTCCACGAGTTTCGCCAGGCGCTCGCTGAAGCCGGCACGCCGTAGATAGTCGGCACCCAAGCGTTCATGGCTGACTACGCCGTAGCCGCCCATATTCTCGCCACCCAGCGCGCAGATATGCCCGATATCGTGGAAGAACGCCGCCAACACCACTTCATCGTCGAAGCCCTCGGCCATGGCCAACTGCGCGGCCTGGGACATGTGTTCGATCTACGAGACCGGCTCGCCGATGTAATCGGCAGCGCCGTGCTGTTCGTACAACGCGAAGACTTCGGCGACCACCTGCTCAGCATTCATCACGCCTCTCCCCATAGCTCTGTGATATTGCCCTCGGCCAGCGCCGGCCCCACGCTCATGCCCACGCCGGTATGCATCAAGGCCGCGCTGACCCCGTCGGCGGCGCGCAGGAACGAAAACGGCCCCGGCCCACGGGAACCATAGACGCCCTGCCAGCGTTCCACGACCTGAATCTGGCAGCCCAGGGTGTGTTCGGCCAGTTCGATCATCCAGTTGTCCACCTGTTCGGCGTTGAACGGCGAAGGATCGCTGCCGTAATGGTGGGAATCACCAATGATCAACTCGCCATGGGGCGTCGGGCTGATCAGCAGGTGGATGCCATGTTCGTCCAGGTGCGGTGTGTCGCGCAGGATCTGTGCCTGCACGGCGGCAGCTTGCGGCAAGTCGGCAAAGGCGCCGTAGTGCACGCAGCTCAGGCCGGTCAGCAGCGCATGTTGCAGGTTCAACTCGACCTTGGGCCGAGCGCGCAGCATCTGCAACTGGCAGATTTGCGGTGTGAGTTGGGCGATCTGCTCGGCCAGCAGGGTCTGGTAGTCGTGGCCGGAGCAGACAATGATCTGCTCGCCGCGAAAGCTGCCGGCAGTGCTGTGCAGTTGGCCGGGTTCGATGTCGCGTACCAGGGTGGAGAAGTGAAACTCTACCCGCAGTTCGCGGCGCAGGTAGTCGATCAGCGCCGGCAGCGCCTCACGGGAATACAGTTGCTGATCGTCCAGGCCATGCAGCGCGGCGCGGTGATGGCGGAACTGGCCGCCATACAGATCATTCATCGCGGCGCCTTGCAGCAGGTTGACGCGGTAGCCGTGCTCCTTGGCGCGACCGGCGCAAAAGGCCTCCAGCAAATGCTCTTCGGCTTCGGTGCGGGCAAACAGGTAAGAGCCATTGCGCTTGAGTTGCAGGTTCGCCAGTTGTGCCCACTGGCCCCAGATCTCGCGGCTTTGCCGGGCCAGGTCGAGCATCTGCCCAGGCGGTTGGCCGGTGACCAGGGCCTGGCCGAAGTTACGCACCGAGGCGCCCAGGGGCGTGGCCGTACGCTCGAAGACCTTGACCTTGAGACCGCGCTTGGCGGCGGCGTAGGCGTGGGACAGGCCGAGGATACCGGCGCCGACGATCAGCAAATCGCTGTGGTGTGTCATGGTGTTCGCCCCCCTGTAGGAGCGAGCTTGCTCGCGAAAAACCCGAGGGCGCCGCATGTATTCTGACTGCCCGCGCTATCGTTCACGTTCTTCGCGAGCAAGCTCGCTCCTACAGTTTTAGAAACGGTTGAAGTTATTGTTTTTCCGACTTGCCGTCATAGCGCTTGCGCCATTCAGCCAGGATGTTGTCACGGTTTTTCGAGGCCCAGACAAAGTCATTCTTGATCAGGCGCTGCTCGTAGTCCGCCGGCAGCTCGGTCTGCGGCTTGGCGATTCCCGGTTGGGCCAGGACCGCAAAGTTTTCCTTGTACAGCTCCATCGCCGCCGGGCTTGCAGAGAAGTCGGCTAGCTTCTGTGCCGCTTCCTGGTGGGCCGTGCCCTTGATCACCGCTGTGGCTTCGATATCCCAGCCCAGGCCTTCCTTGGGCAACACGATATCCAGCGGCGCGCCCTGGCGCTTCAACTGCACGGCCGGGTATTCGAAGGAGATACCGATTGGGAATTCGCCGGACGCCGCCAACTTGCAAGGCTTGGAACCGGAGTGCACGTACTGGCCGATGTTCTGGTGCAGGTCATCCATGTACTGCCAGCCCTGCTTCTCGCCGAAGGTCTGCAACCAGGCGCTGACGTCGAGGAACCCGGTGCCGGACGACGCCGGGTTCGGCATGACGATCTTGCCCTTGTATTCCGGCTTGGTCAGGTCCTGCCAACTGATCGGCTTGCTCAGGCCCTGTTTTTCGGCTTCGACGGTGTTGAAGCAGATGGTCGCGGCCCATACGTCCATGCCGACCCAGGCCGGTGGGTTGGCGGCGTCGCGGTAGTTCTTGCCGATCTTGTCCAGGTCCTTCGGCGCGTAGCTTTGCAGCATGCCTTGCTGATCGAGGATCGCCAGGCTGGAGGCCGCCAGGCCCCATACCGCATCGGCTTGCGGGCGCGCTTTTTCCGCCAGCAGCTTGGCGGTGATGATGCCGGTGGAGTCACGCACCCATTTGATCTCGACGTCCGGGTTGGCCGCCTCGAAGGCTTTTTTGTAGGTCTTCAACTGCTCGGCTTCAAGGGCCGTGTACACGGTCAACTCGGTCTTGGCAGCAAAGGCATTCAGGCTGAACGCGGTGAGCACAGCAGCGGCGAGGGCCAGGGGCTTGAACATGGTGCGTTTCCTTTTGGGGGCAGTGTTATTGACCGGGCGCGGTTTGGCGCCAGGCCTGGGAGCGGCGCAACAAGCCGCGTGAGGCCCACGCCAGCAGCAGCGAGACGCCGGCTGAAGTGAACAGAATCAGGGTCGACATGGCCGCCGCGCCGCCAACGTTGCCGGCATCGTCCATGTTCAACACGGCGACTGCGGCGAGGATGGTGTCGGGGCTGTAGAGAAAGATCGCTGCCGACACGGTGGTCATCGCCGAGACAAACAGGTAGCGCAGGATGTCCAACAGGGCCGGTAGGCAGATCGGCACGGTGACCCGCAGGTAATGTCGGTATAGCGGCGCCTTGAGCGATAGCGCGGCGGCTTCGAACTCGGCGTCGAGTTGGCGCAGGGCGGTCGTGGCGGTCATCTGCGCAGTGGTCAAATAGTGCGCAATGGTGCACACCACCAGCAGCGTCATGGTCCCGTAGAGCACATGCAGCGGGTTGCCATTGAGGTTGAAAAAGAACACGTAGCCCAGGCCCAGCACCAGGCCCGGCACCGCCATCGGCACAAAGCTGAGCATGCGCAGCGCCAGGTTGAGGCCTTTTTGCCCCTTGGTCTTTTCCATCAGGTAAGCGCCGGTGAAGATCAGCACACTGCCGATCAGTGCGGTGCAGATCGCCATGGTCAAACTGTTGCGATAGGCCAGCCAGCCGCCACCGGCGGTGTCGTTGAACTGGTAATGGTTGAGCGACAGCGACAGGTTGTACGGCCAGAATTTCACCAGCGACGAATACACCGCCATGCCGAACACCAACAGCAGCACCGCGCAGATCAGCAACACAATCGCCAGGTAGCAGCCATCCCGCAGGCGCGACGGTGCTGGCTGGAACACTTGGGCGCGGCCACTCATGGAATCGCCGTGGCGTCGGCGCAGCCAGGTATCCACCGCAAAACTGAGCAGCGCCGGCAGCAGCAACACCATGCCGATCAAGGCGCCGCGCCCGAATTGCTGCTGGCCGACCACCGCCTTGTAAGCTTCCAGCGCCAGCACTTGATAGTCACCGCCCACTACCACCGGCACGCCGAAGTCGGTGATGGTCAGGGTGAATACCAGGCAGAAGGCGGCGAACACGGCCTGGCGCGTTGCCGGCCAGGTGATACTGCGAAATGCCCGCGCCGGGCTGGCGCCCATGCTCGAGGCAGCATCGAACAGCCGCGCATCCGCCAAAGACAGCGCCGACAGCAGGATCATCAGCGCATGGGGAAAGGTGTAGATCACTTCACCGAGGACAATCCCCCAGAAGCCGTAGATGTTGTCTGACAGCAGGCCGCGCAACATGCCCTGGTTGCCGAACAGATACACCAAGGCGATGCCCGGCAACATCGAGGGCGCCATCAGCGGCAGCAATGACAGGCCACGCCAGATCGTCTTGCCGGGGATCAGCGTGCGTTGCAGGGCGTAGGCAAACAGGTAGGCCAGGGGTACGACAATGGCCGCAACGCTCAGGGAAACCTTCAGGCTATTGCCCAGCAGCCAGTGGAAGTTGGCGCTGGTCAGCAGCTCGCGCGCCGCCACCAGCCCGCCGCCCTGGCCGTCTTCGGCGCTGAAGCCACGCCAGAAGATCGCCAGCAACGGCAGCAGCACGGCGATGCCCAACAGGCACAGCAACAGCACCTTGCCGCCCACTACAAAGATACGGTCGCCGATTTCGGCACGGGAAACCTGGCGAGCCGCGCGGTCGGGTATCGGCAGGGTCATATCAGCGGCCATCTCAGGCAAACACCTGCAGACTGCGCGGCGGCAGCGCGACCCAGATATCCTGGGCGCCCAGGCGCGGCATGGCTTCCGGCGCCAGTTCGGCGAGCAGCGGATGGCCGGGCAACTGGTCCAGTTCAAAGCTCATGCGGCAACGGTTACCAAGGAATGTGATCTCGCGAACCTTGGCCGGAAACAGGTTTTCTTCGTGTACCGGCGGGTTGACGCTGATTGCTTCCGGCCGGCAGAACAGGCGGCCCGAGGCGGCCTTGCCGCTGTCTTCTGCCAGGCGCACGTTCATCCCGCCGACCTGGGCGTGGCTGGCGCTGTTGCGGCTGAACGGCAGCCAGTTGCCCTGGCCGACAAACTCGGCCACGAACGGCGTGGCCGGGCGGTCGTAGATTTCCTGGGGGGTGGCGTACTGCTCGACCTTGCCGTTGTTCATCACGGCGATGCGGTCGGCCATCAGCATGGCCTCGTCCTGGTTGTGGGTGACCATCAAGGTGGTGATGCCCAGGCGGCGTTGCAGTTGGCGCAGTTCGGTACACAGGTGCTCGCGCACCCGGGCGTCGAGGGCTGACATGGGTTCGTCCAGCAGCAGCAGCGACGGGGCCGGCGCCAGGGCACGGGCCAGGGCGACCCGTTGCTGCTGACCGCCAGACAATTGGCCGGGGTATTTCTTTTCGCTGCCGGTCAGGCCGACCAGTTCCAGCATCTGCGCCACGCGCTTGCGCACTTCATCGCGGCCGCTGCCGGTCAGGCCGTAGCCGATATTGGCCTCGACGCTGAGGTTGGGAAACAGCGCGTAGGACTGGAACAGAATGCCGTAGTCCCGCGCCTGGGGTGCCAGTAGGGAAACATCGCGATCACCCAGGTACAACTCGCCGCTGTCCTGGCGCTCCAGGCCGGCGATGCAGCGCAGCAAGGTGGTCTTGCCGCAGCCCGAAGGGCCAAGCAGGCACACCAGCTCACCGGCGGCGACGTCCAGGGACACATGGTCCAGGGCAGTAAAGGCGCCGAAGCGCTTCTGGATACCACGCACCTTCATCGGCGCGCCGGGGTTGAGCTGGGCTGTGTTCATGGTGGCACCTCATCAAACTGATGAAGGCCATGCTAGGGAGCAAATGCGTCCCTGGTGTGGCAGGAAGGCAAAAGCGGGTGATAGTGGTATTGGTGGATTTGGGTAGGGTTATAGCCATGTGGTGTGTGGTCTACCGCCATCGCAGGCAAGCCAGCTCCCACATTTGAATGTATTCGCAGCTTCAAATGTGGGAGCTGGCTTGCCTGCGATGGCGATTTCAAAGCCACCGATAATCTCAGAGCGGCGACATTTCCTGCGCCAACCCGAGAAACGCCGCCGGAAACCGCGCACCTTTGCGCTCTTTAAGGCAGTACAGATACTCAGGAATCTGCGGCGCATTCTCGATGGTCAGTACCCGCAGTTGCGGATCATGGGGCACTTCCTGGCGGGCAATGATGCTGATGCCGATATTGCGCAGCACCGCCTCGCGAATCGACTCGCGGCTGCCGATCTCCAGCAGCGGCCCATAACTCACGCCCGCGCCATCGAGCATTTCCTCGGTCAGGCGCCGGGTGGTGGAGCCCGCTTCGCGCATCAACAGGGTGTGCCCCACCAGCGCACTGAGTGGCACGTGTTCCAGCACGGCCAACGGGTGATTGCGATGCACCGCCAGCACCAACGGGTCGCTGCCCAGTACCCGACGGATCAGGCGCGGGTCTTCCAGCAGTTGCGAGGACGCGGCGACATCCACCCGGTAATCATCCAGCGCTTCGAGCACCTGCTGGGAATTGCCGATTTCTACCGCCACTTCCACGTGAGGCAAGCGTTCGCGAAAGGTCTTCACCAGGTCGAGGATGTAATAGGGCGCCGTCGCGGCGATCCGCAAAGTGCCCTGGACCTGGCCGCTGTTGCGCAGGAAGAACTCGATATCCGCTTCCTGCTGCAACAGCGCCTTGACCATCGGCAGCAGCCGCGCACCCTCGTCACTGACAGTGAGGCGCCGGCCACCGCGATAGAACAGCTCGACCGAGTACTGGCTTTCCAGATGGCGGATCTGGGTGGTCACCGTGGGTTGGCTCAGGCCGAGTTTTTTCGCCGCCTGGGTAATGCTCCCCAGGCGGGCAACCATGTAAAACGCCTTCAGCTCGGCACTCAGCACACCACCCTCTCATCGACTATTTGCGCAACAGGCGCAGACCATTGAACACCACCAGCAGGCTTACACCCATGTCGGCGAACACCGCCATCCACATGGTGGCCATGCCCAGGAAGGTCACCGCCAGGAAGATCGCCTTGATCACCAGCGCCAGGGCGATGTTCTGCTTGAGGATACTCGACGTTTGTCGCGACAAACGTATGAATGCCGGAATCTTGCGCAAATCGTCGTCCATCAGCGCTACGTCGGCGGTTTCGATGGCGGTGTCGGTGCCCGCGGCGGCCATGGCAAAGCCAATCTCCGCACGGGCCAGGGCCGGGGCGTCGTTGATACCGTCGCCGACCATGCCAACCCGGTGGTTTTTCCCGTACAGATCCTCGATGGCCTTGAGCTTGTCAGTGGGTAGCAGGTCGCCTTGAGCCTGGTCGATGCCCACCTGGGCGGCAATCGCCTGGGCGGTGTGGGTGTTGTCGCCGGTGAGCATCAGGGTCTTGATGCCCAGGTCGTGCAACTGCTGGATGGCTTCGCGGCTGCTGTCCTTGACCGTATCAGCCACGGCGAACAGCGCCAGCGGGCCGGATTTGTCGAGCAGCAGCACCACGGACTTGCCTTGTTTTTCCAGGGCGAAGAGTTTTTCTTCAAGGGCCGGCGAACACAGGCCCAGTTCTTCCACCAAGCGGTGGTTGCCCAGGTGATAAACCTCACCGTTGATCTCGCCACGTACCCCGCGCCCGGCCAGGGCTTCGAAGTTATCCACAGCCAGCAGCGCCAGTTTGTTATCCACAGCCGCGTTGGCAATCGCCAGCGACACCGGGTGGTCGGAGCGCCCGGCCAGGCTCGCGGCCAGGGCCGGGGCGTTTTCTTGGGTGGACAGTGTCAGGTAGTCGGTCTGCACCGGCTTGCCGTGGGTGATGGTGCCGGTCTTGTCCAGGGCCAGGTAGTCCAGTTTGTAACCGGCCTCCAGGTACACGCCGCCCTTGATCAGGATGCCTTTGCGCGCGGCAGCGGCCAGGCCACTGACGATGGTCACCGGGGTGGAAATCACCAGCGCACATGGGCAGGCAACCACCAACAGCACCAGGGCGCGGTAGATCCAGTCAAACCAAATGCCGCCCATAAACAGCGGCGGGATTACCGCCACGCCCAGGGCAAACAGGAACACCGCCGGGGTGTAGATTTTCGAGAAGCTGTCGACAAAGCGCTGGGTCGGCGCCCGTGAACCCTGGGCTTGTTCCACCGCGTGGATGATGCGCGCCAGGGTGGAGTTGCTGGCGGCGGCGGTCACCCGGTATTCCAGGGAACCGGCCTGGTTGATGGTGCCGGCGAAGACTTTATCGCCGACGGTTTTCTCGATCGGCAGGCTTTCGCCGGTGATCGGCGCCTGGTCGATGGTGGACTGGCCGGCGGTGACTTCACCGTCCAGGCCAATGCGCTCACCGGGACGTACCCGTACGATGGCGCCCAGTTCAATGACTTTGACCTCCTGTTCGACCCAACTACCATCAGCCTGGCGCACCGTGGCCTGTTCCGGGGTCATCTGCATCAGGCCACTGATGGCGTTGCGCGCACGGTCCAGGGACTTGGCTTCGATCAGCTCGGCCACGGTGAACAGGAACATCACCATCGCCGCTTCTGGCCACTGGCCGATCAGGATCGCACCGGTCACGGCGATGCTCATCAGCGCATTGATGTTCAGGTTGAGATTCTTCAGGGCAATCCAGCCCTTTTTGTAGGTAGTGAGGCCGCCACTGAGGATCGACACCAGCGCCACCAGAGCCACCACCCAGGTCGGTGCGGCGTTGGTGAAATGGATCACCTCCGCCGCCAGGGCGCCAACGCCGGACAGGGCCAGCGGCCACCAGTGTTTCTTGGCTGGTGGCGCGGCGGCAGGCACGCCCTCTTCGACTGGATCAGCCTGCATGCCCAAGGATTTGATGGCCTCGATGATCGGCGCAGTGCTCGGCAAGTCGTGGGTCACGCCGAGGATGCGGTTGATCAGGTTGAATTCCAGTTGCTGCACACCGGCCAGCTTGCCCAGTTTGTTCTGGATCAGCGTCTGCTCGGTGGGGCAGTCCATGGCTTCGATGCGGAATGTGCTCAGGCGCGCGTTGGCGCTGGGCGCTTCGGTCAACGTCACCAGAGAAGGCGCAGCCGCGCCGGAACAGCAGGAGCCGCCATGATCGTGCTTTTGCACAGGCTGCAGTTTTTCGCCGTGATCATGATCGTGATCGTGGTCATGCTTATGCGGGGTGTGAATGGAATCGCTCATTGTCTCGCGTCCGTGAAGGTGCCTGTTGCCAAGTAAAGACCCTGTAGCCACTATAGGGTCAAGCACCCTTTTGGAGATTGCTACGATGAAGATCGGCGAACTGGCAAAACTGACCGACTGCCCGGTAGAAACCATCCGCTATTACGAGAAGGAAGGCCTGCTGCCGCCCCCGGCGCGCAGTGAGGGCAACTATCGGCTGTACACCCAGGCGCACACCGAACGCCTGACTTTTATCCGCAACTGCCGCAGCCTGGACATGACCCTGGAGGAAATCCGCAGCCTGCTGGGCCTGCGCGACAGCCCCCAGGACCAGTGTGAAAGCGTCAATGCGCTGATTGACGAGCATATCCATCACGTCAAGGCGCGGATTGATGGCTTGCTGGCCTTGCAGGCACAACTGATCGACCTGCGCCAGCGCTGTGGCGAAGGGCCGGAGATTGACCAGTGTGGGATTTTGCAGCGGTTGGAGGTCAGTGGGAGTGTGGCGGTCAGTGAGGCGGAGCATTCACATGTGGGTAGAAGCCACGGCCATTAACTAATGTGAACACGGACTAAATGTGGGAGCGGGCTTGCTCGCGAATGCGGCGGATCAGTCAATTAAGATGTCGACTGACACACTGCTTTCGCGAGCAAGCCCGCTCCCACATTTGCCTTAGACCGCCATCGGCGCGGTCATCGGCGCATGGTGCTCATAGCCTTCGAGCGAGAAGTCGCCAGGCTCGACCAACTCCAGCCACTCCGGCTGGTACACCCCAGTCTTGGCAAACTCCGGCACACGCTCGCTGATCACCAGCTTCGGCGCGGCGAATGGCTCGCGCTTGAGCTGTTCGTTGAGCATGTCCAGGTGGTTTTCGTAGACGTGCGCATCACCGATGAAATAGGTGAACCAGCGTGGCGTGTAGCCGGTCAGGCGGCCGATCAGGCTCAGCAGCGCGGCGCCTTCGGTGAGGTTGAACGGCGTGCCCAGGCCCAGGTCGTTGGAGCGGATGTAGAGGGTCAGGGAAATTTCCTTGGTCTCGACATTCGGGTGGAACTGGTACAGCAGGTGGCACGGCGGCAAGGCCATTTCATCGAGCTGGGCGCAGTTCCAGCCGTGGAACAGGATACGCCGGCTGCCCGGGTCCTTGATGATGGTGTCGACACACTGGCGGATCTGGTCGATGGCCTTGTACAGCACCACATAGGCCTGGCCGTCCTCTTCGCCTTCAGCGATTTGGCGATAGCCCTGGGCCAGGGTCTGCTCGATGGCAGCCTGGTTGCTCAACGGGATCTGCTTGTACGCCGGCCACTTGCGCCATTGCACGCCGTAGATCTCGCCCAGGTCATCCTCGCCCTGGCGGAACGGGTTGGCCAGCCACTGCGCGTTTTCGTTAGCGTTCTGGTCCCAGACCTTGCAGCCCAGGGCGCGGAATTCGGCGGCGTTGTTCACCCCGCGCAAAAAGCCGCACATCTCGCCAATCGCTGACTTGAAGGCCATTTTACGGGTGGTGATGGCCGGGAAACCTTCCTGCAGGTCAAAGCGCAACATCGCACCGGGGAAGCTGATGGTGTTCACGCCAGTACGGTTGGCCTGTTTGGTGCCGTTGTTGATGACGTGGGAAACCAGCTCGAGATATTGCTTCATGACATTACCTGTATCGGTGAAGCCGAGGCCCAGAGGCCTCGGCGTTCGAATTTATAGCGCGGTGTTCTTGATCGCCTGCGGGCGATTGTAAGCCCACCAGAGCAAGCCCAGGCCTGCGAGTATCATCGGAATGCTCAGCACCTGACCCATGGTCAGCCAGCCGAACGCCAGGTAGCCCAGTTGCGCATCCGGCACCCGCACGAACTCGACGATAAAGCGGAAGATCCCGTAGAACAGCGCGAACATCCCGGAAACCGCCATGGTCGGGCGCGGTTTGCGCGAGAAGATATAGAGGATCAGGAACAGCGCCACGCCTTCCAGGGCGAACTGGTACAGCTGCGATGGGTGGCGCGGCAGTTGTGCCGGGTCGCTGAACGGCGGGAACACCATGGCCCACGGCACGTCGGTCGGCTTGCCCCACAATTCGGCGTTGATAAAGTTACCGATCCGCCCGGCACCCAGGCCAATCGGCACCATCGGCGCGACGAAGTCCATCAACTGGAAGAATGACTTGCCGTTGCGCCGGCCAAACCACCAGGCCGCGAGCATCACGCCGATAAACCCGCCGTGGAACGCCATGCCGCCCTTCCACACCTCGAAAATCAGGGTCGGGTTGGCCAGGTACGCGCTCAAGTCGTAGAACAGCACATAGCCCAGGCGGCCGCCGACGATCACCCCCATCGACATCCAGAACACCATGTCGGAGAGTTTCTCCTTGGTCCAGGTCGGGTCGAAGCGGTTCAGGCGCCGAGAAGCCAGCAGCCAGGCACCGCCGATGCCGATCAGGTACATCAACCCGTACCAGTGGATTTTCAGCGGACCGATGGCCAGGGCCACCGGGTCGATCTGCGGGTAAGGCAGCATTGCGACTCCTCGTTAAATCATTCGTTATTGCGCACGGACCATGCCGGTGGGCGATTAAGCCTGCGTTACAGCAGTTCGATCAAATGAAGAAGTTCGCCCCCACGCCAAGCAGCCTGGCATGTTAACGGATGGGAGGCATCTGGCCCAACTTCGATACGATGGATAGCCGTCGGTTCTATGGGTAGAGTGAACAAAACACAAAAGGATCGCCTTATGTGCCTGATAGTTTTCGCCTGGAGGCCGGGCCACGCCCAGCCGCTGATCGTCGCGGCCAACCGTGACGAATTCTACGCCCGGCCCAGCCTGCCCCTGGCCCAGTGGCCGGATGCACCGCAGGTTTATGCCGGCCGCGACCAGGAAGCGGGTGGCACCTGGCTGGGGATCGGCGCCGATGGACGGTTTGCCGCGCTGACCAATATCCGTAATCCGCACCAGCCACCGGCGCGCAAGTCCCGGGGCGAGCTGGTGGCACGCTTTCTCAACGGTTCGCTACCGGTTGATGAGTATTTAGCCGATGTTAACGGCAGATCGATTGAATATGCCGGGTTCAACCTGTTGATCGGCACGCGGGACGAGTTGTGGCATTACAACGCCAATGAGTCGACGCCCAAGCAACTGATGGACGGGATCTATGGGTTATCCAATGCAGGCCTGGACACGCCGTGGCCCAAACTGCTCAAAGCCAAGGCCGCGCTGGACGAAGTGCTGGACGATCCGCACCCTGAAGCCTTGCTGGGGATTCTGAGCGACCCGCAGACCGCACCGTTTGCCGAGCTGCCGGATACCGGGGTCGGGCTGGCCACGGAAAGTTTGCTGTCGAGTGTGTTTATCGCCAGCCCCACCTACGGAACACGGGCGAGCACCGCGCTGATTGTGCATGCCGATGGGAGGCGGCGGATGGTGGAACGTAGCTTCGGGCCCCATGGTGGGCGACTCGGCGAGGTAGACATCAACCTGTAGGAGCGAGCTTGCTCGCGAAAAACCTGAGAACGCCGCGGGAATTCAGGCTTCTCGCGTTATCGTTGACGTTTTTCGCGAGCAAGCTCGCTCCTACAGGGTTTTCGTCGCGGTCGGATTGATCATCCGCGCCAACCCGAGGCTTTTCAGGGCCAATTGCAGCGAGCTGTGGATAACTTGCGGATTGTCGATGGTCATCAACTCCGCCAGCAGTTCCTTGGCCTTGCTCAGGTTGATCTGGCGCAGCATCCACTTGACCTTCGGCAAGTTGGTGGCGTTCATCGACAGGCTATCAAAGCCCATAGCCATCAACAGCACCGCCGCTGCCGGATCACCGGCCATTTCCCCGCAGATACTCACCGGCTTGCCTTCGGCATGGGCGTCGCGCACCACGTGTTGCAGGGCTTGCAGCACCGCCGGGTGCAGGTAGTCGTAGAGGTCGGCCACCCGTGGGTTGTTACGGTCCACGGCCAGCAGGTATTGGGTCAGGTCGTTGGAGCCTACCGACAGGAAGTCCACCTGCCGCGCCAGCTCCTTGGCCTGGTATACCGCTGCCGGTATTTCGATCATTACGCCGATCGGTGGCATCGGCACATCGGCGCCTTCATCACGCACTTCGCCCCAGGCCCGGTGGATCAGGTGCAGGGCCTCTTCCAGCTCGTGGGTGCCGGAGATCATCGGAAGCAGAATGCGCAGGTTGTTCAGGCCTTCGCTGGCCTTGAGCATGGCGCGGGTCTGGACGAGGAAAATTTCGGGATGGTCGAGAGTAACGCGGATGCCGCGCCAGCCAAGGAAGGGGTTGTCTTCCTTGATGGGGAAATAAGACAGTGACTTGTCGCCGCCGATGTCCAGGCTGCGCATCGTCACCGGTAACGGATGGAAGGCGGACAGTTGCTCGCGATAGATCGCCAGCTGCTCCTTCTCGCTCGGGAAACGTTGGTTGATCATGAACGGCACTTCGGTGCGGTACAGACCCACCCCTTCAGCGCCACGTTGTTGAGCACGCGCCACGTCCGCCAGCAGGCCAGTGTTGACCAGCAGCGGTACACGGTGGCCGTCGAGGGTCACGCAGGGCAGTTCGCGCAGGGCATCGAGCCCCTGGGACAGCTGGCGCTCCTCCTCGACGATTTCGGCGTACTGCTTGCGCAACACCTCGCTGGGGTTGGTGAAGACCTCGCCACGGTGCCCGTCGACGATCATCGAGATGCCGTCGACCTTGGAGTACGGCAGGTCCACCAGGCCCATTACCGTCGGGATACCCATGGCCCGGGCCAGGATCGCCACGTGGGAGTTGCCCGAACCCAATACCGAGACCAGGCCCACCAGTTTGCCTTCCGGCACTTCGCCGAGCATGGTGGCGGTCAGTTCTTCACTGATCAGGATGGTGTTGTCGGGGTACACCAGGTTGGTGGTGCGGTCTTCCTGCAGGTAGGCCAGCAGACGGCGGCCGAGGTCGCGCACATCCGAGGCGCGCTCGCGCAAGTAGGCGTCGTCCATCAGTTCAAAGCGATTGACGTGATCGGTGACCACCTGGCGCAGCGCGCCCTGGGCCCACTGGCCGGTCTTGATCACGGTCTTGACTTCGTTGCCCAGGGACGCGTCGTCGAGCATCATCTGGTACACGTCGAACAGCGCCCGTTCTTCGGGGCGCAACTGGGTGGCCAGCTTGGTCGACAGGTTGCGCATGTCGGCGCGCACGCCTTCCAGGGCGGTCTTGAACAGTTTGATTTCCGCGTCGATGTCGTCGACGGATTTGTCCGGCACCACGTCCAGGTCGGCCGGGGGCAGCATGACCACTGCGGTACCGACCGCCGCGCCCGGAGAACCCGGCACGCCGACAAACTTGGCCTCCTGGATGCCCTTGCCCTGGCGACCCAGGCCACGAATCGAACCGGTGGCTTCAGCATGGGCGATAACCCCAGCCAACTGCGCACTCATGGTCACAAGGAAGGCTTCTTCCCCTTCGTCGAACTGGCGGCGTTCTTTCTGTTGGATGACCAATACGCCGACAACGCGGCGGTGGTGGATGATCGGTGCGCCGAGGAAGGAGGCGTAGCGTTCTTCGCCGGTTTCGGCAAAGTAGCGATAACGCGGGTGATCGGCCGCGTTTTCAAGGTTCAGGGGTTCTTCACGCGTCCCTACCAGGCCCACCAGACCTTCATTGGGCGCCATGCTGACCTTGCCGATGGAGCGCTTGTTCAAGCCCTCCGTGGCCATCAGCACAAAACGGTTGGTCTCGGGGTCCAGCAGGTAAACCGAGCAGACCTGGCTGCCCATGGCTTCCTTGACGCGCAACACAATAATCCCCAACGCCGCCTTGAGATCCTTGGCGGAGTTAACTTCCTGGACGATCTTGCGCAGCGTATTGAGCATGGCTCGGGGTCGAACTCCGTCGTCAGTCGCGCGCTAAAAGGCGCGGGGCAAGCTCTTTGAGAGCGCGACGATAAACCTCGCGCTTGAATGTCACCACCTGGCCCAACGGATACCAATAACTGACCCAGCGCCAGCCATCGAACTCCGGTTTACCGGTCAAATCCATCCGCACCCGCTGCTCGTTGGAGATCAGGCGCAGGAGAAACCACTTTTGCTTCTGGCCGATGCACAGTGGTTGGCTGTGGGTACGCACCAGGCGTTGCGGCAAACGATAGCGCAACCAGCCTCGGGTACAGGCGAGAATTTGCACATCTTCGCGTTCCAGGCCTACTTCTTCGTTCAACTCGCGGTACAAGGCGTCTTCAGGGGTTTCGTCGGGATTGATCCCGCCCTGGGGAAACTGCCAGGCATCTTGGTTGATACGGCGAGCCCATAGCACCTGTCCGGCATCATTCGTAAGAATAATCCCGACATTTGGACGGAAACCATCGGGGTCGATCACGGCAACAACCTCGCAAACGCATGTCGCCGCATTGTTCCACAAAGCTTGTTGCAGCGGCAACGAGGCTGCTTACCTTATGTGCACTCTTGTGAAAAGACCGTATTCTGGACGCCTTTTTACAGACTTTTCAGCGAGTAACCGCAATGCGCCTGGCTTTATTCGACTTGGACAACACGCTTTTGGGCGGCGACAGTGACCACGCCTGGGGTGATTACCTGTGTGAGCGCGGCATCCTCGATGCCGTTGCCTACAAGACCCGCAACGACGAGTTCTACCAGGATTACCTGGCCGGCAAGCTGGACAACGCCGCGTACCTGAACTTCAGCCTGGAAATCCTCGGCAGCACCGAGATGGCCCAACTCGACGAATGGCACCGCGACTTCATGCGCGACTGCATCGAACCGCTGATGCTGCCCAAGGCGGCTGAACTGCTGGCCAAGCACCGCGCCGCCGGTGACACGCTGGTCATCATCACCGCCACCAACCGCTTTGTCACCGCGCCGATTGCCGCACGCTTGGGGGTAGAAACCCTGATCGCCACCGAGTGTGAGATAGCCGATGGCCGCTATACCGGGCGCAGCACGGATGTGCCGTGTTTCCGCGAGGGCAAGGTGACGCGCTTGAATCGGTGGCTGGAAGAGACCGGGTACAGCCTGGAGAACAGCTATTTCTACAGCGATTCGATGAACGACCTGCCGCTGCTGGAGCAGGTGACTCATGCGGTGGCGGTGGATCCGGATGCGAATTTGCGGGCTGAGGCCCAGAAGCGTGGATGGCCGGTAATCAGCCTGCGCAGCTGATCACCCAAATCCCTGTAGGAGCGAGCTTGCTCGCGAAAAACCTGAGCGCGACACGTTTAATCCGTGGGTACGCGTTATCGTTGACGTTTTTCGCGAGCAAGCTCGCTCCTACAATGGTTTGACGGACGCTAGACCGGCTTGGCGCCCATCAACCCGGCAATCGCCACAAACCCCACCAGGCTGACAATCGCCAGAGCCAGGGTGAACTTCGCGTTGCCCGTACCGCCCAGGCGCAGGCGATTGAGGCGTACCACCAGCCAGAACCAGGCCAGCGCCGCGACGGTGTAGATCACACTGGAGCCCAGGATCCACGTCTGCCCCAATGGCCAGCCGACCAAGTGCACCAGCCACCAGCCGGTGAATGGCATGCTCACCAGGCTTACGCCCATCAACAACCACACAAACAGCCATGGCCGTTGCAATGTAATCGCCGGCCCGGCTGCGCGCTTGCGCCAGCTCAGCACCGCCAGGGCCAGGCCACTGGCCAATAGCAGCACCGTTGCCAGCATGTGGATAGTCTTGAGGGTTGTCAGATATTCCATACTCTCGATTCCTTAAAGGCCGCCCAATCAGCGTAGTCGCTCAACCGAGGAACAGTTGATAGGCCGGATTGTCGCTTTCATCCCAGTACGGGTAGCCAATGGCTTCCAGCGCCGCCGGCACCAGGTGCCGTTCGTTGGCTGGCACTTGCAGCCCCGCCACCACCCGGCCGTCAGCTGCGCCGTGGTTGCGATAGTGGAACATCGAGATGTTCCAGCGGCCGCCCAATTTGTTAAGAAAGTTGAACAAGGCTCCCGGACGCTCCGGGAATTCGAAACGGAACACCACTTCATTGCTGACATGTGCCGCATGCCCACCGACCATATGGCGGATATGCAGCTTGGCCAGTTCGTTCTCGGTCAGGTCCAGCACCGGGAAGCCCTGCTCGCTCAGGCTGGCAATCAATGCGCTGCGCGGGTCGGTTTCCGGGTGGGTCTGCACCCCGACAAAAATGTGCGCCTCGCTGCCGGAGTGGTAGCGGTAGTTGAATTCGGTGATCTGGCGCTTGCCCACGGCCTCGCAAAAGGCCTTGAAGCTGCCTGGGCGCTCGGGGATGGTCACGGCGATGATTGCTTCACGGCCTTCGCCCAACTCGGCGCGCTCGGCCACATGGCGCAGGCGGTCGAAGTTGACGTTGGCCCCGGAATCAATGGCAACAAAGGTCTGGCCGCTGACACCACGGGTCTCCACGTACTTCTTTATCCCGGCCACGCCCAAAGCCCCTGCCGGCTCGGTGATGGAGCGGGTGTCGTCGTAGATATCCTTGATTGCCGCGCAGATTTCATCGGTGCTGACGGTGATGACTTCATCGACATAGTCTTTGCAGATATCGAAGGTGTGCTGGCCGATCTGCGCCACCGCTACGCCATCGGCAAAGATCCCCACGGCCGGGAGTACCACGCGCTCGCCCGCGGCCATGGCGGCTTGCAGGCAGTTGGAGTCGTCCGGCTCGACGCCGATGATCTTGATCTCCGGGCGCAGGTACTTCACGTACGCCGCGATACCGGCGATCAGGCCACCACCGCCGACCGGGACGAAAATCGCGTCCAGCGGCCCCGGGTGCTGGCGCAGGATCTCCATCGCCACGGTGCCCTGCCCGGCAATGGTGTGCGGATCATCGTAAGGGTGAATGTAGACGTAGCCTTTTTCGTCGACCAGTTTCAGCGAGTACGCCAGCGCTTCCGGGAAGGAGTCGCCATGCAGCACCACTTTGCCGCCACGGGAGCGTACGCCTTCGACCTTGATTTCCGGAGTGGTCTTGGGCATCACGATCGTGGCCTTGACCCCCAGCACCTTGGCCGCAAGGGCCAGGCCCTGGGCATGGTTACCCGCCGAGGCGGTGACCACGCCACGCGCGCGTTCTTCGGCGCTCAGTTGGGTCAGCTTGTTGTAGGCGCCGCGAATCTTGAAGGAAAACACCGGCTGCAAGTCTTCACGCTTGAGCCAGACCTTGTTGCCCAGGCGCTCTGAGAGCTGGCGGGCGGTCTGCAACGGGGTTTCCACGGCAACGTCGTAAACGCGCGAGGTGAGGATCTTTTTGACGTACTGTTCGAGCATCGGAAAGCATCACTGGGCGGGTTGGGCAGGGCCGAGGAGTCTAACCCGGCTTTTGGCCGGACGACCACACGAATCCAGAGGTTTTGTTGGGTTATACTCGCGCCCCTCTTTACTCCCCGCCCGTTCCGGAGCCCGCATGACCCAGGATCAACTCAAACAGGCAGTGGCCCAGGCCGCCGTCGATTTAATCCTTCCTAAACTCGACGATAAAAGCATCGTCGGTGTTGGCACCGGCTCCACCGCCAATTGCTTTATCGACGCGCTGGCCCTGCACAAGGGCGCGTTCGACGGCGCCGTGGCCAGTTCCGAAGCCACCGCCGCGCGCCTCAAGGGCCATGGCATTCCGGTGTATGAGCTCAATACCGTGAGCGACCTGGAGTTCTACGTCGACGGCGCCGATGAAAGCGACGAGCACCTGAACCTGATCAAGGGCGGCGGCGCAGCCCTGACCCGCGAGAAAATCGTCGCGGCCGTGGCCAAGACCTTTATCTGCATCGCCGACGCCAGCAAGCTGGTGCCGGTACTGGGCAACTTCCCGCTGCCAGTGGAAGTGATCCCCATGGCCCGCAGCCACGTAGCCCGCGAGCTGGTAAAACTGGGCGGCGACCCGGTGTACCGCGAAGGCGTGCTGACCGATAACGGCAACATCATCCTCGATGTGTTCAACATGCAGATCACCAACCCGGTGGAGCTGGAGACCCAGATCAATGCGATCGTCGGCGTGGTCACCAATGGGTTGTTTGCGGCGCGCCCTGCGGATGTGCTGCTGCTGGGTACCAGTGAAGGCGTGAAAACCCTCAAGGCCTAAGTACACGCAGAACCCCTGTGGGGGCGGGCTTGCTCGCGAATGCAGTGTGTCAGCCAGCAGTTCGGTGACTGGCACACCGCATTCGCGAGCAAGCCCGCTCCCACATTTTTGACCGCGCTCCGTTCGATGGACATGTAACAAAAACGCTACTTTTCGCAGCAGCCTCTCCCCCGCCCGCCCCAATTTGTGCGCCAGGTCACGGCATCTACCGCCGTATCTGGTATCCAATCCGTTACAACTTATAGCCAGGCGACCCTCACTTCCAACAACGCGCCAATTTGCGACCGTCCCACGGAATGAGGCGCGCATTGTGCAATCGGTCCCGCCGAACCACTCCCTCAACCACCTCAAGGAAGACCTTGTGATCAAGCCCCTAGCTCTCGCTGTCAGCGTTGCCTGTGCCCTGCTGTCGACTCAGTCCCATGCCTACGACTACGGCGAGCACGCCAATATCACCCTGGAAAAGCTGATCACCGACTACCCCGGCCGCTACCGAGGCACGGCCAACTTCGCCGGGGCCGCCGACTGGATGCAGAGCCAGATGGGCAGCGCCTATAACATCAGCCGCCAGGACTTCACCTGGAATGGCGGCAGCCGCGCCTCGCAGAACGTCGTGGCCTACGCCGCCGGCACCAAACCGCAATACGTGGTGATTGGCGCGCACTTCGATACCTATTTTGGCCGCCCGACCCTGCAAGGCCTGGACGACAACGGCTCCGGCGCCAGCGTGCTGACCGAAGTGGCGAAGAACCTCGGCGGCCTGCAATTGGAAAACGGCTTGCAGATCGTCGGCTTCGGCGCCGAAGAGGAAGGCCTGCGCGGTTCCCGGGCGTTTGTCGATTCGCTGAGCGCCAGCCAGCGCGCCAATATGCTGGCCATGATCAACCTCGACAGCCTGATCACCGGCGACATGATGTACGCCCACGCCGGCCAGAACAGCACCGCCAACCCGGCCCTGGCGTCGTTGCGCGAGCACACGTTCCAGATAGCCAAGGAATTGAACATCAACCTGTTCACCAACCCCGGCCTGGACGCGAAGTACCCCGCCGGCACCGGTTGCTGCAGTGATGGCGAAGCCTTCGAGGCGCTGAATATCCCGATCCTGTATATCGAAGCCACCAACTGGGAACTGGGCGATCTGGACGGCTACACCCAGACCGACAACCCGGCGATCCCCGGCGGCTCGACCTGGCACGACCCCAAGGAAGACAACAAGACAGTCCTGACCAATGCCTTCGGCCAGGAACGCATCGACCAGCGCCTGCGCGACTATTCGCGCCTGCTCAGCCGCCTGGTGCTGGAGCTGACCAATGCCGACTTGATGGCCTCCACCACCTCCGGCGGCGCGGTTGCGCGCAATATGCAGGACAACCTGCAGCGCCAGCACCAGGCCATGGTGCGTTTGCACGATCGCCGCTGGCTGACGTTGCAATCGGCCAGCCGTGAAGTGGGCAGCTTCGATGGCGAGATCGGCGTGGACGGCGAGTACAACCCGGACAGTGGCTTCGACACCGCTCCCAACCCCGAAGCGCGACGCCTGGGCCTGCATGCACTGGGAGACTATCAACTGAGCAGCAGCTTGAACATCGGCGCCAGCCTCAGCTACCTCAACGGTCGCGACAAACTCGAGCACCGTGGCAAGCTGGAAAGCGACACCTGGCAAGCCGCAGTCTATGCCTTGTTGAACGATGGCGGCCCGACCTGGCTGGCCGGCGACCTGAGCGTGGGCCACAGCAGCTTTGACTCAAAACGCAACCTGGTGATCCAGGCCAATGGCGGCCCCGTGCTGCTTAACCAGCAACTGACTGGCGAGACCGATGCCTTATCCCTGGGCGCCCGCGTGCTTGGCGGCTATGACTTCGACCTGGGTGCGATCAAGACCGGGCCGTTTGCCGGGCTGGATTACAGCCACTCGCGCATCGACAAGTTCCACGAGAAGCAGAACCTGCGCACTGCCCTTGAATATGAAGAACAGTCCTTCGATTCCCTGGAAGCCAGCCTCGGTTGGCGCGTGCGCGGCGCCGTGGCCCTGCCTTACGGCCTGAGCCTGATGCCCTACGGCGACATCGCCTGGGTCAAGGAACTGGCCGACGGCCGCCTGGACGACCTCGACCTGACCGCCCGCGCCGATGGCCAGGCCCGTACCGCACGCCTGGGTTCAGTCGACAAGAGCTTTGGCCGCGCACAGGTCGGCAGCCAATTGGCGATCACCCCGCAGCTTGGGGTGTACGCCGAAGTGAACGGCCGCCTGGGCCACGCCGAAGGCAGCCAGACCGGCTACTCCCTGGGCGTACAGTGGATGTTCTGATCCTTGTAGGAGCGAGCTTGCTCGCGAAAAACTCAAGAACACCGCGCTTAACCAGACACAACGCGTTGGGGTTGACGTTCTTCGCGAGCAAGCTCGCTCCTACAGTGGGTCGGTTTTCTTCTTGAAGACGTAGAACAAGTTCGGCTCACTGACCAGATACAGCGTGCCCTCGTCATCCATGGCAATACCCTCGGCCTGAGGCACGCGCTTCTTCAGGCCATGGCGCCCCTTGAGCAGTGACAGGCTGCTCAAGGGCCGACCGTCGATATCCAATTCCAGCACCAGATACGACTCATCGGACAGCGCCAGCAAGTGGCCGCTGCGCTCATCGTATTGCAGGCTGGACAGGTCGCGCACAAACAGCCCGGCATCGCGCCGGGGGTTGTTGACGACATGGACCGAGTAGGTTTTTTCGGGTTTGAAATGCGGAAACCCATGCACTTCGTAAATCAGCATCGGGTCCCGCTCCTTGGCGACAAACAGGCGCTTGCCCACCGAGTCATAGGCCAGCCCTTCAAACCCTTTATTGCCCTTGAGGTGCACACCCAGGGTCATCTGCTCGGCGTCCGCCGCGTCGAGGAACTGCGTGTCGTCCTCCAGGTGGATCTTGATCAAGCGCTGCTGGCGTTCATCGCTGACCACATAAGTGTTCTCGCTGATGAACTCCACCGCTTCGGCATCGCCAAAACCCACCAGGTTGATACGCCGCAGGATCTTGCCGTCCAGGGACAGCTCGACCAGTTCGGCGTTTTGGTTGGTCACGGTAAACAAGCTCTTGCGCACCGGATCAAAGGTCAGTGCCGACACATCATCGTCCAGGCCGTCGATCACCTGGGCTTCCAGCACCACTTGATAGTCCGCCAGGCCAATGGATCGTTCGTCCACCGGCTGGCGCCAGGTCTGCCAGTTAAACCAGGCACGCTCGAATAAACGAAACTGCTGGGCGACCACGCCCACGGCAACCAGGGCGATCAACAACAGGATAAACAGGGCGGGTTTGGGGCGGGCAAATCGGCGCATGGGGGCTGGCTCAAAGTCAAAACTGGCAAATGAATATCACAGCCATCTGAATTTAAACTTAAACGCAGCGCAGTGTCTGGGGAATGCCGCGCAGAGAGAAGAATCCGACGTAATCAATCGACTATTTCTGTTTCTCGAAGCGGTAGAACAGATTGGGTTCACTGACCATGTACAGCGTGCCGTTTTCGTCCATGGTCACGCCTTCGGCGCGGGGGATCGTATTTTTCAGGCCATTGAAGCCACCAAGCACGGTCATGAAGCTGACTTGCTCGCCTTTTTTGTCCAGCTCCAGCAGCAGGTGGGAGTCGGCGGACAGTACCAACAGGTGGCCGGTACGCGGATCGACACTCAGGGCCGAAAGGTTGCGGATATCCAGCTCGGAGCTGGGCAATTTCTGCTTGTCGCCAGCCAGGGTCTGGCTGCCGTCGCTGGCCCAGGTAAACAGCTGCGCTGGCCGCTCGATACCCAACACCAGCTGTTGATTGCGCTTGTCCCAGGTAATGGCCTCGAATGCCTTGTTCTGGTTCTTGGAGGGGCCCAGGTCGTAGCTCGGGTAGTCTGAGAAATCCAGTTGCCGCGTGTCGGCATCAACCTTGACCAGGGTCACGTTGTGCCGGCGCTCATCCACGATGCCCAGCACGCCGTTTTCCATGACCGTCACGCCTTCCGGGTTGCTCCAGCCCACCAGCGCAATCTTGCGCAGCACATCGCCCTGCAGGCTCAGCTCCACCAGAAACGGGTTCCTGCCCATGACCGCGAACAGGGTCTTGGTCCTGGGGTCGTAGGCCAGATCCGAAGCTTCGTCCTTTTCCATGCCGGGCAACGGCTTGGCGTCGATCACCACCTGATAATCCGGAAGCCAGACGCTCTCCCGACGCTCCATCGGGCTTTCAAACCGCTCCAACACCCACAGCGCGCCCCGGTCATCCCAGTGCATCAACCAGGAAATCCCATACATGACCGCCCCGGCCAGGAACAGCCAGGAGTACCAGCGCATATTCAGGCGCGGGGCGGGTTTCACAGAAGGGAGAGGCACGGCCATGGAGGCATTCCAGATAATCGACTGTAGGTGATAGCCCAGGCTCAGAGCGCCTGCGTGCCATATGGCCAAGGATTATCCGGATGGAGTGTGAAAAAAATGCAAAGCGCCGATTTGCGCAGTACGCACAAATAATCTGTGTACGAGCTTGTGTGGGAGCCGGGCTTGCCCGCGATGCAAGCACCGTGGTGTATCAGGCACACCGCGGTGATGCTATCGCAGGCAAGCCAGCTCCCACACAAGCCGGCGCCTGCAGAGGGATGGGGTTAGCGTACGGAGCTTTCGAAGCGGCTCACGCCGGGCAGTTCCAGCACCAGTTCATCACCCACTTCCAGCGGGCCCACGCCCACAGGCGTACCGGTCAGGATCACATCACCGGCCTGCAGCGAGAAGCAGCCGGCCATGTGCTGGATCATCGGCACGATCGGGTTGAGCATCTGCGCACTGTTGCCGTCCTGGCGCACCTGGCCATTGATGGTCAGGCGAATGCCGATATCGGTCAGATCCGGGAAGGTGCTGCCCACCACGAACGGGGCAATGACTGCCGCACCGTCGAAGGACTTGGCAATTTCCCACGGCAGGCCTTTGGCCTTGAGCTCGGACTGCTTGTCGCGCAAGGTCAGGTCCAGGGCCGGGGCGAAGCCGGAGATGGCGTCCAGCACTTCTTCACGGCTCGGGGTTTTCGACAGGGGTTTGCCGATCAGCACCGCGATTTCAGCTTCGTAGTGCACCGAACCGCGCTCGGCTGGAATGGCAAAGCCGCCTTCCAATGGCACCACGCAACTGCCCGGCTTGATAAACAGCAGGGGCTCGGTCGGCACCGGGTTATCCAGCTCCTTGGCATGTTCGGCGTAGTTGCGCCCGATGCAAACCACTTTGCCCAGCGGGAAGTGGATATTGGTGCCGTCGACGTACTTGTGCTGATAGCTCATGGACCGCTTCCTCTTTCGTGATGGTTAAACAGCGAAGATCTTGCCCGGGTTCATGATCCCGTTCGGGTCGAACACCGCTTTCACTGCCTTCATATATTCGATTTCAACCGGGGAGCGGCTGTAGGTCAGGTAATCACGCTTGGTCATGCCCACGCCGTGTTCGGCGGAGATCGAGCCGTTGTACTTCTCGACGGTTTCAAACACCCACTTGTTGACGGTGGCGCACTTGGCGAAGAACTCGTCCTTGGACAGGTTTTCCGGCTTGAGGATGTTCAAGTGCAGGTTGCCATCGCCGATGTGGCCGAACCAGACGATTTCGAAGTCGGGGTAGTGTTCGCCGACGATCGCGTCGATTTCCTTCAAGAACGCCGGCACTTTCGACACGGTGACCGAAATGTCGTTCTTGTACGGCGTCCAGTGGGAGATGGTCTCGGAGATGTACTCACGCAGCTTCCACAGGTTGTGCAGCTGGGTTTCACTCTGGCTCATCACGCCATCCAGCACCCAGCCCTGCTCGACACAGTGCTCGAAGGTTTCCAGGGCGTGGTTGGCGACTTCTTCGGTGGTGGCTTCAAATTCCAGCAGCGCGTAGAACGGGCATTCGGTTTCGAACGGCGCCGGCACATCGCCACGGCCCATGACCTTGGCCAGGGCCTTGTCGGAGAAAAACTCGAAAGCCGTCAGATCCAGCTTGCTCTGGAACGCGTGCAGCACCGGCATGATCGAGTCGAAGTCGGTGGTGCCGAGCACCATGGCCGTCAGGTTTTTAGGCGCACGGTCCAGGCGCATGGTGGCTTCGACCACAAAACCCAGGGTGCCTTCGGCGCCGATAAACAGCTGGCGCATGTCGTAGCCGGTGGCGTTCTTGATCAGGTCGCGGTTGAGCTCCAGTACATCACCCTTGCCGGTGACAACCTTCATGCCGGCCACCCAATTGCGGGTCATGCCGTAGCGAATAACCTTGATCCCGCCGGCATTGGTGCCGATATTGCCGCCAATCTGGCTGGAACCGGACGAGGCGAAGTCCACCGGGTAGTACAGGCCGTTTTCTTCAGCGACGTTCTGCAATTGCTTGGTGACCACGCCCGGCTGGCACACGGCGGTGCGGTCGGTGAGGTTCACGTCGAGGATCTGGTTCATGTAGTCGAACGACACCACCACTTCGCCATTGGCCGCCACGGCAGCAGCCGACAAGCCGGTGCGCCCGCCGGATGGCACTAACGCCACCTTGTGCGTGTTGGCCCAGCGGACAATAGCCTGCACCTGCTCAATGGTCTTGGGGAAGACGATGGCGGTCGGCGCGGGGGCGAAATGCTTGGTCCAATCCTTGCCGTAAGCCTCCAGGGAGTCGGCATCGGTCAGCACTTTGCCGGGCTCAACCAGGGTCTTTAGCTCATCAATCAGGGCAGGATGGGTCATCGACAGAACTCTCGAACAATTCATGGTCATCCTGAGAACGCTTCACGTCGCAGGAATGAGTGTTTAGCGGGGCGCGTATGCTAGCATACCGCCCCCGCAGGACAGAGCCCAAGGGCGTTTCTGCGGTGACGGCTTTCCTGCCGTCCGGGTCAGCTCTGTGCCCTGATTTACCAATACGTTTCTGTTTGGCGAGTGGCTGTTGTCGTCAGGCAAGGCCCCGCGACGACTCATAGCCTGGCTATGGGGAGGAGCGGCAACGCAGCATGACGGCAACAGACGCCGTCAAACGGGAACAGTATTGGTGAATCAGGGCACATCCGGCGATCCGATTCCCTGCCATTTTTCTCCGGGACACAGGTTTACGCAGATGAGCAAGACTTCTCTCGATAAGAGCAAGATCAAGTTCCTTCTTCTGGAAGGCGTCCACCCATCGGCCGTCGACGTCCTAAAGGCCGCCGGGTACACCAGCATTGAGTACATCACCAGTTCTCTGCCGGAATCCCAGCTCAAGGAAAAGATCGCCGACGCGCACTTTATCGGCATTCGCTCCCGCACCCAGCTGACCGAAGAGATCTTCGATCACGCCAAGAAGCTGGTGGCTGTCGGCTGTTTCTGCATCGGCACCAACCAGGTCGACCTCAATGCGGCGCGCGAGCGCGGTATCGCGGTGTTCAACGCCCCGTACTCCAACACCCGTTCCGTGGCGGAGCTGGTATTGGCCGAAGCCATCCTGTTGCTGCGCGGCATCCCTGAGAAGAACGCTTCCTGCCACCGTGGCGGCTGGATCAAAAGCGCGGCCAACTCCTTCGAAATCCGGGGCAAGAAGCTGGGTATCGTTGGTTACGGCTCGATTGGTACCCAGTTGTCGGTACTGGCCGAAGGCCTGGGCATGCAGGTGTTCTTCTACGACACCCTGACCAAGCTGCCTTTGGGCAACGCCACCCAGGTGTCGAGCCTGACCGAGCTGCTGGGCATGTCCGATATCGTGACCCTGCACGTGCCGGAAACCGCTGAGACCCAGTGGATGATCGGCGAGAAGGAAATCCGCGCCATCAAGAAGGGCGGGATCCTGATCAACGCCGCACGCGGCACCGTGGTCGAGCTCGATGCCCTGGCCGACGCGATCAAGGACAAGCACCTGATCGGCGCCGCCATCGACGTGTTCCCGGTGGAGCCGCGCTCCAACGACGACATCTTCGAAAGCCCGCTGCGTGGCCTGGACAACGTGATCCTGACCCCGCACATCGGCGGTTCCACCGCAGAAGCCCAAGCCAACATCGGCCTGGAAGTGGCAGAGAAGCTGGTCAAGTACAGCGACAACGGTACGTCGGTGTCCTCGGTCAACTTCCCGGAAGTGGCCCTGCCGGCTCACCCTGGCAAGCACCGCCTGCTGCACATCCACCAGAACATTCCTGGCGTGATGATGGAGATCAACAAGGTCTTCGCGGAAAACGGCATCAACATCTCCGGTCAGTTCCTGCAGACCAACGAGAAGGTTGGCTACGTGGTGATCGACGTCGACGCCGAGTACTCGGACCTGGCGCAAGAGAAGCTGCAGCACATCAGCGGTACTATCCGTAGCCGCGTGTTGTTCTAAGGTTTCAAGCGCGCCACAAAAAAGGGAGCCCCGCGGGGCTCCCTTTTTTCGTCTGAACAAATCTTACTTGACGGTAACGGTGATCACTTTTGAAGCTACAGTAGGTTCAAACTGACGGTGAACGTTATCGCCCGCCACCAGTTGCAGGGTGTGCTTGCCTGGGGCCAGGGTCAGTTCGGTCTTGGTTTGCGCCTTGCCGAAGTGGATCACGGTATCGGTGGCCGGGATCGGCTGGCTTGGGTCAGGCAATTGCGCCTGGTCGACCAGCAGGTGGTGATGGCCTGCACCCGGAACTTGTTTGTCGATGGGCTCAAGGTCCATGCCCTTGATGCCAAACTCAACTGTGAAGGTCTTGTCGACCGTAGCGCCATCCTTGGGCGAGACAATAAACACTTCAGCGCCCTTGGGCGCAGGTGTACGTGGGATATCGGCGGCAGACGCCAGCATGGAAGCCCCCAGCAAAAGACTGGCCAGGGTTGCACGAGACAAAATGGCTTTCATTAACTTCTCCAGTTTTTCTGTGAAATCTGTAGGGTTATGACAACTTAGTGACGAAACGTTGTCCAAGGCACTCGACACCATAGCAAAGCGAGCCTGAACCGCGTCTCGCACCTTCGAATTCTTTAGGAGTGACCATGCGTTTTTTGCCTGGCCTGTTACTTGTCCTGCCTTTCTTGAGCCCCTTGGCCCACGCCGAACTGTTTGACGACGTGTTTGACCGTGGGGAGTTGCGTATTGCCCTGGAGGCCGATACGCCGCCCTTCAACTTCAAGGAAGGCGACAAACTCACCGGTTTTGAAGTGGAACTGGGTGAGTTGCTGGCTCGGGAAATGGACGTACGCCCCTCCTTTATCACCACCGACGCCACTGACTTGCTGCCCGGAGTAGAGAGTGGCAAGTACGATGTGGCGATCAACCACATCGCTGTGACTACGCAACTGCAGGATCGTTTCGATTTCAGCGTGCCGTATAGCTATGCCAATGCCCAGATGCTTGCCAACAAGCAGAAAAAAAACCTGTTGAGCGGCCTGAATACACTGACGAGCAGTCAATTTGCCGCCAAGCCCACCGAGGGCGTGGATCTGCACAGCCGCGTCGATGCCAAGGCCACGTTGACCCTGGCCATCCCGTTCCAGAAGGGCAACCCGGCGTTCAAATCGAGCCTGGACAACGCGCTGGAGCGGATCAAGGCCGATGGGCGGCTGACGGCGCTGTCGGAAAAGTGGTTTGAGGCTGACATCAGCAAAGCCACCAAATAACCAATGGGGGGCCAGCATTGTGTGGAGTGGGCTTGTGTGGGATTTAGGTGGGATTTGAAAGTTGGGCCAGGGCCGCAGCCGCCTCGGCCAACTCCAACTCGCTGAACACCTGCACCCCATGGCGCTTGAGCAACGCCGCCGTCACCCCTTCGCCGGTGACTTTCACCCCACTGAAAGTGCCGTCATACGTCAGCAGGTTGCCGCATGACGGGCTATTGGCCTTGAGCACCGCGATACGGATGCCATGGCGCTGCACCAGGGCCAAAGCCTGCCGCGCACCCTCAAGGAAGGCTTCGCTGAAGTCCTCGCCATCGGCGGTCAGCACTTGGGCGCGGCCTTCCCACACAGCTATCCCCTGCCCGCCGGGAATCTCGGCGGACGGTCGTGGCGTAGGCAGGCCCCCAGCGACCTCCGGGCACACCGCAACCACCCGCCCTTCGGCCTGCCAGGCGGCCAGTTGGTCGAACGGCCCGCTGGCGCCACCGTCATAACGTACGCGATGCCCCAGCAGGCAGCGGCTGACCAGAATCTTTTGCATGCTCAAAACGGCTCGCTGCCCCGCCGGCGAAACCAGCCGGTCAGGGACAGGCGCTCGCGGTGGGCGGGCAGGACTTCATGGGGCACTTCCCCCGACAGAAACACCACCAGGCAACCGCCGGTGGGGTCCACATCGTGTTCAATGCCATCCTTGAGGTACATGCGCAACTGGCCGCCATGTTCGGGCAGCCAGTCCTGGTTCAGGTAGACCACCGCCGAGACTATGCGCCGGTCATCATCGCGAAAACGGTCGAGGTGCTTGAGGTAGAACGCTCCCGGCGGGTACATGGCGAAGTGGCATTCAAACTCTTCCAGCCCCAGGAACAGCCCACGGTTCATCGCCAGCCGCAGGCTGTCCATCAACGCCAGGTAGCGGTCGCAGATAGCCGCCTGGCCGGGCTCCAGCCATTGGATATGATCGCCCCGGATCCCCTCGCGAATCTCCTGGGCCGGCCCGCGCCCGACAGCAGCCGGTGCCAATTCACCTTCAGCGGCACGTTTATGGCACTCAGCCGCCAGTTCCAGGGTCAGAGCCTCTGGCAGGAAGATGTTCTGCTGCGACCAGCCTTTCATGGCCAGGTCGTCGACGATGCTTAGCAGCAGCGGGTCATCAGGGGATATTTGCATGGCGCGCATAGTATCCATACGCCTGGCAAACCGACAGCGCCGCCTAGCGCCTAAACACACTTTAGTCAGGTGACTGATAGGACTTCTCGACAAATCCTACGCCCGACACGGACAATAGTGGCCGACTGACAGGAGTCCCTATGCGTCGTTTGTTTTTATCCTTGCTGATGTTCTGCGTGTTGCCCGCCTGGGCAGACAGCCATGACCAGTTGTACGCGGTCGCCGGCTGGCCGGAACAACGCGCGCATTTTAATGACGCCTTGAGTGCCGCCCAGCAGCGCTACCGCAATAGCTTGCCGCCGGCGGTGTACCAGGCGCTGGTGGACAACAGCAATAAACGCTTCGCCCCCAAGGCCATGGATCAGCGCGCCGAAGCCCAGTTGCGCCAGAACCTGGCCGATCCAAAACCGGCGCTGGCGTTTTTCCAGTCGCCTCTGGGACGCAAGATTGTCGCCGCCGAGCTGCTGGCGACCCGTCGCGACCAGTTGGCCAAGAACGCCAAGGGCCTGCCGCAGATCCAGGCCGACGCCACGCGTAGCCTGATCATCGGCCACTTGGCCCAGGCGCTGCCCGCCCGCGAAGCCGGAGCCGAGGTCAGCCTGGCGATTGCCGGTGTGGCAGCGGACAGCCTGAGCCAGATGATCCCCGGCCTGTTGGGCGGCGGTCAGGCGCAAGGCATGCTCAACGGCCAGCGCGAGCGGTTGATGCAGCAGATCGGCAATGACCTGAATAACACCTTGCTGTACGTCTATCGGGATCTGTCGGACCCGGAGTTGGAAGAGTTCGCGACATTTGCCGAATCGCCGGAAGGCAAGGCTTACTACCAGGCAGCGCTGGCGGCGATCCGCGCCGGCCTGGCGGTCGGCCAAAGCACCTCAAGCCTGGCCCCCTGACACCGCCCCCCTGTAGGAGCGAGCTTGCTCGCGAAAAACTCAAGGACACCGCGTTTAACCAGACAGCACGCGTTATCGTTGACGTCCTTCGCGAGCAAGCTCGCTCCTACAGGGGGAGGGTTATTTCAGGTGGTCGGTGAGGAACTTGAAGTATTGCTCGCGGATTTCAGGCAACTCATTCGCCAAGTGATGCCGCCCACGCGGCAACATCAGGACCTGCGGCTGATCGAACTTGCCGCGCAGCACCTGCAAATTGTGCTGCCAGTCCACCGTCATATCCTCCTCGCCCTGCACGATCAACGGCCGCCGCATACTGCGCGGGGCGGCCTCGATGCGCTTGATCCAGCGCGCCAGCGCGCCCACCCAGGCGGTGGGCAGTTGCCGGGGCTGCAGGGGGTCGGCTTCGAGGAACGGACGAAACGCCGGGTCATTGCTGTTATCGCTGAAGCGCCGGGCGATGCCTTTGACGAACGGCTTGAGCAGGTAATAGCTGAGCTGCGACCAGCCCCAGGCACGCGGTCGCACCAGCGGCGACAACAGGAAGGTCTGGCCTTGCGCCGGGCTGTCCGGGCCATGGTTGAGCAGATGGTCCACCACAATCGCCCCGCCGGTGCTTTGCCCGAACAAATGCCAGGGCTTGGGCAGTTGCAGCGCGTCGGCCTGTTCGAACAAGCCGTTCAGCACCTGCTGGTATACCGCGAAATCATCGATGCTGGCGCGCGGGCCACTGGACAGGCCATGGCCCGGCAAGTCGCAGGCAATCACCACGAAACTCTGGTCCAGGCCCCACTCCACCACGCTGCGGTACAGCCCCATGTGGTCGTAGAAACCGTGGAACATAAACAGTGTGGCCACCGGTTGCGCCGGCCACCAGACCTGGCTGACCACCTCGAACCCATGCACCTCGAAGCGCCCCAGGCGACTGACTACCGGCTCTTTGCGCGCAGCCAGGTCCAGCCCATAGAAGCGCTGGTAGACCCTCGCCTCAGCCGAAAGCGGCTGCGCGTCCACCAGGGGCCGCAAGCTTTCGCGCAGATGATCGGGGTCAAAGGTAACGGGCATAAGAACTTCCAGACTAGGGCTTCACAGCATTGAACAGATGAATATCGAGTCGCGATATTCATCTGTCAGGGCAAGCATGGCAAGCTACGCCACCGTCGAGGATTGTTCTGAATGCGAAAGCCCTACCGCAACGCCCTGCTCGCCAGCCTGATCCTGCTGATCTGCGCCGCCGTGCTGTGGGCCGCGTATGACTGGTTCCAGGGCCGCTATCTGCGGGCATTCAGCGAACATACGGCGGTGTTTTCCGGAGACCCGCTGCGCCTGCCGGACGAGCTGGCAGGCCCCGGTCCGATCCGCCTGGTGCACTTCTGGGACCCGGCCTGCCCGTGCAATGTCGGTAACCAACAGCACCTGAGTGAACTGATTGAGCAATACGCGCCCCAGGGCGTGGAATTCTATGCCCTGCAAAAAGCCGGCAGCCACGGCCAATTGCCCGCGACCCTTGGCGCCATGAAAATCCTCACCACCTTGCCCGGCGCCGACCAGGTGCCCGCCAGCCCGGCAGTGGGCATCTGGGACAGCAACGGCAAACTGGCATACTTCGGCCCTTACAGTGAGGGCCTGACCTGCAATTCGAGCAACAGCTTTATCGAACCGATCCTGCAGGCGCTCAAGAGCGGGCGGGCGGTGAATGCGACCCACACCCTGGCGGTTGGCTGCTATTGTTCCTGGCCACAAGGCTAAAAGTCCCACTTCTAATAATAAGGATTGTTCATGAAGCGCGTCTTGTCGGGTCTCGCGGCCCTGCTGGTGTTGATCGCCCTCGGGGCCGGCTGGTATGTCTACAGCAAGCAACCCACCCGCCAGGGCACGTTGGAATTGGCCAACCTGCAAGGTTCGGTCACGGTGCGCTACGACGACCGGGGCGTGCCGCATATCCGCGCCGAGAACGAGGCTGACCTGTATCGCGCCCTGGGTTATGTGCACGCCCAGGACCGCCTGTTCCAGATGGAAATCATGCGCCGCCTGGCCCAAGGCGAGTTGGCCGAGGTGCTCGGCGTCAAGTTGCTGGACACCGACAAACTGTTCCGCAGCCTGCGCATCCGCGAGCGCGCCGCTACTTATGCAGCGCAGATGGACCGCCAGTCGCCGCACTGGAAGGCCCTGCAAGCCTATCTGGACGGGATCAACCAGTATCAGGACCACAACGCCAGCCCCATGGAGTTTGACGTGCTGGGCATCCCCAAGCGGCCGTTCACCGCCGAAGACACCATCAGCATCGCCGGTTACCTGGCCTACAGCTTTGCCGCAGCCTTTCGCACTGAGCCCTTGCTGACTTATGTGCGCGACCAACTGGGCAGCGACTACCTGAAGGTGTTTGACCTCGACTGGAAGCCCAAGGGCGACCTCGGTCTGGCCGCCACCGATTGGCAAGGCCTGAGCGCCATCGCCCGCCTCAGCGAGCAGGCCCTGGCCGACAACGGCCTGCCGCAGTTCGAAGGCAGCAACGCCTGGGCCATCAGTGGCAACCGTACCAAGAGCGGCAAGCCGTTGCTGGCGGGCGACCCGCATATCCGCTTCTCGGTGCCGTCGGTGTGGTACGAGGCGCACCTGTCGGCGCCCGGCTTCGAACTCTACGGTTATCACAACGCCCTGATACCGGTGGCGTTCCTGGGCCACAACAAAGCGTTTGGCTGGAGCCTGACGATGTTCCAGAACGACGACCTCGACCTGATCGCCGAGAAGGTCAACCCGGACAACCCCAACCAGGTGCGCTACCACGACCAGTGGGTCGACATGACCACCAGCGAGCAGCAGATCGCGGTCAAGGGCCAGGCGCCAGTGACGCTAACCCTGCGCCAGTCGCCCCACGGCCCGATCATCAACGACGTGCTCGGCGCCAATGCGGGCACCACACCAATTGCCATGTGGTGGGCCTTCCTCGATACCGAAAACCCGATCCTCGACGGGTTCTACCAACTCAACCGCGCCGACACCCTGGCCAAGGCCCGCCAGGCAGCTGCCAAGGTGCATGCGCCGGGGCTGAACATCGTCTGGGCCAATGCCAAGGGTGATATCGGCTGGTGGGCCGCGGCGCAGTTGCCGATCCGCCCGGCCGGGGCCAATGCCGGGTTTATCCTCGACGGCAGCACGCCTGAGGCTGACAAGATGGGCTTTTACCCGTTCAGCGCCAACCCCCAGGAAGAAAACCCGGCCCGTGGTTATGTGGTCTCGGCCAACGCCCAGCCGGTATCGCCCACTGGCATGCAGATTCCCGGCTATTACAACCTCGCGGACCGCGGCCAACAGTTGAACGCGCAATTGAGCGACAACCAGGTCAAATGGGACCTGGACAACAGCCAGGCCCTGCAACTGGGCACCACCACCGCCTACGGGCCCCGCCTGCTGGCGCCGCTGTTGCCGGTGCTACGTGAAGTGGTCAAGGATCCGGCCGAACTCAAGCTGCTGGAGCAACTGGCCGCGTGGAAAGGTGACTACCCGGTGGAGTCGATCCCGGCCACGCTGTTCAACCAGTTGTTGTTCGACCTGACCGACGCAGCCTTTCGCCCCAAGCTGGGTGACGACATGTTCAAAACCCTGATCACCACCCGCGTGGTCGATGCCGCCTTGCCACGCCTGGCCGCCGCCGCCGATTCGCCGTGGTGGAACGGGCAGCGGGCCGAGACGGTCAAGCGCGCCTGGGACAAGAGCCTGGCCCACCTGAAAACCACCTTCGGCGATGACCCGGCGCAATGGCAATGGGGCAAGGCCCATACCCTGACCCATGGCCATCCGCTGGGCATCAAGAAGCCGTTGGACCAGATCGTCAATGTCGGCCCGTTTGCCTCACCGGGCAGCCACGAAGTGCCGAACAACCTGTCCGCAATCATTGTCCCGGCGCCATGGCCAGTGACTTACGGCCCGTCTACCCGACGCCTGGTCGACTTCGCCGACGCCGCCCACGCACTGACCATCAACCCGGTCGGGCAAAGCGGCGTGCCGTTCGACAAGCACTATGCCGACCAGGCCGAGACCTACATCGAAGGCGGGTACGAGCAGGCGCATTTTGATGAAGAAGAGGTCCAGGCCAATACGCGCGGCACCCTCAAGCTATTGCCCGCCCGGCCCCCACAACAGCCCTGACGAAACGCCATCAAAAATGTGGGAGCGGGCTTGCTCGCGAATGCGCAGTGTCAGTCACCACATGTATAGACTGACACACCGCATTCGCGAGCAAGCCCGCTCCCACAGTTTTAATCTGCGTTGCGCATCCGACCGGGTGCCTGGCCATACGCCTCCTTGAATTTCTTGCTGAACGCCGCCTGGGATTGATAACCCACCCGGGCGGCGATATCCGTCAGGCTCAAGCGCGACTGCTGCAACAGATTGAACGCCAGCTCCATGCGCAACTGGGTCAGCAGCACCCACGGCGATACGCCCGCCACTTTGACAAACGAGCGCATGAACGTGGCCCGGGACATCGACGCCGCGCCGGCCAGGCTGTCGATGGTCCAGTCATGCCCGGGCTCGGTCAGCATCGCCTGCCAGGCGCGGCCCAGGCGTTTGTCGGTGAGCAAGGCAAACGTCCCCGTCAGCGACGCTTGTTGTGCCAGCCAGGTGCGCACCAGCAAGGTGAACAGCGCCACCGACAGCGCATCAATGAACGAGCGCGCACCGAGCCGTTCGCCATCCGCTTCGCTGCGCATCAGCGCAATCAGGGCCGCCAGTTGCCCATCGGCCTGCCATTGCCGACTGGACACCACCAGATACGCCGGCAAGGCCGCGAACAGCAACGACTGGCGATTGTAGTGAAAGCTGCCACAGAGCATCTCCACCTCTGGCTGATCGCCACCCAGGCGATGCACCGTGAGGACACCGTCATCGATCACCCTGGGCAACATCGCCGGCACCGTCGCCCCCTGGCTGCGCAACAGGTGAGTCGCACCGCCGGGCAGCAACAGGATGTCGCCTTCTTCCAGGGTCACTCGTTGCCCGCCCGAAAGCTCGGCGTGGCAGGTGCCACTGACCACAATGTGGTACGGGGCCACGCCCATGGCCTCGGGCGCATGGTCCAGGGCCCAGTCGCCCTGGAACTGGCAACGTACATCGAGGTTGCCGCGCAGGTTGGCCATGGTGATCAGGGTGTCGATAGCGTTCATTTGCGAATATCGGTCAAAAAGTTGAGCGGATCGAACAATACCGCCAAACCTGAACGGCACACACTGGCTTCACACCCAACCCGTTCAGGAGTCATCGTAATGTTCAACAACTGGTCCGACTTGCTGCCTACCGTGAAGAAAGCCTTTGGCACACTGGGCAAGAGCAACCCGAAGATGGTCAAAGCCTACATGGCGCTTGGCGAAGCAGCCGAGGAAAACAACGTCCTGGATGCCAAGACCCGCGAACTGATCTCGATTGCAGTGGCGATCACCACTCGCTGCGACGGTTGTATCGGCGTGCATGCCGACGCCGCGATCAAGGCCGGCGCCACCCGCGAAGAAGTCGCCGCAACGCTGGCCACTGCCATCTCACTGAATGCCGGCGCCGCCTACATCTACTCGCTGCGCGCGCTGGAAGCCTACGACACGCTTAAGCCGGCGCCGCAAAGTTGAGCCGAAACTGCTGCGGCGTCACGCCCAGCCGGCGGTTGAATACACTGCGCATGTGCTGGGCATCGCGAAAGCCGCATTGATAGGCCACGGTCTTGAGCGGCGCGCCGCTGCTTTCGAGCATCACCCGCGCCGCGTCCACCCGTGCCCGCTCGACAAATTCCGCCGGGGTGATCCGCGCCTCCCGGGCAAATACCCGCGAAAAGTTGCGCGCACTCATGTTGGCTGCACGGGCCAGATCAGCAATGCCCAAGTCGCCGGTCAGGTTCGCCAGTACGTACAACTGCACCTGCGCCACGGTCGAATGGGCTTCGGCGTGTGGCATTAGAAACGGGCTGAACTGCGACTGGCCACCGCTGCGCTGGGTAAACACCACCAGGCGCTTGGCCACGCTCAAGGCCACTTCGGGACCGTGGTCCTGGGCCAGCAGATACAGCGACAGGTCGATGCCCGCTGTGACCCCGGCCGAGGTGTAGAGGTTGCCGTCTTGCACGTACAAGCGGTCTGCCTCGACCTGGGCTGAGGGGCACAGGCGCGCCAGGTCCGCTGCGTCGCCCCAATGGGTGGTGACGGTTTTGCCATCCAGCAATCCAGCCCGGGCCAGCATAAAGGCGCCGTTGCAGATCGAACCAAAGCGCCGGGCCCTGGCGCTGGCGTCCTGCAGCCATTGATTGAACCCCGGGCCGAAATCCTCGAAGGGCAACTGCGGGCCGCCGGCTACCAGCAACAGGTCATAGGCTTGCAATGCCTCGCTGTAATGGATGTGGGCCTGCAAGGACAGACCGTTGGAACAGGCGATCTGGCCCTGGACCTGGCCGATGACTTCGAGCTGGTAATGATCCGCAGGCGCCAGGAAGCGATTGGCCTCGCAGAACACGTCCATGGGACCGGTCACATCCAGTGACTGGACGCCGGGGAAGATCAGGATCGCGACGGTCTTGTGCATGGGTAAACCTTATCTGAAACCCTGTAGGAGCCGGCTTGCCGGCGAAAAACCCGAGAACCCCGCTGGGTGCCAGGTACCCCGCGTTATCGTTGACGATTTTCGCTGGCAAGCCAGCTCCTACAGGTGATCGTGTGGATCCTGGCACGAGATGAAGGCACATTGGCCGAGATCGCGCCCCTACGGTTGTGGCTGCCTCGCGGGTGGGCGACCAGACTGCACTCATCAGCGCCAACCCGGCGCCTTCGTGAGGAGCATGACCATGAGCACCACCATCGCCGGCATCAAAATACCCGACAGTGCCCTGGCCAAGGCTACCACCGAATACATCCGCGACATTGAATCCGACCTGCTCTACCACCACTCCCGCCGCGTCTTCCTGTTTGGCGCCTTGAGCGGCGAACGCAAGCAATTGACCTACAACCCGGAGCTGCTCTACGTCGGCGCGATGTTCCATGACCTGGGTCTGGTGGCTGGCCATCGCAGCGACAACGAGCGTTTTGAAGTGGACGGTGCCAACGCTGCCGCCGAGTTTCTCAAGCCCTACGGTTTGAGCGATGACGATATCGAACAAGTGTGGCTGTCCATTGCCCTGCACACCACGCCGGGGGTGCCCAAGCACCTGCGCCCGACCGTCGCCCTGGTGACTGCTGGCGTGGAGATGGATGTGCTGGGCATGGACTACGCCGCGTTTACCCACGTGCAGCGCGAGGCAGTGGTGCATGCGCATCCACGGGGTGAAGGGTTCAAGGAGTGCATCATCTGCGCCTTTGCCGACGGCTTGCGCCATCGTCCGCAGACCACGTTTGGCAACGTGAAGACCGATGTGTTGGTGGATCAAGAGCCGGGGTTCACGCCGATGAACTTTGTCGAGGTGATTCGCCAGTCGCCGTGGACTGCCTAATCAACTTGAAATGCAATCAAATGTGGGAGCTGGCTTGCCAGCTCCCACATTTTGACCGAGTACCGGGCTTTAGACCGGTGCTGGCGCCCGGCGTACATCCGGCTGTTTCCAGCCGTCCGCTGCCGCTTCTTCGATGGCTTGCTGGATGGCTTTCTTGCGCCGCTCTTCAGCGCGACGGCTGAAGAACCACACCAGGAACGTCACCAACGACACCGCCAGCAGAATCAAGCTGGCCACGGCGTTGATCTCGGGCTTGACCCCAAGACGCACCGCCGAGAACACTTCCATCGGCAAGGTGGTCGAGCCCGGGCCCGATACGAAGCTGGCCAGTACCAGGTCATCCAGGGACAGCGCGAACGACATCATCCCGCCCGCTGCCAGTGAAGGCGCGATCATCGGGATGGTGATCAGGAAGAACACCTTCCACGGCCGCGCACCGAGGTCCATGGCCGCCTCTTCGATCGACAGGTCCAGCTCACGCAAGCGCGCCGACACCACCACCGCCACATACGCCGCACAGAACGTGGTGTGGGCGATCCAGATGGTGACGATGCCACGCTCCTGGGGCCAACCGATCATCTGCGCCATGGCCACGAACAGCAGCAACAGCGACAGACCGGTGATCACTTCCGGCATCACCAGCGGCGCCGTCACCAGGCCGCCAAACAGCGTACGGCCCTTGAACTGGCTGATACGGGTCAGCACAAACGCCGCCAACGTACCCAGCGCCACCGCGGCCACCGCCGTGTAGCAGGCGATTTCCAGGGAGCGCGCCACCGAGCCCATCAACTGGGTGTTGTCCAGCAGGCCCACGTACCACTTGATCGACCAACCGCCCCACACCGTCACCAGTTTCGATTCGTTGAACGAATAGATCACCAGGATCAGCATCGGCAGGTAGATGAACAGCAGCCCTACGACCAGCATGAAGCTGGAGAAACTGAAGCGCTTCATACCTTGCCCTCCATCTCTTTGGCTTGGCTGCGGTTAAACAGAATGATCGGCACGATCAAGATCGCCAACATCACCACCGCCAGGGCAGAAGCTACCGGCCAGTCGCGGTTGTTGAAGAACTCTTGCCACAACACTTTACCGATCATCAGGGTTTCCGGGCCGCCCAGCAGTTCCGGGATCACGAACTCGCCCACCACCGGGATAAACACCAGCATGCAGCCGGCGATGATGCCGTTCTTGGACAGCGGCACGGTGATTTTCCAGAAGCTGTTGAAGGTGCTCGAACCCAGGTCCGATGCGGCTTCCAGCAGGCTCTGGTCATGTTTGACCAGGTTGGCGTACAGCGGCAGGATCATGAACGGCAGGTACGAATAGACCACGCCGATATACACCGCGATGTTGGTGTTGAGGATCTGCAACGGCTCGTTGATCAGCCCCATGGACATCAGGAAGCCGTTGAGCAAGCCGTTGTTGCTGAGGATGCCCATCCACGCATACACGCGGATCAGGATCGCGGTCCAGGTCGGCATCATGATCAGCAGCACCAGCACGGTCTGCATCTCTTTGCGCGCACTGGCGATGGCGTAGGCCATCGGGTAGCCGATCAGCAGGCACAAGGCCGTGCTGAAAAACGCCATCTTCAACGAGCCCAGATAGGCGGCGATGTACAGTTCGTCGCCGGCCAGCAGGCTGTAGTTGGCCAGGTTGAGCACCACCTCCAGCTTCTGCTCGATGTAGGTGTAGATCTCCGTATAAGGCGGGATCGCCACGTCGGCTTCGGCGAAGCTGATCTTCAGGACGATGAAGAACGGCAGCATGAAGAACATGAACAGCCACAGGAACGGAATCCCGATGACCACCTGCTTGCCGCTGGGAATTATTCGGTGCAGTCGCCGTTTGAATTTCTTCATGTTCATGAGCGAAGTACCACGCCGCTGTCGTCTTCCCACCACACGTAGACCTGGTCACCCCAGGTCGGCCGCGCGCCACGGCGTTCGGCGTTGGCGACGAAGGACTGCACCAACTTACCGCTCGGCAGTTCGACGTAGAACACCGAGTGGCCGCCCAGGTAGGCAATGTCATGCACCTTGCCGCTGGACCAGTTGTGCTCGCAGGTCGGCATCTCGGTGGTGACCAGCAGTTTTTCCGGGCGAATGGCGTAGGTCACCGACTTGTCTTCCACCGAAGTGGCGATGCCATAACCCACGTAGATATCGCGGTCCAGATCGGCACACTTGAGCACCGCGTGGCCTTCGGCGTCATCCACCACGACTGTGTCGAAGATGTTGACGTTGCCGATGAACTCGCACACCAGGCGGCTGGTGGGGGTTTCGTAGATGTCGATCGGGCTGCCGATCTGCGCGATCCAGCCCAGGTGCATGATCGCGATGCGTTCGGCCATGGTCATGGCCTCTTCCTGGTCGTGGGTCACCATCACGCAGGTCACGCCGACACGCTCGATGATTTCGACGAGCTCAAGCTGCATCTGCGAGCGCAGCTTCTTGTCCAGTGCGCCCATCGGCTCATCGAGCAGCAGCAGTTTCGGGCGCTTGGCCAGGGAACGGGCCAGGGCCACCCGCTGACGCTGACCGCCAGACAACTGGTGCGGCTTGCGCTTGGCGTACTGGCTCATCTGTACCAGCTTGAGCATCTCGGCCACGCGGGCCTCGACTTCGGCCTTGGGGATCTTGTCCTGTTGCAGGCCGAAGGCGATGTTCTGCGCCACGGTCATGTGCGGGAACAAGGCGTAGGACTGGAACATCATGTTGATCGGCCGCTCGTAAGGCGGCATGTCGGTGATATCCACACCGTCGAGGAAAATCCGCCCTTCGGTTGGACGCTCGAAACCTGCGAGCATGCGCAGCAAGGTGGACTTGCCCGAACCCGAACCGCCGAGCAAGGCGAAGATCTCGCCTTTCTTGATTTCCAGGGACACATCGTCCACGGCAATCGTCTCGTCGAACTTCTTCGTGACCCGGTCGATTTTGACCAACACCTTTTTCGGTGTCTGGTCGCCCTCGAGGGCTTTCTTATAGGCGCCGGAGGCAACTGCCATTTACGAAACTCCCAGAAAAAAAGACTGCAGAACGTCCCATACGGACGAACCTTGGATAGTTTGAGCCTTACTTGCCCGTCTTGACCTTGGTCCAGCTACGGGTCATCAAGCGTTGCACTTTCGGGGGTAGCTCGAAGTTGACAAACGTCCGGTCGAGAACCGCCTGCGGTGGATAAACCGCTTCGTCGGTGCGTATCGATTGCTCCATCAGCGTGTCCGCCCCAGGGTTAGGGTTGGCGTAGCCGACGTAATCACTGA
Source organism: Pseudomonas sp. WS 5027 (assembly GCF_012985695.1). Lineage (NCBI taxonomy): Bacteria > Pseudomonadati > Pseudomonadota > Gammaproteobacteria > Pseudomonadales > Pseudomonadaceae > Pseudomonas > Pseudomonas sp. WS 5027. The sequence goes on along the minus strand of NZ_JAAQWU010000001.1, from coordinate 461,093 downwards.
CCTGAGCGATCACTTCAGGTTGCAGCAAATAGTTGATAAAGGCGTGGGCCTCCTTGACGTTGGTCGAGTCCTTGGGGATCGCCAGCACGTCAAACCACAGGTTGCCGCCTTCTTTGGGAATCGCGTAGGCGATGTTCACGCCCTTGCCAGCCTCGCTTGCGCGAGCCTTGGCCTGGAACACATCGCCGGAGAACCCGGCGGCCACGCAGATATTGCCGTTGGCCAGGTCCGAGATGTATTTGGAGGAGTGGAAGTAGGTCACATAGGGCCGCACTTTCAGGAGTTTTTCCTCGGCCTTTTTATAGTCGGCCGGGTTGGTGCTGTTAGGGTCCAGGCCCATGTAGTTGAGCACCGCCGGCAGCATTTCATCGGCCGAGTCCATGAAGGACACACCGCAACTGGCCAGCTTCTTCATGTTTTCCGGCTCGAACAGCACGGCCCAGGAGTCGATCTTGTCGACGCCCAGTACTTCTTTGACTTTGTCGACGTTGTAGCCAATGCCGTTGGTGCCCCACAGGTAAGGCACGGCGTATTGATTGCCCGGGTCGTTCTTTTCCAGGCGCTTGAGCAGCGTCGGGTCGAGATTGGCGTAGTTGCTCAGCAACGACTTGTCGATTTTCTGGAACGCGCCCGCCTTGATCTGCTTGCCCAGGAAGTGGTTGGACGGCACCACCACGTCATACCCGGTGCGCCCGGCCAGCAACTTGCCTTCCAGGGTTTCGTTGGAATCGAACACGTCATAGATCGGCTTGATGCCGGTGGCCTTTTCAAAGTTGGCCAGGGTGTCGGGGCCGATATAGTCCGACCAGTTATAAACATGCACGGTCGAAGCCGCCTGCACGCTGACTGCCAACGTGAGGCCCGCCCCTACCAGCAAGGCTTTGCGAAATAAAGAAATTGGCAAGTGGAGGTCCTCTTAAATAGTTGGGCCTAAAGTTGTTGCCCGACAACAAAACCGGCGCGCAACTTACCCTCGATAAACCGATCCGGCAAAACTTTCTGTCATTTAATTTTTTGTAGGAGCGAGCTTGCTCGCGAAGGTCGTCAACGATAACGCGGGGCATCAGGCGCCCCGCGGCGCATTTGAGTTTTTCGCGAGCAAGCTCGCTCCTACAGGTTCTTGCTTACTTGCCTGACTTGATCTTGGTCCAGCTGCGCGTCATTTCACGCTGGGTCGCAGCCGGCAAGTCCGCAATGGCGTAGAGCTTGGCTTGCACATCCGCAGGCGGGTAGATGCCTGGGTCGCTGCTGATGTCTTTATCGACCAGTGCGGTGGCTTTCTCGTTACCGTTCGGGAAATGCACGCTGTTGGTGATCGAGGCCATCACTTCTGGCTTGAGCAGATAGTTCAAGAACGTGTAGGCCGCGTCGACGTTCTCGGCATCTTTAGGGATAGCGACCATGTCGAAGAAGCTACCAGCGCCTTCTTTCGGAATGTCGTAGGCCACCTTGACCTTGCCACCGGCTTCAGCCGCGCGGGTTTTGGCCTGCTCAATGTCACCCGAGTAACCCACGGCCACGCAGATGTTGCCGTTGGCCAGGTCGGAGATGTACTTGGACGAGTGGAAGTAGCCAATCGAAGGACGGATTTTCAAGAACAGGTCTTCGGCCTGCTTCAGATCGGCCTTCTTCTGAGTGTCGGTCGGCAGGCCCAGATAATGCAGCGCAATCGGCAGCATTTCGGTTGGCGAGTCGAGGAAGCTCACGCCGCAGCTTTTCAGCTTAGCGATGTTCTCAGGCTTGAACAGCACGTCCCAGGAATCGATCTTGTCCACGCCCAGTGCGGCCTTGACCTTCTCCGGGTTGTAGCCGACGCCGATCGAGCCCCACATGTACGGGAAGGCGTGCTTGTTGTCCGGGTCGCTGACCGACACGGCTTTAAGCAGGGATTTGTTCAGGTTGTCATAGTTAGGCAGCTTGGACTTGTCCAGCTCCTGATACACACCCGCCTTGATCTGCTTGGCCAGGAAGTTGTTCGACGGCACCACCACGTCGTAGCCGGACTTGCCGGCCAGCAGCTTGGCTTCGAGGGTTTCGTTGCTGTCGAAAACGTCGTACACCACCTTGATGCCGGACTCTTTCTCAAAGTTGGCAATGGTGTCCGGTGCAATGTAGTCGGACCAGTTATAGACATGCAGTACTTTACTGTCCGCCTGGGCCGCGCCCGCCATCACGCCCATCAGGGACAAGGCCAGGAGGGTCTTGCCAGCGTTCTTCAAACCTAATGCCTTCATTCGGTCATGCTCCAATTTTTTCTTTTTTGGGCCACATTTTTCTACGTTTCATGGCCCGTCGAAGGGCAACAAAACAGGGCGACAGTCTGGCAAGTTCAGGGGCCGGCTTTCAACCAAAGCCCCGCATTTATCATTGCCCGAATGCAACAGCCGCAAGCCGCTGCATTCTGAGCCTAGCACTTAGCCCTGCAATGCCGCCAAAGTCAGGTCCAGGCACTGGCGAGCCTTGGTCACCAGCTCGTCAATCTCGGCCTTGCTGATCACCAGCGGCGGCGAAATGATCATGGTGTCGCCCACGGCGCGCATGATCAGGCCATTCTCGAAGCAGAAGGTGCGGCAGATCATGCCCACGCCCTTGCCTTCATAACGCTTGCGCGTGACCTTGTCCTGCACCAGCTCGATCGCACCCAACATACCGACACCACGGACTTCGCCCACCAACGGATGATCCGCCAGCTCGCGTAGACGCTTTTGCAAATACGGTGCCGTTTCGTCATGCACGCGGCTGACAATTTTCTCATCGCGCATGATGCGGATGTTTTCCAGGGCCACCGCAGCCGCCACCGGGTGCCCGGAGTAGGTGAAGCCGTGGTTGAAATCGCCACCTTCGTTGAGCACTGCCACCACTTCGTCGCGCACGATCAGGCCGCCCATGGGGATGTAGCCCGAGGTCAGGCCCTTGGCGATGGTCATCATGTCCGGCTTGAGGTCGTAGAAATCGCTACCGAACCACTCACCCGTGCGGCCAAAGCCACAGATCACTTCGTCGGCGACAAACAGGATGTCGTACTTGGCGAGGATTTCCTTGATGCGCGGCCAGTAGGTCGCTGGCGGCACAATCACACCGCCGGCACCCTGGATCGGCTCGGCGATAAAGGCACCGACGTTGTCCACGCCGACTTCCAGAATCTTCTCTTCCAGTTGGTTCGCGGCCCAGATCCCGAACTCTTCAGGGCTCATGTCGCCGCCTTCGCCGAACCAGTACGGCTGGGCGATATGCACGATGCCCGGGATCGGCAAGTCGCCCTGCTCGTGCATATAGGTCATGCCGCCCAGGCTGGCGCCGGCCACGGTGGAGCCGTGGTAGCCATTCTTGCGGCTGATGATGGTTTTCTTGTTTGGCTGGCCCTTGATCGCCCAGTAGTGGCGGACCATGCGCAACATGGTGTCGTTGCCTTCGGAGCCGGAGCCGGTGAAGAACACATGGTTCATGCCGGCGGGGGCAATATCGGCGATGGCCTTGGCCAGTTCCAGCACCGGCGGGTGGGCGGTCTGGAAGAACAGGTTGTAGTAAGGCAGTTGTTTCATCTGCTTGGCAGCGGCGTCAGCCAGCTCGTCGCGGCCATAACCGATGGCCACGCACCACAGGCCGGCCATGCCGTCGAGGATCTTGTTGCCTTCGCTGTCCCACAGGTACACGCCCTTGGCGTTGGTGATGATGCGCGGGCCTTTCTCTTTCAACTGCTTGAAGTCGCTGAACGGTGCCAGGTGATGCTCGTTGCTCAGGGCTTGCCATTCACGGGTTTGCGGGTTGTTGCTGGACATACCAATCTCCAATAGGTAGGTGAAGGTGCGGCGTATCCCGGCCGCACCCGGCGCATCAGACGGCGAAGAGCAGGAATTCCCGCTCCCACGAACTGATCACGCGCTTGAAGTTTTCATGCTCGGCCCGCTTGACCGCGACGTAGCCAGTGATGAATTTGTGACCCAGGTATTTCTCGATGGTCTTGCTGTTTTCCATGCGTTCCAGCGCGTCTTCGATGGTCAACGGCAGGCGCAGGTTGCGCCGCTCGTAACCACGCCCCACAACAGGCGCGCTTGGGCTGATGCCTTCGACCATGCCGATATAGCCACACAGCAGGCTGGCGGCGATCGCCAGGTACGGGTTGGCATCGGCGCCCGGCAAGCGGTTTTCCACGCGACGGTTCTGCGGGCCGGCATCCGGTACGCGCAGACCGACGGTGCGGTTTTCTTCGCCCCACTCCACGTTCACCGGCGCCGAGGTGTCGGGCAGGAAGCGGCGGAACGAGTTGACGTTGGGCGCGAACAGCGGCAGCAACTCGGGGATGAACTTCTGCAGGCCGCCGATGTGGTGCAGGAACAGCTCGCTCTTGGAACCGTCCTCATTGGAGAACACGTTCTTGCCGGTGGCGATGTCGATGATGCTCTGGTGCAGGTGCATGGCGCTGCCCGGCTCACCGGTCATGGGCTTGGCCATGAAGGTGGCGGCCACGTTGTGCTTGAGCGCGGCTTCACGCATGGTGCGCTTGAACACCAGGATCTGGTCGGCCAGGGACAGGGCATCGCCGTGACGGAAGTTGATTTCCATCTGCGCCGTGCCGTCCTCGTGGATCAGGGTGTCGAGGTCCAGTTCCTGCAGTTCGCACCAGTCGTAGACGTCTTCGAACAACGGGTCGAATTCGTTGGCCGCTTCTATAGAGAAGGACTGGCGACCGGTTTCCGGACGGCCGGAACGGCCAATCGGCGGTTGCAGCGGGAAGTCCGGGTCTTCGCAGCGCTTGGTCAGGTAAAACTCCATCTCCGGCGCCACGATAGGCTGCCAGCCTTTGTCGGCGTAGAGCTTGAGGACTTTCTTGAGCACGTTGCGCGGCGACAGCTCGATCGGGTTGCCTTGCTTGTCGTAGGTGTCGTGGATCACCTGGGCGGTGGGCTCGATGGCCCAGGGCACCAGGAACACGGCGTTCTGGTCGGGGCGGCAGATCATGTCGATGTCGGCCGGGTCGAGCAGTTCGTAATAGATGTCGTCTTCGACATAGTCGCCGGTCACGGTCTGCAACAGAACGCTCTCGGGCAGGCGCATGCCTTTTTCGGCAATGAACTTGTTGGTCGGCGAGATCTTGCCCCGGGTGATCCCCGTGAGGTCGCCAATCATGCATTCGACTTCTGTGATCTTGTGGTCTTTCAACCAATCGGTGAGCTGGTCGAGGTTGTTACTCATAAATGCCTCTGGGCTGGGTTTCCTGACATCCATTAAAGGTCAGGCGTTGTTTGACGCGTGTGCGTCTCTTTGTTTCGCCCGCGTTCGGCAGGCATCGCCAAATGCCTGGAAGATCGCGAGGTAGTACGGGTTGGAGCTTACCTGCCATTCAGGGTGCCATTGCACTCCTATTGCAAAAGCCTTGCCCTGTTTGAGCGAAAAAGCCTCGATCAGGCCGTCCGGCGCGGTCGCTTCGACTTGCAGGCCAGGCGCCAGGCGGTCAACGCCCTGGCTGTGGATCGAGTTGACCTGGATCGTGTCCGGCAAACCCAGGCTCGCCAGCACACCGCCCGGGGTGATCGCCACGGCATGCGCCGGGCCGTACTGGACGTCCAGCGGCTGGGTGTCGTCTTCGCGGTGATCCATCATGCCCGGCAGTTCATGAACCTTCTGGTGCAGGCTGCCGCCCAGGGCAACATTCATTTCCTGGAAGCCCCGGCAGATCCCTAGCACCGGGACGCCCGCGGCGATCGCGGCGCGAATCAGCGGCAGGGTGCTCTGGTCCCGTGCAGGATCATGGGCAGTCCCAGGCGCGCTGGCCGGACCGTCGTAATGAAAGGGTTCGATATTGGAAGGTGAGCCGGTAAAGAGAATGCCGTCCAGACCGTCAAGAATATTGGCCGGTTCGAACAGCTCCGCCAGGGACGGAATAATCAATGGCAGGCCCTTGGCAGCGACTGCCACGGCGCGAACGTATTTGTCGCCACTGATGTGATAAGCATGCAGACCAACCTGTTTGGAGCAGGCGGTGACGCCGATTAACGGCAGGCCAGACATGAAGCACCCCGGTATTATTGCTGTTATGGGTTTGAATCGAGCTTAGCCTTGTTCATTTTTTTACACAACACCCCCGTAAAAAATACAACACGGCCCGCTCAAGCCTGCTAGTCCCAAGCCGGTCAAACCGATAAAACTGCCCAAAAAAGCCGCAAAAAAGCCCTCAGGGCGCTTTTTTAGGGCAAAAAAGGCCTCGCTTGACTTCGGCATGCCGTTCGGGTTGACTGAAACCAGAAAAGATCAATGATTGATATTTTTAACAACAAAGGTGTTGCATCATGTCGGTACCCCCGCGTGCCGTTCAGCTTAACGAAGCGAACGCGTTCCTTAAGGATCATCCTGAGGTTCTGTACGTAGACCTTCTAATTGCGGATATGAATGGTGTGGTGCGCGGTAAGCGCATCGAACGCACCAGCCTCCACAAGGTTTACGAGAAAGGCATCAACTTGCCGGCCTCTTTATTTGCCCTGGATATCAATGGCTCGACGGTGGAAAGCACCGGCCTGGGTCTGGACATCGGTGATGCTGACCGAATCTGTTATCCAATCCCCGATACCCTGTGCAATGAGCCCTGGCAAAAGCGCCCTACCGCGCAACTGCTGATGACCATGCACGAACTTGAAGGTGAACCTTTCTTCGCCGATCCGCGCGAAGTGCTCCGCCAAGTTGTAACCAAGTTTGACGATATGGGCCTGACCATCTGCGCAGCCTTCGAGCTTGAGTTCTACCTGATCGACCAGGAGAACGTGAACGGCCGCCCACAACCTCCCCGCTCGCCGATTTCCGGCAAACGCCCGCATTCGACGCAGGTCTACCTGATCGACGACCTCGACGAATACGTCGACTGCCTCCAGGACATTCTGGAAGGTGCCAAAGAGCAAGGCATCCCGGCTGATGCGATCGTCAAGGAAAGTGCCCCGGCGCAGTTCGAAGTGAACCTGCACCACGTCGCCGACCCGATCAAGGCATGCGACTACGCGGTACTGCTCAAGCGTTTGATCAAAAACATTGCCTACGACCATGAGATGGACACCACCTTCATGGCCAAGCCTTACCCGGGCCAGGCAGGCAACGGTTTGCACGTGCATATTTCGATCCTGGACAAAGACGGCAAGAACATCTTTGCCAGCGAGGATCCCGAGCAGAACGCCGCATTGCGTCACGCGATCGGCGGTGTGCTGGAGACCCTGCCTGCACAAATGGCTTTCCTGTGCCCTAACGTCAACTCCTACCGTCGTTTTGGCGCACAGTTCTACGTGCCGAACTCGCCGTGCTGGGGCCTGGACAACCGCACCGTGGCGATTCGCGTACCTACCGGTTCGTCCGACGCGGTACGTATCGAACACCGCGTGGCCGGCGCCGATGCCAACCCTTACCTGCTGATGGCTTCGGTCCTGGCGGGCGTGCACCACGGTCTGACCAACAAGATCGAACCTGGCGCACCGGTGGAAGGCAACAGCTACGAGCAGAACGAACAAAGCCTGCCGAACAACCTGCGTGATGCCCTGCGCGAGTTGGACGACAGCGAGGTGATGGCCAAGTACATCGATCCGAAATACATCGATATCTTCGTCGCCTGCAAGGAAAGCGAGCTGGAGGAGTTCGAACACTCCATCTCCGACCTTGAGTACAACTGGTACCTGCATACCGTGTAAGCGGACTGTGGCAAGCAGGCTTGCTGGTGGTGAGCAGGCTTGTTGTGGCTAGGGCTTGTCTGTGGCGAGCGGGCTCACCACAAACAAGCACTAGCCACAACAGGCCCACTCACCACAGACAAGCACTAGCCACAACAGGCCCACTCACCACAAACAAGCACTAGCCACAACAGGCCCACTCACCACAAACAAACCTGCTCCCCACAACAAGCCCTATCTGTACCGATATGGATCTCTGCGTACAATGCGCTCTGCCTTGTAGGAGACTTCCATGACCACCCGCCCCGCCGCCCCTCGCAAACCCCGCGCCCGCAGCCAGGCTCGGATCGACGCGATCCTCGACGCCGCCCGCACCTTGCTGGCCGCCGAAGGCGTGGCCAGTCTGTCGATCTACAGCGTGGCCGAACGGGCACAGATTCCGCCGTCATCGGTGTATCACTTTTTCGCCAGCGTACCGGCCCTGCTCGAAGCGCTGACGGCTGACGTACACGCCGCATTCCGCGCTGCGCTACAAGCCCCCATCGACCACGACAGCCTGCATCACTGGCGCGACCTGTCGCGCGTGGTGGAGTTGCGTATGCTGACCATCTACAGCAACGACGCCGCCGCCCGGCAACTGATCCTCGCCCAGCACGGCCTCACCGAAGTGACCCAGGCCGACCGCCAGCATGACTTGGAGTTGGGGGATTTGATGCTGCAAGTGTTCAACCGCCACTTTGAAGTGCCGGTGCTGCCGGCGGATGTGGACGTGTTTGCCCTGGCGCTGGAGTTGAGCGACCGCGTGTACGCACGCTCGGTGCATCAACATGGGCAGATCACCCCGCGCATGGCGGAGGAAGGGATGCGGGTGTTTGATGCGTATGTGGGGCTTTATTTGCCGGTGTTTTTGCCTAAGCGATAAGGGTTGTGGTGACTGGGCCGGCCTCTTCGCGAGCAAGCCCGCTCCCACATTCGACCGTATTCCGATGTTGGAAATCGGTCGAATGTGGGAGCGGGCTTGCCTGCGATAGCGGTCTGAAGCCGATCACAGCTTGGCGATCGACACCTCAGTGGACTTCACAAACGCAATCACTTCACTGCCAATCACCAGCTCCAGCTCTTTCACCGAGCGGGTGGTAATCACCGAGGTGACGATGCCGGACGCGGTCTGCACGTCGATTTCCGACAGGACGTCGCCTTCGACGATTTCCTTGATGGTGCCTTTGAACTGGTTACGCACGTTGATCGCTTTGATAGTCATGGTGTTACTCCTTAAGGGACAAGTGAGCTATTGCGCCCAACGCAATTGCGTAGGCAACGGTGAAACAGGTTCCGGCGCAGGCGGGGTGCCGGGCAGTGACAGCACACGGTTGAGCACTTCGGTTTCCAGGGCCGCCAGGCGATGGGAGCCACGGACCCGCGGGCGTGGCAGCTCCACATGCAGGTCGAGACCGATTTCGCCGTCTTCGATCAGGATTACCCGATCGGCAATGGCCACGGCTTCGCTGACGTCATGGGTCACCAGCAACACGGTAAAACCGTGCTTGCGCCACAGGTTTTCGATCAGTTGCTGCATCTCGATGCGGGTCAGGGCATCCAGCGCACCCAAGGGCTCATCCAGTAGCAACAGGCGCGGCTGATGAATCAGAGCGCGGGCCAGGGCCACCCGTTGTTTCTGGCCACCGGACAATGCCGCCGGCCATTCATCGGCACGCTCGGCCAGGCCGACCGCTTCCAGCGCCTCAAGCGCCTGGGGCCGCCAGTTGCCTTTTAGGCCCAGGCCGACGTTATCGATGATCTTTTTCCACGGCAGCAGGCGCGCTTCCTGAAACATCAGCCGCGTGTCTTCGAGCGCTTCGCTCAAGGGGGCAGAGCCTGCAAGCAACTCGCCACTGCTGGCGCTATCAAGGCCGGCCAGCAGGCGCAGCAAGGTACTTTTGCCACAGCCACTACGGCCCACTACAGCCACGAACTGGCCCGCCGGGATGTGCAGGTCAATCTCGCGCAGGACTTCCCGCGCGCCGAACGCCTTGCGCAGCTTGCGCACCGCCAACGGGATGCCCCGCAGCAGGCGTGGAGGTTGTTGAGCGGTCATGCCGTACCTCCTTTATGCACTTGATAGGCCGGATGCCAGCGCAGCCACACCCGCTCCAGGCCACGCGCCGCGAGGTCCGCCAACTTACCGAGTACCGCGTACAACACAATCGCCAGCACCACCACGTCGGTTTGCAGGAACTCCCGGGCATTCATCGCCAGGTAACCGATACCAGAACTGGCGGAGATGGTTTCCGCGACGATCAGCGTCAACCACATAAAGCCCAGGGCAAAACGCACCCCCACCAGAATCGATGGCAAGGCGCCGGGCAGGATCACCTGGCGAAATAGACTGAAGCCGGACAAGCCATAACTGCGCGCCATCTCCACCAGCGCCGGATCGACGTTGCGGATGCCGTGGTAGGTGTTGAGGTAGATCGGGAACAACGTGCCGAGGGCAACGAGGAAAATCTTCGCCGTCTCATCAATACCGAACCACAAAATCACCAGCGGGATCAGCGCCAGGTGCGGCACGTTGCGAATCATCTGCACCGAGCTGTCCAGCAGGCGCTCGCCCCATGTCGACAGGCCAGTGATAAAGCCCAGGGCCAGGCCGATGCCGCCGCCGATCACAAAACCCAGGCCCGCGCGCCAGCCGCTGATGGCCAGGTGGGTCCAGATTTCACCGCTGCTCACCAAGTGCACGCCAGCCGCAATTACCGCGCTGGGGGCCGGCAAAATCCGCGTCGACAACCAGCCTGCCGACACCGACAACTGCCACACCACCAGCAACAGGACCGGCAGCGCCCAGGGCGCCAGCCGATGCAGAATCCGTTGACTATTCATGACGGCGCCTCAGCTCTGCGACGCGGCTTTGGGAAGAATGTCGTTGGCCACCATCTCGCCAAACGGGCTGACGTAACCGGCGCTTTTCGGCAGCTCGGGACGTTCAATATCCAGGTGCGGGAACAGCAATTCCGCAACCCGGTACGACTCTTCCAGGTGTGGGTAACCGGAGAAAATAAAGGTGTCGATGCCCAGGTCTGCGTACTCCTTGACCCGCGCCGCCACGGTCGGCCCATCGCCCACCAGTGCCGTGCCGGCGCCGCCGCGTACCAGGCCGACGCCGGCCCACAGGTTGGGGCTGACTTCGAGGTTGTCGCGACTGCCGCCATGCAAGGCGGCCATGCGCTGCTGGCCCACCGAATCAAAGCGCGCCAGCGAGGCCTGGGCACGGGCGATGGTGTCATCGTCCAGATGGGAGATCAGTTTGTCGGCGGCCTTCCATGCCTCGTCGTTGGTTTCACGCACGATCACATGCAAGCGAATACCGAAGCGCACGGTGCGCCCGAGCTTGGCCGCCTTGGCCCGTACCTGTTCGATTTTTTCCGCCACCGCCGCCGGTGGCTCGCCCCAGGTCAGGACCATTTCCACTTGTTCGGCTGCCAGGTCCTGGGCCGCTTTGGAAGAGCCACCAAAATATAGCGGCGGACGTGGCTGCTGGATCGGTGGGTAGAGCAACTTGGCACCTTTGACGCTGATGTGCTGGCCGTCGTAGTCCACAGTTTCGCCTTCCAGCACGCGCCGCCAGATGCGGGTGAATTCCACCGAGGCCTGGTAGCGCTCTTCATGGCTGAGGAACAGGCCGTCACCGGCCAGTTCTTCTGGATCACCACCGGTCACCAGGTTGAACAGCGCCCGGCCACCGGACAGCCGATCCAGGGTCGCGGCCTGACGCGCCGCCACCGTCGGGGAAATGATCCCGGGGCGCAGGGCAACCAGAAATTTCAGACGCTGGGTCACCGGGATCAGCGAGGCGGCCACCAGCCACGAGTCTTCGCAAGAACGACCGGTGGGGATCAGTACCCCGCCAAAACCCAGGCGATCAGCGGCCTGGGCCACCTGTTGCAGATAACCGTGGTCCACGGCGCGAGCGCCTTCGGCGGTGCCAAGGTAATGGCCGTCGCCGTGGGTAGGCAGGAACCAGAAAATATTGAGGCTCATGGAGTTGTCTCCTGAAGAAGTCGGATTACGGCGCTTTGGCAACGGTCGCAGGTGGCGTCCAGATCACGTCCTTGATGCTCAAGGGCTTGGGAATCAATTTGAGCTGGTAGAAGGTGTCAGCGATTTTCTGCTGCGCGGCGACCACTTCCGGGGTCAGGAACAGCGCACCGTAGCCCTGGCGTTTGACCGAGGTCAGGGTGATGTCAGCCGGCAAGCCGAGCAGCGGCGCAACTTGTTCGGTGACTTCCTGGGGATTGGCCTTGGACCATTCGCCCACGGCCCGCACTTCTTCCACCAACGCCTTGATCACGTCCGGGTGTTTTTCGGTGTAAGGCTTGGTGGCCAGGTAAAACTGATGGTTGTCGGCAATGCCGGTGGCGTCACGCAGGGTGCGGGCTTGCAGTTGTTGCTCGGCGGCCGCCTGGTATGGGTCCCAGATGACCCAGGCGTCGACACTGCCACGTTCGAAGGCGGCACGGGCGTCGGCGGGCGGCAGGAACACGGTCTGTACGTCGGTGTATTTCAGGCCGGCGTCTTCCAGGGCGCGTACCAGCAGGTAATGCACGTTGGAGCCTTTGTTGAGCACGACTTTCTTGCCCTTGAGCTCGGCCACCGATTTGATCGGCGAGCCCTTGGGTACCAGGATGGCCTCGCTGGTCGGCGCTGGTGGTTCGTAGGCGACGTAGAGCAGATCGGCGCCGGCGGCCTGGGCGAACACCGGTGGGGTTTCGCCGGTGACGCCAAAGTCGATGGAGCCGACATTCAGCCCTTCGAGCAACTGCGGGCCACCGGGAAACTCGGTCCACTGCACGTTCACGCCCTGGTCAGCCAGGCGTTTTTCCAGGGTGCCCTTGGCCTTGAGCAGCACCAGGGTGCCGTATTTCTGATAACCGATCCGCAGGGTTTGCGCGGCCTGGGCTTGAACAATGGCGCCGAAGGACACAGCCGCAGCAAACAGTGCGACCAGGCCCCGACGCAAGATGATAGTGCGCATGGCGCTCTCCAAATTGACGATTAGGGTTGTGGCTGCACCTGCTTGGCCGTTGGCGGCTGAGTAAGGTGAGGGATTCTGGTAATGGGGTGTGGCTCAAATGCTCCAGCGAGCACTCAACAAACGTTCATTCAACACATGGGGGTCCAGCGGTTGCGGGCGGCGGGCCATGGCGCTGTAGAACTGCTCCAGGGCTTCGCTCAAGCGTTGTTCAAGGATCGGCACCAACTGCGCCTGGGCACTGCCTTCGCCGTAGGCGATCTGGCTGTCCTCGGCAAAAATCCCGTGCAGCAGCTCCTGGGCTTTGAGTGCCGACAGCACGGGCTTCAAGGCGTAGTCCACCGCCAGCATGTGGGCAATGCTGCCGCCGGTGGCCATGGGCAGTACCACCTTATGGGCCAGGGCGCGTTCCGGCAGCAGGTCGAGGACGGTTTTCAAGGCGCCTGAAAACGAGGCCTTGTACACCGGCGTGGCGATCAGCAAACCATCGGCATTGGCCACCTGGGCCAGCAGGTCGAGGACCTTCGGGCTGTCGAAGCGGGCATACAACAAATCTTCGGCCGGGAAGTCCCGTACCTGATAACTCACCACTTCCACGCCTTGCTGCTGCAACCAGCGCCGGGAGTGATCCAGCAAAACCCCGGAGCGGGAACGCTGACTGGGACTGCCACCAAGTGTTACGACCAGCATCGGGAGTTTCCTTGAGCAAGTGTCGGCGGTTCGCGGTACAGCGATGGCGCCAAGATGGAACAGACCTTATCAGCAGATTTATATATCTATAAATCTTATTTTTTCATTTGTTTATTCTTTAAATGCATATACAGAAGAGCATTCAGCGGGCGAAAAAAAAGGCCGTCGAAACGGCCTGAAAACCCCTGCTATGTGAGCACTGAAATGCGATCAGCCTGTGGGAGCGGGCTTGCTCGCGAATGCGGCGTATCAGTCAGCACATTTCTTGCTGATCCACCGCATTCGCGAGCAAGCCCGCTCCCACATTGGATTCGGGTTAACGATTAGGTTGTGGGGTCAGCCGCAGATACGGCTTGACCGCGCGATAGCCCTTGGGAAAGCGCTGCTTGATCTCTTCCTCATCCTTGAGCGACGGCACGATCACCACTTCATCACCGTCCTGCCAGTTGGCCGGGGTGGCGACTTTGTAGTTGTCGGTCAGTTGCAACGAGTCGATGACCCGCAGGATTTCGTGGAAATTGCGCCCGGTGCTGGCCGGGTAGGTGATGGTCAGGCGAATCTTTTTGTTCGGGTCGATCACGAACAGCGAACGTACGGTCAGGGTGTCGTTGGCATTGGGGTGGATCAGGTCGTACAGGTCCGAGACCTTGCGGTCGGCATCGGCCAGGATCGGGAAGTTGACGAGGGTGTTCTGGGTCTCGTTGATGTCCTCGATCCACTTGTGATGGGAGTCCACCGGGTCTACCGACAGGGCAATGGCCTTGACCCCACGCTTGGCAAACTCGTCTTTGAGCTTGGCGGTGAAGCCCAGCTCGGTGGTGCACACCGGGGTGAAATCCGCCGGGTGGGAAAACAGCACGCCCCAGCTATCGCCCAGCCACTCGTGGAAACGAATCTTGCCGGCGCTGGAATCCTGTTCAAAGTCGGGGGCGATATCGCCCAGTCTGAGGCTCATGGTGTGGCTCCTGATGAGTGCTTATGGGAACCACTGTGCCTGTGCCGATGAGATTTTAAAAAGAATAAATATCCATTTATTTAGACGATAAAGGAATATAAAGCAGTGCGTTGATTGACCAATTTCTGGGCAAAAAAAACCTCGCAATTATCGCGAGGTTTTTTTCTCAACGGCTCTTACAGGAAGCTGTAAGTGTAGTTGAAGATCAGACGAGTCTGGTCCTGATCCTGAATGCCGGTACCGCTACCGCGGTAGGCACCATGACGCAGTGTAGTGCCAAAGCCTTTCAGAGCACCCTGCTGAATGGTGTAGTCGATACGCATATCGCGTTCCCACTCGGACTGGTCACTGCCACCTTTCGCGGATTTGATGTTGTCGCCATGCAGGTAAGCAATCGAGGTTTTCAAACCTGGAACGCCCAATGCAGCGAAGTCATAGGAGTACTGACCGAAGGTGGTGTTTTCACCCGCACGCACGAAGGAGTTGATCATGCTATCGGTGAAGAGGTAGAAGCTGGAACCGCCGGCGCCTTCGTTACGGCCATTGCCGTCAACCACACTGCCCTGGTTCAACCAAACGAAACCGCCGTCATCATTGACACGCTGATGACCGACCATGAACGCACTGCCACCCAGGGAGTAGGTGAACATGGCGCTCCAGGTTTTGTTGTTAACTTCTCCATCGTCCTTGGCGTAACCACCATTGTTGTTGAACTTGTAGCCAGCCTGGCCATTCTTGCCATCGGAGCTACTGTCAAAGTAACGCAGGTCGGTTTTGAACGACTGACCTTCGGTGATCGGGTAGACGTGGACCAGACCCAGGAAGTGTTGCTTATAGAAGTCTTCCAGGTTGGCGTAGTAGTACTGCAATGTCAGGTCTTTAGTGACTTTCCAATCAGCACCGCCAAAGCGGAATTGGTTGCTTTCCTGGGTAGCACCGTTGACGGACAGGCCAGTGCTATTGCTTGAGGCACGCCCGGTGGCGTGTTCAAGTTGACCTGCGTTAAACGTCACATTGTCGATTTCTTTAGAGGTGACAGTGCCGCCTTCAAAGGTCTGAGGCAGCAGACGACCGTCGCTTGCAATCAGAATCGGCAGGTTTGGCGCCAAGGCACCACCCAGGTGGGCTTCGGTCTTAGAGAAGCGGGCTTTTACGTTGGCGCTCGCGCTGCTCCAGCTACTGACGGCCGAACCATCAGTATCGCTTGGAACAAAGGTGTTGCTATTTGGATGATGACCACGGCCACCGTCCAAGTGAATACCGACCAATGCCTGGGCATCGATACCAAAGCCGACCGTG
Source organism: Pseudomonas sp. WS 5027 (assembly GCF_012985695.1). NCBI lineage: Bacteria > Pseudomonadati > Pseudomonadota > Gammaproteobacteria > Pseudomonadales > Pseudomonadaceae > Pseudomonas > Pseudomonas sp. WS 5027. The sequence goes on along the minus strand of NZ_JAAQWU010000001.1, from coordinate 445,477 downwards.
CCTTCAGTGAAACCAGACTGGACGTTGAACTTCAGGCCGGTGGCCGTTTCGCGCTGGTCAGCACCGCCTTCACGCTGATCGTTATCAAAATACAGGGTCCGAGAACTTACGGATGCCTTGGTGTCTTCAACAAAACCAGCGGCGCCAGCTTGCTGAGCCAAAACCCCAGCCGCGACGGCGATCGCCAATGTGTACTTCTTCATGTACCGCTCCTCTCGTTTCTAATTTTTGTAGTTCTTTGGTCTCGGGTCTGACGCCCTCGATCCACAGATGCGCGATTAGCGCCAGATCGTGACTGACAAGTCAATCGTAACCTTGTATGTCTACTACCTTCGTCTAACCGCAGTTGATTTGGTCCCTGCAGGGTAATGAGTTTTTCATACACCCAAAAAGAATTATTTCATCCTTTTTCATACTGTTCAGGAATAACACTTTCCATGGTGCGACGGTCCCGCAGCGGGGTATCGCTCCATAAGCTAATTCCTAAAGGGTATTTGTTGGCCATTTTTTAGATCGTTTAGTGTGAACAGAATCTTGCACACGTCACTCACGATCAAAAAGGCGACGCCATCATGGCCAAACGCGCATCCTCTAGTCAATTTGTTACAGTTTTACTATCACTTACACTTTCTTTTGGCGTACAGGCAGCCAACCTCACTATCGGCTACCAGACCGGCATTGATCCGAGCAAAGTGCCCCAAGCCGACGGCGTCTATGAGCAGGCCATCGGCGAGAAAATCGACTGGCGCCGCTTCAATAGCGGCCCGGAAGTAATCACCGCGATTGCCTCCGGCGATGTGCAGATCGGCAACCTCGGTTCCAGCCCGTTAGCGGCCGCCGCATCCCGCAATCTACCCATCGTAGCGTTCATCGTATCGGCTCAGATCAATGGTTCTGAAGCTTTGGTAGTGCGCAACGGCAGTCATATTGACGCACCCAAGGACCTGATCGGCAAAACCATCGCCACGCCTTTTGTCTCCACATCCCACTACAGCCTGCTCGGGGCCCTGAAACACTGGGGCCTGGACACAAAGCAAGTGAAAGTGGTGAACCTGCAACCGGTGCAAATTGCCGCAGCCTGGAAACGCGGGGATATCGACGGCGCGTTTGTCTGGTCGCCGGCCCTGGGGGAAATCCGCAAGACCGGCAAGACGTTGACCGACGCCGCCGAGGTGGGCCAATGGGGCGCGCCGACGTTCGAGGTCTGGGTGGTGCGCAAGGATTTTGCCGAGAAGCACCCTGAGGTGGTGGCCAAGTTTGCCAAGGTCACCCTGGATTCATTTGCCGAGTATGCGGCGCACAAATCCGAGTGGACGGCGGATTCGGTACCGGTACAGAAGATCGCCCGGTTGACCGGCGCAAACGCTGCGGATATCCCAGAACTGCTGGAAGGCAGCACCTTCCCCGATGCCCGGGCGCAGCAAACCGACGCCTTGCTCAATGGTGGGACAGCCAAGGCCATTGGGGAGACGGCGAAGTTTCTTAAGGAACAAGGGAAAGTAGAGACCGTGTTACCGGACTATTCGGCCTATGTGACCGGAAAATTCATCAAAGAATAAACCCGGACAAAGAATGTGGGAGCGGGCTTGCTCGCGAAGGCGGTGTGCCAGTCAATAAATGTGCTGACTGACACACTGCCTTCGCGAGCAAGCCCGCTCCCACATTAGGTATTGGGTGTACCGAATACCGTGTTTACAGGGTCTTCTCGAAGATCTTCGAATTACGCTGGAAGTTGTACAGCGAAGCCCGCGCCGACGGCAGGCGATCCACGCTGCTTGGCACAAAGCCGCGCTCGCGGAACCAGTGGGCGGTACGGGTCGTCAGCACGAACAGGGTCTTCAAGCCTTGGGTGCGGGCGCGGGTTTCGATGCGCTCGAGCAGCTCATCACCACGGCCGCCATGACGATATTCCGGATTGACCGCCAGGCACGCCAGTTCACCGGCATCTGAATCGGCAATGGGGTAAAGCGCGGCGCACGCGATGATCATGCCTTCGCGCTCCACCACGCTGAACTGCTCGATTTCCCGCTCCAGCACTTCCCGCGAGCGGCGCACCAAAATGCCCTGCTCTTCCAGTGGGCTGATCAGGTCCAGCAAGCCGCCGACATCTTCAATCGCCGCCTCACGCACCAGCTCGAACTGCTCCTGGGCCACCAGCGTACCGCCGCCGTCCCGGGTAAAGAGTTCGGTCAACAGCGCACCGTCTTCGACATAACTGACGATGTGGCTGCGCCCCACGCCCCCACGACAGGCCTCGGCTGCTGCATCCAGCAGTTCGGCCTGGTAGTTGTTGCCCAGGCGTTGCAAATGCGCCGGTACTTGTTGCGGACGCAGTTCGCGCACCAGTCGGCCGTTTTCGTCGATCAGGCCCAGGTCGGCGCCAAACAACAGCAGCTTGTCGGCACCCAGGTCGATGGCGGCGCGGGTAGCGACGTCTTCACAGGCCAGGTTGAAAATCTCTCCGGTCGGCGAATAGCCCAAAGGCGACAGTACGACGATGGAGCGTTCGTCCAGCAGGCGGTTGATGCCCTTGCGGTCGACCCGGCGCACTTCGCCGGTATGGTGGTAATCGATACCGTCCAGCACGCCGATCGGCCGCGCGGTCACCAGGTTGCCGCTGGCCACCCGCAGGCGCGAGCCCTGCATCGGCGAAGACGCCATGTCCATGGACAGCCGTGCTTCGATAGCAATACGCAAGTGGCCGACCGCGTCGATCACGCACTCCAGGGTCGCGGCATCGGTGATGCGCATGCCATCGTGGTAATGCGGGGTCAGGCCGCGAGCGGCGAGGCGGGTTTCGATTTGCGGGCGCGAACCATGCACCAGCACCAGACGCACGCCGAGGCTGTGCAGCAGCACCAGGTCGTGGACGATGTTGCCGAAGTTGGGGTGATCCACACCGTCGCCCGGCAGCATGACCACAAAGGTGCAGTCACGATGGGCATTGATGTAGGGCGAAGCGTGACGAAGCCAATTGACGTATTCGGGCATAAAACCTGGGCCTGTAATAAAAAGCAGCCAAGAAAGGGTGAATCGCTAAACGCACAGCGGGCTGATGGTTATCGTCGGAACAGGCTTGGCGACACGCTCGCTCTCCTTTTAAGTACGGGATGCAATGGGGTTAATTTATGCAGGCTTGAGGCAGTAGTGTTCAATCAATTCCCGCAATAGACGCACTGTAGGCGTCAAGCGTGACATTTCAAGGTACTCGCCCGGCTGGTGGGCGCAGGCAATATCCCCAGGGCCGAGCACCAGGGTTTCACAACCAAGGCGCTGAAGATAAGGCGCTTCAGTGCCGAACGCTACTGCTTCGGCACGATGGCCGGTCAATCGTTCCGCGACCAGTACCAGCTCGGCGTCCTCAGGCTGCTCGAAGGGCGGCACTTCGGGGAACAGCGGCGCATAGTCGATCTGCACCTGATGGCGTTCGGCGATGGGCCGAAGTTTCTGCTGGATGGCGTCGCGCAGTACCTGCGGATCCATGCCGGGCAAGGGCCGCAGGTCGAATTCCAGGGAGCATTGGCCGCAAATGCGGTTGGGATTGTCGCCGCCGTGGATACATCCAAAATTCAAGGTGGGCTGGGGCACGCTGAATTGTGGGTTGCGATACTCCCGCTGCCAGGCCAGGCGCAGGCCACGCAGTTCGCCCATGGCGTCATGCATGGCTTCTAGGGCGCTGTGACCCAGACTCGGGTCCGACGAGTGACCACTGCGCCCGAGGATGTCGATACGTTCCATCATCACGCCCTTGTGCAGGCGGATCGGCTTGAGGCCCGTGGGCTCGCCAATCACCGCAGCACGCCCCAGTGGGCGACCGGCCGCAGCCAGCGCGCGGGCGCCGGCCATGGAGCTTTCTTCATCACAGGTGGCAAGGATCAACAGCGGCTGCTTGAACGGTTGGTCGAGCAGCGGCAGGACTGCTTCGATGGCCAGCGCGAAAAAACCTTTCATGTCGCAGCTACCCAGCCCTACCCAGCGCCCGTCCACTTCCGTCAACTTCAAAGGATCGGTCTGCCATAGCGCTTCATCGTACGGCACGGTATCGCTGTGCCCCGCCAGCACCAGGCCACCGGGGCCGCTGCCGAAGCTGGCGAGCAGGTTGAACTTGCCGGGGCTGACCTGCTGGATCTCGCAGGCAAAGCCCAGGTCGCCGAGCCAGGTGGCGAGCAGATCGATCACCGGACGGTTGGTCTGGTCGAGAGATGCTTGGGTACAACTGACAGAGGGCGCGGCAATCAGAGCGGCAAATTGTTCTTTCATGGACGGTAAAGGCATGCGCTGTCTCTCAACTTCCACAGATGAAACCCATCATAGAACCATCTGCGCTGCACAATAAACCCGTTGCGGCACGTTGCCGGGCTCAGTCCTGTACACTGCACGACCTTGGCAGCCACATATTCCCCCGGCTGCACTCCCGATCCTGGATGTTCCGGCCATGCAAAAAGAAACCGAAATCAAGCTCCGCGTCAGCCGCGAGACCCTCGCCGCGCTGCGTGAGCACCCGCTCCTGAAAAAACGCAACAAAAGTGGCTGGGAACGCCGTGAGTTGATGAACCAGTACTTCGATACCCCCGAGCGTGACCTGGCCCAGGCCAAGGTTGCCCTGCGCCTGCGCAAGGATGGCGACGAAGTGATCCAGACCCTCAAGACCCGCGGCCACAGTGTTGCCGGCTTGTCGGAACGTAATGAATACGACTGGAAACTGCCCAAAGCCAAGCTCGACGTGAAGAAACTCGACGGCGAATGCTGGCCCGAGCAACTGGCCGAGCTGGACAAAAAGACCCTCAAGCCGATCTTCACCACTGACTTCGTGCGCGAACGTGCCGAGATCGCCTGGGGCCGTGGCAAGGCCAAGGTGGTAATCGAAGCCGCCCTGGACCTGGGCCATGTGATTGCCGGCAAGCAGAAGGAAGAAATCTGCGAACTGGAACTGGAACTGCGCGAAGGCGAGCCCGCCGCCCTGCTGGAACTGGCTGCCGAACTGGCCCAGACCCTGGCGCTGATGCCGTGCGATATCAGCAAGGCCGAGCGCGGCTATCGCCTGTTTGACGCCAACAGCTATTCCCTGAGCCTGCCGGCCCCGCAACTGCAACCAGAAATCCCCCTGGACGACGCCTTCGCCGCGCTCACCTGGCATCTGCTGGGCAGCAGCCAGCGCCTGGCCGAGCAGTACCGTTTCAACGGTCACTGGCGCCTGTTGCAGGACTGGGTAGAAAACCTCGCTGAAATGCGTGCCCTGATTGGCAGCCTCGGCCAGGCCGCGCCACGCCAATCCACCAGCGAACTGCGCAGTGCACTCGATGCCCTGCTGGAAGACTGGCGCCCGCTGGTCCAGGCCGGCGAAGACGATGAGGACGTGCGCAAGGCCGCGCCGGAACAGTTCCTCGAAGAATTGACCGACGTGCGCTGGGGCCTGTTCTCACTGAATACTTCGCGCTGGCTGCTGGCCCGCACCTGGACCCTGGACCGTAATGTGCGTGGCAACCGCCAGGGCGCCGCCCAGGTCGCCAACTGGCTGCCGCGCCTGCTGGCCGACGAAGCCGTCGCCCTGCGCCTGCCGCGCTACCAGCAACAGCCCGAAGATCTGGCCGAGCAACTGCCGCGCATCGAGCGTCTGCAGGCTTGGCTGCACCACGCCCGGCACCTGTTGGAGATTGCCGAAGTGGATCGCCTGTACGGTGAACTGAACAAGTTGGCGGCCCTGGCCAACCAACCGATCACTGACGAATCGCTGGATGCGCGGATGCATCAGGTGATTGCGGTGTATCAGAACCGTGCCTGGAAGACTTTGCTGCGTCTGTAAGCGCCCCAGGCTTGTTGTGGCGAGCGGGCTTGCCACAACAAGCCCGGTTGCCACAAGCCGCCGCTCAGCGCAACACTGGCAGGCTGGTGGTGGACTTGATTTCCGACAATGCCACAATCGAATTGACCTCCTGTATCCCCGGCACCATCGACAGTTTCTCAAAGAAAAACCGCTCATACGCCTCGATATCCGAGGTGACAATGCGCAACAGAAAATCCACCGCCCCCATCAGCACATAACACTCCAGCACCTCCGGGAACCCACGAATCGCCTCGGTGAACTCCGTGAAGTTGGAGCGCCCGTGGGCGTTGAGTTTGACCTCGGCAAAGATCTGCGTGTTAAGGCCGATTTTCTTGCGGTCGAGCAACGTCACCTGGGCGCGAATCACCCCCTCCTCCTTGAGCCGCTGGATCCGCCGCCAGCAGGGCGACTGCGATAGCCCGACCTGTTCGGCAATCTGCGCGCTGGAGAGTGACGCGTCTTCCTGGAGCAGTGCCAGGATCCGGCGATCGTAGACGTCCAACTCACTGTGCATAAAAATTCCCTTAAAGCCTTCTTATTCGAATTACTCGATTCATTTATAAGGCATATCACTCAAACATAGATAAGAAATACCCCACACCCCATGTAAAAATTTCTCCAGTCAAATCTGGAGAACGGCCATGCATTCAGTCCCAGCCAACCCCACCACCCGCGTCGATGCCTGGGCTGTCAGCAATAGCCATTGCCAAGCGCACTACCAGATCCTCGCCGAAGCCGAGCCCGATGTGCTGTGCCGGATCCTCAACTACTTCGCCTTGCAGTTCCTCGTGCCGCAACAGGTGAACGTGACACGCGACGATGACCTGCTGCACATCGACGTGGTGATGGACGGCCTGAGCTGGCACCGCGCCCAGGTGATCGGCGAAAAACTTCGTAACCTGATCAGCGTGTGCTCGCTGGAGCTGCAACCTGTTGAATCCACAAGGCTGCAAACCGTACAGGCGGTGGCTCAGTAAAACCCGGCAATAACCCTCTGGGCGACAGCGACCAGGATGGAACTAGCCTTGGCGCTACTGCATGAAACCGCCCAGGAAACCGCCATGTCCGCTGCGCCACAACTCCAGGATCGCAGGCTTTGCCTCGACGAACTGCTGCCTGCCCTCACCGCCCATGGCTTGATCGACACCGCCCTGGCCGAACGCTTGCGGTGTATCCCGACCAATGACCTGCACCCGCTGGAGTTTCTCGCCGGCCAGTCACTGCCCGACCCCGCACGACCCGGCCTCTCGCTGTCGCTGGAACAGCTGACACAGTGGCTCGCCGGTCATGTGGGCCTGCCCTATCTGCGCATCGACCCGTTGAAAATCGATGTGGCGAGCGTGGTTCCATTGATGTCCCACGCCTTCGCCCAGCGCCACCATATCCTTGCCGTCGCCGTCGATCGCGACAGCGTGACCGTGGCCAGTGCCGAACCATACCTGCGTGAATGGGAAACGGGCCTGGCTCATGTGTTGAAACGCTCGATCAAGCGCGTGGTGGCCAACCCCCAGGCGATCCACAGTTGTACCCAGGAGTTCTTCAGGCTGGCCAGGTCGGTCAGCGGGGCCGACCAGACCAACCCCACGGCGCTCCCTGCCGAACAGTTGCTCAACCTCGGTGCCGGCGACCAGGAACCCGACGCCAATGACGCGCATATCGTCAATATTGTCGACTGGCTGCTGCAATTTGCCTTTGGCCAGCGCGCCAGTGATATCCATATCGAACCCGGCGGCGACCAGGGCCGCGTGCGCTTTCGTATCGACGGTTTACTGCACGATGTCTATCAGTTTCCGCCCCAGGTCACGACCGCCGTGGTCAGCCGCCTGAAAAGCCTCGGGCGGATGAATGTCGCCGAGAAGCGCAAGCCCCAGGATGGCCGGGTCAAGACCAAGACGCCCACGGGTATTGAAGTGGAGTTGCGTCTTTCGACCCTGCCCACGGCCTTCGGCGAGAAGCTGGTGATGCGGATTTTCGATCCCCAGGTGCTGCTCCAGGATTTCCAGCAACTGGGGCTTTCAGCCGATGACCTGCAGCGCTGGCAGCACATGACCGCCCAGGCCAACGGTATCATCCTCGTCACCGGCCCCACCGGGTCCGGCAAGACCAGCACCCTCTATACCACCCTGCGGCAACTGGCCACCCGCACCGTGAACCTGTGTACGGTAGAAGACCCCATCGAGATGGTGGAGCCGGCCTTCAACCAGATGCAGGTCCAGCACAATATCGATCTGACCTTCGCCAGCGGCATCCGCGCGCTGATGCGCCAAGACCCGGACATCATCATGATCGGCGAGATCCGCGACCTGGAAACCGCAGAAATGGCGATCCAGGCGGCTTTGACCGGTCATCTGGTGCTGTCGACCCTGCACACCAACGATGCTCCCAGCGCGGTAAGCCGCCTGCTGGAACTGGGCATTCCCCATTACTTGATCAAGGCCACCTTGCTTGGGGTCATGGCCCAGCGTCTCGTGCGGCGGTTATGCCCACAGTGTAAAAGCCCGGTAGCGCTGACCCAGGCGGATTGGCACAGCGCTACCCAGTCCTGCACGCCGCCACCTGTCAACGTCTACCGGGCCAATGGCTGCTCGGAATGCCGCGAGAGTGGCTATCGCGGGCGCATCGGCGTCTACGAAATCATGCTGATGAACGACGGGGCCAGGGCCCTGGTAAGTGCCGACACCGACTTGCAGGCACTGCGCCGCGAGGCGCTCAAGGGCGGCATGCACAGCCTGCGTCTGGCGGGTACGCACAAGGTGGCGGCGGGGCTGACCACCCTGGAAGAAGTGCTACGGGTCACGCCCATGAACGAGTAAACCGTTCTTATCTGCGGCAAGCCCGTTACAATCGACAGACTTCGCGTCACCCGCCACCACCAGACAAGGAATCGTTATGCAGATCGGAACAGTGCTTCTTCTCTTCGTAGGCTTGGCCATCGCCATCCTGTTCATGGGCTTCAAAGTCGTGCCCCAGGGCTACCAGTGGACGGTGGAACGCTTCGGCCGCTACACCAACACGCTCAAGCCTGGCCTGAATATCATCATTCCTGTGATGGACCGCATCGGGCGCAAGATCAACGTGATGGAAAGCGTGCTGGATATTCCGCCCCAGGAAGTGATCACCGCCGATAACGCCACGGTGCAGATCGACGCAGTGTGTTTCTTCCAGGTGGTGAACACCGCCCAGGCGGCCTACGAGGTCAACAACCTCGAACACGCGATCCGCAACCTGCTGCAAACCAATATCCGTACGGTGCTCGGCTCGATGGAACTGGACGCCATGCTCAGCCAGCGCGACGGCATCAACGAGAAGCTGCTGCGTACGGTCGATGAAGCCACCGCACCGTGGGGCATCAAGATCACCCGCATCGAGATCAAGGACATCAGCCCACCTGCCGACCTGATGGCCGCCATGTCCGGCCAGATGAAAGCCGAGCGGATCAAGCGTGCCCAGATCCTCGAAGCCGAAGGCCTGCGCGCCTCCGCCATCCTGACCGCCGAAGGCAAGAAGCAGGCGCAGATCCTTGAGGCTGAAGGCGGTCGCCAGGCTGCGTTCCTGGAGTCCGAAGCCCGTGAGCGTCAGGCTGAGGCAGAAGCCCGCGCCACCCAGGTGGTATCGGAAGCGATTGCCACCGGTAACGTGCAAGCCATCAACTACTTTGTCGCGCAGAAGTACATCGACGCCCTGGGCAAGCTGGCCTCGGCCAACAACAGCAAAGTCATCCTGATGCCGCTGGAAGCCAGCCAGGTTATTGGCGCGGTGGGTGGCATCGGCGAAATCGTCAAGGCCACCTTCGACAACAAGAAAGCCTGAGGCCCGCGCCATGTGGGAATTCCTGCAACACCTGTCGTTCTGGGATTGGCTGGCACTGGGCACGGTGCTGCTGATTCTCGAAGTGTTTGGTGCCGGCGGTTATCTATTGTGGATGGGGATCGCGGCGGCGGCCGTCGGTGTGCTCAAGTTCCTCATTCCGGGGCTTGGGCTGGAGCTGCAACTGCTGCTGTTTGCGGTGCTGTCCATCCTGACGGCGGTGTATTGGTGGAAGCGCCAGCGCAGCAGCGCCAAGGCCAGCGACCAGCCGGGCCTGAACATGCGCGGTTCGGAGCTGATCGGCCGCACCTTTGTGGTGCATCAGGCCATTATCGACGGGCGGGGCAAAATCAAGGTCGGTGATGGCGTATGGATGGTGACGGGGCCTGACGCGTCTGTTGGGGCTCAAGTGCGGGTGATTGGCCAGGATGGTGTGATTCTGCGCATCGAAACTGTTTAGTCAGCCATGGAACTCGACAGGGTTATCTACAATCAAACTGTCCAGATAACCCAGTCGGAGTCACCCATCATGCGTCTCAAATATGCTGTCGCCACCCTCGCCGTGCTTTCCCTCCCAGTTGGATCGGCCATGGCCGACAGCTTCTGGCGTAATGTCATCTCATCGGGCGCCACCACCGGCTCGACGTACCTGACCTTCAAAGACCACAAGCTGGTCGTCGCCGCACAGGACGACGCCGGTAGCTTCGTCGCCAGCGACGGCGGCATCCGTGGCCCTTACCTGGAAGCCGCTATGCAGAAAGTGCGTGCGGACAACCCAGGCCTGAAGGCCACTGACATGGAGTTGGCCAACGCCATCCTGGCGAAAAACGCAGTGGCTGCCGAGTAAATTCGGGGGCATGAAAAAAGCCGCTTTAGAGCGGCTTTTTTTTGCCTGTTTTTCGACGATACGTTTACAGGCGACAGGCTATATTCAGTTCCCCCGTGCGACGATGTCGGGGTTGATTTGAGTTTTTATTCTTGGTCTTTCTCCAGCGGGTACCTTCAACATCATGAGCCAACTGCCTTTCCTGCCGTTTTCAAAACCCACCATTGATGAAGCCACCATTGCGGCGGTCGGTGATGTGTTGCGCTCTGGCTGGATCACCAGCGGGCCAAAGGTCCAGGCGTTCGAAGCACAGTTATCGGAATACTTTGGTGGACGGCCAGTGCGCACCTTCAACTCCGGCACTTGCACCATGGAGATTGCCCTGCGCATCGCCGGGGTTGGTCCAGGGGATGAAGTGATCACCACACCGATTTCCTGGGTAGCGACGGCCAACGTGATTCTGGAGGTGGGCGCCACGCCGGTGTTTGCCGATATCGACCCCGTGACTCGCAATATTGACCTGGTTCAACTGGAAGCCGCTATCACACCGCGCACCAAGGCGATCATTCCGGTGTATCTGGCGGGCCTGCCACTGGACATGCCGATGCTCTACGCCCTGGCCAACAAGTACGGGCTGCGCATCATCGAAGATGCCGCACAAGCGCTTGGGTCCAGCTGGGACGGCCAGAGGATCGGCGCCACCGGGGATTTTGCCTCGTTCAGCTTCCAGGCAAACAAGAACATCACCTCTTGCGAAGGCGGCTGCCTGGTGTTGAACAACGCCGAAGAAGCGCGCCTGGCGGAAAAGTACCGGCTGCAAGGCGTTACTCGCAGCGGCTTCGATGGCCTGGATGTGGATGTACTGGGTGGCAAGTTCAACATGACCGATGTCGCCGCGGCGATTGGTCTGGGCCAATTTGCCAACATCGAGCAGATCACTGCCCATCGACAGGCCCTGGCCCGGCATTATTTCGAGTGTTTTGGCCGTGACTTCGAGGCAACGTACGGCGCGCAGTTGCCGCCTGCCGACTTCGAAAACAGCAACTGGCACTTGTTCCAGTTGGTACTGCCCGAGCGCCGGGACGGCTTGCCTGCCCGCGCTACGTTCATGGAACAGATGCAAGCCCTGGGCGTGGGCATTGGCTATCACTACCCGCCGATCCATCTGCTGAGTTTGTACCGGGCACAAGGGTTCAAGGAGGGCATGTTCCCGGTGGCAGAGAGAGTCGGGCGTTTGATTGTGTCGTTGCCGATGTTTACGGCGATGACCAAGGCAGATGTGGAGCGCGCTGTTGCGGCGGTGAAGCAGGTGCTCAAGCCTTGAGCTTTGTAGGAGCCGGCTTGCCGGCTCCTACACAAGAGGGGTGTTACTCGCCGATGGCGGCCTTATAGCCAGCGGCATCCAGCAGTTTTTCCAGTTCAGCGGGATCGCTTGGCTTGACCTTGAAGATCCAGGCATCGTACGGCATTTCATTGAGCGACTCAGGGGCAGCGTCCAAATCCTCGTTGACCGCAATCACTTCACCCGAAACTGGTGAGTAGATATCCGAAGCGGCCTTCACCGACTCCACGACGCCAGCTGCGTCGCCTGCGGCAAACACCTTGCCCACTTCAGCCAACTCTACGAAGACCACATCACCCAACGCTTCCTGGGCATGATCGGAGATCCCGACGGTCACGGTGCCATCAGCTTCCAGGCGGGCCCATTCGTGGCTTTCGGCAAAACGCAGTTCGGCAGGGATATTGCTCATAGTCTGTGTCCTCAAAAGAAATGTCAGCGGCCATTGGCCTGCCGGAAAAGGTTAGATCAAGGTTTTGCCATGGCGCACGAAGGTCGGCTTGACCACTCGCACTGGGTACCATTTGCCGCGAATCTCTACCTCGGCGCGGTCGGCAGTTGCCATCGGTACACGCGCCAGGGCAATGGATTTGCTCAGCGTAGGAGAGAAACTACCACTGGTGATCTCTCCTTCGCCAACATCGGCGATACGAACCACTTGATGAGCGCGTAAAACCCCGCGTTCCTCCAGCACCAGACCCACCAGTTTGAGCTGTACCCCGGCCTCACGCTCGGCTTCCAGGGCTGCGCGCCCGATGAAGTCGCGGCTGGCGGGTTCCCAGGCGATGCTCCAGGCCATATTGGCGGCCAAAGGTGACACATTCAGGTGGATATCCTGGCCGTAGAGGTTCATGCCGGCCTCCAGGCGCAGGGTATCGCGCGCGCCCAGGCCGATGGGCGAGATGCCCGCGCCCACGAGGTCGTTGAAAAAACCCGGGGCCTGGTCGGCGGGCAGGACGATTTCCAGGCCATCTTCGCCGGTATAGCCAGTGCGCGCGATAAACCAGTCGCCGTCGGCACGGCCCTCGAACGGCTTGAGCTGGTGGATCAACACGCCACGGGACTGGGTGACCAGCTCGGCAATCTTGTGTCGGGCCTGAGGACCCTGGATAGCCAGCATGGCCAGATCCGGGCGCTCACGCATCATCACCTGGTAGCTGCCCAGCTGGGCCTGCATCCAGGCGATATCCTGGTCGCGGGTGGCCGCATTGACCACCAGCCGGTAACCGTCTTCGGTGCGGTAGACAATCATGTCGTCCACCACCCCGCCCTGCTCGTTGAGCATGGCGCTGTACAGCGCATGGCCGCAGCCATGCAAACGATCGACATCATTGGCCAGCAGGTACTGCAGCCACTCCCTGGCCTGGTGGCCCGAGATATCGATCACGGTCATGTGGGAAACATCAAACACCCCGCAGTCACGGCGCACCTGATGGTGTTCCTCGACTTGCGAGCCGTAGTGCAGAGGCATATCCCAACCGCCAAAATCGACCATTTTCGCGCCGAGGGCGAGATGCAGGTCATACAGAGGCGTACGCTGTCCCATGGGTTTCTCCTTCCGGGCGTGGCGAAGGTGCGGACGGTTACCGTCGGGCTACACACCTTGAAATACAAGGCCTGCAGCCACAATCAGCCACCCTGCCCGAAAGAAGGGCCGCACCGAATGCCGCGCATTGTAGCCTCAAGCCGTAGGACTGGCACCTAACCGATTCGTCGCGCCGAACGTCGAATCAGGCCGATGACCGGCAACAGGCCGACCAATACCAGGGTCAGCGCGGGCAAGGAGGCACGCGCCCACTCGCCTTCGCTGGTCATCTCAAAGATGCGCACCGCCAGGGTGTCCCAGCCGAATGGGCGCATCAGCAGGGTCGCGGGCATTTCCTTGAGTACATCGACAAACACCAGCAAGGCGGCGCTCAAGGTGCCTGGCAGCAAGAGTGGCAGATACACTTTGCAAAACAGTCGTGGCCCACTGACCCCCAGGCTGCGCGCTGCTTCCGGCAAGGACGGGCGGATGCGTGCCAGGCTGTTTTCCAGCGGGCCGTAGGCCACGGCCAGGAAGCGCACCAGATAGGCCATCAGCAGGGCCGACAGGCTGCCCAGCAGCAAAGGCTTGCCCGCGCCTCCCAACCAGCTGGAAAGCGGAATCACCCACTCGCGATCCAAATAGCTGAACGCCAACATGATCGACACCGCCAATACCGAACCCGGCAAGGCATAGCCCAGGTTACCCAGGCTCACCCCGGAGCGGATGGCCCGGGTCGGTGCCAGGCGGTTGGCGAACGCCAGCAGCAACGCCACGCTGACGGTGATCAGCGCGGCCATGCCGCCCAGGTAGAGGGTATGCACGATCAGCCCGGCATAGCGCTCGTCGAGGTCGAACCGCCCGCGCTGCCAGAACCAGGCCAGCAGTTGGATCATCGGGATGACAAAGGCACAGGCAAACACCAGGGCGCACCAGCCAGTAGCGGCGGCGGCCTTGAACCCTGCCAGGTGATACAGCGCCTTGCCCCGTGGCCGCTCGTTGCTCGGGCGGCTGGCGCCACGGGCCCGGCGCTCGCCGTAGAGCACCAGCATCACCACCAACAGCAACAGGCTCGCCAGTTGCGCGGCGCTGGACAGGCTGAAAAAGCCGTACCAGGTCTTGTAGATCGCAGTGGTGAAGGTGTCGAAGTTAAACACCGACACCGCACCGAAATCCGCCAGGGTCTCCATCAGCGCCAGGGCCACGCCGGCGCCGATGGCCGGGCGCGCCATGGGCAGCGCCACCCGCCAGAACGCCTGCCAGGGAGATTGGCCCAGCACCCGCGCCGCCTCCATCAGACCCTTGCCCTGGGCCAGAAACGCAGTGCGTGCCAGCAGGTAGACGTAGGGGTAGAACACCAGCACCAACACGATGATCACGCCACTGGTGGAGCGCACGCGCGGCAGGCGCAGGCCCGTGCCGAACCACTCACGCAGCAGGGTCTGCACCGGCCCGGAGAAATCCAGCAAGCCCACGAAGACAAACGCGAGGACATAAGCCGGGATGGCAAATGGCAGCATCAACGCCCAGTCCAGCCAGCGCCGGCCAGGGAATTCACAGAGGCTAGTCAGCCAGGCCAGGCTCACGCCCAGCACGGTTACCCCAACCCCGACCCCCAACACCAGGGTCAAGGTGTTGCCCAGCAGACGCGGCATCTGGGTGTCCCATAGGTGCGACCAGATTTGCGTATCAATGCTTTGCCAGGACAGCAGCAGGACACTCAGCGGCAGCAGCACCAAGGCAGCAACAGTGAAGACCGGTAGGTACCAGCGGCGTTGGGCGGGGTGGGCCAAAAGGAACTCTCAAGCAGTGGATGATTTGGAGGCATGCACAAAACATTGTGGGAGCGGGCTTGTGTGGGAGCTGGCTTGCCTGCGATGCAGACACCTCGGTGTATCAGCGATACCGGGGTGATGCTATCGCAGGCAAGCCAGCTCCCACACAAGCCCGCTCCCACATTAGCTTGGTGGAGCCTTACAAATTGTACTCAGTTCCAGCCTGCACGATCCATCAGGCGAATCGCCTCGGCCTGGCGCTTGCCCGCCACTTCCACCGGCAGGGTGTCAGCCTTGAACTTGCCCCAGCTCGCGACTTCTGCCGAAGGTTCTACCGCCGGGTTGGCCGGGAACTCCTGGTTGACGTCGGCAAAGATTTTCTGTGCCTCAGGCGTGGTCATCCACTCCACCAGGGCCTTGGCGGCTTCCGGGTGCGGGGCGTACTTGGTCAGGCCAATGCCCGACAGGTTGACGTGCACGCCACGGTCGCCCTGGTTCGGCCAGAACAGTTTCACGGCCAGCTTCGGATCCTGCTTGTGCAGGCGGCCGTAGTAGTAGGTGTTGACGATGCCCACATCGCACTGCCCGGCGTTGATTGCCTGCAATACGGCGATGTCATCGGAGAACACGTCGGTGGACAGGTTATTGACCCAGCCCTTGATGATCTCTTCGGTCTTTTGCGCGCCATGGGTCTCGATTAGGGTGGCGGTCAGCGACTGGTTGTAAACCTTCTTCGCGGTGCGCAGGCACAGGCGGCCTTCCCATTGCTTGTCGGCCAGAGCTTCGTAGGTGGTCAACTCGCCCGGCTTCACGCGGTCGGTGGAGTAGGCAATGGTCCGCGCCCGCAGGCTCAAACCGGTCCAGGCATGGCTTGCGGCGCGATATTGCGAAGGGATGTTGGCGTCGATCACCTTGGAGGTGAATGGTTGCAAAATGCCCATCTGCTCGGCTTGCCAGAGGTTGCCACCATCGACGGTCAGCAGCAGGTCGGCGGTGGCGTTCGCGCCTTCGGCCTTGATGCGCTGCATCAGCGGCGCTTCCTTGTCGGTGATGAACTTCACCTGCACCCCGGTTTTCTTGGTGTAGGCGTCGAACACCGGCTTGATCAACTCGTCGATACGAGAGGAGTAGACCACCACTTCGTCAGCCGCCTGGACGGTGGTGCTGGCGATAAGGGTGAGTGCCAGGGCAGTCAGGAGGCGCTTGGGTGCCAACATAGGTGCGGTCTCTCGTAGGAAAAGTGAGCGCAAATGATAAGGACTCACATTTAGCATCTCAACCGAACACTGGGCGGAGGCGTTACGAGATGTTGCATGGTTGGATTCCGGGGTGCGGCAACTAGCCTCAGGCTTTGGCCAGTTCCGGTAGATCCCCGGTCAATCCCAGCGCCTGGCGCACAAATACCGCCTTGGCCTCAGGCATCTGGTCGACCATCTTCAACCCGGCATTGCGCAGCCAGCGCAACGGCAGTTGGTCGGCCTGGAACAACCGTTCAAAGCCCTCCATCGCCGCCATCAGCGCCAGGTTGTGGGGCATGCGCCGGCGCTCGTAGCGACTGAGCACCTTCACATCCGCCAAGCGTTCACCGCGCTCGGAAGCCTGCAACAACACCTCGGCCAACACCGCGGCGTCGAGGAAGCCCAGGTTCACGCCCTGCCCCGCCAATGGGTGGATCACGTGGGCGGCATCGCCAATCAGGGCCAGGCCTTCGGCGACGTAGCGCTTGGCGTGGCGCTGGCGCAGTGGCACGCACAGGCGTGGGTCGGCACTGACCACGCTGCCCAGGCGGCCTTCAAAGGCGCGCTCCAGCTCGCGGCAGAAGCTTTCGTCGTCCAGGGCCATCAGGCGTTCGGACTCGCTCGGCGTGGTCGACCAGACGATCGAACACCAGTCTTCCTGGCCATCGCGCACCAGCGGCAGGAACGCCAGCGGGCCGTGGTCGGTGAAGCGCTGCCAGGCCGTGCGTTGATGCGGTTGGCTGCTGCGCACGCTGGTGACAATGGCGTTGTGCAGGTAATCCCATTCGCGGGTGGCAGTGCCCGTCAGGCGGCGCACCGCCGAGTTGGCGCCGTCGGCGGCGATCACCAGCGGTGCGCGCAGGGTGCGGCCATCGGCCAGGGTCAGCAGCCAGTCATCGCCGGAGCGGCGCATCTGTTCCAGGCGCGCATTGGCCAGCAGGCCTAGGTCGCAGTCGTGCAGGCGGTCGAGCAAGGCGTCCTGGACCACGCGGTTTTCGACGATATGCCCCAACACCTCGGCATGCACACTGGCCGCCGAAAAGTGGATCTGCCCGGTGCCGCTGCCATCCCACACC
Organism: Pseudomonas sp. WS 5027; assembly: GCF_012985695.1. Taxonomy (NCBI): domain Bacteria; kingdom Pseudomonadati; phylum Pseudomonadota; class Gammaproteobacteria; order Pseudomonadales; family Pseudomonadaceae; genus Pseudomonas; species Pseudomonas sp. WS 5027. Next base: position 428,067 of record NZ_JAAQWU010000001.1, on the reverse strand, counting down.
TGCATCTCGCCGTAGGGGCTGGCGCGGCGGCTGGCGATGCCGTCCCACACGCCCAGGCGTTCGAGGATGCGCTGGCTGGCAGCCGACAAGGCGCTCACCCGTGGTTCAAACGGAGCATCGGCGTCAAATGGCTTGACGCTCAACGGGCTGCCGTCGAGCAGCAGCACTTGCAGGCCACTGCCTTGCAACGCCAACGCCAAGGCGCTTCCGACCATTCCGGCCCCGACAATCAGCACATCTGCGCGCATGTCCATGCTTTATGCCTGTTTCGCTGGCGGCTTGCGCCGCACGTAAAGGGTTTTGTCGACCCGCGCCACCAGGGTGCCGGAGCCGTCGTGAATCTGCACTTGGAGGTGCGGCAAGTATTTATCGCCGCCCTCGGTCTGCCGCCGCACCTCATCCAGCAAGGCCTGGTCGATGGAGAATTCGGCAAACACCGGGCCTTTGCCCGGCGAGATGAAATCGATGCTGGCGGCCTTATCCCAGACGATGTAGTCGCGCCCCAGGTTCTCCATCAGCATCAGCATGTAGAACGGGTCGACCATCGAATAAAGGCTGCCGCCAAACTGCGTACCTACGTAATTGCGGTTGTACCAGCCCAGGCCCATCCGCACCTTCACATGACGAAAGTCAGCGCTCATATGCTGCACGCTGATCCCCGCGCCCAGATACGGCGGGTACAAGGTCATGACCCAACGCAATAACCGCGCCTTGCCCAGGCGCTCGATCAGCCACTTACGCATCAGGACGCGTACCCAGGCCCATGGCCTGCCGGGCGAACCAACGCTTGGCCGGCGGCAACAGGTCCAGGCCCAGCAGGCCGAGGTTACGGCCCATGGCGACCAGCGGTTGGCCGCTGCCGAACAGGCGGGTGACCTGGTCGGAGAAACCCACGGTCAGCTGTTGATCCAGACGCTGGCGTTCGCGGTAAGCCTGCAAGGTCGCCAGGTCGCCCGGCACCGCCGGCCCGGCCAGCAAGGCCTCGGCCAAGGCATAGGCATCACGCAGGGACAGGTTGAAACCCTGGCCGGCAATCGGGTGCAGGCTGTGGGCCGCGTTGCCGAGGATCACCAGGTGCGAGCGCACCTGCTCCTCGGCCTCCACCAGCGTCAGCGGATACAAGTGACGCGCACCAACCTGTTTCAGGGTGCCCAGGCGATAGCCGAACACACCCTGCAACTCACTGAGGAAACTGCGCTCATCCAACTGCGCCAGGCGCTGGGCGTCCATACCGACACGGGTCCAGACCAGCGCGCAACGGTTGTCCGCCAGTGGCAGCAAGGCCATCGGGCCTTCGTCGGTGAAACGCTCGAAGGCCTCGCCGTTGTGGGCTTCACTGGGGGTGATGTTGGCGATCAGGGCGCTCTGGTTGTAAGGCCGTTGCTTGACGCCAATGCCCAACTGCTCGCGCAGCCCAGAACGGCCGCCATCGGCCAGTACCGCCAGGTCGCACTCGATGACGGTTTCATCGTTGAGGGTCAGGCGGTAGCCATCGGCCAGCGGTTCCATACGGCTGACTTCTGCCGGGCAGCGCCAACTGATCACGTCTTTGTCCAGGCCTTGCCACAGGCACTGCCCGAGCCAGGCGTTTTCCACCACATAGCCCAGGGCCGGCACGCCTTCTTCCAGCGCCGACAAACGTGCGGTAGAGAAGCGGCCACGATCGGAAACGTGGATTTGCTTGATCGGCTCGGCACGCCGGGAAATGTCCTGCCATACGCCCAAGCGTTGATAGATCTGCCGGGCACCAAAGGACAGCGCCGAAGAGCGGGCATCGTAGCTGGGCTGATAGCTATCGCCAGGGGCGAAGGGTTCGATCAGCACGATCTTCCAGCCCCGGGCCTTGGCCCCGGCCTGCAACGCCAGCGCCAGGCTGGCGCCCACCAGGCCGCCGCCGATTATGGCCAGGTTGACCCGGCTCATCGGGCGGCCGCCATCAGTGCTTCGATCTCGGCCACGCCTTTGGGTACGCCAACGGTCAGAATTTCACAGCCTTGCTTGGTCACCACCACGTCATCCTCGATGCGCACGCCTATGCCACGCCATTTCTTTGCCACGTTCTGGTTGTCCGGGGCAATGTAGATGCCCGGCTCCACGGTCAGGGCCATGCCCACTTCCAGCACCCGCCATTCGCCGCCGACCTTGTACTCGCCGACATCATGCACATCCATGCCCAGCCAGTGCCCGGCGCGGTGCATATAGAACGCCTTGTAGGCTTCGCTGGCGATCAACTCGTCCACATCACCCTGCAACAAGCCCAACTTCACCAGCCCGGCGGTGATGACTTGCACCGTCGCCTCATGGGCCTGGTTCCAATGCTTGTTCGGCGCGATCTGCGCAAAGGCGGCTTCCTGGGAGGCCAGCACAATTTCGTAGATCGCCTTCTGCTCGGCGGAAAACTTGCCATTGACCGGCCAGGTGCGGGTGATATCGCTGGCATAGCAGTCGATTTCACAACCGGCGTCGATCAATACCAGGTCGCCGTCCTTGAGCAGCGCGTCATTCTGCTGGTAGTGCAGGATGCAACTGTTGCGCCCCGAAGCGACGATGGAGCCATAGGCCGGCATCTTCGCCCCACCCCGGCGGAACTCGTAGTCCAGCTCGGCTTCCAGGCTGAACTCATGCAACCCGGCGCGGCTGGCCTGCATCGCCCGAATATGAGCGGCGCAGGAAATCCGTGCGGCTTCGCGCATGACTTTCACTTCTGCGGCGGATTTATACAGACGCATGTCGTGCAGCAAATGATCCAGGGCAACGAATTCGTTCGGCGGCTGCGCGCCGAGGTGCGCCTTGGAGCGGATCACGTTGATCCACTCCATCAGGTGCCGGTCGAATTCGGCATTGCTGCCCATGGCCGAGTACACCCGGTCCCGGCCTTCGATCAGGCCGGGCAGGATGTCGTCGATATCGGTGATCGGGAACGCATCGTCGGCGCCGTATTCGCGAATCGCGCCTTCGGTGCCGGCGCGCAGGCCGTCCCATAATTCGCGCTCGGCATTGCGTTCGCGGCAGAACAGCACGTATTCGCCGTGAATGCGCCCGGGCATCAGCACAATCACCGCTTCGGGCTCGGGGAAACCGCTCAGGTACTGGAAGTCGCTGTCCTGGCGGTACACATGTTCGACATCACGATTGCGGATCGCCACGGCGGCGGCCGGCAGGATCGCGATGCTGTTGGGTTCCATCTGCGCCATGAGCGCCTTGCGGCGGCGGGTGTATTCCGCTTTGGGGATATGGATCATGGGCAGGTGGGTTCCTCTTAGTGCAGCGACGGCTTGGGCGCTGCGGGCTCAGCAGACTTCTTGGTCTCGGTGAACAGTAGCAGCGGCGCGACACGCAGGTATTCCATGACTTCCATATAGTCGCCTTCACCGTCTTCGGACTCTTCCAGGGCATCTTGCACCTGGGAGATGGCGGCCAGGTCTTGCAACACTTCCTTGGCGTCGGTGCTCAGTTCCAGGCCGCCGGCGTTCACGCCAAAGCCATGGAGGAAGCCCTGGCACCATTGGCCCAGAGCAGCAGCACGCTCGGTGAGTGGCGCATCGTCGGTTGGCAGCAGCAGAACTACAGTGACGTCATCACCGGTCAGCTCGCCTTTAACCATTTCTTGCAAACCGATCAACGCGTTGCGCACGTTTTCGGTAGGCTCGGTTTCCAGCAGTTCAGCCACGTCGGCCAGCCAGTTATCGGCGTCAAAACCGACGCCGGTGCAGCTGCGGCCCAACAGCACGCCATGCAGTTCGGCGGGCGAGCAAGGGTGACCGCTGGTGCTCAGCAGTTTGGAAAAAGCGTCGTACGGGGAATTCTGAATAGGCATGATGAGCTAGGCGCCAGGCGGCGCGATGTCTAGAATGAAGCGCTGTATCCTAGCACCGGCAGACGCACCCGACTATCAAGGGCGTCAGATCGTTTATCCTGCAGTTGCCATTCATCAGACAAATCCAGTGGAACCCAATGGAAGACACCGACTTGCAAGCGCTGATGGCCAGACTCGAATTGCTAATTGCCCGGGTCGAGCAACTAAAGAGTCAAAACGGACTCCTATTAGCTCAGGAAAAGACCTGGCGCGAGGAACGCGCTCACCTCATTGAAAAAAACGAAATCGCCCGGCGTAAGGTCGAATCGATGATTTCGCGCCTGAAGGCCCTGGAGCAAGACTCATGAGTTCAAGCAATAGCGTCACCGTGCAGATTCTCGACAAAGAGTATTCAATCATCTGCCCCCAGGAAGAACGCAGCAACCTGGTGAGCGCTGCACGCTACCTGGATGGCAAGATGCGCGAAATCCGCAGCAGCGGCAAAGTCATTGGCGCCGACCGTATCGCCGTGATGGCCGCGCTGAACATTACCCACGATTTACTGCATAAGCAGGAACGCCCTGACGTACAGGCCAGCGGCTCGACACGCGAGCAAGTGCGTGACCTGCTCGAGCGCGTTGACCTGGTGCTTTCGACCGACCAGGAACCACCCAAGGGCTGATTGCCGCGTCTATTTGGGGTATACTCGCCTCACTCCCTGGCGTGCTTGCCAGTCGGCGATGTCCCTGAGCCGATTCGCACTACCCTGGAAGTTGCACGTTGGGCTGGTGTGCATGTCCGCTAGACGGAAAGCCTTAAAGCCTACTGCATCTTCCACCTTGAACTTTCGGGTTCAAGGGCTAAGTCGACAGCGGTTCTGTCGGGGAGCCTGATTCCCAAACTCAATGCCAGTCTCCGGACTGGCATTGTTGTATGAGCCGACCACCATGACCGAACCTGCGCCACTTTCCCGTCCGCAACTTCGACGCATGTTGCGCAACGCCCGCCGCGCCCTGACGCCGAGCGAGCAGCGCCAGGCCGCCATTGGCCTGTATCGGCAACTGGCACAGCACCCGCTGTTTCGCCGGGCCAAACATATTTCCTTATACCTGCCGACGGATGGCGAAATCGATCCGCGCTTGCTGCTGCGCGCTGCCCAGCGCCGGGGCAAAGCCACCTACCTGCCAGTGCTCAGCGCCTGGCCACGGACCAAGATGGTGTTCCAACGCGTGGGCCCCAGGGAAAAGCTTGTGCCCAATCGCTTTGGCATTCTTGAGCCACGGGTCAATGTCGGGCGCCAGCGCAAGGTCTGGGCCCTGGACCTGGTGCTGCTGCCATTGGTGGGGTTCGATGATGCTGGTGGGCGGCTGGGCATGGGCGGCGGCTTTTACGATCGCAGCTTGGCGTACCTGGCCCGTCGTTCGGCGTGGCGCAAGCCGACGCTGCTGGGGCTGGCCCATGAATGCCAGAAGGTCGAACGACTGGCGCAGGCAAGCTGGGACGTGCCGTTGAATGGCACCGTTACCGATAGACGATGGTATGTCGCAGAGGGGACGCCGCTGGAATCAACGGCGCCAAAATAGCGTCAACGCTTGAAGGTTTGTTGCTGCTGCTGTGCAAATTCAACGGGGGCTTCGGTCTTGTTCGACCATAGGCTTTGCGCATACCCGGTGGTCACGACGCCCAGACCGAACAAAATAACCAAAATCCATAGTAAATCCGGTTTGCGTTTCATCGATTGCCCCCCTTCAGGCATATCACACACGATGACAGCAACGTTCCAAAGTAGTCCGTTCCAGCTGCGTCAAGCTTAAAATCCCGGCATTCTGCGTTAACGTGAACCAACACGCAAACCTTGGCGTCAACCGACCGTCGGTTTGTCATGAAATTGACAGACAACCTGCCCAATCCCCTGCAAAGGAGCAAACCCATGGCCTATTGGCTGATGAAATCCGAGCCCGATGAGCTATCCATCAAGGGCCTGGAAAAACTCGGCGAGGCGCGCTGGGATGGCGTGCGCAATTACCAGGCGCGCAACTTCCTACGGGCCATGGCTGTGGGTGATGAGTTCTTCTTCTACCACTCCAGTTGCCCGGAACCGGGGATTGCCGGCGTAGGGAAAATCATCAAGGCGGCCTATCCGGACCCGACCGCCCTGGAGCCAGACAGCCATTATTTCGATGCCAAGGCCACGCCGGAAAAAAATCCGTGGAGCGCCATCACCGTTGCCCACGTCGAGACCTTCCCTAAAGTCCTCGGGCTGGGCTACCTCAAGCAACAGACCGCCCTGGCCGAAATGCCCCTGGTACAAAAAGGCAGCCGCCTGTCCGTGATGCCGGTGACAGCCGAACAATGGGCGGCGGTAATAGCCCTGCGCTAACCCCTCCAGTACTTCAACACAGCAGGTCAGGTATTCATTTGACCGGTATCAACGGCTATCGGTTACGATCCCGGCAAACTAGGACGCTAACACCGCAGGATGCACCCATGTCGACGTCACATCGCAGTTCGCAATTCTTCGCCTTCCTCCTGATTTTGCTGCTGGTCGCCGCCGGCGGCTTCGGTTATTGGAAGTCCACCCTCGACCGCCTGCCGGAAGGCTTGAGCATGGGCAACGGCCGGCTGGAATCCACCGAAGTGCAGATCGCCAGCAAAATCCCCGGCCGCCTGGCCGAAGTGCGGGTCGATGAAGGCGACAAAGTGCTCAAGGGCCAACTGCTGGCGCGTATCGACACCCGCACCCTGGAAGCCCAGCGTTCCCAGGCTGAAGCCGAAGTGCTGCGCGCCAAGGAAAACTTCGCCGCCGCCGAAGCCAACGTGCAACTGCGCCAGAGCGAAAACCTGCTGGCCAGCCAGGAACTCAAGCGCACCCAGGAACTGTACCGACGCGGTTTCGCCAGCGCGCAGTTGATCGACCAGCAACAGGCACGCCAGAACACCGGCAATGCGGCGGTAGTAGCGGCTCAGGCCCAGGTGAACGCGGTCAAGGCCGCTATCGGTGCCGCCCAGGCCCAGGTGGCGCAACTGACCAGCGAAATCGACGACAGCAGCCTGCGCGCCCCCATCGACGGCATCATCCAGTTGCGCCTGGCTGAACCTGGCGAAGTGCTCGGTGCCGGCGGACGGGTATTGTTGCTGATCGATCCGAACGACCAATACATGAACCTCTACCTGCCCGCCTCGGTCACCGGTCGCCTGACCGTGGGCAGTGAAGCGCGCATCGTGCTCGATGCCCTGCCGGATCAGCCGCTACCGGCGAAAATCAGTTTTGTCGCGGCCAAATCCCAGTTCACCCCCAAAGAAGTGGAAACCCGCGACGAGCGCCAGAAACTGGTGTTTCGCGTCAAGCTGCGCCTGACTCAACCCAGCGCCGTGCCCCAGGCCAAGCCCGGCATGCCCGGCGCCGGCTACGTGCGCACTGCCGACCTGGACTGGCCGGCCAACCTGCAATGAACGGGCTGGCGCTACACGCCACGGGCATCAACCATCACTACGGCAAGCAACAGGCGCTGATCGACATCGCCTTCAGCCTGCCGGCCGGTACCCGCTGCGGGCTGATCGGCCCCGATGGCGCGGGCAAGTCGAGCCTGCTGGGCTTGATCGCCGGGGTTAAAAAGCTCCAGGCCGGTGACTTGCAAGTGCTGGGCGGCTCCATCGAAGACCGCCGCCACCGCAACAGCCTGTACCCGTTGATCGCCTTTATGCCCCAAGGCCTGGGCGGCAACCTGTACCCCGAGCTGTCTATCAGCGAGAACATCCACTTTTTCGCCACCCTGTTTGGCCTGTCCAAAGCCGACTGCGACCAGCGCATGCACAACCTGCTGCTGGCAACCGACCTGGCGCGTTTCGCCGATCGCCCGGCGGGCAAGCTGTCGGGCGGGATGAAGCAAAAGCTGGGACTGTGCTGCGCGCTGATCCACGATCCGGACCTGCTGATCCTCGATGAGCCCACCACCGGCGTCGACCCCTTGTCACGCCGGCGCTTCTGGGAACTGGTGGAAACCGTACGCAGTGAGCGCCCACAACTGACGCTGCTGGTGGCCACGGCCTACATGGAAGAAGCCGAGCAGTTCGAGCACTGCCTGATGCTCGACCGCGGCAAGCTGATCGCCGATGGCCTGAGCCGCGAACTGGCAGCTGTCACGCCTAGCGGCAAGCTGGATGAGGCCTTTACCCATTTCCAGGGCGACAGCGCGCACAACAACCAGCCGCTGGTGATCCCACCCCGGGCGAGCGACAACACCGATATCGCCATCGAAGCCCACGACCTGACCCTGCGTTTTGGCGACTTTACGGCGGTGAACAAGGTCAGCTTCGCCATCGGCCGTGGTGAGATCTTTGGCTTCCTTGGCTCCAACGGCTGCGGCAAGACCACCACCATGAAAGTCCTCACCGGGCTGATGCCGGCCAGCGAAGGCAGTGCCACGCTGCTGGGCAACCCGGTGAACGCCAAGGACCTGGCGACCCGCAAGCGCGTGGGTTTCATGTCCCAGAGCTTCTCGTTGTACGGCGAACTCAGCGTGCGCCAGAACCTGGTGCTGCACGCACAACTGTTCGACTTGCCCAAAGCCGACAGCGGCCCGCGCATCGAGGAGTTGATCCAGCGTTTTGACCTGGGCAGCGTTGCCGAACAACCCTCCGGCGAGTTGCCCCTGGGTTTGCGCCAGCGCCTGTCCCTGGCCGTGGCGGTGCTGCATCGCCCGGAAGTGCTGATCCTCGACGAACCCACCTCCGGTGTGGACCCCGCCGCACGCGACGATTTCTGGCGCTTGCTGGTGGAGTTGTCCCGCGAGCAAGGGGTGACGATTTTCCTCTCCACCCACTTTATGAACGAAGCCCAGCGCTGCGACCGCATTTCGTTGATGCACGCCGGCAAAGTATTGGCCTGCGACACACCGGACGCGCTGCAACAGCAGTTCCACGGCGAGACCCTGGAAGCCGCGTTCGTCACCTGTCTGGAGCAAGCCCAGGAAACCCAGGAAGCCGCCACGCCCAGTGCGACCGTCAGCACGCCAACCACGCCACCCGTCAGCAAACGCGGCTTCAGCCTGACACGCCTGCTGGCAGTAGCCAGCCGTGAAGGTAAGGAGTTGTTGCGCGACAAAGTGCGCATGGCCTTTGCCCTGCTCGGGGCGATTTTCATGATGGTGATCTTCGGCTACGGTATTTCCCTGGACGTCGAGAAGCTTGCCTTCGCCGTATATGACCAGGACCAGACGCCACAAAGCCGCGCCTACCTGGAAGCCTTCCGCAGTTCGCGCTACTTCGCCGAACAGCCGCCAATCACCGATTCGGCTGAGCTGCACCGGCGCCTGCAGCGCTCGGAAATCAAACTGGCCCTGGAAATTCCACCCGGGTTTGGCCGCGATCTGTACGCCGGACGTCAACCGGCGGTGGCCGCCTGGCTCGATGGCGGCATGCCGTTTCGTGCCGAGACCAGCCGTAATTATGTAGAAGCCGTGCACCAGGCCAATCTCCAGCAATTGGTCGAACTCAACAGCGCACCGCTGTCCCAGCCGCCTGCGGCCAAACTGGAAACGCGCTTTCGCTACAACCAGGACGTGGTCAGCGTCAATGCCATCGGCCCCGGCGTGATGGCGCTGATCCTGGCGTTTATCCCGGCCATGCTCACTGCCCTGGGCATCGTGCGCGAGAAGGAGTTGGGCTCGATTACCAACTTCTACGCCACGCCGCTGACCCGCCTGGAATTCCTCCTGGGCAAACAGGCACCGTATCTGGTCATCAGCCTGATCAACCTGGCCTTGCTGGTGGCGATGAATCGCTGGCTGTTCGGCGTGCCATTCAAGGGCAGCGCTCTGACCCTGGCCTTTGGCGGCCTACTGTACGTGCTGGCGACCACCAGCATGGGCCTCCTGATTTCCGCGTTCACCCGCACCCAGATCGCCGCGATCCTCGGCACCATGATCATCACCAGCCTGCCAACCATCCAATTCTCCGGGCTGATCGTGCCGCGCTCGTCCCTGGAAGGGGCAGCCGCGCTGATGGGCATGCTGTTTCCTGCCGGTTACTTTCTGGATGTGGCCGTCGGCACCTTTACCAAAGCCCTGGACTTGCGCCAATTGTGGCCTCAGTGCCTGGCGCTGTTCGGGTTTTTCCTGGGGTTCACCGGGCTGAGCCTGATCATGCTCAAGAAGCAGGAGGCCTGATGCACAAGTTCGCCCATATCCTGCGTCTGGGGTTCAAAGAGCTCACCAGCCTGCGCCACGACAGTGTGTTGCTGTTGTTTCTGTTCTACGCCTTCACCGTCGCCATCTATATGCCAGCGGCCGGCTCGGTGATTGGCGTACACAACGCCAGCGTAGCCTTTGTCGATGAAGACCACGGCTCATTGTCGCGCCAGTTGGCCGAAGCCTTGCAGCCACCGGAGTTCCAGCCCGCCGTGCCACTGGCCTACGACCAGTTGGACAAGGTCATGGACAGCGGCCAGTACACCTTCGTGATCAACGTGCCTGCCAATTTCCAGGCGGACCTGTTGGCCGGGCGCCAGCCAAGCGTACAGGTCAACGTGGATGCCACCGCGATGAGCCAGGCCTTTATGGGTGCGGGTTATATCGGGCGGATTTTCCAGCGTGAACTGCTGACCTACAGTGGCCAGTCTGACGCCAGCCAGCAGGCGCCGGCGACCCTCACCACCCGGGCATTGTTCAATACCAACCTGGAAGGTGGCTGGTTCCTGGCGGTGATCCAGATCGTCAACAACATCACCATCCTCGCCATCGTACTGACCGGCACGGCGCTGCTGCGCGAGCGCGAACACGGGACCCTCGACCATTTGCTGGTGCTGCCGCTGACCGCGCTGGAGATCATGCTGGCGAAAATCTGGAGCAACATGCTGGTGGTGGTGCTGTGCACCTGGCTGTCGCTGGAAGTGGTGGTCAAGGGCATGCTCGGCGTGCCGCTGGCCGGGTCGTTGAGCCTGTTCCTGCTGGTGACGGCACTCTACCTGTTTGCCAGCACCGCGCTGGGCATCTTCCTGGCCACCCTCGCCCGCTCGACGCCGCAGTTCGGTTTGCTGGCGATCCCGGTGATCATTCCGATGCTGCTTCTGTCTGGCGGCAGCACGCCGTTGGACAGCATGCCCGAATGGTTGCAATGGGTGATGCAGGGCTCGCCGTCGACGCATTTTGTGAGCTTGAGTGCGGCGATTCTGTTCCGGGATGCGGGAGTGAGCGTGGTGTGGCCGGACTTGCTGGCGCTAGCGGCGATTGGGTTGTTGTTTTTTGCAGTGGCGTTGGCCAGGTTCAGGAAAAGCCTGGCGTCTTGAGGTGCCCGCAAGGCCGTCATCGCAGGCAAGCCAGCTCCCACATTTTGAGGGTGAACACCGTCAAATGTGGGCACCGGCTTTTCAGCGCGCGCTTTACTGGATGATCAAGTTATTGAACAACAGATCCTCAACCACCGGCTTGCCGGTTTCGTCGTTCATCACTTGTTGGGTCTGCTTCAACGCTTCCTGGCGCAACTTCTCTTTGCCTTCGACACTGCCCATGCTCTCGACAGTCTGCTGGGTAAACAACGCCACCAGTTGGTTGCGAATCAACGGTTCATTGGCCTTGATCGCCGCCGCCGCTTCCGGGCCGGTCACGCGCAGGGCCACATCGGCCTTGTACACCCGCAGTTTCGGGCCGCCATCCAAGGCGTAGTTGCCGACAAAAGGCGGCGTCAGGCTGTAATAACTGACCTTGGGCGCCTCACCTTCCTTGGCTTCTTCGGCATGGGCTGCCATCGGCAACGTCAGGGCCAGCATCAACAGGATCCACGCTTTCACAGTTCATTCCTCACATTCGGTTGCCAGTAGCATAACGCTAGCAAGGCAGAGCACAAGCTTATGGCGACTTATCAGGCCGGGGCATGCTCGTTGACCCGTGACCTTACCCACCTACACTTATCGGCCAATACGCCAAAAGGAATAGTCCGATGAAAGCCGTGCTGTGCAAAGCCTTCGGCCCTGCCGAAACCCTGGTGTTGGAAGACGTCGCCAGCCCCGCGATCAAGAAGAACGAGATCCTGCTGGATGTGCATGCCGCCGGGGTGAACTTCCCGGACACGCTGATCATCGAGGGCAAGTACCAGTTCAAGCCACCTTTCCCGTTCTCGCCGGGTGGCGAAGCGGCGGGCGTGGTCAGCGAAGTCGGGGAAAAGGTCAGCCACGTCAAGGTCGGTGACCGGGTCATGGCGTTGACCGGCTGGGGCAGCTTTGCCGAACAGGTCGCGGTACCGGGCTATAACGTACTGCCGATCCCGCCGAGCATGGACTTCAACACCGCCGCCGCCTTCAGCATGACCTACGGCACCTCGATGCATGCGCTCAAGCAGCGTGGCCACCTGGCGGCCGGCGAGACCCTGCTGGTGCTGGGCGCGTCCGGTGGCGTGGGCCTGGCCGCCGTGGAAATCGGCAAGGCCATGGGCGCCCGGGTGATCGCTGCCGCCAGCAGCGCCGACAAATTGGCCATAGCCAAGGCCGCAGGTGCCGATGAGCTGATCAACTACAGCGAAAGCAGCCTCAAGGATGAAATCAAACGCCTGACCGATGGTAACGGTGCCGACGTGATCTACGACCCGGTGGGCGGCGATCTGTTTGACCAGGCCATCCGTGCCATTGCCTGGAACGGCCGCCTGCTGGTGGTGGGCTTTGCCAGCGGGCGTATTCCTGAGCTGCCAGTGAACCTGGCGCTGCTCAAGGGCGCGGCGGTGGTTGGGGTGTTCTGGGGCTCGTTCGCCCAGCGCCAGCCGCAGGATAATGCGGCGAATTTCCAGCAACTGTTCAGTTGGTATGCCGAGGGCAAGTTGAAGCCGTTGGTGTCGCAAGTGTATCCGCTGGACAACGCCGCCCAGGCGATCAACGACCTGGGGCAACGCAAGGCGGTGGGCAAGGTGGTCGTCCAGGTCCGCCAGTGATTTGAAATGCGGTCAGTGTGGGAGCTGGCTTGCCTGCTCCCACATTTGATCTGCGGTGTTCTGAGGAATCTGATCACGCCTTCTATTTATCTATTCGCGACATGTTCGTAAAAGAACATGCAATTCCTCCCGTTTCCTGTGTTTGCAGATAAGAGGCGATGCTATTTTCGGTAACGAAACTGTAACATTCGCATCCGCAGTCAAAACAAGAAATTTGGAGCTCTTGAATGTTTGCTTTCTTTCGTCCTGCCCCTCATCAGGCACCCCTGCCTGAAGAAAAAATCGACAGTACCTACCGACGACTGCGTTGGCAGATCTTCGCCGGTATTTTCTTTGGCTACGCGGGTTACTACCTGCTACGCAAGAACTTCTCCCTGGCCATGCCATACCTGATCGACGAGGGCTACACCCGTGGTCAGCTGGGCTTGGCCATGTCGGCGATCGCCATTGCCTACGGTCTGTCCAAGTTCCTCATGGGCCTGGTGTCCGACCGCTCCAACCCGCGCTACTTCCTGCCTTTTGGCTTGCTGGTGTCGGCGGGGGTGATGTTCATTTTCGGTTTCGCGCCTTGGGCCACCTCCAGCGTGACCATGATGTTCATTTTGCTGTTCATCAACGGCTGGGCCCAGGGCATGGGCTGGCCGCCGAGCGGACGGACCATGGTGCACTGGTGGTCGCAGAAAGAACGCGGTGGCGTGGTGTCGGTGTGGAACGTGGCGCATAACGTCGGCGGCGGCTTGATCGGCCCGCTGTTCCTGCTGGGCATGGCCTGGTTCAACGACTGGCACGCCGCGTTCTATGTGCCGGCCACCGTGGCCTTGTTGGTGGCGGCCTTTGCCTTCATCACCATGCGCGACACCCCGCAGTCGGTGGGCCTGCCGCCTATCGAGAAGTACAAGAACGACTACCCGGAAGGCTACGACGCCAGCCACGAAGACGAATTCAGCGCCAAGGAAATCTTCGTCAAGTACGTGCTGCGTAACAAGATGCTGTGGTACATCGCCTTCGCCAACGTGTTCGTCTACCTGCTGCGCTATGGCGTGCTGGACTGGGCACCGACCTACCTCAAGGAAGCCAAGCACTTCACGGTCGACAAGTCGTCCTGGGCGTACTTCTTCTACGAGTGGGCGGGGATTCCGGGCACGCTGCTGTGCGGCTGGATGTCGGACAAGATCTTCCGTGGCAACCGTGGCCTGACCGGCATTGTGTTCATGGCCCTGGTGACCGTGGCGACCCTGGTGTACTGGCTCAACCCGCCGGGCAACCCGATGGTCGACATGATCGCGCTGTTCTCCATTGGCTTCCTGATCTACGGCCCGGTGATGCTGATCGGCCTGCAGGCGCTGGAGTTGGCGCCGAAGAAAGCCGCCGGTACGGCCGCAGGGTTTACCGGCCTGTTCGGTTACCTGGGCGGTTCGGTAGCGGCCAGTGCGGCCATGGGCTACACCGTGGACCACTTCGGCTGGGACGGCGGCTTTGTGCTGCTGATCGGCGCGTGCTTGCTGGCCATCGCGTTCCTGATCCCTACCCTGTGGCACACCAATAGCGTCAGCTCGGCGCGTTAATCGCCGCGACGCCTTTGGCACATCGCTTGAGCCGCGCCTCCAGATTCTTGTCTGGCATGGCGTGGCTACGCAGGGCGTTGACGGTCTGCTCGACATAATCGCGAGTAGTGCCGTAACGCCCGCAAGCGCTGGCAAATACCTGGTTCAGCACGCTGTCGGGCAAGTTGCCGGCGTAGCTGGGCAAGTGCCGCTCCAGCACAAAACCCAACGCCTGCACCTGACTGCCGTCTTCAAGCCGGCAACTGAGCCAGTGTGGCCGATACGACGGGTAAGGCATCTCGCGCTGCCACAAGGCATAGAGCGAAGCCTCCAGTTGATCCTCCGGCAGGCGATAGGCAAAGCCGCTGCACGAGCCGCCGCGATCCAGACCAAACACCAGCCCCGGCAACTCCGGCGTACCGCGGTGCTCGTGGGACCACAGGTACAGGCCCCGGTGATAACCGTGGACCCGTGCGCGCAGGCGTTGGGTGGCCGAACACTCGGGACGCCAGATCAGCGAGCCGTAGGCAAACAACCAGACCGGCCCACCCTTGTGCAGGCCCATGGTGGCCTGCATCGAGCTCATCAATTGTTCGTGAGTGAGTTGCGGCCCCAGATCGAGCCGCGGAGGGTAAGCCAATTGCAGAAGTTCGGATTCAATAACGGTCATGGCGGATCGCTTAGGTCTCCTTTCTCGGAAATGAAGAGCTACTACCAGTTATAGGCGACTTTACCGTAATAGAACGCGCCGCTGTAACCGTAAGGCGAAAAAGTGCTATAGGCCAGGTTGCCGCCACTGCTGGCGTAGGCATTGAGCTTTTCCGGGTACTTGTCGGTGACGTTGTCGCCGCCCACGGTGAAGGTCCAGTTGTGCAATTTGTAGTCAGCCGACAGGTCCAGCACCCAGGCGGCCTTGAAGGTCTGGTCGTTGACCTTGTCTGCCTGGTAGCTGGTGAACTCGCCATAGCGCACCAGATTGCTGTGCAGCGCCCAATTGCCGAAGGTGAAATCGTTGCCCAGGCTCAGCTTGTGCTGGGGCGTGGTGTCGCCCAACAAACCGATGCGCTCGCGCCGGTCGACCCGCACCAGATTGGCCCCCAGGCTATCGAGAATGGCCGGGTTGGCCTTCACGTCCGTGACCTTGGTGTGGTTGTAGTTGTAGCCCACGGTGCTGTTCCAGCGGATGCCGTTGTCCAGTTGGTAACGATAGTTGGCCACCAGGTCGACGCCGTCGGTGCTGGTATCGGTAGCATTGGTGAAGTAGCGGGCGGTAGTGTAGTCGATGTTGCCGACACCATTGGCCTGCAGATAGGCGCGCGTCGCCGCGTTAAGGGCCAGGTTGGACGACAGGCTGATGCGGTCGCGAATATCAATACGGTAGACGTCGACCGTCACTGTCAGGTTGTCCGCAGGCTCCAGCACCAGGCCCAGGCTGTAGTTGCGCGACTTCTCGGCCTTGAGGTCTTCGGCGCCGAGCAGGCGCGCCACCTGACTGTTGGCCGGGAAGGTGCCGGCTTCCTGGATGGTGTTGCCGATCAACTGCGACGAGGTGTAGGCAAAGTTCTGCTGGGCCAGGGACGGCGCGCGAAAGCCATTGGAAATGCTGCCGCGCAGGGCCACTTGCGGGGTGAAGTCATAGCGCGCCGACAACGAGCCGCTGACGTTGGAGCCAAAGTCGCTGTAGTCCTCGTGTCGCACCGCCGCCGACACCCCGAGTTTTTCGGTGAAATTGGTTTCCAGGTCCAGGTACTGCGCCCAGTTGTGGCGCGAGGTGCTGCCGGCGTCGGCATCGCGGAAACCGCCAAGGCCCGAGCTGCCGGTCTGGTAGTAGGACGCCGGCTCACCGGCTTCAATCTCATAGCCCTGGTGCAGGTATTCGCCGCCGAATGCCACCGAGACCGGGTACGGCAACCAGCCCAGGTCAAACTCACGGGACAGGTCCAGGCTGAGCTGCTTCTGCTCGTTGCTCAGGGTGCCGTTGTCGAATTTGCGTGGCGTCGCCAGGCCCAGGGAGGTGTTGATGGTTTCGGTGCGCAGTTCGTATTGGTTCTTGCCGTAGTTGGCCGACAGGTCGTAGTGCCAGTCATACGCCAACTGCCCACGCAGGCCGGCCACCAGCGAGGTGTCTTCGAGGCTGCCACGGATCAGCGGCAGGTAGCCATTGGGGTTGAGCGCCGGGAGGTTGTTGGACGCGTTGCTCGCCCGATAGAACGCTGCCGTCTCGCCGCGCCGCTTGCTGTAGCCGCCAAAGCTGTAGAACTCGGTGGCATCGTTGAAGGCGTAACCGGCGTTCAACCACAGCTTGCCTTCGTTGGTCGAGGGTTCGCCCTGGCGGAACACCCGCTGGCCGTAAGTGGTGGAGCCGATGCTGGCTGGGCGGTAATCGTGGCCGGCGCGATTGGTGTAGTCATTGTCGGCACCTTCGGCCGACAGGTTGATAAACCCATTCTCGCCCACGGCCAGGCCGGTGTTGCCGCTGATATTGCGCTGGATCCCGTCACCTTTCTTGTACTGGCCGAACTTGCTGGAAACCGAGCCACCGTGGTCGGTCTGCTTGAGGATCACGTTGATCACCCCGGCAATCGCATCGGACCCGTAGCGAGCCGACGCGCCATCGCGCAGCACTTCGATATGGTCGACCGCCGACAGCGGGATGGCATTCAAATCCGCCGGGGCCGAACCGCGACCAACCGCCCCGCCCAGGTTGACGAAGGCGCTGGTGTGGCGCCGCTTGCCATTGACCAGCACCAGCACCTGATCCGGCGACAGGCCACGCAGTTGTGCGGGGCGCACCAGTTCGGCGCCATCCACCAGGCTGGGGCGCGGAAAGTTGATGGACGGAATCAGCCGCGCCAGTACCGCGCCCAGCTCATCGGAACCGGTGCTGAGCAGGCTTTCGCCGGAAATCACATCAATAGGTGATAGTGACGCGCTGGCCGTGCGCTCTTGGGCGCGGGTACCCGTGACGATCACGGTATCGAGCTTTGGCGTTTCGGCCGTCGCCGCTTCAGCGGCGATCACCGGATTGAATCCCACGGCGGCCAGCAAATTGGCTGACAAAATCGCCGTGTACAGCGCGTGCTTGTTGTAGCTCCCCATAACGCTCCCCTTGGAATCAAAAGTCAGAACGTCAATGCCCTGAGTTCATACGATCGATCCGTGTGGCGGACGGTGGCGGTCATTTACTGGTTATTGGCAGACAGTCGGTGGCCCGATGACATATAGCTTAATGATATTTATCTTGACGAATAAATATCTTTTAAGAATAAGCAAAAGCATAAGCAACAGGCTCCATTCGTCAGGATTACTCCGGAAAATCCCGCTATTTTCAGCGCCCGTTCAGCCTTTGTGGCGAGCGAGCCCTCAAACTAGGCTCGCGTCACGACCCACTTAGCCGCGCATCCACCGACTATCGAGGTCGCCCCATGAAAAACCGACTTTCCGGCCTGCTGCTCCTGGCGCAGGCCACCACCGCCCTGGCCGCCGAAGCGCCGGCCAACGACGACAAAGGCTTCTGGTACGCCCAGACCAGCGTCTATACCCGGCACTTTGCGCCGGATCCCGAGCACAACAACAATCAGGACCTGATCGGCCTGGAGCGTAATGACGCTTCGGGGTGGGTGTATGGCGGGGCGACCTTTCGCAACTCGTTTCGCCAACGCTCGTACTACGCGTACGCAGGCAAACGCTACGACATGAGCGACTATCCGGTGTATTTGAAGCTGACCGGCGGGGCGATCCAGGGCTATCGCGGCAAATACCGTGACAAGATCCCGCTGAACCGCTACGGCGTGGCGCCGGTGATCATCCCATCGGTGGGAACCCACTATGGGCCGGTAGCGGCGGAATTCGTATTGCTGGGGTTCAATGCGGCGATGGTGACCACAGGTGTGCGGTTCTGACACCGACAGACGTGAGTAGACACAATCCCCTGTGGGAACCGGGCCTATGTGGGAGCGGGCTTGCCCGCGAATGCGGTGTGTCAGTCAACACATCCAGCGACTGATTCACCGCTTTCGCAGGCAAGCCCACACACCGTTTGAAGTCAGGCGCGTGGTGCGTAGGCAAACACGTCGGCGCGCATCTGGTGTGCATCCATGCCGGCGTTGACCAGCGCATCCAGCGTGCCGTAAATCATCGCCGGCGAACCACTGGCATAGACATGCACGGCCTTGAGGTCGGTAATGTCTTCGCACACGGCTTCATGCAACAAGCCGCAACGCCCTTCCCAACCGCACAGGTCACTCACCACTTTATGCAGGAACAGGTTGGGCAATTGCTGCCACTGCTCCCAATGCTCCACCTGGTAGAAATCTTCGGGACGACGCACGCCCCAGTACAGATGCACCGGATGCTTGAAACCACTGGCCCGGCAATGTTCGATCAGGCTATGCATCTGCGCCATGCCGGTGCCGGCCGCGATCAACACCAGCGGCCCGTCGGGCAACTCGGCCAAGTGGGTATCGCCAAACGGCAGCTCGACCCGCGCCATCTGGTTACGCTGCAACTGCTCGATCAGGCTGCGGGCGCTGTCTTCGCGCACCAGCACATGCAATTCCAGCTCGCGCCCGGCGTGGGGCGCCGAAGCCAGGGAAAAGGCCGATTTCTCGCCGTTTTCGCGCTCGATCATCAGGTATTGGCCAGCGTGGTAGCGCAGCGCCTTGCCGGCCGGAGCCCGCAGGCGCACGCGCCACACATCGCCACCCAAGTCCACGCACTCGCTCAACTGGCAGGAAAGCTTGCGCACTGGCAACTCCCCCGGCGCCAACACGCCATCCCAGAGCACGATGCAATCTTCCAGGGGCTCGGCGATGCAGGTATAGAACTCGCCATGATCACGCACCTCACCGGCTTGTTGCACCCGACCCTCGACCAACAGGGCCGCGCATACATGGCATACGCCATTGCGGCACGCCTGCGGGCATTCGTAGCCCAGGCGCCGCGCGCCTTCAAGAATCCGCTCGCCCGGCTGCAGGTCGAGGACCGCACCGGAAGGTTGCAGGGTTACACGCATCAATCTATTCCCAATTCTTTCCACATCGCATCGACACGCGCCGTCACGGCTTCATCCTTGACGATTACCCGGCCCCACTCACGGGTGGTTTCACCCGGCCACTTGTGGGTCGCATCCAGACCCATCTTCGAACCCAGGCCCGACACCGGCGAGGCGAAGTCGAGGTAGTCGATCGGCGTGTTATCGATCATCACCGTATCGCGCTTGGGGTCCATGCGCGTGGTGATGGCCCAGATCACGTCGTTCCAGTCCCTGGCGTTGATGTCGTCGTCGGTGACAATAACGAACTTGGTGTACATGAACTGTCGCAAAAACGACCACACACCGAGCATGACGCGCTTGGCATGGCCCGGGTACGACTTCTTCATGGTCACGATGGCCATGCGGTACGAGCAGCCTTCCGGCGGCAGGTAGAAGTCGGTGATTTCCGGGAACTGCTTCTGCAGGATCGGCACGAACACTTCGTTCAGCGCCACGCCGAGGATCGCCGGTTCATCAGGCGGCCGGCCGGTGTAGGTGCTGTGGTAGATCGGTTTGATCCGGTGGGTGATGCGCTCGACGGTGAACACCGGGAAGCTGTCGACTTCATTGTAGTAGCCGGTGTGGTCGCCATACGGGCCTTCATCGGCCATCTCGCCCGGATGAATCACGCCTTCAAGGATGATTTCGGCGGTGGCCGGTACTTGCAGGTCGTTGCCACGGCACTTCACCAACTCGGTGCGGTTGCCGCGCAGCAGGCCGGCAAAGGCGTATTCGGACAGGCTGTCGGGCACCGGCGTCACGGCGCCGAGGATCGTCGCCGGGTCGGCCCCGAGGGCCACAGAGACCGGGAACGGCTGGCCGGGGTGCTTCTCGCACCACTCGCGGAAATCCAGCGCACCGCCACGGTGGCTCAACCAGCGCATGATGACCTTGTTGCGTCCGATCACTTGCTGGCGGTAGATGCCCAGGTTCTGGCGGTCCTTGTTCGGGCCCTTGGTGACGGTCAGGCCCCAGGTGATCAGCGGGCCGACATCGCCGGGCCAGCAGGTTTGCACCGGGAGCATCGCCAGGTCGACATCATCGCCTTCGATGACCACTTCCTGGCATACCGCGTCTTTGACCACCTTGGGCGCCATGGCAATGATCTTGCGGAAGATCGGCAGCTTCGACCACGCGTCCTTCAGGCCCTTGGGCGGCTCGGGCTCCTTGAGGAAGGCCAGCAGCTTGCCGATTTCGCGCAGCTCGCTGACCGACTCGGCGCCCATGCCGAACGCCACCCGGTCGGGCGTGCCGAACAGGTTGCCGAGCACCGGGATATCAAAGCCTGTGGGGTTTTCGAACAGCAGCGCCGGACCCTTGTTACGCAAGGTGCGGTCGCAAATCTCAGTCATTTCCAGGACCGGGGAAACCGGCACCTGAATACGTTTCAACTCTCCGCGCTGCTCAAGTTGCTGCACGAAATCCCGAAGATCCTTGAATTTCATTAACCATGCCACCCGTAAAATAGGCGTACATCGTACCTGCTCTGAGGGCCGCTGGCAGCCCTATCGGCGGCGCAATTGCCCGCCAGGTGCCGTTAAAAACCCCAGGCAAAAAAATGGCGCCCCTCGGGGCGCCATTTTTTCGGACCTGAAACGTCGTATTACTTACGTTTCATCGACAGGAAGAACTCGTCGTTGGTCTTGGTGGTTTTCAGCTTGTCGATCAGGAACTCGATGGCAGCTACTTCGTCCATCGGGTGCAGCAGCTTGCGCAGGATCCACATGCGCTGCAGTTCGTCGTCGGCAGTCAGCAACTCTTCGCGGCGGGTGCCGGAGCGGTTGATGTTGATGGCCGGGAACACACGCTTTTCAGCGATGCGACGGTCCAGAGGCAGTTCCATGTTGCCGGTACCCTTGAACTCTTCGTAGATCACTTCGTCCATCTTCGAGCCGGTTTCAACCAGCGCGGTGGCGATAATGGTCAGCGAGCCGCCTTCTTCGATGTTCCGCGCGGCGCCGAAGAAACGCTTCGGTTTCTCCAGGGCGTGGGCATCGACACCACCGGTGAGCACTTTGCCGGAGCTTGGGATCACGGTGTTGTAGGCACGGGCCAGACGGGTGATGGAGTCGAGCAGGATCACCACGTCTTTCTTGTGCTCGACCAGGCGCTTGGCCTTCTCGATCACCATTTCGGCAACCTGCACGTGGCGGGTTGGCGGCTCATCGAACGTCGAGGCAACCACTTCGCCGCGCACGGTGCGCTGCATTTCGGTTACTTCTTCCGGACGCTCATCGATCAACAACACGATCAGGTGAACTTCAGGATTGTTACGCGCAATGTTCGCTGCAATGTTCTGCAGCATGATGGTCTTACCGGCTTTCGGCGGCGCAACGATCAGGCCACGCTGGCCTTTGCCGATCGGGGCGCACAGGTCGATGACACGACCGGTCAAGTCTTCGGTGGAACCGTTGCCGGCTTCCATCTTCATGCGCACGGTCGGGAACAGCGGCGTCAGGTTCTCGAAGAGAATCTTGTTCTTCGCGTTCTCCGGGCGATCGAAGTTGATCGTGTCGACCTTGAGCAGGGCGAAATAACGCTCGCCTTCCTTTGGAGGGCGGATCTTGCCAACGATGGTGTCACCGGTGCGCAAGTTGAAGCGACGGATCTGGCTCGGCGAGACGTAGATATCGTCTGGGCCGGCGAGATAGGAGGCGTCTGCAGAGCGGAGAAAGCCGAAGCCGTCCTGGAGAATCTCCAGCACGCCATCACCGGAGATTTCCTCGCCGCTTTTCGCGTGCTTTTTCAGCAGGGAGAAAATCACGTCCTGCTTGCGCGAACGGGCCATATTTTCTATGCCCATTTCTTCGGCCAGTTGGAGCAGGTCGGTAATCGGCTTTTGCTTGAGTTCAGTCAGATTCATATAGGAATGACGTAATCATTTATAGAGGGGGGGAATTAAGCTTTTGGCTTAATGAGGCCGCGCCGCAGAGAAGGCGACAGGATCGCGTACTAATCGAAAGGAATGCGTCGGCGACGGCTTGCAGGGGGCAGTGGAGAAACCAGTGCGGGGCCGAATGTACCACCTGAATTTCAGAGCGTCTAGCCCTGCTTTACGAAAAAGCCCCGCAATTTGCGGGGCTTTTTTACGACGCTTAGATGTTGGCGTCGATGAATGCAGCCAGTTGCGACTTGGACAGTGCGCCGACCTTGGTCGCTTCGACGTTGCCGTTCTTGAACAGCATCAGGGTCGGGATACCACGTACGCCGTGCTTGGCCGGGGTTTCCTGGTTTTCGTCGATGTTCAGCTTGGCAATGGTCAGTTTGCCTTCGTAGGTGGTTGCGATGTCGTCCAGGACCGGAGCGATCATTTTGCAAGGACCGCACCACTCAGCCCAGTAGTCAACCAGCACCGGGCCTTGAGCCTTCAGTACTTCGGCCTCAAAGGTCGCGTCGGTGACGTGCTTGATAAGATCGTTGCTCATGGATGTCTCCGGGTTGTAAGCAAAAAAAACGTTGCCCATCATAGCCGCCCTTCCTTCGTTCAGGAAGCCGCCGCTGATTGACTCTTGCTATCGAACGCCATCATTTTGGATATGGCCGGATCAGGAGGCCGCCACCGTCACAAAGATGATCCCTGTGCGCAACGCAGCGTTACGCACGTGTTCCTGCATGGCTTTTTGTGCCGCCGGGCTGCTGCGCCGGGCCAGGGCACGGAGGATCTTGCGGTGCTCCTGCCAGGTTTCCATCGCCCGCTCCGGTCGGATGAACGGTAGTTTCTGGCTTTCCAGGAACACCTCGGCACTGGCGCTGAGGATGTTCACCATCGCCTGATTGCCACTGGCCAACAGGATGCGCTGGTGAAAAGCGAAGTCCAACCGGGCGGCGGCCTCGAAATCACCGGCCTTGAGCTCCCGGCGCATGGCCTGGACATTATCTTCGAGCCAATCCAGTTCCTCGGTGGTCAGCGTCATGGCCGCCAGCCCCGCCGCAAAACCCTCCAGGGCATAACGTAACTGGAAGATATCCAGCGGACTGGCCTGCGCCGTAAACGGCCAGGCCACCCCCTTCATCTCGGCCGCCGGTGGCGCCTGCACAAACACACCCTTGCCCGGTTGCACGCTGACCAGCCCCAGGGCACTGAGCGATGACAAGGCCTCGCGCAACGAGGCACGACTGACCCCCAATTGCATCGCCAGATCCCGCTGCGAAGGCAATGCATCGCCGGGACCGAAGCCCTGCTCCTTGATGAGCTTGCGGATAGCCTGCAAGGCCGCTTCCGGTACGGCTTGGGCGATGGAATTCATGAAAAACCCGAGATTTCAGTCAACAGTGGGCCTAGTTGTAAAGCTATTCTCGGTAGCCGGCAAGCCACGCCCCAAAGGGGCTCGCCCGGTTTTGCCGGCGCTCGAAAAGGGTGCGAAGCGGGACTTGACTGTTCAGACCAGTCAGACCGCTGCACGCCTCGAAAAACCTGCCTTGCAGGCGTTTCAGAGCGCCATGGCACGGGCTATGCACTGGCAACACTCAGAAAATCCCTTCGCCCTTTTCGGAGAGTTGCCATGACCAAGCGTTGCAGCGTCCTGCTCACTGCCTTGTTTGCCAGCCTGATGCTCAGCCAGGCACCTGCCCAGGCCAATGGCCTGGACGATATCGTCGCCCGTGGCACCCTCAAGGTCGCCGTACCCCAGGATTTCCCGCCATTCGGTTCGGTGGGGCCGGATATGAAACCACGTGGCCTGGACATCGATACCGCCAAACTGCTGGCCGAACAACTCAAGGTCAAACTGGAACTGACCCCGGTCAACAGCACCAACCGCATTCCGTTCCTCACCACCGGCAAAGTGGACCTGGTGATCTCCAGCCTGGGCAAGAACCCGGATCGCGAAAAGGTCATCGACTTCTCCAAGGCCTACGCGCCGTTCTATCTCGCGGTGTTCGGCCCGCCTGAGGCGGCTATTGCGAGCCTCGATGACCTCAAGGGCAAGACCATCAGCGTGACCCGGGGCGCCATTGAAGATATCGAGTTGACCGCCGTCGCCCCCAAGGAAGCAACGATCAAGCGTTTCGAAGACAACAACTCGACCATCGCCGCCTACCTCGCCGGCCAGGTGGACTTGATCGCCAGTGGCAACGTGGTGATGGTGGCGATCAGTGAGCGCAACCCCAAGCGGGTGCCGGCGTTGAAGGTCAAGCTCAAGGATTCGCCGGTGTATGTCGGCGTGAACAAAAACGAGCCGGCGCTGTTGGAGAAGGTCAACCAGATCCTGGTCAGCGCCAAGGCTGATGGCAGCCTGGAAAAAAACGCGATGCAGTGGCTCAAAGAACCATTGCCTGCAGATCTCTGAAGCGGAGCTGATTGATGGCCTATCAATTTGACTTTGCGCCGGTGCTGGCCAATACCGACCTCCTGTTGCGCGGCGCGCTGTTCACCCTGGAACTGACCGCCATCGGCGCCATCCTGGGGGTGGCGCTGGGGATTGTCGGCGCCGTGGTGCGGGCCTGGAAAATCCAGCCGTTCTGCTGGCTCTTCGGGGTGTATGTCGAGTTGATTCGCAACACACCGTTCCTGGTGCAGTTGTTTTTTATCTTCTTCGGCCTGCCATCCCTGGGCCTGCAAATTTCCGAATGGCAAGCGGCGGTATTGGCAATGGTGATCAACCTGGGCGCCTATTCCACGGAGATCATCCGCGCCGGTATCCAGGCGATTCCCCGCGGGCAACTGGAAGCGGCGGCAGCGCTGGCGATGACACGTTTTGAAGCGTTTCGCCACGTGGTGCTGCTGCCGGCGCTGGGCAAGGTCTGGCCGGCCCTGAGCAGCCAGATCATCATCGTGATGCTCGGCTCGGCGGTGTGCTCACAGATCGCCACTGAAGAGCTGAGCTTTGCCGCCAACTTTATCCAGTCGCGCAACTTCCGCGCCTTTGAAACCTACGCGCTGACCACGCTGGTGTACCTGTGCATGGCGCTGATGATCCGCCATTTGCTCAATTGGATCGGGCGCCGGTATGTGACGAGGAACAGCCATGAGTGATTTTTCGTTGTGGGACATCGTGCGCAACCTGCTGACCGGCCTGCAGTGGACATTGCTGCTGTCGCTGGTGGCGTTTATCGGCGGAGGGCTTATCGGTTTGCTGGTAATGACCCTGCGCATCAGCAAAAAGGCGTTGCCGCGCAATATTGCCCGCACCTATATAGAGCTGTTCCAGGGCACGCCGCTGCTGATGCAGTTGTTCCTGGTGTTCTTCGGTGTGGCCTTGCTGGGGATCGATATCTCGCCGTGGCTGGCCGCCGCGATTGCCTTGACCCTGTTTACCAGCGCCTACCTGGCCGAGATCTGGCGCGGCTGTGTCGACTCCATTGCCCACGGGCAATGGGAAGCCTCCGCCAGCCTGGCCCTCAACCCTTATGAGCAACTGCGCTACGTAATCCTGCCCCAGGCCCTACGCATTGCCGTGGCGCCGACGGTGGGTTTCTCGGTGCAGGTGGTCAAGGGCACGGCGGTGACGTCGATCATCGGCTTCACCGAACTGACCAAGACCGGCGGCATGCTCGCCAACGCCACCTTCGAGCCCTTCATGGTCTACGGCTTGGTGGCACTCGGTTACTTCCTGCTCTGCTACCCCTTGTCCCTCAGTGCCCGCTACCTGGAAAGGAGACTGCATGCCTCTGCTTAGAATATCCGCGCTGCATAAGTATTACGGCGATCACCATGTGCTCAAGGGCATCGATTTGACGGTCGAGGAAGGCCAGGTGGTGGCGATCATTGGCCGCAGTGGCTCGGGGAAATCCACCTTGCTGCGCACCCTCAATGGCCTGGAGTCGATCAACGACGGGGTGATTGAAGTCGATGGCGAATACCTCGACGCGGCCCGCGCCGACCTGCGCAGCCTGCGGCAGAAAGTCGGCATGGTGTTCCAGCAGTTCAACCTGTTCCCCCATTTGACGGTGGGTGAAAACGTCATGCTCGCGCCCCAGGTCGTGCAAAAAATATCCAAGGCCAAGGCTGCGCAACTGGCGCGGCAGATGCTTGACCGTGTGGGGCTGGGGGAAAAGTTCGATGCATTCCCCGATCGCCTGTCTGGGGGCCAACAGCAGCGGGTGGCCATTGCCCGCGCTCTGGCAATGTCGCCCAAGGTATTACTGTGCGATGAAATCACCTCGGCACTGGACCCGGAATTGGTCAATGAGGTGCTCAGCGTAGTACGCCAACTGGCCAAGGACGGCATGACGCTGATCATGGTGACCCATGAGATGCGCTTCGCCCGGGAAGTGGGCGACAAACTGGTGTTCATGCATCAGGGCAAGGTGCATGAGGTGGGCGACCCAAAAACCCTGTTCGCCCAACCGCGCACCGCGGAACTGGCCAACTTCATTGGCTCGGTGGAACAGCCGGGCTGATACTCACCCCCAGTGGCACCCACTCCACCTGTACCTGCCCTTGGAGGGTGGTTTCGCGGCGCACAGAGAAAGCCCCCTGCGGCAAGTAAGGGTCGATCTCAAGCTCGGCCGATAGCCGTCGGCCTGCCACCGGAACACCCGCCGCCCGGGCGATCATGACCTGCCCGGGCATTAGGCGCTCACCGGCAGCTACGGCCTGCGCGCCCTCGGCGACCAAATCCACCGACCGCCCGTCAACACGGGCGCGGCGGATGCTCAAGGCAAAGGCGCCATCACCGCCAAACCGAAAACCCAGCCCCCCCGCAGGCAGGCCACTGAATCGCAATGCCATGGGGGCAGGGTCTACACACACCACGTTCAGCAACACAGTTCGCCTGCCCAGCGACTGCGCGCCTGCGTGTCCATCCAGCAACTGCCCGAGGCGCAAGACGCCGTAGTCCACCCGAGGCTGGCTCAGCGCTAACTGACACGTCGCGCCGCTGGCCTCACTGACCAACAACGCCATCACGAACAACAGGCACCGGGAGTGGTTGCCCATCGACTTACAATCCACGGCAGGTAGCCGAGGCGGCTTCATACAATTTGTCATTGGAGGGCTCTGGCTCAAGGTTCAGTTGCAGCAGGCAGGGCGTCGTCGAATCAGGCATCTCGACACTCAGGATTTGCTGGGGCTCGCTGTCATTCAGGAATGATCAGCCCTTCGCCCACCACGCTGGTCAGGAAGGCCTTGTCCGGTCCAAACACCGCAGCCCCCTGGGGCAACGCACGTCCACGCTGGTCGCGAGCGGTCAACAGCACACGGCGTGCGCTGACCACCTTGAACTCCACGGTATTGAACGAACCGCGTGCGGCAGCGAGGGTGTGGGTGCCGTTCTTGAGGTCGACATGCCTGGGCAGGGATTGGGTCTGCACCTCAAGGTGGGTGTTGCTGTAGGCCGGCAACCCTGGGATGACCGCATGACCGCGATAGTCGGTCCAGACCGGGCCCTGGGGCGTGGAGACCTTGGCCCCCGCGATATTTCCCACCGACAGCAGGCCGAACGTGTCCTGTACCGCATAGGGCGAAAAAGACACCCCCTGCCCATGGGCGACCACGGCGCCCTGCAGTTGCCCGGTGTAACTGCTGCCTGATGCCTCCCGGCTCATTCCGGCACCGATGCGGGTATAACGGGGCATGACGTCGACCCGCCCGTATACCGATTGCTGGCGTTCACTCAGGTCGCGCTCGGCGCCGACCTCATAATCCACATACTCGTTGACCCGTTCCGACAGCGCGGTGCCGATATCGGAGCGACCGTTGCGCCGACTGGCATAAGAGGTGAGTCGGCGACTCTCACCGAAGGGCACGCTGACTTGCAGGCGCAGCGACACGCCTTCTGAGGGGCGCTCCTCATTGGCCGCGTAACGGCGCTTGCGCCGACGGGAAGGACCTGTCTGGGAGTCGGCGACCAAGGCGACATCAATTTCATTGAATCGCTTGTTCCAAGACGCAAATACATGCTCGGCGCCCTGTCCATCAAACTGCCGGTTGCGCGAATAGCTGAGGGAGAACACGCCCAATCCCGGCTCGGCCCAACTCATGCCGGCGGTGTACTGATGTTGGAAGCGTGCGTCCAGGACATCCCGGGTTGATACCATGCCGGCTTCCAGCACATCACGATAACCCTGGCTCTGGGTGGTGACGCTCAGGTTGATTTCAACCCCCGCTCCCAAAGGGCTGCCCAACGATACGGCGCTGCGCGTCCCGCCCACTCCGCGGACCTTGTCTCGGGAGCGGTTGTGCCGTGCCGCAACCGTGACCCGCTGGAAAAAGACACGACTCAATGTGCCGCCAGCCGCGTGATACTCATCGGTCCCCAGCACGCCGAACCCCAGGGAAGTGCCTGCACCCAGGCCCCAGGTGCCACTGCCCATCGCCACCACCGGCGACTCCTGACCATTGGCGAGGGTTTCCCGCACCTTGCCCAGGGCAAAATCGAAGCCTGGCGCGACGGGCACTTGAGCGCCGAAAGACGCGGCGGGTACCACGAAGCTGCGCTTGCCACCCCGCGTGCCGATAACACTCACGTCCAGGTCACTGGTGCCGTTGAGCAGGGGCAGGCCTGTCAGGCTGAAAGGCCCTTCAGGTACCAGGGTTGAATAAATCAGCACGCCAGACTGGCGCACCTCGACCCTTGCCTGGCTATGGGCCAGGCCTTCAACCACGACGCCGTTGGAACTCCCCAGACGCGCAACGCCATCTGGGAAGAGCTGCAGACCCGAGAGCTGGAGACCGCCAAACACCGGGCTGCGGCTGGAAATCTGGCCCACCTGGAAGGTCGACTGCAAGGCCGCGAAATCTCGCTGGGCATAGGCATACACATGCTCACTACGGCCCCTGCCGTTGTCGGAAACATAGAACTGCCGACTGCGCACCACCCAGTTACCCAGGTTGAATCCCGCCTCGGTATAGGCCGAGACGAAACGACTGGAGCCATCGCGCCCATGGCTGTCGAAGCCCAGCACATCGTAGTTGAGCATGGCGGCTGTACCGCCCTGGCTGAAGCTGCCCGCCTCCCATTCTGGCTCGCGCAGCGATTGCGTGGGCACCACCAGGGACACCTCGTCACTGCCGGGGCGCAACCTGACGATCGTCGCCGGGAACTCACCAAGAAAGTCGTGACACGCCTGGTCAGCCGTCACGCCAGCCTGCAGGACCGCCGACGGCACCCGCAACCCTGCCTTGTCCAGCAACCCGCGGGTAAAACACAGTTGCCCCCGATAGTCGAAACGCGCATCGACCAGCCCCAATGCCGTGCCATTGACCCGCAGCCCGACCACCTGGACCCCTTCGCGAAAGCGTGCGGCGCTGCGAAAGTACTCCGAGATTTTTGGATCAATGCCGTGAGTGGTCAGGGCGGCCAGATCAAACCCGTCGCCCAACTGGATAGCCTGCGCGTCCCCCTGAACCCCGAGCAGGGTTGCCAGCCCCATGAACAGCCCCGAGCAACACGCGCCGCCAGCCCCTTTGCCCACCGCCCGCTCAAATCCCATGGTCGGTGACATCTGCTTGATAACTGTCGACACTGAACCCGTACACCGTCGCGGGCTGCATAACCACCGAGGTGACATCGGACTGCGGCCCGTGGGTATCGACCACCAGTACTTCTCCCGGCAGGACATAGCTGCGCGGCAGGGTCGCCAATTGCTTGCCGGGCAACAGTTGCAACTCCAGCGCCAGGCGCACCACATACGCACTGTCGTTATGGACAACCAGGCCAGTGCCCTGGCGCTTCCACTTCAACAACTCCCAGGGTGCCTGGTGCCTGGCCAACCCTCTGGGGTGCAGGATCAGCGGCAGGTTCTGCCGCAGGGTGATGCCAATGGTCGTACCGCCGGGACTACGCGCCTGGGGAATACCTTCGAAGGACACGCGTTTCAAACGCTGGGTCTTGAGCGGCGTCCCAGCCGTGCTGATAAAACGCACGAGTTGGGTTTCACCTGCCTCGACCCGGGTAATCGGCGGCGTGACGATCAACAGTGGCTCTTGGTCTTCAGCAATGTTTTCAATTACCGAGTGAAGTAACGCAGGCCCAGGGTCGGTGTTCTTGATATTGATCGTCGCTTCACCGTCATCTTCATATAGCACCACGACCGTTGTTTCGGGCTGCATGCCATCGGCGACCGCCACGCCACTTGCGCAAAACAACAGACCCACACACCACAACAGCGTCACACTTGCTTTTAAAAAACAACTCACCGTGGTTTCTCCGCAACGACCCAGACATACAGCAAATAAATAAACAGCCACACAAAAACAGCCGACAAGTTACGAAAGCGTCATGACAACTTCCGTTTCAATATCGGCTGCCTTTATAAGTCCTTAGATGTAACTAAGTACTAAAGTGGCGCGCCCATCCAGCGTGACATCACGGGTTAGGTCCAGGTCCTGCGCCTTGTTGATGACCGCCTTCACCGCAATGACCCCTGTCAATTGGGAAATTGACGCTGGGGTAACGGTCGAACCGTTGCGCCACGAATACTGGCTGGGTGCCTGGGCAACTTTCCCGTCACTGTTCTGCCAGGCGCCGGTGCTGACCCGCATGATGGGGTTCAACACGACACCTGAAGACCTCAGGTCCCTGAGCGTGACCGAGTACCCGCCGGTACGCCGGGACGATACTGCGCCCAGCCCGAAGTTCTGCGCTTCGGTATAGCCAGCACCAAGGATCCCGGTGACCTTGCTGCCTGCCTGCAGGTCGGTCAGGGCCAGGGCGAACTTGGCCGGGGTACTGCCGCAGTTCACGGCCACCGTGGTGGTTTTCTCTTCACGGGGGTTGAAGGCAATCTGGGACAGTTCACCGGAGCGAATGGTCCCGTAGTCGATGATGCCGCCGCCACCCAGGCTCAGATTGCAGGCTGTGGGGGTGATCGTCCCGCGTACTACCAGTTGCGCAACGTTTGTTGCTTGAGCGCCAATACTGGCTGCCAGGCAAATGATGCCTACTGTCAAACCTACTACTTTTTTCATGATCGACCTGTCGTTGGAAAGTGTCAGTCATTATTTATCCGGCCGGAGATTCCGCTCTCCATTACTAGTTCCTCCTTGAAACACAAAGCATAGATAAATAACACCCCGGCTTGATTGCCGAATGACAGTTTCACTCCTCGACCCGCCCAATAAATATAAGACGACACCTTAATCCCTGTGAGACTCGTAAAAAACAACTGTCCTCTTTAACAACGCTTCAAGTAGTCCAGAACAAATTATGGAGCGGCATTGTCAACTTACTCATGTAGGAAACAGCATAAAAATCGCAAGTCGCAAAAAATCTTGAAACTTCCGTCAACGACCTAGAGCGATGTCATCGGCACTACGGAAAATTGCCCTACATTTCCTACAAAATTTGATCGAGAGCAGGGGTAGGACAAATCACCAAGCACTACGCGTTGGCGTCAGCGTTTGATCGTGGCACGATGGCGAGGTTATCGACCGAGATCCCCTAACCATGCCGCAATCCCAAGCCAAGAATCTGTCCCTGATCGCCGCCATCGACCTGGGCTCCAACAGCTTTCACATGGTCGTGGCCAAGGCCCAGAACGGTGAGATCCGCATCCTTGAGCGGCTCGGCGAAAAGGTACAACTGGCTGCCGGAATCGACGACGAGCG
This sequence comes from Pseudomonas sp. WS 5027, assembly GCF_012985695.1. Taxonomy (NCBI): domain Bacteria; kingdom Pseudomonadati; phylum Pseudomonadota; class Gammaproteobacteria; order Pseudomonadales; family Pseudomonadaceae; genus Pseudomonas; species Pseudomonas sp. WS 5027. The sequence goes on along the minus strand of NZ_JAAQWU010000001.1, from coordinate 396,286 downwards.
CAAGCTCAACGAAGAATCCATGCAACGCGGGCTCGATTGCCTCAAGCGCTTTGCCCAACTGATCAACGGCATGCCTCAGGGCGCCGTGCGTATCGTCGGCACCAACGCATTGCGCGAAGCGCGTAACCGTGGCGAATTCATCCGCCGCGCCGAGGAGATCCTCGGCCACCCGGTGGAAGTCATCTCGGGTCGTGAAGAAGCGCGCCTGATCTACCTCGGCGTTTCCCACACGCTGGCCGATACCCCCGGTAAGCGCCTGGTAGCGGACATTGGCGGCGGCAGCACCGAGTTCATCATCGGCCAGCGCTTCGAACCGTTGTTGCGTGAAAGTCTGCAAATGGGCTGCGTCAGCTATACCCAGCGTTATTTCAAGGACGGCAAGATCACCCCGGCCCGCTACGCCCAGGCGTATACGGCGGCGCGGTTGGAGATCATGAGCATCGAGCATGCCCTGCATCGCCTGACCTGGGATGAGGCCATCGGCTCATCCGGCACTATCCGCGCCATTGGCCTGGCCCTGAAGGCTGGCGGCCATGGCACCGGTGAGGTGAATGCCGAAGGCCTGGCCTGGCTCAAGCGCAAGCTGTTCAAGCTCGGGGATGCCGAGAAGATCGACTTCGATGGCATCAAGCCCGACCGCCGGGCCATCTTCCCGGCGGGCCTGGCGATCCTTGAAGCCATCTTCGATGCCCTCGAACTGCAACGTATGGACCATTGCGACGGTGCGCTGCGTGAAGGGGTGCTCTATGACCTGCTGGGCCGCCACCATCATGAAGACGTGCGTGAGCGCACCCTGGGCTCGCTGATGGAGCGTTACCACGTCGATCTGGAACAGGCGGCGCGGGTCGAGCGCAAGGCGTTGCATGCCTTTGATCAGGTCGCCGAGGATTGGGAGCTCGAAGACGGGGTCTGGCGGGAACTGCTGGGATGGGCGGCCAAGGTCCATGAAGTGGGGCTGGATATCGCCCACTACCATTACCACAAGCACGGCGCGTACCTGATCGAGCACTCCGACCTGGCAGGCTTTTCCCGGGAAGACCAGCAGATGCTGGCGCTGCTGGTGCGTGGTCATCGCCGCAATATTCCCAAGGACAAATTCGCAGAGTTCGGCGCCGACGGCATCAAGCTGATCCGCCTGTGTGCCCTGCTGCGCTTTGCGATTCTGTTCCATCACATTCGTGGCACCCACCAGATGCCGCAGGTCACCTTGCACGCCCGTGGCGATAGCCTGGATGTGGTGTTCCCCGAGGATTGGCTGGAGGAGCACCCACTGACCCAAGCCGATTTTGCCCAGGAGGCCGAGTGGCTGACACGGGTAGGCTTTACCCTGAACGTCCACTGACCTGGCACCACACCGGATGCCTGACCGGCATCCGGTGCGCAACCGCATGACGCCCCTAAACGCCCGACGACTGTGGCGCACCCGGCTCGAAGGCCGGCTCGCGGATAGCCTGGGAAGCCTGTTCATAGCCATAGGCGAGCGAAAGCAACGTGGCCTCGCTGTTGCCCGTACCGCAAAAGTAAAGCGCGGTCGGCATCCCCTCCTCATCCATACCCGAAGGCACCGATATACCGGGGTAGCCTGCCGCGGCGGCGCCGTAGTAATTGTGTGAGTGGAAGTTCGACACGATTGCATCGAGCTTGTGCTCATTGAGCGGCGTGTCGAGAGTGTCCCTGAACGTGGGGAGAACGGACGCCCATAGCGCCTCGCGCTGCTCATCCGTCACTTGCAGGCTGTCGATAAAGCTCAGCAGATCCTGGTCAGGCTCCCCCGGCCGCCTATCGCGCTCATTGAACGCAATCAGCTCGGACAACGACTTCACGGGCAACCCTTCCCTTGTAGCCAGGTATGCTTCCAGTCTTGGTTTGACTCCGGCCAAAAGCGCGTCGTTGTACTGATCGTAGGTCTGCTTCGACACATCGGCATCCAGCGCGCCGATCGGCACCATGACGGCGCCCTTGGACGCCAGTAGTTGGATAGCGTCCTCAAAATGCTTTTTATCCGCGCGCTTGGCCGGGTCCTTGGCGTCTTCTTGCGTCAACTCGGGCACAGGGGTGTAGCCGATGCGCTTGCCCTGCAAGGCATCCGGCTTCAGCCCGGCGGTATAAACCGTTGTTTGCGTCATGGCATTTAGCGCTTCAGCAGCATCGCGTACGTTACGCGTAAAGGTGCCCACCGAGTCCAGCCTCGAACTGGTCATCACCCCTTCGGTACTTACCAGCCCGACCGTTGTTTTCAAACCGAACACACCGTTGAAGGCCGCGGGCGAAATGATCGAACCGTTGGTCTCGACCCCCAACGCCAGTGGGACATGCCCCTGGGCAACCGCCACCGCCGAACCGGAACTCGACCCCGCCACCTGCCCTCCCAGCCGATGCGGATTCAGGGTTTGCCCGCCACGGGAACTCCATCCGTCCACCGGTACGTCGGAGCGAAAGTTGGACAGCTCACTCATGTTGGTTTTGCCCACGATCACCGCACCAGCGTTGAGCAAGTTATCCACAACCTTGGCGTTTTTTTGCGCCGGTGATCCCACCAACGCGCGGGAGCCCGCACTGGTCTGCATTTTTCCACTGGTTTCAAAGACATCCTTCAGAGCGATCGGAACACCATGCAAAAAACCGCGCACGGTACCGTTGGTACGCTCCAGGTCACGCGCCCTTGCCTGCTCACGGGCATCGGGATTGACTTCAAGAAACGCATTGCCACCCTGCAACCCCTGGTCGATATTGGCGATGCTTTTCAACGAATCCTTTACCAGGGATTCTGAAGTGACCGTCGTCTGGCTCATGCCAGACGACATCACCTGCGCGCTGCGGTAATCCTTCGGCGGCGAAATGAACGCCTCAAGAAGCCCCGAACCGCCCACTCCCATTCCTACGACTGGCCCTATCATCGAAAACTCCTCAACTGTCCAGGGCTATCGTCTGATAGCCCGGTGTCAGTCTAGGAATGGGAATAGGCGACTCCCAACCTGGCAAGTCTGAAGCGTCTGTCCGACCGCTCAGTGGTGGATGTAGGCGACCAGCAGGAAAGCGGATAGGCCGCTTCCTCCAAGGCCTGTATCAGCGCACGGTCAATAGCGGGCTGCCCAGCCGCTCCAGCAACGTCGCCTGCGCACTGCGCGGGTTCTGGTTGCCGGTCGGGGTGTTGCGCACATAGCGCCCATCCGACTGCAGGCTCCAGCTGTGGGTGTTATCGGTGAGATAACTCTCCAGCTCCTTCTTGACCCGCATGATCAGTTTCTTGCCTTCCACCGGGAAGCAGGTCTCTACCCGCTTGTCGAGGTTGCGCTCCATCCAGTCGGCGCTGGAGAGGAACATCTGCTCTTCGCCGCCGTTGAGGAAGTAGAACACCCGCGTGTGCTCCAGGAAGCGACCGATGATCGAACGCACGTGGATATTGTGAGACACCCCCGCGATGCCCGGACGCAGGCAGCACATGCCGCGCACCACCAGGTCGATACGCACGCCGGACTGGCTGGCCTTGTACAACGCACGGATGATCTTCGGATCGGTCAGCGAGTTGAATTTGGCGATGATATGCGCCGGCTTGCCATCGAGGGCGAATTGGGTCTCGCGGGCAATCATGTCGAGCATGCCCTTCTTCAGGGTAAACGGCGCATGCAGCAGCTTTTTCATGCGCAGCGTCTTACCCATGCCGATCAACTGGCTGAATAGTTTGCCGACGTCTTCGCACAGCGCGTCGTCGGAAGTCAGCAGACTGTAGTCGGTGTAGAGTTTGGCGTTGCCGGCGTGGTAGTTACCGGTGCCAAGGTGCGCGTAACGCACGATTTCACCGGCTTCGCGGCGCAGGATCAGCATCATCTTGGCGTGAGTCTTGAAGCCGACCACGCCATAGATCACCACCGCGCCGGCCGCTTGCAGGCGGCTGGCCAGTTGCAGGTTGGATTCTTCGTCGAACCGCGCACGCAGCTCGATCACCGCCGTGACTTCCTTGCCGTTACGCGCTGCGTCCACCAGCGCATCGACGATTTCCGAGTTGGCGCCGCTGCGGTACAGGGTCTGGCGCACGGCCAGGACATGGGGGTCCTTGGCGGCCTGGCGCAGCAGGTCGACCACCGGGGTAAACGACTCGAAGGGGTGCAGCAGCAAGATGTCCTGCTTGCTGACCACGCTGAAGATGTTCTCGCTGTTTTGCAGCAGTTTCGGGATCTGCGGAGTGAACGGCGTGTATTGCAGCTCCGGATGGCTGTCCAGGCTGGTGATGCTGAACAGGCGCGTCAGGTTCACCGGGCCATTGACCTGGTACAGCTCGGTCTCGGCCAGGTTGAACTGCTTGAGCAGGTAGTCCGACAGGTGTTTGGGACAGGTGTCCGCCACTTCCAGGCGTACCGCATCACCGTAACGGCGCGAGAACAGCTCGCCGCGCAGGGCGCGTGCCAGGTCTTCGACGTCTTCGGTGTCGACCGCAAGGTCAGCGTTACGGGTCAGGCGGAACTGATAGCAGCCCTTGACCTTCATGCCCTGGAACAGGTCATCGGCGTGGGCGTGGATCATCGACGAAAGGAATACATAGTTATCGCCAGCCCCCCCGACCTCTTCCGGTACCTTGATGATCCGTGGCAACAGGCGCGGAGCAGGGATGATCGCCAGGCCCGAATCACGACCAAAGGCATCGATGCCTTCAAGCTCGACGATAAAGTTCAGGCTCTTGTTCACCAGCAGCGGGAACGGGTGCGTCGGGTCCAGGCCAATCGGGGTGATGATCGGCGCGATCTCGTCACGGAAGTAGCGACGGACCCAGGTCTTGAGCTTGACGGTCCAGTTGCGCCGACGGATGAAGCGCACCTGATGCTTTTCCAGCTCCGGCAACAGGATGTCGTTGAGGATGGCGTATTGGCGATCCACATGGCCGTGCACCAGTTCGCTGATGCGGGCCAGGGCCTGGTGCGGCTGCAGGCCATCGGCGCCGGCCTGTTCACGGGCGAAGGTGATCTGTTTCTTGAGGCCGGCGACACGAATCTCGAAGAACTCGTCCAGGTTGCTGGAGAAGATCAACAGGAACTTCAGGCGCTCGAGCAGTGGGTAGGACTCATCCAGCGCCTGTTCCAGTACGCGGATGTTGAATTGCAGTTGGGACAGCTCGCGATGGATATAAAGGCTGCTGTCATCCAGGTTCGGAATCACGATAGGCGGTGCCGCCACCACCGGCTCAGTAATCACGGCAGGCTGCTCAGGCACAAGCTCCGGCGGGGTTTCGGCCACCTGTTCAACCACCGGGTGAGCGTCTTTTACGGCAACGTCTGTGAGTCCTTCGGTATTCATTGAGTGTTCCTGTGAGGGCTATTGTTGCTCTCTAAGCAATTGGGCGGCACGGGCGGCAAAGTAAGTCAGGATGCCATCGGCACCCGCACGTTTAAAGGCAGTCAGGGACTCGAGGATCACTCCTTCACCCAACCAGCCATTTTGAATCGCAGCCATGTGCATGGCGTATTCACCACTGACCTGATAGACAAAGGTCGGCACCTTGAATTCCTCCTTGACCCTATAAAGGATGTCCAGGTACGGCATGCCGGGCTTGACCATCACCATATCAGCGCCTTCGGCCAGGTCCGCCGCCACTTCGTGCAAGGCTTCGTGGCTGTTGGCCGGGTCCATCTGGTACGAGGCCTTGTTGGCCTTGCCCAGGTTCAACGCCGAGCCGACCGCATCGCGGAACGGGCCGTAGTAGGCACTGGCGTACTTGGCCGAATAGGCCATGATCCGCACATTGACATGCCCGGCCAGCTCCAGCGCCTCGCGGATTGCCTGGATACGACCATCCATCATGTCCGACGGGGCCACCACCTGGGCGCCCGCGGCGGCATGGGACAGCGCCTGCTTGACCAGTGCGTCGACGGTGATGTCGTTCTGCACGTAGCCTTCTTCATCCAGGATCCCATCCTGCCCGTGGGTGGTGAACGGGTCCAGCGCCACGTCGGTGATCACCCCCAACTCCGGGAAACGCTCGCGCAGGGCGCGGGTAGCGCGCTGGGCAATGCCTTCGGGGTTCCAGGCCTCGGCGGCGTCCAGGGACTTGAGCCCAGCCGGCGTGACCGGGAACAACGCCAGCGCCGGGATCCCCAGCTCGACCCACTGCGCGGCCTCTTCCAGCAGCAGATCAATGGTCAAGCGCTCGACACCCGGCATCGACGCCACCGCTTCCCGACGATTTTCACCGTCCAGCACAAACACCGGCAGGATCAGATCATCGACCGTCAGTACGTTTTCACGGACCAGGCGGCGAGAAAAATCATCACGACGGTTGCGGCGCAGGCGGGTTGCGGGAAACAAACGCTGGGCGGGGGTAAAGCTCACGGCAGACTCCTGAGCCCGGCTTGACGGGCGAGCGTGACAGTTATAAGCGGCCATTATGACGAAGGAATGACAGTTGTGCTTACTCATGCGACCGGCATGCGACCTGTAGCCGCATTCGCAGTTTCTGTAGGAAATGTTCACTTCGTGACACATCTCGATACTTTCATGAATGTCCACGAAGGCGTAGGCTGCGCGTTCATTTCGCCAGCACCCAGACAATGCTCCAACAATTTCTGAATGACTTTGGCTACTTTGCCCTCTTCCTGGGGACGTTCTTCGAAGGTGAGACCATTCTGGTTCTCGCGGGCTTCCTGGCGTTCCGCGGATACATGGATATCAACGTGGTGGTGGTGGTCGCGTTCTTCGGCAGCTACGCCGGCGACCAGCTCTGGTACTTCATGGGCCGCAAGCATGGGCGCAAACTGTTGGCGCGCAAGCCACGCTGGCAGTTGATGGGGGATCGGGCACTGGAACATATCCGCCGCCACCCGGATATCTGGGTGCTGAGTTTCCGCTTCGTGTACGGCCTGCGCACGGTCATGCCCGTGGCCATCGGCCTGTCAGGCTACCCGCCGGGACGCTACCTGTTGCTCAACGGCATCGGCGCGGCGATCTGGGCGGCAGCGCTGGGTGCTGCGGCCTACCACTTTGGCGCGGTGCTCGAAGGCATGCTGGGCAGCGTCAAGAAATACGAGTTGTGGGTTCTGGGCGCCTTGCTGCTGCTCGGCCTTGGGCTGTGGCTGCGCCGGCGCATCCGCAACGCTCGCCTGGCCCGAGAAACCTGCGCCGCCGAGAAAGCCCAGCTGGCGCAGGAACAACTGGCCGAACCGAAAAAGCCCGAACCTACGACGCCAACCGAGTAAACCGGCCCCTGCAACAGTAGAGGCCGACGAGGCTAAACAAGCTGTAACTCACCAGCCCCAGCCAGCCCAGCGCGCTGGCCGGCCACAATCCGACCAGCGGCGCCAGCCATACCAGCGGCACATTGAGTGTCAGGCGCAGCAGTTCGGCCTTCAGGGCCCACGGGCGATTCTCCAGGGCCACGCCCAGCGTAAACAAACCCAGCGCCATCACGCCCCAACCCAGCACCAATGCAGGCGATGGCATGCCTTCGCCGAAATTCATCAAATAGCTGCCCAAGCCCACATACGCGGCAAATTGCAGGGCGATGTAAATCTGCTGGTGAGTATCCAGCGGCACCTCGAATTTGCGGAACTGGCTCAGGTCCGGCTTGGCCAGTGGATACTTGGCCTTGACGTCGGCCGGACGCCAACCGGTGCGCATGAACCAGATGCGCAGCTTGTCCCACCCACTTTCGGTACGCCGGGCATCACTCCACAGCTGTGCATAGAATTGCAGGTTGGCCCACAGCGGATTCCAACTGGCCAAAGGTGTGGTCACGCCAAAGATCACCGGCTCGTTTTCGTCTTCTTCCTGGAACGTGCCAAACAAACGGTCCCAAATAATGAACACCCCGCCGTAGTTGCGATCCATGTAGAGAGCGTTCTGTGCATGGTGAGCCCGATGATTGGACGGTGTGACGAAGAACCATTCGAACCAGCCGAGCTTGGGTACATGGCGGGTATGCACCCAGAACTGGTACAGCAGGTTGAGGGACACCACGCTGATAAACACCAGCAGCGGCACACCCACGACGGCCAGCGGCAGATAGAAGATCCAGCTCAGCAAAAAGCCCGTGCTGGTCTGGCGCAAGGCGGTGGTGAGGTTGTAGTCCTCGCTCTGGTGATGCACCGAGTGCGCCGCCCACAGGATATTGCGCTCATGACCGCAGCGGTGCAGCCAGTAGTAGCAGAAGTCATAGAGCACAAAGGCAAACACCCAGGTCCACGCGCTCTGGGTCGGCAGTTCAAACAGCGCCAGGTGCTCAAGGGCGAAGGCGTAGGTCAACAGGCCCACGCCTTTTGTCAAAAGCCCGGTGGTGGTAGACAACACGCCGGTGCTCAAGCTGTTGATGGCATCGGCCACCCGGTAGTTGCGCTCGCCACGCCATCGGTCGGCGAGCAGTTCGAGCACAATCAGGGCAATGAAAAACGGTACCGCGTAAGGAACGAAGTCCATGGGCAAGTCCGGTCGATTATTGTTATATCCAGATTAGGCGTAATGGCCGGATGTCCCATTGGCAATGAGCGACAAATAAGTAGACATTTAACGCCATAAATCAGGAGAAATGCCCATGAGCAAAAAGATTGCAGTGATCCTTTCCGGCTGTGGCGTGTACGACGGCACTGAAATCCACGAAAGTGTGATCACCTTGCTGCGGCTGGACCAGCGCGGCGCCGAGGTCCAGTGCTTTGCCCCGGATATTGCGCAACTGCATGTGATCAACCATCTCACGGGCGAAGAAATGCCCGAGTCGCGCAATGTTCTGGTGGAGTCTGCGCGCATCGCCCGAGGCGAAGTGAAGGACGTTCGCGAGGCCCGCGTGGAGGAGTTCGACGCACTGATCGTGCCCGGCGGTTTTGGCGCAGCGAAAAACCTATCGAACTTTGCGGTCGAAGGCGCCGGCTGCAGCGTCAACCCGGATGTCCTGGCACTGGCCGAAGCCTTCGCCGAAGCAGGCAAGCCAGTGGGGCTGATCTGCATCTCGCCGGCACTGGCGGCGAAAATCTACGGCCCTGGCGTGACCTGCACCATCGGCAACGACACCGACACAGCGGCGGCCCTGGACAAAATGGGCGCCACCCACCTGGAATGCGCGGTAGATGAAATCGTCGAAGACAAGGCGCGCAAGCTGGTGAGCACGCCGGCCTACATGTTGGGCAAGAACATCAGCGAAGTCGCATCGGGGATCAACAAGCTGGTGGACCGCGTGCTGGAACTGACCCACGAGAACGACTGATTCATCTCTGACAGTTCACAGCCTCAGTGTGGGAGCTGGCTTGCCTGCGATAGCATCACCTCGGTTCAACTGACACACCGAGGCGTCTGCATCGCGGGCAAGCCCACTTTTAATCGCTGGCGTCCTTCAGGAAGCCGCCACCCGGCGCTTTTCGGCCAGGCGGCTGCGGCTGTACAGCACCACAATGGCAATAATCGCCACCGCCTGCGCACTCAATGAATACGCATCGGCGTGAATGCCCAGCCAATCGAAGTCAAAGAACGCCACCGGCCGGGTGCCGAAGATGCCGGCTTCCTGCAATGCCTTGACGCCATGCCCGGCGAACACCACCGACAGCGCGCACAGCAGGGCGGCGTTGATCCCGAAGAACAGCGCCAGCGGCAATTTCGCCGAGCCGCGCAGAATGATCCAAGCGAGGCCCATCAGCAGCACCAGCGCCGTGGCACCACCGGCCAACACTGCGTTATGCCCGGCAGGACCGGCCTGCAGCCACAGGGTTTCGTAGAACAGGATCACTTCGAACAATTCACGGTAGACCGAGAAGAACGCCAGGACTGCAAACCCAAAACGCCCCCCACCGCCCACCAGGCTGCTCTTGATGTAGTCCTGCCAGGCAGCCGCGTGACGGCGGTCATGCATCCACACGCCCAGCCACAGCACCATCACGCTGGCGAACAGCGCGGTACAGCCTTCCAGCAATTCACGCTGGGCGCCGCTGACGTCAATGACATACGCCGCCAGCGCCCAGGTCGCCGCGCCGGCTACCAATGCCAGGGCCCATCCGACGTTGACGCTGCGCACCGCCGACTGCTGGCCGGTGTTGCGCAGGAAGGCGAGGATCGCCGCCAGCACCAGGATCGCTTCCAGCCCTTCACGCAACAGGATCAACAAGCCCGAGATATAGCTCAACGACCAGCTCAGGCCGTCGCCGCCCAACAGGCCGGCCGACTCGGTGAGTTTGCCCTTGGCCACATCCAGGCGCTGCTGGACCTGCTCGATTGGCAACCCGTCCTGCAGTGACTGCCGATAGGCCATCAGGGCCTTCTCGGTGTCCTTGCGCACATTGGCGTCGACGTTATCCAGGGAGCTTTCCACCAACTCGAAACCTTCCAGGTACGCGGCAACCGACAGGTCGTAGGCCTGTTCGTGTTCGCCGCTGCGGAACGCCGCCAGGCTCTTGTCCAGCGTGGCCGCGGTGTACTCCAGCAACTGCGCCGGGCCACGCTGGACCTGCGGCGGCTGCGCACGCTGGGCGCGGAACACACGGACAGCGTCCGGCCCTTCGGCGGCCAGCACTTCTTCTGGGGTCTGACGCGCCAGATCGGCCAGATTGAAGGATTTTTCGCTTTTCGCTGCGGCCGGGTCGGCGGTGAAACCGGCGATATAGGTAGCCAGGTCCCAGCGCTGACGGTCGTCCAACTGGTCGGCGAACGACGGCATATCGGTGCCTTCGACGCCCAGGCCCAGGGTGTTGTAGATGCCGTAGAGGCTCAGACGATCCAGGCGCTGCGCATCGCGCAGGTTGGCCGGGGGCGGGGTCATGCCGACACCGGCCGGGCCATCGCCCGCCCCGGCGTCACCGTGGCACACCGAACAATGCTGGGCGTACAGCGGCGCACCGCGGGTCGGGTCCGGGGTAATGGCCGGTGCCTGGCTGACTTCATAGGCCGCCGCCAGTTGCGCCCCCAATTGCCGTGCCTGGCGTGCGACCGCATTGCCGTCCTGATGGCCGGTGACGGCAGCCAGCAGCTCATCGACACCCTTGACCAGGCCCGCGCGCTCAGGCTTGTCGGGCAGCTCTGCCACCAGCCCCTGCAGCACACCGAGAAATTCCACCTGTTCACGGTATTCGGACTCATCGACCACCTTGCCCGCCTCCACCGTCGGCGGATAGTCAGCGCCAATGTAATCCAGCAAATGCAGGGCCTGGGGCGCACCTTCTGCGGTGGCAGCCAGCAGATTGAAGCTGCACGACACCAACGCCGGCAACAACAGCCAGGCGAGAAAACGGGAGGGGGCAGTCATGAATGAATCCCAAATGGAAACAAGAAGTAACATATTGTCGAATGTTAATGGGTTTGACTCAAGACGTTAGTGCTTTGTCCGCCGAAATGACTCACCCAAGTCTTCAATACGCCCGCTGAAAAGCCATTGTTTTGCCAGTAACGAGGCCTATAATGCGCCGCCTTCGTTATCGCGAATCGGCATTTCAGCTCCTCGTTTTATGAGGAATATGTAGGAAAGGCTTTTCCTGCGATTGGTTACTCGGCCCGACCAGCACCTTCGGCCGATTACGCTCAGGGAAGCAGCATTCCAATGGCATCTCGCATCTTCATCGCCCTTGCACTCACTGCGGCCACGCTGCTGTCGGGTTGTTCGATGTTCCGCAGTTACGACACGGAACTGCAAGCCACCAACCAGCAGTTGGCCAGCGGCAATGTGGATGGCGCGCTGACCCTGCTGGAGAAAAACAACAGCAGCGAAGACAAAGACCTTCTCTACTATTTTGAAAAAGGCGAGCTGCTGCGCGCCAAAGGCGACCTGGCCGGTAGCCAGGCGGCCTGGCACCGCGCAGACCTGGTGGTCTACAAGTGGGAAGAGTCGGTGAAGTTCGACACCGAGCGCTATCTGGCGCAGTTCGGCAGCTTCCTGGTCAATGACAAGGTGCGGCGCTACGAAGGCTATGATTACGAAAAAGTCATGCTCACCACCCAGATGGCGCTGAACCGACTGGCGGTCAACGACTTTGACGGCGCACGCACCGAAATCAAGAAAACCCACGAACGCGAATCCGTGATCGCCGAGCTGCGGGACAAGGAATACCTCAAGCGCGAAAACGAAGCCGAGCGCCAGGGCGTGGCCACCCAGTTCAAGGATCTGCGCGGCTACCCGGTGGAGAGCCTCGATGCGCCGGACGTGGTCGGCCTGAAGAACAGCTACCAGAGCGCTTTCAGTCATTACCTGGCTGGCTTCGTCTATGAGGCCCTGGGCGAAAAGGACCTGGCCGCGCCGGGCTATCGCAAGGCCGCCGAATTGCGCCCCAACACGCCGCTGCTGGAACAGGCATTGCTGGATCTGGACGCGTCCAGCGTGGCGGCTGACGAAAGCGACGTGCTGATCGTAGTGCAGAGTGGCCTGGCGCCGGCTCGCGACTCGATCCGCCTGCCACTGCCAATCCCCATCGACGGGCATTGGGTGATCACACCGCTGTCGTTCCCGGTGATCAAGCCAGACACCTCGACGGCCACTTTTGCGCAGATCGGCGTCGATGGCCGCCAGCAGAACCTCACGGCCCTCAACAGCACCACCGCCATGTCACGCCGCGCCCTGCGCGACGACATGCCAGGGATCATCCTGCGCACCACCGTGCGCGCCATCAGCCGTGGTGTGACGCAAAAGAACCTGAACCAGACCAACCCCATGGCCGGCCTGGTGCTGGGCATCGCCTCCGCCGTCAGCGAGGGTGCCGACACGCGCACCTGGCGCACCCTGCCGGACGTCACCCAGGTCACGCGCCTGCGCCTCAAGCATGGCGAGCATCAGGTGAGCCTGCCCAATGCCCTGGGCGGCACGTTGGTGACGGTCAAGGCCGAACAACGCCACCAAGTGATTACCTTGCGCGTGGTCGGCAACCAGGTATTCGCCAGCGGCCTGGCGGCCCATGTGACCGCGAGCAACCCGGCCCAGGCGGTCGCCAGCCTCAAACAACCTTAAGGAGCACGCTATGCGTCATTTCATCCTCGGCGCCCTGGCGCTGATCTTCCTCGCCGGCTGCGCCACCCCGCCACCGGAACCGGGCAGCGCGGCGAGCAAAGTCGTGGTGATGGGCAAGTTCAAGGGCATCGCTGTCGGCGCCATTCGGGTGGCCCGCGAAAACGGCTTCCTGACGGCCAAGGTGCAATTGAGCAACATCACCAGCAGCAACCAGATGATGTATTACCGCTTCGCCTGGCTGGGTGCCGATGGCTTCCCGGTGGGCGACGAAGAAACCTGGAAAGTGCTGAACCTCTACGCCAACCAGGCCACCTTCCTGCCGGCGATCGCCAACCTACCCCAGGCCGCCGACTTCCGCCTTGAAGTCAAGACGCCTTGAACCTGCCCCCTATTCAGTTTTCGAGAGACATTCCCATGTTTGCACGCTTTTCGTTCCTCGCCGTGATCGCCGCCCTGGCCAGCGGCTGCGCTAATACCTCGCCGGTCATCGGCGGCAAAAATATCAGCTACGGCGATACCAAAGCCGTGGAATTGGTGACCAACGAGTTCGGTTCCACCGACCTGCAGATGATCGCCGAAAGCATGACCCGCTCCCTGGCGCAGTCCGGCATTCTCCAGGGCCGCCCGGTGGTGCAGGTGTATGACGTGAAGAACAAGACCAGCGAATACATCGATACCCGCGAGATCACCACCTCGATCAAGACCCAACTGATGAAGACCGGCACCGCCCGCTTCGCCAGCGACAATACTGACATGCAAAGCCAGGTCGACCAGCTCAAGCTGCAAAACCAGAGCGGCCTGTACAAGAAGTCCACGGTCAGCAAGACCGGCAATATGGTCGCGGCCAAGTACCGCCTGGAAGGCTCCATCAGCTCCATCGTCAAGCGCAGCGCCGACTACAAAGACGTGTTCTACAAGTTCAGCCTGCAACTGGTCGACGTCGAAAGCGGCCTGGCCGAATGGATGGACGAAAAAGAAATCCGCAAGACCACGGAGCGCTAAGCCATGCGCCCATGGATCGGCATCATCGCCCTGCTGTGCAGCTTTGGCGCCTGGGCGGCGCCAAAAATCGCCGTGACGGACCTGGCCTACGAGGCGCGAGTGGAGCAATACATCCACGCCGTCGCGGCGAGCAACAACTTCCAGGCCAGCCCCTACAACGCCAGCGGCGCGTCCAGCTACGCCGAGTTTGAAAGCCGCGACAGCTACATCGAACAGGGCGAGCTGCGCAAATTCGGCGGCGATATCAAGGGCGAAATCCTCAAGTCGCGCCAGTTTCAGCTGGTCCAGGGCACGCCCTACACCAGCGAGGCCAAGGGCGATGTGTACGACGTGATTAAACGGATCAAGGCCGGCCACTTCAAAGGCGCCGACTATGTGCTGTTTGGCACCTTGTCGGATATCGACTTCACCCAGGACATCAACGCCCTGGATAACACCAACAGCTATTCAGCGGTGCTGGGGCTGGCGGTCGTGGCGGATTTCAGCCTGATCAACACCCGCACCTACGAGATCACCTCGGCGTTCACCGCCATGGGTGAAGGCCAGGACACCAAGCTGGTGAGCAGTCGCGACGCGCGCGTCAGCCTGAGCCGGCCACGGGTGGTGAAGGAGGTATCGAAAACCTTGGGTGAGGATGTGGTGCGCCAGCTGCAGGAGCAACTGGGCGGCGGCTATCAAGAGCCCGGCCAGCCAGCGTTGCGCAATAACCTGCCAAGGGACGAAGCGCCGAAAATCCTGCGCTGAACCCAAAACCAATGTAGGAGCCGGCAAGCCGGCTCCTACAGTTTTGATTCGGTTTCTTCAGTCAGGCCGTGGCACGGTGCAGGCTGGCGAGGAAACCCGCAGCGCCCACGAACAACCCGGCAAACGTGCGGTTCACGCGCCTCTGCTGCTTGGGCGTGCGCAACAGGCGCAACACTTTGGACGCCAGCCCCGTGTAGCCGGCCATTACGATCATATCCACGCCGATCATCGTCGCGCCGAGGATCAGGTACTGGATCAGCAGCGGCGCCTGCGGGTTCACGAACTGCGGCAGCACCGCCAGCATGAACACCAGGGCCTTGGGGTTGCTGGCGTTCACCAGAAAACCACGGAACATCATCGACATGGGCTTGCCGATGGGGCGCACGGCAGCGTCATCGGTCAGGTCCATGGGCAAGGCACGCCATTGCTTGACGGCCAGGTACACAAGGTAGGCCACGCCGAACCATTTGATCGCGTAGAAGGCGGTAGACGACGCCGCAAGCACCGCCCCGAGGCCGCCAGCAACCACGGCAATCTGCATCGCCAGGCCCAGTTGCAGGCCGATGGCATTCCAGTAACCGCGCACAAAACCGTATTGCAGGCCGCTGGACATCGAGGCGATGGCGCCCGCGCCGGGAGAGAGACTGATGATCCAACTGGCCAGGAAGAAGGCCAGCCATGTGTCGAGCGCCATTGCACACCTCGTAGCAAATTCGTTGTGAGCACTAAGCTAACTCCGACGGCCGAGGGCTGGCTAGAGTTTTTTCAGGATAAGGGGCTGACGTCGCTACCGCGCCAGCGGCGTACCGAACGCTGGAAGAACAGGCTGTTGGGCACTTGCACCACGGCGCTGTCGGTGCCCGCCTCGGCCACTTCGATCAGCGTGGTGTAAAGCAGGTTGATCGCGATCACCCGGCCTTTGACGCCCGGCTTGTCGACGGTATCCACCAACTCCACCACATCGCCCAGGCGAAACGGCCCGACGGTGAAGATCAGGATCGCGCACAGCAGGTTGGACAACACCGACCACATGGCAAAGAACGCCACCGCTGCCACGGCCACAAAGCCCGACAGCGCGGTCCACAGCACAGTGGCCGACACCCCCAGGCGTTCGAGGACGAAGATCAGCGCACTGCCCATGATCAGCCAGCGCAGGCCACCGCGCAGGGGCATCAGCAGTTGCGGCGGGAACGGGTAGCGCTCGCCCAGACGCGTCAGGCCCTTGGCGACGAAGCGCTGGGCCAGGTAGCCTGCCAGCAGGATCAGCAGGATTTGCACGCCGACCCACACCGGTTCGATCCATTGCGCAGGCAGCGGCAGTTGCAAGGCTTCCATCAGGACAGCGCCTCCAACTCCGCTTGCAGGCCTTCCAGCAGTTCGAGGGCTTCCATCCAGGTTTCCTCCAATTGCCCTTCGCGCACCTTCAGCTTGGCCTGTTCGGCCAGCAGGTCGCGCAGTTCATCCTTGCGGGCCGCTTCGTACACCGCACTGTCGCCGAGGCTTGCTTCGATCTTGGCCAGGCGTTCGTGGACCTTGCCCAATTCGGCCTCGAGCTTGTCGGCTTCGCGCTTGTGCGGCGCCAACTGCTGGCGCAGGGCCGCGGCGGCCTGGCGCTGGGCTTTCTTGTCGGTCTTGTCCGGGTTGACCGGGGTGTTGCTGACCGGCGCGTTACGCAGCCGATAGTCAGTCAGCCAACGGGCGTAGTCGTCCAGGTCACCGTCAAACTCTTCGACCTTGCCATCGGCCACCAGCAGGAAGTTATCGGTGGTGCTCTTGAGCAGGTGGCGATCGTGAGACACCACCAGTACCGCACCGCTGAATTCCTGCAGGGCCATGGTCAGCGCCAGGCGCATTTCCAGGTCCAGGTGGTTGGTCGGTTCGTCGAGCAGAAGCAGGTTTGGCCGGTCCCAGGCGATCAGGGCCAGGGCCAGGCGAGCTTTTTCGCCGCCGGAGAAATTCAACACCGGCTCATCGATGCGCGCGCCACGGAAGTCGAAACCACCCAGGAAGTCGCGCAGGGTCTGCTCGCGCTCGGTCGGCGCCAGGCGCTGCAAATGCAGAAGCGGGCTGGCCTTGGCGTCGAGGGAGTCCAGCTGATGCTGGGCGAAGTAGCCCACCACCAGGTTCTCGCCACGGGTCAGGCGTCCGGCCAGGGGTTGCAGCTCGCCTGACAGGTTCTTGATCAGTGTGGACTTGCCCGCACCGTTAGGCCCGAGCAAACCGATGCGCGCACCCGGGGTGAGTTGCAGCTTGACCTTCTCCAGGATGGTTTTGTCGCCATAACCCAGGCGTGCATCCGAGAGGTCCAGCAAGGGGCTGGAGATTTTCACCGACTCGCGGAATACAAAGTCGAACGGCGAATCGACGTGGGCCGCCGACAGCTCTTCCATGCGCTCCAGGGCCTTGATCCGGCTCTGGGCCTGGCGGGCCTTGGTGGCCTGGGCCTTGAACCGGGCGATGTAGCTTTCCATGTGCGCACGCTGCGCCTGTTGCTTCTCGAAAGCCTGTTGCTGCTGGGCCAGGCGTTCGGCGCGGGCCCGCTCGAACGCTGTGTAGCCGCCGCGATAGAGGGTGATTTTCTTCTGTTCGACATGGGCGATGTTATCGACCACAGCGTCGAGGAAATCCCGGTCGTGGGAAATCAGCAGCAAGGTGCCTGGGTAGCTCTTGAGGAAATCCTCCAGCCACAGGATCGCATCGAGATCCAAGTGGTTGGTGGGTTCGTCAAGCAGCAACAGGTCTGACGGGCACATCAGCGCCTGGGCCAGGTTCAGGCGCATGCGCCAGCCACCGGAGAAGTCGGCGACCGGGCGATCCATCTGTTCGTTGGTGAACCCAAGGCCGGCGAGCATCTTGCGCGCGCGTGCGTCGGCGGTGTAGCCGTCGGCACTGTCGAGTTCCGAGTGCAGGCGGGCCTGGGCCGCACCATCCTGGGCTTTCTCGGCCTCGGCCAGGTCGTGTTGCACCTGGCGCAGGCGCAGGTCGCCATCGAGCACGTAGTCGATCGCGATGCGGTCCAGGGTGTCGATCTCCTGGCGCATATGGGCGATACGCCAGTCGGCTGGCAGCAGGCAGTCCCCGGAATCCGGGGTCAGCTCACCGAGCAACAGGGCGAACAACGTGGATTTGCCGGCGCCGTTGGCACCGATCAGACCGGCTTTGTGACCGGCGTGCAGGGTCAGCTCGGCGTCTTCAAGAAGACGTTGCGGGCCACGCTGTAATGTTAGGCTTTGAAGTCGGATCATAATGGCGGCGGAGTCTACCAGCTTCGTTGGCCGCTGGCTTGGGTGTGAACATGTGCGCTGACCTGTGGAGCTTTGCCCTCTCGACCTACGCCCGTGCGGGTGCTGAAGATGCCTACCTGCGCTTGCAGGAGCAAGGGGCGGATGTGTGCCTGTTGTTGTGTGGGTTGTGGCTGGAACAGCGCGGGGTCGTACCCGAACCTGAACGCGTACAGGCGCTGCGAACAATCGCCCAGCCCTGGCAGGCAGATGTAGTGCAGCCTTTGCGCAGGGTGCGCAAACAATGGCGCGCCATGGCGCAGCAGGATGTGGAGCTGGGAGCGCTGCGCGAGCGGGTCAAGGCCCTGGAGCTGGAAGCTGAACGGCAGTTGTTGTTACGTCTGGAGGCGCTGGCACAGAGTTGGCCGACGGGGGAGCAAGCCACGGATCAGGCATGGCTTGAAGCATTGGCGACCGAAGCCGCCAACCTCGACCACGACGCGCTGCATCAGCTGCGCGCCGCGGTCACCGGCACTTAGGAAGCGCTGGTTGGGGTGGTGCCTGGCACTACCGGGGCAGACGTGCTGCTGGGTGCAGGGGTAGCCGCTGGAGCTGCCGGTGCAGCTGGGGTTGCGGGCTTTGCAGCAACTGGCTTGGCGGCTGGCTTTGCAGCAGCAGGTTTGGCCACTGGCTTGGCAGCTGGTTTCGCAGCAGCAGGTTTAGCGGCCGGCTTAGCGGCTGGTTTCGCAGCGGCGGTTTTAGCAACCGGCTTGGCGGCTGGTTTTGCAGCAGCAGGTTTCGCAGCTGGCTTAGCGGCTGGTTTTGCAGCAGCGGTTTTGGCAACTGGCTTGGCGGCTGGTTTTGCGGCAGCAGGTTTCGCAGCTGGCTTAGCGGCTGGTTTCGCAGCAGCAGGTTTCGCAGCTGGCTTGGCGGCTGGTTTTGCAGCAGCGGTTTTGGCAACTGGCTTGGCAGCTGGTTTTGCAGCAGCGGTTTTAGCAGCTGGCTTGGCGGCTGGTTTCGCAGCAGCAGTTTTGGCAGCTGGCTTGGCGACTGGTTTCGCAGCAGCGGTTTTGGCAGCTGGCTTGGCGGCTGGTTTTGCAGCAGCGGTTTTGGCAGCTGGCTTGGCGGCTGGTTTTGCAGCAGCGGTTTTGGCAACTGGCTTGGCGGCTGGTTTTGCAGCAGCAGTTTTAGCAGCTGGCTTGGCGGCTACTTTCGCAGGCGCTTTTTTAGTCGCAGGCTTGGCCGCAACTTTAGCCGAAGCCTTGGCAGCAACTGCCTTGGCCGGTGTCCGAGTGCTCAGGACTTTGGCCACTGCTTCTTTCACACGACCAACGCCCTGGGCCAGTTTCAGGCTCTCTTGGGCATCGCGCTTGAGTTGAAGAATGTAGGTGCGGGTTTCGGATTGACGATCCTTGAGGGCATCGAGCAAGTCCTCAAGTTCTTTCACGGCGCCTTTGGCTTTGGTTTGCGCCTTGGCTTTGCCGGCAGTCGCGGCGTCTTGCAGTTTGATGCGGGATTTATGCAGTTTTTCTTGAGCCTTGCCGCGTTGTTTTTCCAGCTTGGCGAGCAGTTTCTCTGCATCAGCCAAGGCTTGGGAGCAAGCACTTTCCAAGTGTTCGAGCAGGCTGCCCGAGAGTTGTTGGAGCAAGTGCAACGGGGTATTAACAGGCTTCTGTTTGGCCGACATGGTTTACCTCCTGGCTGACGTGGGTGCGGCTCATACTAGCCCTCTGCTCTTACCGCCGCTAGGGCATGTTGACAGTATCGAATGCGTTGCGTTGCACCGCACAAAAATTCTTATCGATATAACGAAAAACCACTCCATTCTTTACCCCTGCGCACTGGCATAATCCACCGCACTTTCGGCTGGAGAATACCCATGTCGCGTTACCTTTTTTTCATCCTGGGTTTGTCGTTTTCGGTGGCCAATGCGAGTGAACCGACGGCGTCCTCAGACCGCCACGACCTGGCCTACAGCCTGGGCGCCAGCCTTGGCGAACGCCTGCGCCAGGAAGTCCCCGACCTGCAGATCCAGGCCTTGCTCGACGGTCTCAAACAAGCTTATCAAGGTAAGCCCCTGGCCCTGGATGACGCACGCATCGAACAGATTCTGGCCGGGCACGAAGCGCAGGCCAGCGGTCAGACACAAGTGCCGCAAAGCGAAAAGGCTCTCGCCGCTGAACAACAATTCCTGAGCACGGAAAAAACCAGGAGCGGTGTGCGCGAATTGGCAGACGGTATTTTGCTCACGGAGTTGGCCCCTGGTAGCGGGAAAAAGCCGGGCGCCAATGATCGGGTTCAAGTGAAGTACGTGGGACGATTGCCGGATGGGGCGATTTTCGACCAGAGCACGCAGCCCCAATGGTTTCGCCTGGACAGCGTGATCAGCGGCTGGCAAAGCGCGCTGCAACAGATGCCGGTAGGCGCAAAATGGCGCCTGGTGATTCCTTCTGCACAAGCCTATGGCGCAGACGGTGCGGGCGAGCTGATCGCGCCTTACACACCACTGGTTTTCGAGATAGAGCTGCTTGCAACCGGTACCTGACCCAATAAAAAACGGTGCGTCATGCGCACCGTTTTTTGTCTTGCCGCTGAGGGTCAGGCCTGGGTTGCAGGCTCTTCCTTGTGGGCGTTGTGCAGCACTTCGATCAGGCAGTCTTCCAGCTCGAAACGCTCATGGAGCAAGCCACCCAGCTCTTTGAATTTCGCGGCAACGCACTTACCCTCGTCGCAAAGATCGTTAAACGCCAGGAGCTTTTCGGTGATGACGTCGATGCGCGGGTAAATGGTCTCGGCCAAGTCCAGGCCACGCTGGTCATCGAAGGCCTCGGCCTCCTTGGTCAGTTGCTCATAGACCCCGAAGTGCCCTGCCGAGACGTAGTCCACCAAGACACCACAGAACTCCTGCAGAGGTGCCTTAGCCAGCGCCTCGGGCTTCTCACCCAGAGCATCAAAGGCCCGAACCAATTCGTGACGTGCCTTCAACCAGCTGTCGATCAGCTTATGCACACCACCCCAGCGTTCCTGAGCATTCTGACAACTTTCCAACATGATGATCTCTTCCCTTATGGGCGGTGCCGCTCTCGCCCGCGCGATACGTCGAGGATAAAGCGGCAAGCGGACAAAGCCGCATCGAACAAACTGTTTCAATAACGCGTGCGGGCCAGATTATGCCCCCATGACTATGCCTTCAAGGTACGCAGACCAGAAAGTTCATACAAGTGTTTAATCCCATCCTACGAACCAACCCAGCCAATCAGTGCTTCAAAAGCCGAAAATTCTGACCGGGCAACAGCCGGGAAAACTGCGTCGCCCCCAGTATGAGCATGGCCACGAAGAACAGTAAGCTCCATTCCGGGATGCTCAAGTCGAACAACGTCCAATTGATTTCCACACAGTCGACGGTGCCCTTGAATGCCAATTGCAGGGCTTGCCCCAGGGACAGGTTTTCGATCATGTATTCCAGGCTTGGCCAGCAGTTGGGGATCTGCTCAGGCGGGATGTTCTGCAATAACACCTGGCGCACCGCTGTCACTGCGCCGAGCAACGCACAGCCCATGCTCGCCGCCCAGTACAGGTAGATGCCCACGCGCCTGGGGCCGTGGATCGCCGCTACCAGGTTGATCAGCGTGAACACCGCAAGCAGGCTGCGCTGGATCAGGCATAGGAAGCAAGGCCGCAAAAGAGCCCCGTATTCCAGGTAAAACGACGCGCCCAACGTCAGCACACCGGCCATGAACGCCAGGAAGAACAAGGAGCGTGAGGGGGCCAAAGACATTGTTTATCCGTAACGCAAGAGATAGGTCGTTACGGTAGAGGAAAGACCTTACCCCTTTCAATACGCGCTGGAGCAGACACTTCCGCGAGATCGCAGGGATATCCCGTCAGAGGACAGGTAACTTTACGTGGCGCTGTGTGGGAAACCACCTCAAGCCCCTGAAATCCGCAAAATCGAGGGGTTTTGAAGGGCTGGTTGCCAGATGCTTCTGAGCCAACCCTTCAAAAAATCCTACGTTAAACCCGTGCAGGCACCGGGAGCGGTGAGGCTAGCAAGCGGCTGTCCAACAGCCCCAGGCCCTCCTGGAACAGTTGATTACTGCGCTCGGTATCACCCAACTGCGCCAGCAATCGCGCCAACTCGGCACAGGCCTCGGGGTTGCGTTGTACTTGCAGGCTGCTTTCCAGATAGTCCCGCGCCTTGCCCCACAAACTGTTTTGCAGGCAGAGCCGCCCCAGTGTCAGCAACAGGCTGGCATCCCCCGGATGGTCCTTGAGCCAGCCTTCGGCGAACTTCAATTGCCGTGCCGAATCGCCCCCGCGCAGTAGGCCATACAACCTGATCAGGTGACTGTCGTACCCGCGTTTGAGCGCAACACGTAAAGCCTCTTCGGCCTTGGCATCGGCGCCCAGCTGGCGCAACTGCTCGGCATAGGCCAGTACCAGTTGGGGCTCCTGGCGCTGGGCCGAGGTCAATTGCTGCCAGGCCCGCTCAAGGGATTGCAGTCCGGCTTCGCCATGTTCTTCACGCTGGACGGCCAGGCTCAGGTTTTCACCCCAGGCTCGGCGCTCCAGATCTGCCAACTCGGTGGCGGGCAACACTTTGTCCTTGCGCAGTTCCGGTAAGAGCCGGATCACCGAAGACCAGTCACCGCGCTGCTGGTGCAGGCGCTGGAGCTGACGCAATACCTGGGCGTTGTGCGGATGACGTTCATGCATGGCCTGCAGCGTCACGAGGGCTGCGTCCGTGTCGCCACGGTCCATCTGCAACTGTGCGTGGCTCAAGGCAACCGCCAACTCGGCCTGGGGCTGACGCTCCAGGGCGCGCTCCAACAGGCTGTCGGACTCTTCATAGCGCCCCTGCTCGTTGGCCGCCCGGGCCGCGCCGAGGTAGTACAGCAATGGCTGGCGCTCGGCTTCCGCCGCGCGGTGCAGGTGCCGCTCGGCACTGGCCCAGCGGCCTTCCGCCAGGTCCATCTGCCCCTGTTCGATAGCCACCTGCACCCGCCGGCTGCGATTGCGCCGCGACCAGGGATTGACCACACCGCCGGACGTTGTCACCAGGCCCAGCAGCACCCGCAGCAGATAGATCGCCAGACCGACGACAAACACCGCCACCAGGGTCGACCACAGGCCGGACTCATAATGCAGCACATGGGGATAGCTGATCAGCACATAACCGGTGTGTTTCGAGATGCCCACCGCCAGCGCCAGAGCGAGGGCAATCGCCAGCACCAGGATCACATAGAAACGCTTCATCGGCTTTACTCCTGGGTCGCCGGCTTACCGGCGGAAGCCTTGGCTTCATCGGCAGACAGATGGCGGCGTTCAAGGTAAGCCTGCACCGCAGACAAACTTGCGGCGAGGTCCGGGGTCACCACCGAGACGGCCTTGGGCTCAAGCTCGGTGATACGCGCCAGCATGGCCTGGCTTTGCGGGTTGTCCTGGTTGAAGTTGCCCTGCAATACGCTGCGCGCCTCGCCCAACGCCCGGGCGTACACCGCCGGCTCGCCATTGAGTGCGGCCCATTGCGCCTGCTCCAGCGCCAGGCTCAGGGCCAGGCGCACCTGGTTCAGGCCTTGGCCTGCCAGCAACGGGCGGATGTTGTCATCGGGGTTGAAATCGATACGGAAGTAGCGGGAGATCTGCTCCCACCACTGGCTCCAGCGACTGTCAGTGTCGGTGCTCGGACGACCCTGAGGGCTCTCTTGCAACTGATATTCCGGGGACACGGCAGCCAGTTGCACCACCTGGTCACGCAGCGCCGCCAGTTGCAGGTACAGCCCGGTGCGGTCTGGCTGCTCAACACTGCGCAAGGCCGCCAGGCTCTTGGCCAACTGCTCGCGGGCGGCGTAGGAACCCGGATCGCTCTGCTCA
The DNA here is from genome assembly GCF_012985695.1 of Pseudomonas sp. WS 5027. NCBI lineage: Bacteria > Pseudomonadati > Pseudomonadota > Gammaproteobacteria > Pseudomonadales > Pseudomonadaceae > Pseudomonas > Pseudomonas sp. WS 5027. The sequence goes on along the minus strand of NZ_JAAQWU010000001.1, from coordinate 372,550 downwards.
CGCAGGATCTCATCGGCGCCCTGCACCAGCGCCTGGGCACTGTTGATGTCCTGCAACGCTGACAAGCGCAGGCTGGCCAGACGCAGCAAATGCTCGGCTTCGGCCAGGCGCCAGTCCTTGCGGCTGGCCCCCAGTACGGTTTCCAGACGCTGGTTCAGGCGTTGCTGGTCGCCCTGCAATTGCGCCACCAGGCGACGGCGTTCTTCCAGCTCATCAGCACCCGGCAATTGTGCCAGGCGCGCGGCCAATTGCTGCTGCGCCTGCTGGATACCCTGGGACTGTTCATCCAGGGTGCGCACCTGCCCCAACTGTTGCTGGCTGCTCGCTTGCAGGGCCCGGACCTGCCAGAGCCCCCAGCCGCCGGCCGCAACACCGGCGGCACCAAGCAGCAAAGCAAAGACCGCCAGGCCGTTGCCACGGCGAGGCGTAGTGACCGGGGTCTCAACAGGCGCTTCAAGCGCGGGCTGAGCTTCATCTTTAGGCAAGGCTGTTTCGCTCACGTGTCCATCCTTTGCGTTATTAGAGAGTGGGAACGGGCTGGCTCCGTAACGCCACTAGCAAAGCCGCGGCACTGGCACCGCGGCAATCCACAACTTTTTCCGCGCCCGCAGCCCGCGCCATTTCGGCGACTCGTGGGCTGGGCACGAACAACGGCAACTGTGCCACGCGTGGCCAATCGGCACCCGCGAGGCCTTGCAGATGCAAAAAACCCTGCCCACTGCTGACCACCAGGCCGTTCAAGCGTTCCACATTGATGCGCTGGGTGAGCACATCCAGGTCGTAGGCCGGCAAAAACCGACGGTACAACTCCAGATAATCGACACTAGCACCTTGGCCGCGTAAACGCTCAGCCAGCAACTCTCGCCCCCCCTGCCCCCGCAGGATCAATACACGCGCATCGTCAACAGCGACAGCCTCGCGCAACCTGGGCAATTCAAGCAAGGCCTCGCTGTCATCCCCAACCTCGGGGTAGCTCACATCCAGGCCATGGTCAGCCAGAACCTGGGCCGTGGCCGCGCCGACACTGAACCACGGCAAGGCCGGCACCGCTGGCGCGTACTGGTCGAGCAACTGCAGCGCCCGGCGCGCGGCCGGCTTGCTCACCACGATCACCGCACAATAGCGATCCAGGTCCTGAAAAACCGCCTGGTGCTCGGCAGTGATGGGCAAGGGTTGGGTTTCCAGCAATGGCAGGCTGCTGCTGAAGATACCGACTTCGGACAACGAGGCCGCCAGGGCTGCCGATTCCTCGGCAGGCCGCGTCAGCAGCACACGCCAGCCGGTCACTGCGGACCGGCCTCGCCATAGACTTTTTGCAGAATGGCGCCGGCGCCTTTTGCCAGGAGCTCTTCGGCGACCTGCACGCCCAGGCTCGCAGCCTCGGCTTGTGGCCCGCGGGTTTCAGCCGTGAGCAGCAAACCGCCGTCGGGATCACCCACCAGGCCGCGCAGCCAGAGGTTGTCACCCTCAAGTACCGCGTAGCAGGCAATCGGCACCTGGCAGCCACCGTTGAGGTGCTTGTTCAAGGCGCGCTCGGCGGTGACACGCACTTCGGTTGGCTGGTGATCGAGGGGTTTGAGTAGCGCCTGGATTTCCAGGTCTGCAGTGCGGCATTCGATACCGACTGCACCCTGGCCTCCGGCCGGCAGGCTATCTTCGACACTGATGGCAGAGGTGATGCGCTCTTCAAAGCCCAGGCGAATCAGGCCTGCGGCCGCCAGGATGATCGCGTCGTACTCGCCGGCATCCAGCTTGGCCAGACGGGTATTGACGTTGCCCCGCAGGAAGCGGATCTGCAGGTCCGGGCGACGAGTCAGCAACTGGGCCTGGCGACGCAGGCTGGAGGTGCCGACGATGCTGCCCTGCGGTAGCTCATCAAGGGAAGCGTAGGTATTGGACACGAAGGCATCACGCGGGTCTTCACGCTCGCAGATGCAATACAGGCCCAGGCCTTGGGGAAAGTCCATCGGCACGTCTTTCATCGAGTGCACGGCAATGTCGGCTTCATTCTCCAGCAGAGCGGTTTCCAGCTCCTTGACGAACAAACCCTTGCCACCGATTTTCGACAGCGGCGAGTCGAGCAGCTTGTCGCCACGACTGACCATGGGCACCAGGGACACCGTGAGCCCCGGATGGGCTTGCTCCAGGCGGGCTTTGACGTATTCGGCCTGCCACAAGGCCAGGGCGCTTTTACGGGTGGCGATGCGGATTTCGCGAGAGGACATGGATCAATCCGTACTGAATAGATACGGCAGATAATAACAGCTCAGGCAGAACCGCCTTGATTTGAATCAGCAAGTGCGGGGCCTCCCTGGCCGCTGCGCACCGGGATTCGGGGCATGCAGGTCGCTACAGCCCTCGGGCTAAAGCTGCTGCATCATCTTGCGCACGCCTGCGACATGGCGCCGGCTGACGATCAACGCGTCGCCGTTGAGCCCTTTGAGGAACAGCTGGAAGTGCCCCAGGGGTGTGCGTTGCAGGCGTTCGATGCGCTCGCGAGCCACCAGCGCGTTGCGGTGGATACGTACGAAGCGCTCGCCAAATTCGTCTTCCAGGGCCTTGAGTGGCTCATCGAGCAACACTTCACCGTGCTCGTGACGCAGAGTCACGTACTTGTGATCGGCAATGAAATAAATCACCTGATCCACGGGAATCAGCTCGATCCCCTTGCGGGTTCTCGCGCTGATATGGCTGCGCGGGCCGTTGCCACTTTGCGCCGCCGGCTGGGTCAGGGCAGCCAGTTGTACCCGATTGGGCCGCTCGGCTTTCTTCAAGGCCTTGAGCAGCGCATCGGCCGATACCGGCTTGGCCAGGAAACTGACGCCACTTGCCTCCAGGGTCTCGGAGGAGAACTCCTCGTCGGTCGCGCACAACACCAGCGCCGGCGGCGACTCGCGCTCACTCAAGCGGGCGGCGACCTGCAAGCCATCAAGGCCCGGCATGCGGATATCGAGGAGCACCACGTCCGGCTTGAGGCTTTCGATCAAGGCCAATGCCTCGTCGCCACTGGACGCGCTCGGTTCAAGGGCTGTGTATCCCTCGAGCTCACTGACCATACGGCTCAGTCGCTCGCGGGCTTGGGGTTCGTCATCAACGATCAGGACATTCATATTGCGCTGGATTCCTGCGTGAGTCTCGCACAAGGATAGCGTAGACAGGTGCGGTGACTTCCGTCACGGCGATCCACGCTAAGACTAGCGTGAGCGGCAAAAAGTGCCCCGAGAGCGACACCAATATTTACCCGGACCTGTTCAATACCGCCCAAAACCCGATACCGCAGGGCATCGTCATAGGGTTTGCTGATACTCAATATGAACACCCCCTCTACGTTAAGGTTAGCCTGGAGTTCGACCTCATCGCCTGGCATTGGTGCACTGCACCCCTGTCAGTGCAACTGTAGACGCTCACGAAGCCGACATTGCTCAATCGTCAAATATCGTTTCAATAAACACCCTTTGTTTACCTCAGGATCCGCTCGGGTGAAACCCCCGCTTTCACTCCTGCCTCCAGTCTCATCCCGGACGCGGCCAACGGCAAGGCACTTCGCCATCCATCAAACAAATAAAAATGCCGACGCGGCGTATCAACGCCTCCACGGGCAACCCTGTTATTATCGGCGGCACACTTTCATGCCTCTTTTAAGCAGACCACGAGCGAATCCATGAGCACCGACAAGACCAATCAGTCCTGGGGCGGCCGCTTCAGTGAGCCCGTCGACGCCTTCGTCGCGCGCTTCACCGCCTCCGTCAATTTCGACCAGCGCCTCTATCGCCACGACATCATGGGCTCCATCGCCCACGCCACCATGCTGGCCAAGGTCGGCGTGCTGACCGATGCCGAGCGCGACAGCATCATCGATGGCCTGACCACCATCCGTGGCGAAATCGAGGCCGGCACCTTCGACTGGCGCGTGGACCTTGAAGATGTGCACATGAATATCGAGGCGCGCCTGACCGACCGCATCGGCGTGACCGGCAAGAAGCTGCACACCGGGCGTAGCCGCAACGACCAGGTGGCCACCGATATCCGCTTGTGGCTGCGTGATGAGATCGACCTGATCCTGGGCGAAATCACCCGCCTGCAAAAAGGCCTGCTGGAACAGGCCGAGCGTGAATCGGACACTATCATGCCCGGCTTCACCCACCTGCAGACCGCGCAGCCCGTGACCTTCGGCCACCACCTGTTGGCCTGGTTCGAAATGCTCAGCCGCGACTACGAGCGCCTGGTCGATTGCCGCAAGCGCGCCAATCGCATGCCCCTGGGCAGCGCCGCACTGGCCGGCACCACTTACCCGATCGACCGCGAATACACCGCGCAACTGCTGGGTTTCGACGCCGTGGGCGGCAACTCCCTGGATGGTGTTTCGGATCGTGACTTCGCCATCGAGTTCTGTGCAGCGGCCAGCATTGCGATGATGCACCTGTCGCGCTTCTCCGAAGAGCTGGTGCTATGGACCAGCGCGCAGTTCCAGTTCATCGACCTGCCGGATCGCTTCTGCACCGGCAGTTCGATCATGCCGCAAAAGAAAAACCCCGACGTGCCGGAACTGGTGCGCGGTAAAAGTGGCCGTGTATTCGGTGCGCTGATGGGCCTGCTGACCCTGATGAAAGGCCAGCCCCTGGCCTACAACAAGGACAACCAGGAAGACAAGGAACCGCTGTTCGACGCCGCCGACACCCTGCGCGACTCGTTGCGCGCATTTGCCGACATGATCCCGGCGATCAAGCCCAAGCACGCGATCATGCGTGAAGCGGCCCTGCGCGGTTTCTCCACCGCCACTGACCTTGCGGACTATCTGGTGCGCCGTGGCCTGCCGTTCCGTGACTGCCATGAAATCGTCGGGCATGCGGTGAAATACGGCGTAGATACCGGCAAGGACCTGGCGGAAATGAGCCTGGAAGAGCTGCGCCAGTTCAGCGATCAGATCGAGCAAGATGTGTTTGCAGTGCTGACCCTGGAAGGTTCGGTCAATGCCCGTAACCACATCGGCGGCACCGCACCGGCCCAGGTCAAGGCGGCAGTCGCGCGCGGCCAGGCGCTGCTCGCTAGCCGCTAAAAGCATCGCAGGCAAGCCAGCTCCCACCTTTGACCGGGGCCTTCAACCACCTCGGTCAACTGTGGAAGCAGGCTTGTGTGGGAGCTGGCTTGCCTGCGATAGCATCACCTTAGTGTCACTGACACACCGAGGTGCCTGCATCGCGAGCAAGCCCAGCTCCCACACAAGCCCACCCCCAGGTTTATTACTTCTTCGCCGCGACCATCGCCAGAAAGGCCGGCATCGCCGCTTCCTTGTCCGCCGCCACTCGCTGGGCGTTGGGCATGTCTTGCAGCCTCTTCAGCAAAGCCTTGGCCTTCGGAAGCTCAGCCAGCAAATCCAGGCCAAACAGCTTTCCACCGACCGCGCACGCCAAGTCCACGCTGTACATGAAATACAGATCGGCAAGCGTAAAACTCTCCCCCGCCACATACGGCGCAAACTTGCCGTGTCGCCCCAGCGCCGCAATCCCCAACAGCAACTCGGCCCTGGACTTGTCCTTGATCGCCTCTGGCACCGACATGCCAAAGAACGCCTCGGCATAACACGCGCGGGCTGGCAGTTCGATGTACAGCTCGATTTCCCTGCACAACGCCAGCACCTGGGCGCGCTGGAATGCATCACCTGGCAGCAGGGCCGGGCCCGACTGTGTCTGTTCGATGTACTCGAGAATCACGCTGGTTTCGTTGATAAAACCTTTCTCGACCTTCAGCACCGGCACCTTGCCGCGCGGGCTCACCGCCAGGGCTTCAGCGGTTTGCCCGGCATAAAACGGCACTTCTTCAAAGCTCAGGCCCTTTTCCAGAAGCGCCAGCTTGACCATGTTGTAGTAGTTACTGACCGAAAATCCGTAGAGCTTGAGCATCACAAAGCCTCCAGGCCGTGCAGGGGGTTGGCTGGGTAGGTTATAGAACGTGATGCACCGCCTGACCAGCAGCATCACTAGGCTGAATGGGGGTAGACTGGCGCCCTTTCCTGACAGGAGGCTGCCATGAGCGAGCCAACCGATATCGATAACGACGAAGAAGAGTTCGCCGAGTCCACCTTGACCCAGGCGATCGAAAACCAGATCGAAAGCGACAACCCGCCGGCAGCCAAGGCTACGTTCAACAAGCTGACCCTGGTGGGTTACGAGCGTGAAGACATCCTGAACCTGATGGCCCACGTGCTGGCCGTGGAAATCGACGCGATGCTGGAAACAGACCGCCCATTCGATACCGATTGGTATGAAACAGCGCTGCGCGCACTGCCTGAGCTGCCCCCCGAGAAACAGTAACCCTGCCCTTGCTCGCGAAAAACCTGAGCGCGCCGCGGTTATCCAACTGCCCCGCGTCAACATTAGCGCTTTTCCCGAGCAAGCTCGCTCCGACACACTGGACAGTTCGCTCAAGTGCGTTCACCTTAGGCTCTGCTAGCGTCTGACAATTCCTAGAACGTCTGGAGTCCTTATGTCGTATACCCCTGAGTTGGTTGCCGAACTGGAAATCCTTGTACTCTTCCCCCTGGATAGCACCCATGAAGGTCTGAAAGTCCATCAGACCGCTGCTCCCACTGCCATTGCTGCTGCCAAGCGCCTGTTCGACAAAAAACTGATCGATCAGCCAGATGGCGGCTACCTGACCAGCCTGGGCCGGGATGCTGCAGAGCAAGCGCAAACGTTGCTGACGATTCTGACCACCGCGACCACCAAAGAAGCTGCCTGACACTCCGTATCGCCCACGGGATCCTCTGTTCACGGATTCCGCGGGCTTTCCTGCGCGCGCGATGAAATTCTGACGCCAAAAACAAATTCCCTTTAAACCTCCTACGATTCTGTCTGTAAACTCCTACACGGCTGCCCACGCCGGGCCCTGCGAGCCGTTGAGTTCGACATGACCAGTACCCATGAAATCCGCCCTGACTTGGATGAAGGCATTGACCGCAAGGTACTGGCCCAACTGCGCTCGCGCTTCCTGACCCTCAATGCCGGCCGCATGGCCCGGGCCGTCGAAGGCCTGACGCCACGCCAGCAAAGCGTGCTGGCGCTGCTGCCGCTGTTTTTCCACGTCAATCACCCTCTGCTGCCTGGCTATGTCTCGGGCAGCACCCCGGCCGGGCTGTCGAATTTTGAACCCGATGCCCAGGTCCTGGCCGAAGCCCAGCGCCTGACCCGCTCGTTTTCCTACAAACCACGTCACGGCAACCCGCCAACCCCGATCCACGGTCTGTTCCTGATGGGCAGCCTCGGCACGCTGGCCCAGGCCGACCAGAGCGATATGGACGTATGGGTGTGCCACGCCGACGACCTGGACGAGGCCGAGCTGGGTGAGCTGCGCAAAAAATGCCAACTGCTGGAGGCCTGGGCCCTGAGCATGGGCGCCGAAGCGCATTTTTTCCTGGTCGAACCGAACCGCTTTGCACAAGGCGGTCGCGATACCCAGCTCAGTTCGGATGACTGTGGCACCAGCCAGCACTATCTGTTGCTTGACGAGTTCTACCGCACCGCCATCTGGCTGGCTGGGCGCACGCCGATCTGGTGGCTGGTGCCGGTCTACGAAGAAGCGCGCTATGCCGAATTTACCCACGCGCTGATTTCCAAACGTTTTATCCGCGCCGACGAAACCCTCGACCTCGGGCACCTGGCCCATATCCCGCCGGGAGAATTTATCGGCGCCGGCCTGTGGCAGTTATTCAAGGGTATCGAGTCGCCCTATAAGTCAGTACTCAAGCTATTGCTCACCGAGGTGTATGCCAGCGAACACCCTAAGGTGCAGTGCCTGAGCCTGCGCTTCAAACGCGCGGTGTTCGCCAACCAACTGGATCTGGATGAGCTGGACCCCTATATCGTGGTCTACCGCCGCATCGAGGAATACCTGCGCGGCCGCAACGAGCCCGAGCGCCTGGAACTGGTGCGGCGCAGCCTGTACTTGAAGGTCAACCGCAAGCTCACCACCGGCCAGCGTACCATCGGTTGGCAGCGCACGTTGCTGGAACGCCTGGCCAATGAATGGGGCTGGGACCAGCGGCAACTGGCCCTGCTCGATAGTCGCAGCCAGTGGAAAGTGCGCCAGGTCGCGTCCGAGCGCCGGGCCCTGGTCAATGAGCTCAATTACAGCTATCGCTTCCTGACCCAATTCGCGCGTACCGAACAGACCGTGAGCCTGATCAACAAGCGCGACCTCAATGTGCTGGGCCGGCGCCTGTACGCCGCGTTTGAGCGCAAGGCCGGCAAAGTCGAATTCATCAACCCCGGGATTGCCCCGGACCTGGCCGAAGACACGCTGACCCTGGTGCACTCGCCCAACCGCAAGGAGCCGGGCCAGTTTCATTGGGGCTTGTACAACGGCAGCCTGACCGCCCTGGAATGGGAGCACTTTGCGCCGATCAAACGTAGCCGTGACTTGCTGGAGATGCTCACCTGGTGCCATCGCAACGGCGTGATCGACAGCAGTACCCGCCTGGCCCTGCACCCGGGCAGTAGTGACTTGAGCGAATTCGAGCTGTTCAACCTGCTGGGCAGCCTGCAGCAGACCATCGCCCTGCCCTTGGCCATGGTTGATGAGGAGCATTTGCTGCGCACGGCAATACCCGATGAAGTGCTCTTGCTGATCAACGTTGGGGTCGACCCGCTCAAGCACCATCGCGACCTGAATATCCTGATGACCACCGAGCGCACCGACTCCCTGAGTTATGCCGGCGTACGGGAAAACCTGGTGCTGACCCTGGACCAGGTGACGCTCAACAGCTGGAACGAGGTGATAGTCAGCCGCTACGACGGCCCCCATGCCCTGCTCGACTGCCTGCGCGACTACCTGAACCAGCTGCCGCGCAACCAACTGCCACGACTGCGGGTGCGGTGTTTCTGCCACAACCGTGCGCAATTCATCGCCAAGCGCGTGGAAGAGATTTTCGATACCGCGCAAAACCTGCAACTGAGCCAGCTCAACCACCGCTACCTGATCCAGGTGCAGCAGCATTATCACGTCATGGAGCTGGCGCCGGGACAAGCCAATCATGTGTCGCTGCCCAGCCAGCAGGCGCTGGTGGAATATCTCAGCGAAGAATTGGCCAGCTACAGCCCGCTGCACCTGGACCCCATGGCCCTGGAGGACCACGACCTGGCTGCATTGTTGCCCATGGGCCTGCCCGAATGTGTGCAGGTGTTCTACCGTATCAACGAGGGCTTTGCCGAGCTGTACGTACTCGACGAGTTCAACGCCCTCTGGCAGCAGCGCCTGCCGTTTCATGATGAACAGAGCTTGTTGGCGCCTTTGCAGCGCTTCCTGCAATCGATCATCTATCGCCGAGACGCACTGTCACCGCTGGACCCGCAGCAACCTTCAGGGGCCTTGCAGGCGTTGTATTACCAACTGTTGCCATCGGCAGGCGGCCGCGCCCGTCGGGTAGAGCCACGGCCCGCGCCACAGACGCCGGCCAACAAACCGTTCTACGACGTGCAGGCGATTATCGGCAAGGGTTCGCCAGGCCAGGTAGGGATTACCCTGTATTGCAATCAGCGGGAGTTTTCCGAGCTGGAATTTGGCGACCAACTGTTTGCAGTGGTCGCCCAGGAGATCGTTGGGCAGCGTCGGGAAACCGAGCGCTATCGTTGCTACATCACCGACCTGGACCTGTCCGGGCTACTCGGTGATGTTCAAAGCCCAAGCAATCTGTACCTGCGCTACAAGGCCGAGTTGGAGCAGGCGCTCAACCAGGCATTGAACCAGGTTTAGAGGGGAAACGCGCCGCCGTCCTTGGGCTGGCCTTCGACACTCAGCAGCTCAAGCTTGAGGGTCTTGCCGCCGGGAGCTGGCCAATCAATATGCTGGCCGACTTGCAGGCCCAGCAACGCACTGCCCACCGGAGCCAGGATAGAGATTTTGCCTTCGTCGGCATTCGCGTCCTTGGGGTAGACCAAGGTCAAGTGATAGTCCTTGCCGCTGCTCTGCTCACGGCAATGCACGCTGGAGTTCATGGTGACAACACCAGCAGGCACTTCATCGTGGCCAACCACGTCTTCGGCGCGGTCAAGTTCGGCTTGCAGGGCGATGACGCCTGGCAATTTGTCGTCCATACGGTCGATCAGTTGCTCAAGACGTTGCACATCGAGACGGGTGAGGATGATGGAAGGTGCAGTCATGATTGCGGCAGACTCCTTTTTTTCTGCACAAAAAAGCAAAACCCCGCCAGTAAACGGCGGGGTTCTCACGGACCTCGATGAGTTGAGGCGTACCCGGACACTACCACAGCACAACAAATAAACAAGATGGGACGGCCCGAAGGTCAGGCGCCAGCCTTGCGTTGCGCGGCCTGGGCGACGATCACGCGGCGCCGCTGATCGTCAGCGGAGCGCCATTCACGGATGTCTTCCACGTGCCGGAAGCAGCCAAGGCAGACTTTTTGCTCATCCAGCCGACACAAACTGATACAAGGTGACGGCACAGCCGGACTGACATTGCTGAACAGCGGCTTGGGCGGGCGGGCGGGCGCAGGCTGGGTCACGATCAGATCTCGTCGAAATCCAGCTCGACGCCGGCTTGTTCCTGGGTAATGCGCGCAAGCATTTCGCTCAACAGTTCGTCGCTGGTGTCGTGCGACCAGCGATTTTCCTCTTCGTCATAGTCGAAGTGAAAACCTCCAGATCGCGCTGCCAACCACAACTGACGCAGCGGTTCCTGACGACTGAAAATCAACTGGCTACCGTTTTCGAATTTGACGGTCAGCACGCCAGCGGAATTCTCCAGATCCACATCCAGGCCACTCTCGTCGAAAATATCCTCCAGCGCTTGCTGGGTTGCATCGACCAGGTCGTGAAAGCGGGCTTCGGTCAAACTCATGGTGGGAACCTCAAAAAGTGTCTACTCACGCTCAAGCGCCGCACGATACGGAGGCGCCATCATGATTGCAAAGAATACCGATTTCACCCCTTCCAGCCGTGCGAAATATCCCAGACCCATGTGGGCCACTTCACGATAAACTCGGCAAAGCCCCGCCGGACGGGTGCCCCGGCGCATAGGCAAGCTGCCGGGTGGTCGGTATACTCGGGCGCAATTAATGCATATTCAAGGATTTAGCCATGAAGCGCCTGATCTCTTCCCTTGCTGCGCTCGTCGCGGTCGCTTGCCTCGTCAGTGCCTGTGGTCAAAAAGGCCCGCTGTACCTGCCCGATGACAGCAAAGACCCGAATGAACAGGCGCAAACGTCGCAATCCAAAGCGCACAAGCACGACACCAATTAAGGGAACATCATGGACGCTTTTAACTACCGGGACGGCGAGCTGTTCGCGGAAGGCGTGGCGCTGTCCGCGATTGCCGAACGCTTCGGCACCCCGACCTATGTCTACTCCCGTGCCCACATCGAAGCGCAATACCGCTCCTTCACCGACGCCCTCGATGGCGTACCGCACCTGGTGTGCTACGCGGTAAAGGCCAACTCCAACCTAGGTGTACTCAATGTCCTGGCGCGTCTGGGCGCTGGTTTCGACATCGTGTCCCGTGGCGAGCTGGAACGTGTCCTGGCCGCTGGCGGCCAGGCCGACAAAATCGTGTTCTCCGGTGTCGGCAAGAGCCGTGAAGACATGCGCCGCGCCCTGGAAGTGGGCGTGCATTGCTTCAACATCGAATCCACCGACGAGCTGGAGCGCCTGCAAGTCGTAGCCGCCGAGATGGGCGTGCGTGCGCCGATCTCCCTGCGCGTCAACCCGGATGTCGATGCCGGTACCCACCCGTACATTTCCACCGGTCTCAAAGAGAACAAGTTCGGCATCGCCATTGCCGACGCCGAAGACGTGTACATCCGTGCCGCCCAGTTGCCGAACCTGGAAGTGCTGGGTGTGGACTGCCATATCGGCTCGCAACTAACCAGCCTGCCACCGTTCCTCGATGCCCTCGACCGCCTGCTGGCGCTGACCGATCGCCTCGGCGAGTGCGGCATCTACCTGCACCACATCGACCTCGGTGGTGGCGTGGGCGTGCGTTATCGCGATGAAGAGCCACCGCTGATTGCCGACTACATCCAGGCCGTACGCGAGCGCACCGAAGGCCGCGACCTGACGCTGATGTTCGAGCCGGGCCGCTACATCGTCGCCAATGCGGGCGTACTGCTGACTCAGGTCGAGTACCTCAAGCACACCGAATACAAGGACTTCGCCATCGTCGATGCGGCGATGAACGACTTGATCCGCCCGGCGCTGTACCAGGCCTGGATGAACGTCACCGCCGTGACGCCTCGTGACAGCGAAGCGCGCGCCTATGACATCGTCGGCCCGATCTGCGAAACCGGCGACTTCCTGGCCAAGGACCGTGAACTGGCCCTGGCAGAAGGCGATCTGCTGGCCGTGCACTCGGCCGGTGCCTATGGGTTTGTCATGAGCTCCAACTACAACACCCGCGGGCGTACCGCCGAAGTGTTGGTGGACGGTGATCAAGCGTTTGAAGTGCGTCGCCGCGAGACGGTAGCCGAGTTGTTTGCTGGCGAAAGCCTGCTGCCGGAGTAAGCCATGCTGCTGCGTTTTACCAAGATGCACGGCCTGGGCAATGACTTCATGGTCCTTGACCTGGTCAGCCAGCACGCGCACATCCTGCCCAAGCACGCCAAGCTATGGGGCGACCGGCATACCGGCATCGGCTTCGATCAATTATTGATCGTCGAGGCGCCGAGCAACCCGGAAGTGGATTTCCGTTACCGGATCTTCAACTCCGACGGTTCCGAAGTAGAACAGTGCGGCAACGGTGCGCGCTGCTTCGCCCGGTTTGTACTGGACAAGCGCCTGACCGCCAAACGGCAGATTCGCGTCGAGACCAAAAGCGGCATTATCGAGCTGGATATCCGCAGCGACGGCCAGATCAGCGTCGACATGGGCGCTCCGCGCCTGGTGCCGGCCGATATTCCGTTCCAGGCCGATGCCCAGGCGTTGAGTTATCCGCTGGAGGTCGACGGTACCGTGGTCGAAGTGGCCGCCGTGTCCATGGGCAACCCCCATGCTGTGCTGCGGGTCAACGACATCAACAATGCGCCGGTGCATGAGCTGGGGCCGAAGATCGAACATCACCCGCGCTTTCCGGCACGGGTCAACGTCGGCTTCCTGCAGGTCATCGACCGCTCCCGTGCGCAATTGCGCGTCTGGGAGCGCGGCGCTGGGGAAACACAGGCTTGCGGCACCGGTGCTTGCGCCGCCGCCGTGGCCGCGATCAGCCAGGGCTGGATGGATTCGCCCCTGTTGATCGACCTGCCCGGCGGACGCCTGTCCATCGAATGGGCAGGCCCAGGCCAACCGGTGAAGATGACCGGCCCGGCATCCCGTGTATACGAAGGACAGGTCCGTCTATGAGAGCGACTCGCCAATGACCGATAAGCCCCAGGCACCCGCCAAGCAGCCCGAAGGATCCCCTTGCGAAAGCCTGGAGGCAGCGGCCGTCGCCGCTTACCTGGAGGCTAACCCGGACTTCTTCGTCGAGCACGACGAACTGCTGCCAGCCTTGCGCATCCCTCACCAGCGCGGCGATACCGTGTCGTTGGTCGAGCGGCAGATGAAGATCCTGCGCGAGCGCAACATCGAAATGCGCCATCGGCTCTCGCAGTTGATGGACGTGGCCCGCGACAATGACCGCCTGTTTGACAAGACCCGTCGCCTGATCCTGACATTGCTGGATGCTGGCAGCCTGGAAGACCTGACCATTGCCGTCGAAGACAGCCTGCGCCAGGACTTCCAGGTACCGTTTGTCAGCCTGATCCTGTTCAGCGACAACCCGATGCCGGTTGGTCGTTGGGTCAAGGGCAGCGAGGCGCAAACCGCCATTGGTGGCCTGTTATCGGAAGGCAAGACCATCAGCGGCACGCTGCGCGAGCATGAGCTGGACTTCCTGTTTGGCGAAGACCAGCGCGTGCAGATCGGCTCGACTGCCGTGGTCGCTCTCAGCCATCAGGGCTTGCACGGCGTTCTGGCCATCGCCAGCCGCGATCCGCAGCACTACAAGAGCACCGTCGGCACCCTGTTTTTGACCTACATTGCCGAAGTGTTGAGCCGCAGCCTGCCGCGTTTCACCAGCGCCCTGCGCGCGGTGCGCTAGCCATGGAACGACAACTGGACGCCTACTGCGCTCACCTGCGCAGCGAGCGCCAGGTGTCTCCCCATACGCTGGAGGCTTATCGGCGGGACTTGAACAAGGTCTTGGCCTTCTGCGAGAAACAACAGATCGGCAGCTGGAAGGCCCTCGATATCCAGGGCCTGCGCAGCCTGATTGCCCGCCTGCACCAGCAAGGCCAATCCTCGCGCAGCCTGGCGCGCCTGCTGTCGGCGGTGCGCGGCCTCTATCACTACCTCAACCGCGAAGGCCTGTGCGATCACGACCCGGCCAACGGCCTGGCGCCGCCCAAGGGTGAACGCCGCCTGCCCAAGACCCTGGATGCCGACCGCACCCTGCAATTGCTCGATGGCGCGGTCGAGGATGACTTCCTGGCGCACCGCGACCAGGCGATCCTGGAATTGTTCTACTCCTCGGGCCTGCGCCTGTCGGAGCTGACCAGCCTCAATCTCGAACAGCTGGACCTGGCCGACGGCCTGGTGCAAGTGCACGGCAAAGGCAGCAAGACCCGCGTGCTGCCCATCGGCAAAAAAGCCCGCGATGCCCTGCTGATATGGCTGCCCCTGCGGGCCTTGAGCAATCCGCCGGACGATGCGGTGTTTGTCAGCCAGCAAGGCCGACGCCTCGGGCCACGGGCCATTCAGTTACGGGTCAAGGCCGCCGGCGAGCGGGAACTGGGCCAGAACCTGCATCCGCACATGCTGCGGCACTCCTTTGCCAGCCACTTGCTGGAATCATCACAAGACTTGCGCGCCGTACAGGAACTGCTCGGCCACTCGGATATCAAGACCACCCAGATCTACACCCACCTGGACTTCCAGCATCTGGCGACGGTGTACGACAGCGCCCACCCACGGGCCAAACGCGTTAAAGGCGGCGACTCATGAGCATCAAGCTAATCACCTTCGACCTGGACGATACCCTGTGGGATAACGTCCCCGTCATCATCAGCGCCGAAGCATCGATGCGCCAATGGCTGGCAACCCATGCGCCCAAGGTCGGCGACCTGCCCCTGGAGCATTTCGCCAGCCTGCGCCAACAGGTGCTGCAGCGTCATCCCGAGCTCAAGCACCGGATCAGCATCCTGCGCCACCGGGTGCTGATGCACGCTTTTGAAGAGGCCGGTTATCCACAACCGCAAGCCACGGAGATGGCCGATGTGTGTTTTGAAGCGTTC
This sequence comes from Pseudomonas sp. WS 5027, assembly GCF_012985695.1. Lineage (NCBI taxonomy): Bacteria > Pseudomonadati > Pseudomonadota > Gammaproteobacteria > Pseudomonadales > Pseudomonadaceae > Pseudomonas > Pseudomonas sp. WS 5027. The sequence continues at coordinate 357,276 of NZ_JAAQWU010000001.1, read as the reverse complement.
ATTCACGCCCGGCACCAGCTCACCGTATTCCCGGAAGCCGAGCCGATGCTTCAAGCCCTGCGCCAGCACTTCCTGCTGGGGGTGATCACCAATGGCAACGCGGATGTACAGCGCGTGGGCCTGGCGGATTACTTCCACTTTGCCCTGAGGGCCGAAGATATCGGCATCGCCAAGCCAGATGCGCGCTTGTTTCAGGAGGCTTTGCAGCGTGGCGGAGTGGATGCCAGTGCGGCAGTGCATATCGGCGATCACCCAGGTGATGACATCGCTGGGGCGCAGCAGGCGGGGCTGCGAGCGGTGTGGTTCAACCCGACTGGCAAAGCTTGGGAAGGTGAGAAATTGCCGGATGCGCAGATTCGTAGCCTGACCGAACTGCCGCAGTTGCTGACCCGCTGGTAATAACACCGACAATCGAATGTGGGAGCGGGCTTGCCCGCGATAGCAGTGTGTCAGCCACGCTTAAAGAGACTGATACACCGCTATCGCAGCATCGGTATCTACACAATTTTGCCGCAGCGCATAAATCCTGGCAGAGAGGGCTGTTGTGGCGAGCGGGCTTGCCACAGGGGAGGTCGTCAGTGTCTGAAAGTTGGGTAGATACCGATGACTATCGCAGGCAAGCCCGCTCCCGCATTTGCTTGCGAAGGCCGGCCGGCATTTGTTTCAGGCATGAAAAAGCCCGCAGCGACGGCGGGCTTTTTCAGCAAGCAAGTAACCGACTCAGATAGGACGGCTGCCGTACTTGTTATCCGGCTTCTTCGGTGGATCTGCTACCACGTTGGCCTCGACTTCCTGCACTTTGCCGCCTTTGGCGAGGAATTCTTCCATCGCTCGGGCCAGCGCATCGCGCTCTTTGTTCTTGGCTTCAACGCTCGGCAACTCGTCAACCGACACAGCAGCCTTGGCCTTGCCCTTGGCGGTCGGGGCCGGCGCGTCATCGCCACCGTCGTCGTCAGCCACGTCTTCGGCAGCCGCCTCAAGACCTTCTTCGGTTTCGTCGTCACCTACTTCGAGGTCGTCGTTTTCCAGATCATCGTCGCTCATGTTCTACCTCATGACTTGCGAAAAGCAGATTAGTTATAGCCCAGCTTCACCATCTGTCGAAGGCTGCCGGAAAAAAATCAACGTCCACCGGATAACCAGTGGCTTATGCCCCGTCACCGTGCAAGGTGGCGAGGGCTTTACGAGCACCGCCATGATCAGGATGCTCGCCCAGATAAACGCTTTGCCATGTGCCCATTGCCAAGTGGCCGGCCTTGACCGGCAAACTCAGTTGGCGACCGATAGGCAGCCCTTGAAATGACCCGGGCCTTGGCCCGCAGGGTGATCAGGGTCTGTCGCCATATACAGTTCTGCGCCCATCGGCGCGCATTCTAGCGCGCTCTGGGAAAAAACAAAGTGCCGAATACGCCTACATGCCTGTAAGACATTCGCACACTGAAAAGTACCGTGTGGATCCGATCACAAACTCGGCACAAAAAACCTCACAAGCCTTCACCATAGGCAAATACCAGACAAAAAAATGCCCGGCAAGCCGGGCATGTTTTTTCATCCGTTATTACAAGTTGTAGCCGCGCTCGTTGTGTTCCGCCAGGTCCAGGCCAACGGCCTCTTCCTCTTCAGTTACACGCAGGCCGATGGTCAAGTCCAGCACCTTGAGAATCACAAAGGTCACGATACCGGTGTAGATCACGGTAAAACCCACGCCCTTGGCCTGGATCCAGACCTGTGCGGCAATATCGGTCACTGTGCCGAAGCCACCCAGGATTGGCGCCGCGAATACGCCGGTGAGAATCGCCCCGACAATCCCGCCTACACCGTGTACACCGAAGGCATCCAGGGAGTCATCGTAGCCCAGCTTGCGCTTGAGGCTGGTGGCGCAGAAGAAGCAGATCACGCCAGACGCCAGGCCGATCACCAGAGCACCCATCGGGCCCACGGTACCGGCGGCCGGAGTAACAGCCACCAGGCCGGCAACCACACCCGAGGCGATACCCAGGGCGCTTGGCTTGCCATGGGTGATCCACTCGGCAAACATCCAGCCCAGTGCTGCTGCAGCGGTAGCAATCTGGGTTACCAGCATCGCCATACCAGCCGTGCCGTTGGCCGCTGCAGCGGAGCCGGCGTTGAAGCCGAACCAGCCGATCCACAGCATTGCCGCACCGATCAGGGTGTAGCCCAGGTTATGCGGGGCCATCGGCGTAGTCGGGTAGCCTTTACGCTTGCCGAGCACGATGCACGCCACCAGGCCAGCCACACCAGCGTTGATGTGCACCACGGTGCCGCCAGCGAAGTCCAGCACGCCCCAGTCCCACATCAGGCCGCCGTTGCCGCTCCAGACCATGTGCGCGATCGGCGCATAGACCAGGGTGAACCAGATGGCCATGAACAGCAGCATGGCGGAGAACTTCATACGCTCGGCGAATGCACCGACGATCAGCGCCGGGGTGATGATCGCGAAGGTCATCTGGAAGGTGATGAATACCGCTTCCGGGAACAGCGCCGCCGGGCCGGTGATGCTGGACGGTGTGACACCCGCCAGGAACGCCTTGCCCATACCGCCGAAGAAGGAGTTGAAGTTGACGACGCCCTGCTCCATGCCAGTGGTGTCGAACGCAATGCTGTAGCCGTAGACGACCCACAGGATGCTGATCAGACCGGTAATGGCGAAGCACTGCATCATCACGGAAAGAATGTTTTTGGAGCGGACCATGCCGCCATAGAACAGCGCGAGGCCAGGGATGGTCATGAACAGCACCAGCGCGGTGGCTGTCAGCATCCAGGCAGTGTCGCCGGAATTGAGGACTGGAGCCGCCACTTCGTCTGCCGCCATGGCCAGGCTGGGCATTACGATGGACAACAGGGCTCCTAGCCCTGCGAATTTACGCAGAGTCATATTGTTTTCTCCTGGGGCGTTGGGGTTTGGCGGCTTAGATTGCGTCGGTATCGGTTTCGCCGGTACGGATGCGAATAGCCTGTTCCAGATTGACCACGAAGATCTTGCCGTCACCGATCTTGCCGGTGTTGGCCGCCTTGGTTATCGCCTCGATAACCCGATCAAGATCCTTGTCGTCAATGGCGACATCAATCTTCACCTTCGGCAGGAAATCGACTACGTATTCCGCGCCGCGATACAGCTCGGTATGACCCTTCTGCCGACCGAAGCCTTTGACCTCAGTGACGGTAATGCCCTGCACGCCGATCTCGGACAGTGACTCGCGTACATCGTCCAACTTGAACGGCTTGATGATGGCAGTGACTAGCTTCATGAAAACTCTCTCCCGAATTGGTGGACTTGCCCCAGGAAAACAAACCCGTCTCAAGTCTAAGCGCAGTGCCTGGCTTTGTAACGCATCGTCGCCTCGGCAATTGCCTTTGCGACGCCAGCTAACCGTTGGTGACGAAACAAGTACCCTGGTCCGTCAGCGCACTGCATTCGTCACAGCGACTGCATCAGTGCATGGGTCATGATCGTCTAAGCAGAAACCTTGCCAGCTCCGTAAAAATCACTGAAATCAATCCGTTGCCCGCTTACGCCCACCAATGGGCCTGTCCGGCAGCCTGGATACGCACAAAAACAGTGCATGCGCATTCGGGCCAATGCGCGAAAAGCGTGCGCCGAGCACTTGGAAAAGACTATAGGCGCTGCGTGATACACTGCCGGCCAACTGTTTTCCGGAATGTTTCCCATGCTCGCGCCCAAAGACCTCCTCGACGCCCTGAGCGGCCACGCCTCTCGCCTGTTCAGCGGTGAAACCCCGCTGCCTCGCAACGAAATCGAAAGCCAGTTCAAGGCGCTGCTGCAAAGCGGGTTCAGCAAACTGGACTTGGTGAGCCGCGAGGAATTCGACAGCCAAATGGTGGTCCTGGCCCGCACCCGTGCGCGGCTGGAGAGCCTGGAGGCGAAGGTGGCGGAGTTGGAAGCGCGGTTGAATCCCAGCGAGCAATAACACGCACTACTTGTAGGAGCGAGCTTGCTCGCGAAAAACCTGGGAACGCCGCGTGCATCCAGATGCCCCGCGTTATCGTTGACGTTTTTCGCGAGCAAGCTCGCTCCTACAGGTGGTTTTCCTGCTGCATGGGATACGTTCTGTAAAACCTGCGCACGGCAGCGCTCACTCCCTCGTCTACCCTTGAAAAACCGCAGCAAGCGGTCGCCCATTTCAAGGAACGAGCATGTCCCTCGCCATCGTCCACAGCCGCGCCCAGATCGGCGTCGAAGCCCCTGCCGTCACGGTCGAAGTGCATATGGCCAATGGCTTGCCATCGTTGACCCTGGTGGGTTTGCCCGAGACTGCGGTCAAGGAAAGCAAAGACCGCGTGCGCAGTGCCATTCTCAACAGTGCGCTGCAATACCCCGCACGCCGCATTACCCTCAACCTGGCCCCCGCCGACCTACCCAAGGACGGCGGGCGTTTTGACCTGGCGATTGCCCTGGGGATTCTCGCGGCCAGTGTGCAGGTGCCAGCGCTGATGCTCGATGATGTGGAGTGTCTTGGCGAACTGGCCCTGTCCGGCGAGGTGCGAGCGGTGAAAGGCGTTTTGCCGGCGGCCCTGGCGGCACGCAAGGCCGGGCGTACGGTGATCGTGCCTCGGGCCAATGCCGAGGAAGCCTGCCTGGCGTCCGGGCTGACAGTAATTGCGGTGGATCATCTGCTGCAGGTGGTGGCGCACCTTAATGGGCAGGTGCCGATTGAGCCGTTCAAATCCGACGGTTTGCTGTACCTGAACAAACCCTACCCCGACCTGAGTGAAGTGCAAGGCCAACTGGCGGCCAAGCGGGCGCTGTTGATTGCCGCAGCTGGCGCCCACAACCTGCTGTTCAGCGGCCCGCCGGGCACCGGCAAAACCCTGCTCGCCAGCCGCCTGCCCGGTTTGCTGCCGCCGCTGAGTGAACAGGAAGCCCTGGAAGTGGCAGCGATTCAGTCGGTGGTCAGCCTCGCTCCGTTGAGCCACTGGCCGCACCGGCCATTTCGCCAGCCGCACCACTCAGCGTCAGGGCCGGCACTGGTAGGTGGCGGCTCGAAACCGCAACCTGGGGAAATCACCCTGGCCCATCATGGGGTGCTGTTTCTCGATGAGTTGGTATTTTGACTTTTTTCTTGAGCTTGTCAAATATCACGAAAAGCCAGCAGGTTCAGTAGGTTAATGTGATGAAAGCACCTCAAATTTCTCTGCCAATCTTCTCTAGTGGTCAACAATACGACTCGTATCCTTTCGAACGCCTAGACGCGCCCACACTGGCGTACCTTCACGCATACGATGAATTCGACGACTACAAGCTGCCTTGCGCCCCCGCCGTCATCAGATGTCTTGAATGCTTTCTCCAGATATCTCAGGAGTTCTTGAATAGGATTTCAAACACACAGGTAAAAAGGATCGCTTCTCGATTTTTGGGTTTCATCAACAGCAATCTAGCTCCAGGGAGCGAGGCAGTCGTCCGAGATCGGTCTAGGTGCGCGATAAGGATTTTAGGGTCTCTAGCGGCATTCAACGGCCTCGAATATCCACATCTGACCCTCGATGAAAAGAGTTTAAATAAATACCGAACAGAATTTTTCAGAGCAGATCTAGATATTTCGAAAATCCAGTACTGGCAAGGCTGGCCGGTAAAAAACAAAAATGGACGAACATCATTTTTACCATTGAGCGGTTTTTTCAGAGCATTTGGGCCTCAGTTTTGTGAGCTTTTATACAATGAGGCCCAACAGTACCTAAATGGTAGAACCCAAACTACTATTCATGGGCTAAAGCAACTCAACGAGTTTTGTGAAATAAACGCAAATCGCTTCAACATTGAAGTGCTGAGATCTGATGTTGCAATGTCGGAGTTTTGGGAAAACTTTGTTATCTACTTTACAGTGGAATTGTACGCAGAAGGAGAGGGACAACGGCTTTCCACCATTGCTACAAATTGGAACGGGGAATTCACGAACTTTGTTACTCAACACCTTGCTACAAGTGGGATCATGAGCACCGGTTTTACTGAGCTGCCGATACTGCCGAAAAGAATGTCAACTCATGGCAACGTAAAAGCCGCCAGAAACGGCAGCGGCTTAGTTCATGCAAAGCTAATTTGCGATATACCACTTCAACTGACTGACACAGAAGCTCTTTATAGAATCTTTGATCAGTTGAAGACTTCAATGGCGTCAATTGAGCAATGGGCTCAGGACGAGATCCTTGATCATGATAGACGCTGGGCCCGGCGCAAATTCGAGTCAGCTTATGGAGTGATCAGAGAAATCAACAAAGCGGGATATAATCAAAGCGATGGAGGTCTCATTAAATGGCAGCGTGACCGAGCTAACTCGAACTGGTACGCCAATGCAGCAAAGAACTTTGAATATCACAATTATGCGTTCCTAATTAAAAGAAGTGCGCAAGTCTTTCCCGAACCTTTAGCTCAGGTCGCACGGGAACTAGGCCTGGTGACGCCTGGATCGCTACAGCCACACTGCATCATGCTTATTTTGAAACATAACAAAATCACTCCAGGCTTTTTAGAAAATCTAGAACTCTTTGATAAAAGTGGAAAGCAAATTGGATTAATTGATGAAGAGTCCGCTCCCAAGCTTGTTGGGTATAAATTCCGGAGGGGTGTCAGATTCGCGGAGATTGTAGTCAACCTCGATAATTATACTGTGGGGGTAGTTAGGAGCATAATTAGAATCACCGACTACGCGAGGAAACACCTACAATCTATTGGAGATAATAATTGGCGATTTCTTTTACTGACTGGACATAAAAGCTTCGGCACAATCAGGCGACCTAAGCTTGCGTCTTATAGCGTTACCATGGGCTTGTTAAACGAGCACGCCGAAAGACTATCAGTGATTAGTAGCATTAATAATCAGGACGCTGTGGAGCTTCTAAAAAGGTCAACTTTAACCGCTGTACGTGCAACTTCCGCAGTGCTCGTTTATCTTGAAACGAGGTGCGCGATAAAAATGTCTGAAGCGCTCGGTCATGCCCGATTGAATCACTCTCTCCTTTCTAGGTATTTGCCGGGTCCAATCTGGGACTTCTTTCAAGAACGCTGGATAAGGCTTTTCCAAGCAGGAATCGTGTTAGAAGCAATGAGGGGAAGCAAAAATATTCTGAAAGCTTCAGACTTTAATTCTCTGGAAGAAATCGAAAATTTTCTTAACAATCACGCATTAAAGTTTAAAGAGCAACCCAAAGATCCCGATTGCGATTCTATTCAAGAGCCGCAGTTACTAATCAGTGTCGACTATAATGTTTTTCGTCAACTATTGAAGCTTGAGCGAAAATCCGTCACTAGCGAGTCCAGCTTAAAAACTCAACTCTGGGCTGACTTAAGCAAGAAAATACTAAGTTACTCGAGAGTGAATCTTGAGGATCGTCCAGACCTTAAATTGGCATTGGAAGAAGCAACTCGCTCACTGGAAAAAACGTTATGAAAAATCATGAGCAATTGGTGGGAGAGCTTGCGTTTCTCAACGACTTATTCCCCAAAAACTTCGAGCGCTACGAATGTAAATGGCTTCAGAACTCATTCGACGACAATATTTGGGCATTTAAATTTGCGCGAAATCTAAGCTTCAAGTTAGACTTCAATGTCAAACTCGAAGATAACAGCTTGCTGACTGCCAAAAAGAACGAAAAACTGCTACTTACTTTTAAGAACTGGATATGCGTCCAATCCACCCCCGCCATGAACAAAGGCGTGCTACCCGACGCCAAAACCGCATATGCTCTTACTCGCAAGGCTTTGCATATCGTAGACTATTTCCTAATCAATACAAAGACATTGCAACTTGCTACTTTCGGGTTGGAAATCTTGACAGAGAATGATGTTAAAAAATTTTTTGCTCAGCTCTCAAGACACAAGAAAGTATCGGAAGCTATCTATCAGTGGACGCATCGAGTCACTGAGTATTTCAGAGGAGTCCTTAACGAAGTCCCTGATAATAGCGAAGTTCAGTTTTGTAATGAAAATCTATTAGCCTACCGCCTCATCCAAGAAAGCAACAGTATTGTTGGTTTTAGCAAAAGTGAAAGCATCCAGATCAAAATCTGGCTGTATAAGAAAAATCTTTACACACGAACTACCAGGTTTGGGTTTCGCCAGGCCACGCCAACCAATAGGCTGTCCGCAAGGATACTTCCAAACACGTTGATCGGATTTAAGATCATATCTTCAATGGACTCACTGAATCTTGATCAGTACGACGGCCTAGCGCGTGAATTTGAGTCTGCTCCGACTCGCACTCAAACAAAATCAAACATGTCTGAGCGTGATTTTTTGAAATACTACCGATGTTTCATGGCCGTTAGCAAGCTCGCCAGGTTGAACTTGGGAGTTCCAGTTACCGCAATAAGCAGCCTAAACCTCAAAGAATTCACTTCACAGTTTGATTTGGAAGCCACCGATCGGTATCGCACAATCCGGCCAAACGCTCTGCTTCCAGCACTGCGCTCTGCCATTGACTTTGTGATTGATCATGGCCCAACACTCTTTAAGGCCGCCTTATCGGTTATGAGCGCCCAAAAAAATAATTCGCGAGGAGTTCATGACGATGCGTTTTCGTCCGAATTGAGCGCTTCCCTTGGAGTCGAGGCAGCTAGGATCGGTATTAAACATTGGTCGCTGAGCGCTCACATAAACTATAACGAACAAAATTACGACTCTAACATGTCGAGAGTATTTGACCGAGATGACTACTTCTCCCGTTTTCGCGGGAATGAAGGCCTGTGGGAGATGCTACGAGTCTACTATGGATCAGCACAGATGATAATCGGTCTATTAATGGCGAGGAGACAAGGCGAGCTAATCGAATTGACGCCATTTAAGTGCTTGGATAAAACAGGCCGATATCTGGTTTTCGCCAATCGAAAATCAGGATACATGTCTTTTAGAGAAACTATTCAGCGTCCAATCCCAGACTTCGCTGCCAATATCATTAAAAATATTTCTTCCTTTCAGAGCCAGTTATTAGAGGCAGGCCTTATCACTCAGTATTACCCCCTATTCACACCGCCGAACAGATTCGCGACGGGACTAAATGCAAGTCTCACGGCCCCTACGTATAACCGCTCACTGGATTTTTTTTGCGACTATTTCGAAACCCCGATGCACAGTGAGACCCAGCGGTATTACTTCCGCCAGCATCAATTGCGGCGAGGATTTGCAATGATGTTCTTCTGGGGTAACGCTCAAGGCGGACTGGATACACTGAGATGGTTCCTGGCCCATACTGACGCGCAACATCTCTACCACTACATCACTGAAACGACGCCAGGGGATGTCCTGAGGGGTGTCAAAGGCGCCTACGTATCCGATCATCTGCTTGACGGCAATTCAGAAACTGGCGGAGCGCTCGAAAAAGCCCTAGCTCAGCATTTTGGCACAAGCAAATTTGATATTCTCGAAACTAGCGAAGTTGAAACCTATATTGAGTCTCTTATCGAAGATGGCAGCCTAACAGTCGAACCTCATTTCTTTGAAGGCGATGACGGGTCCGACTATCAGATTGTTACAATTTTTAGGTGCGTGCATGAATACTAAACACGCGTCTGTGCTAGCACTTTTCAGACTTTTGAATCTACCGCCAGCGCTACAGCCCGAGCCTGGTCTCACCCTGAAAGATGTCGCAAATCAAGCAGCTCTTGCTTCTTATCACAATGCTAAGCTTAGTATAAAAGCTTTTTCGCTGAATACTTTGAAAGCCCATGCTGATAAATATCTCCAAGGTGGATTTAAAGCATTGGACTCGGCAAGACTCGCTGCTTTAGCCATACGTTTAAAAATTGAAGATAAGTCATCGAAAGTCTCCACCAAGCGTAAACCAAGAGCAGCAGAATCCATCGCGGCTTTAAAACTAGAAATTCAAATACTTAATGAAGAACTATTGATTTATTCGGGAGTTCTCAATGACTGCATGGAGCAAGCACGATACTTTGCAAAAAAAACGTCAGACTTGACACAAATCCAACTCTGTGAAAAGCAACAAAGAGAAAGTCTGGACCTTCTAAAATTCATGAGGTCCAGACATGCCTCGTAAACTTTACACACTGACATCTGACAAGCTAGAAATTCCATGGTTTTTCGATGAAGGCTTTATTTACATGTCCGACGCGTCGGCGATACCGATGCTCCGCTATCCTGACGGCTCATGGTGTCATTACTCGAATAACTACATGTACAGCCTCTTTAAAAGAGGCCTCTCCCGAAAAAATGGGGGCGGTACTCTCAAGGCGTATGCTGCAAACGTCAGCCACCTACTACGCTATTGTTTTTCAAACAACATCGACCTTCCGCAAATGACGGATGCACGATTTTCTATGTTCATTCGAACGCTCTCCAGCTTCGACGCACCTTTCTCCAATAGTGAACCCAGGTCCCGGAATAGCGTAATTAATATTGGAAGAAACTGTCTTGGACTGCTCTCGCATGTTGGAAAGATGCGATTCGATGATAACTTCGTATCATCCGATGGAGCGATAAAGGGAGAACGAAAACTGGTGAACATCAAAAACAACGAAAAGGGCACCACTTTTAGTAAATCCTACTGGTTTCACAGGTCATTTCCGGTCCCATCACCGTTAAAAAAACGATTCCCAATATCTGAAGTAAATATCAAAAAACTTACGATCGCAGCAGCTGCGACTGAGGATATTTTCATCCGAAAGCGGCGATTCGCGATGTTGAGACTTTTGGAATCAACTGGCTGCCGGCGGTCAGAACTTGTGGCTATGAAAGTTCAGAGCGTATATTCGGCATTGGGTGAGCAACCCCACCTATTAAGGATGCCCACATCCAAAGGTGGTGGCAACCGCTCGAGTACCAGGCTCGTACCTGTATCCAAAACAGACCTCAAACTGTTGGAAAATTACATAACATACAATCGATCGCCGCTAGTGAAAAAGCTAGGCTTAGAAGATCACGGCACTTTGTTTATCAGCTCGACAACGGGTCAAGCATTGCTCGCAAACACAGTCACCCAAGAAATCTCAACATTGTCTAAGTATGGTGGGATCACTGAGCGGACGTCGCCTCATATGTTTCGCCACCGCTTTATCACTCAATATTTTGTCAAGTTGATTAAACAACATGATCTAAAAAACATTGATGACTGCAGACGGCTTATGATCAACACTGGCGCCCTCAAGCAACAAATACAGCAGATCACTGGGCACAAACTTCTCAGCTCCTTAGATGTGTATATCGATCTGGCGTTCTCCGAACTCACCAACCATATAGAGGTTGTTGACGCGGCCACAAAAGACATGAAGTTGTCATCCTTACAAAGAACACTCCAAATGATGAAAACAGAGCTTAGCGCCTCCAAGCGCGAAAAGGGACTGGCTGAGCTTCTCGAGGTTATTGCAGATGAGCTAAATGACTTACTATAAAACTAAACTGGATAGGGGCTCAGCAATTATCGGATGATGGATATAACGATCTACCATCATGATGGTGTCAGGGTGCGATTTAGGCCCTGTTGAGCCCGGAGGGTATCAGCCTGAAAGCCACCTACTCCCGCGTCGACCCAAGCGTAGGTCAGCCGATGGCTTACCCGAGCACGATTATTCCTCCCAGAGCAGGGGTATCTCTGCAAAAGGTTCAGGTAGGTAAACCTGTGCAGGAAACTGCTGCTCCTTCAGAATGAATCGTCCTTGGTTTTGTAGACACTCTCCAAGCTCGTACGGACTACCCCTCCTTAGGCCATTACTGGTAACGGCCACGTGCCATAGATATCATCGCCAGCTATTCTCGAAAGTGCGAGCTGATGTCGATTTTACAAAACCATCGGAAGACTATGGCGCGCGTGTTGATGCGCTACCTGGTGGACCGCCAGCTGGTACCTCGCGACCTTGCCCAACCCCTGCATATCGTGCTTCCCCGCTGGGACGCCAAACTGGGCGACGCGATCGTTTCTTCATTCTTCTTTCGCGAAGCGCACAAGCTCGGTGCCCGGGTCACTGTGCTCACCGTACCGGAACTGGTCGACCTGCATCGGCTCGATTTCGGCGTCGACCGGGTCATCCCTGTCGCTTGCGCACCCACGCTGACCGGGCTGGGCCCTCTGGTACGGGAATTGGGATCAGTCGATGTGTTTGTCCACCTAGTTGGCCGTATCCAACCCATCGAGATACTGTTCATCCGCTTGCTTAAGCCCGCCCGGGTCTACTCGCTGGATGATGCCTTGCATTGCGTCAGCGGCAAGCTTGGTGAAGCAACCGCGCAGCTCAACGTGGTCGAGCGCTACACCCGGGTCCTGCTCGACCTCGGTGCGACCCGGATCAACCGCGACTATATCGTCCCGCTTCCCGAACGACAGGACGGCAACAACGTCGCGCACATCCTGGTCAACCCCTATGCCAGCCGACCTGATAAAAGCCTTGGGTTCGCCAGAGCGCTCTCGCTGGTCCGTGCCCTGGCGGATGCCTGGCCGCAGCACCATATTGGCATTCTGTGCAGTCCCGCCAGCCGTGCCGAGGCACTGCAGCTCGAGCACGCCATCGCCCGCAGCAACGTCCGGACACTGGTCGAACTGGATACGCCCCGCGCGGTCGCGGGTGCCATCCAGCGGGCCAGAGTTGTTGTCAGTGTCGATACTGCCATCGTGCACATGGCCGTCGGACTGAAGGCGGCATTGGTCGCGATCTATCCGGCCAGCAACTCTTCCAATCCCTGGCTGCCGCCGCTTTCCCCCCATACCCGAGTTGTGTTTAGTCGCCAGGGACCACGTCAGTACCCGCACATCGGCAGGAAAAACATGAACGAATTCTCTGATGTCGACGTGATTCACCCCGTCGCCGAACTGCTCCAAGAGTCGATCGATGCGGCCCTCGCAGTAGATGCGCAAATCGTTTCAGGTCTGGGCGTGGCCACTGGCACGCTGGCCCGCCAGCTGCCCTTGATCAGCCGGTCCTTTCCTGAAGTCGCCGATTGCCATCCGGGCACGCTGAACCTTCAACTGTCACGACCGCTGCGTTTGATCCATCCTCATCACCGCAGCGCTCCGCTGGCTTGGACACCGAGCGGACGTACCAGTGAGGTGTTCGACTTGCTGCGCATCGAGCTGGAATTCGACCACCTTGCCCACCGCGTGCCGGCCTGGCTGTACGTCGCCCATGGCTCGCCACACCGGCAGACCCCGACGGTGCACGAGGTGATCGCGACTCGACTGGAGCTAAACGGGGCCCAACGTTGCCGCGTGCACCTGCCGGCGCATGCGGTGGAACTGGCCTGAACACCTTCAGCCGCAGCGTTCGATCAAACGCTCACTCTCCCCCAGCCAATAGCCACGATCGGGTTCGATATGCAGGAAGATGCGTGACAGCAGGGTACCCTCGCCAAGGAATTCCTCTACCGACTCGTCGCGTGTCACTGTCCGCTTGAACCAGGTGTTGTACAGCTTCAGCAGGCTTACGTCGTGGAGCAGGAAGTCGCTCACTGCAATGTCCGTGCGTCTCATCACCGCGCAACTGTCGAAGTTGTACAGCGGTCGATAACCCGGGTCGCATAACGAGGGCGAAATTGGCACTAGCTGATGCGGCGACCTGGCGACAAGCTCCTTGATCCCTCCCGGGTTGCCCCAGGCATGTGTCTCGACAGCGAGCCCGGTCGCCAGTGCCTCAGCGAGATCGGCGTTTCCCGGCAGTGAGGCGAACAGGCATTCACTGTGCCAGTGCAGTCGCCCGTCGAGTCCCGTCGGGAACAACAGGGAGGTCGGGTCGCGTAGCAGGATGCTGTCCGCGTCGATCCAGGCCCCGCCATGGCGATGAACGTAGGCCATGCGGATGAAGTCGCTCCTGGCGACGATCGCCTCGATCCCCTTGTCCATGCTGAAGGTAAGCGGCTCGAAGCGCCAATCCTTGCCGAGGATAGAAGCATCTATGCAATACTCCAGGCTGTCCGGGGTTAGCAGGGTGAAATTGTCCCCCAGCGCCCGCTGCATGGAGACCAGGGCCAAGGCGATCCACGGCGGCATGCTCTGCCCCGCCGCCGTTTCCCAGTAGCTCACGTAGTTCACACGCACAACGTGGCCCTCTCTGCCGTCACGCCGCCACTGCCCAGCAGTCCGAGGTCCTCCAGGTATTTCCGCAGCAGCGTCAGCGAAGGTATGCATTCGGCCTGGCGCAGGAACTCGTTTCCCAGAGCCGCCTTGTACAGGCGCAACCAATTGGCCGCCGGCACCCGCGCCAGGAATGCCGGCAAGGCTTGGTAGTTGTCCGTCGAAAATAGTAGACGCAACGTGCGCAGGATCGGTTGGTAGTCCTTCGCCCCAAGCAGTTCGGCCAATGTGTCGTCCAGCTGATGGCTGATTTCCACCATGTTCAGGCGCTCCTCGACGGTGGCATCCGTCAGGGCGACCCGCGGATCGATGGCAACCGGGTAGATCGCCTGGAACGAGCGGGCTCCGGCTAGCAGCGACTCACGCAACACCTTGTCGGCGGTCGATCCGGTAACCAGCACATCGTCGCCGAAGATGACGTGCACGCCGCTCCAGCGATAGAAGTTCTCCGAGGGAATCACATGGTCCTGGACAAGATTGACCCGCTCACGCTCTTCAGTACTCAGGCTTGCGTAGTTCTCGCAGGGAGGAGCGATGCGCGGCAGCTTAACGTTGATCAGGGTGGGCAGGCCCATATGGGCGAGCTTGACGTTGATCTCCTCCACCACGATGTCGTAGAGCACGTTGGCCGTCGAAGGCACGTTGCGCCAGCCAGTGGTCATCAGCACCACATTCTCATTGCGCTCCCGCGCGGTGGTGAACAGCCGTGCCCAGTGTGATGCCGGGGCATCCAGCTGCCGCTCCAGATAGTTGATCACCAGGCCGGCGAGAAAACGGATGTCCTTCTGGCTACCGTACTTGGCACGGCTGTAGATGGCCGTCAGCTCGGAGGCGCTTGCGCTACTGCTCATGTCGCGGAATCCGTCGGTGCCGTCGATCGTCAGACAGTTCAGGGCATGACCGCCGAACACCGCAACATAGCTGTCCATATCGATTAGGTCTTGCGCCAGCAAGCCGCCAGCGAACGCGCGCAGACCTCCATTCACGTCCTCCGCCTGCGGCCGGGCCACGGCCTCGCGAAAGCATGCCAGCTGTTCGTCGACAGGCGCCGTGGCGAGTAGTTTCCAGTCATTCGATCGGGAATTCACGGGAAAATCCTTGTATCGGTTCCAGATGACGGGCTGAAGAAGTCCAGTGGCATGTCGATGCGTCGACGCCCTTCGAAGTAGCTGATCCGCTCCAGACCCAGCGGTTGCAGTTCATCGACCAGGGGGCGGATGCCGGCCCCCGCGTCCCGCGGATCGTGGGTGTCGGAACCTATGGTGAACGCCGCGCCATGGGCAATCAGTTGGGGCAGCAGGGGGCGTGATGGATAGCTCCAGACGCCCTGAACCTCACGAGTCGAACCGGGCAACAGGCTCGACTTGCGAATACCCGAGGCATTCAGTTCGTAGGCCACACCATTGCGGGCGAACAGCGGCAGCAGCGGTTCCATCCGGCGCAGCACTACATCCTCCACCACCCCGCGCAGCAGCGTATCGGCGTGCCCGACTGCGTCGAACAGTCCGCACTCCAGCAAGGCTTGCAGATGGGCGAAATAACGGTCGAGAAAGGCCGGTGCGGACAGCCGGGCCAACTCCCAAACCTTAGCCATGGGCTCGCCCGGCAACTCGACGTAGTGGATCGAGCCGATGGCGAAATCCAGCTCGTACCGCGCCTGCAATTCGCGGTTGTAGGCATCCGCACCCGGCATGTAGTCGAACTCCAGTCCGCGCAGGATCTTGATCTGCCCCTGGTGCTCCTGTCGTGCCCGCTCAATATCGGCGAAATAGCGCTCCAGTTCCGCCTCCAGCAGGCGATTGTCGCTGTCCACCGGAAACGGCGCGTGGTCGGTGATGGTGAGGATCTTCACTCCGGCGGCGATTGACGCCCGCACTAGCTCGTCCACCGTACCGACAGCATGCTTGGAATAAAAGGTATGGCTGTGGGAGTCGATCATGCCGGCACCATCCGTTCTAACAGGCCATCGTGATTAGCCAGTTCCTTGACCAGCCAATAGGGGTTATTCGCCTTGCGTAGGATCTTGTGCACCAGCTCAAGGTCGTCGAGACGCGCCAGCAGGTCCCTCAGCGGTTGGCTGTAAAGGGCACGGACCAGGGGGGTGTCGCGTACGTGGCTGGCCAGTCGCTCCCAGCCGATCCGGTCGAAGTGGATATTTCCCAGCCGCTGGTGCTCGATGCCGTACAGGTAGACGTCACCATTAGGTTTCACTGTCAGGTCCATGCCGTTGGCGTGGGGAGGCGGGTTAAGGCTGCCGAGGGTGAAGCGCTTGTTGACCCGGGCTTCGATCGCGTCGATGTAGCCATGCAGGTCCAGGTAACCAGGTGGCGTGTCGGCCGCCGGGTGGACGAGGTTCTTGTAGTCGATGCCGAAGCGTTCCTCGCCGACCACCAGCGTATCTTCCAGGGCATTGCCCGCGACAATCCCGGCGTCGAGGCCCCAGCGCGCCAGTTCCTCCCGTAGGTAGTCGCGGGTGAACTCCCGATCAGTGTCGATCGAGCGAAACGAAAAACTCAGCCCGGCCGGTCTGTTTCGTCGCAGGTAATCCAGACTGAAGCCATGAGCCCGCCATTTCACCTTGTCGATATGGTGGCTGTCCGAACTCAGGCGGATATTGCAGGTGTCGCCGCGGCTGAGCACGATGCGATTGGTGTTGTCATAGAACTCCGCCATCTTCTCGTGGGGAAAGAAGCCGCTTGTGATGAACTCGAAACGCTTGCCGCCCTGGGAAAGCTCAAGAATCTCGTGGAAGACTCTGGCGTTGTTGAGGGGTTCGCCCTCTCCGCTGATAGAGATGCGCTTGACGTCGGGGGCGTTGATCAGCGCCGCCAGGTTCTCCCGGGCGAGGCTCGATAACTCCATACTCATACCCGTCTTGTGCTTGTCGGCGTACATACAGAACGCGCAACCAATGCCGCAGATTTGGGTGATGTCGATGTACAGCAGGTGGCCTTTCAGATCCATCTTTCTTGACTCGTTGCTAGCCTGCGCGAGCGCGCAGGCGTGGGTTGCGCATGACCGGTGGTCACCGGTCGCGTATGTTGGCGCCGACGCCGAATTGATCCAGTTGCCGAGATGTCAACGTGTGCGGAAGGGCTATCTCAGAATCTCAACTAGCCCTCTTTCAACTCGGTTTAGAAACTAAACCTGTATGGAAAATGCCCTGCGACCAAGGGAATGGAAATCCCTTTTCCCCGCAACAACCTGGTCATATACGCGCCCACTTTTTTGCTGCCGTAGATAGCGCTCTGTCCCACATTCTCCACAATTTGCCTTGAAGCCTGAGGGGCTCTGAAAAACCAGCTCGGTCTTTTCCTTGCACACCGGGCACTTTTCAAGAGAGATGATCTCTTCACGTAGAAGCTCCAGAACAAGCCCCTGCTGAGTTGCGTTGGCTGCTATCAAAGCTTTCTTCAATTTATAAAGGTGTTCATCGGACACTGTCTCGCGCACTTCCAGCACATGTGCCTGATGGTCGACATGTAACCCGGGGACTCCCTCAGCCATGGCAAGTACTTTTACTGGGATTTTGGTAAGCGGTTGCCCATATACCTGCAGTACCTTTTGGTACAGCACTCGATCAATTAACTGGCCAAAGCGCTCCACGCAGTACATGTCAGACGGAGAAAGGGCAATCCAGTGTCCGTGATACGCAGACTGATGTGACTCTTGCCCAATAGCCGGCCAAGCAATGAACCTATGTTCGGGCAGTTGCAGGGATTCGTCAGCTAAAGATGCACTGTTCAGCCAAGGCACCACCGAAAGCAAAACCTCCTCAGCAGGAGATCTGCCTTGGGCGACGCTGACAAGGTTCCATTCCAGCCCGCTCTGCTGCAGCCGTATCTTTCTGCCAGCCCATACACCCTCATCTTGCCCATGCAAATACGGACGTAATGCATGGAGTAACACCAGACCGGCATAACGCGAATAGGCATGCGCCAAGTACTGGTTCCGCTTGAATCGTTCCTCAGGAGTTGCTTTTGTACCTACTTTCGTCCTATCCAAAAGCTCCCAAAGAATCGCCAGATGTCGATAATGAGGATCATGGCTGAGAATATTCGTCAGGTGGAGCGCTCCAACGACCTGCGCGTTACGGCTAACCAGCGTATACAAGCCATCTTGTTGCAGGCCCGAAACGGTCTTATGCAGAAGCTGAAGGGTTTTGAGCGTTTTGTTCAGAAGGCTCGACGTCTCACTTGTTGCATTCTGATCAAACGTATCCCCCCAAAGCTTGCAGACCTCGTTAGAAAGGCGGAAATCAATGTCTGCTGATTGGTAAAACTCCAGTGCCTGATTTAGGGTGGCCTGAAGACTCGTCAGGGTCGATAGGCGGCCTCGCAAATGGCTTTCGATCTTTTCCAATAGGCGTGCATAGACGCGGTTCTCGTAGATGCCGTAGTCATCTTCACTAAACCGTGCCAGAACTTTCTTTGGAATTACTCCGCTAAGAGTCTGCCGCTGCCAGCATTCTGAGTGCGATGCCAGGTGCACAAGTGCGCCTTTTGCAAGGCGCCGCGCGCGCGCGATATCAGCAACTTCGTCTTCATAATGAAGGTCTAGGCGCGGACGCTGTGATATTTGATGCAAGTGTCCTCGTTGCACTACATCAAGCAGACGCTCCTCAAACAACAGGAGGTGGATTTGATCATCAATAATCTCAGCAGGCATAAGGGGTGAAATCAACTCCGACCGCTGCTGCATTTCGAGGCTTATAGTCTCGATAGCCTTGAATAGTAAATCCAAGTTGCTGGCTTGAGCCTGCTTGGGCATTACAAAAGACCGCACCTCATCACCCAGTTGGCAACGCTCACCTCCATCCCCCACCAAAATGCCTGAAAACTCTGGTGTATGGCCATTAAAGATCAGGTTGGAAACACTAACTTGATAGCGCCCATGTTCAATAAGCGGTGGCAGCTGACGAAGCCGCTCACCCGACAGTCGATCAAGCCACATCAGCTAAGGCCGTCCAGGCGCCGAATATCTGCATCCAGCAGCTCAAACGATTTGCGCGGATCACCATCAAGGTCAGCCTTAATCCAGAAGGTCTCCAGAGCATCCTTCAGGTCTCTTACTGCACCTACACCTACATTATAGCGGCCGGTAACCTTGCCCGATCGCATGACACGAGTAGACAGTAGATGATCCAAGGCCTCACCGGCCGTGGCTCCAGTTGCCAACATTACTGGAATGAAATCCAGTGCCTGTTTCTCAAATCTGTTACCCCAACCCAGAGCGAACTGATTGCTGAGCTGCTCAGTGAATGCATCCTTGGTCAGCCTTTCCATCAACTCAAGCACCTCCCCTTTCCGCTCAACTCGAGCACGCTCAAAGGCTTGGCGTAAGGAACGATAGGAATAGCTCGCCTTTTCTAATTTTTTTATCTCGAAACGATGATCCTGCTTGGGCAGCGTCATCACATGGGCACGGTCATAGGTCTTATCCGCCAGTTCACTGGTAGTTTCATCGTGGTTGGCCGTACCGATAAACCAGACATTCCCTGGCACCAGGATCTTGCGCCCATCACGAAGCATTGCAGGCGCGTTAGGCAGAGCCGTTTCGGACAGGCTAATCAAACGCTTGTCCTTGTTGTTCTTCTCCATTGCAGAAAGAAATTCGGCAAAATACTGCTCAGGGCGAGACAAGTTCATTTCATCGAGCAGGATGACGTTGCAGGTATCCTGCCACCGCGGTGTCTGAGCCTGGTACAGGGCCTGTAGGCAATCCTTTTCGTAGAAGCGCCGCTCAAAAGCGTTGTAATGACCAAGCAGATCGTCCCGGTCGCGCCAGCCCGCCTGAACAGCAATATCCGTACAGAAGCCGCCCATTGCCTCAGCAAAGGCCTTTGCCAAGCTGGTTTTACCGGTTCCGCTGATACCCTGGAATACATGGAGCTGGCTCATGGCCAAACCACCGAGCAGCACTCGAATGTCTTCGAGGGGATAAAACAGTTCTACGTGCTTTTCAGCCTGGGCAATTCGATGCTGAAGCTCTTCGGCAAATTGCTTGAGGTCCGGCAGTGTTTCTAATTCCATGCTCGCGCGGTATTCCTTATCGGAGTCCATAAGCGACATAGCAGGGAATGGCGTCTGCGTTTTCTGATTGTTAGTTAGCTGTTCAATTCGGCTTTCAAGATCGTCAATATGAACAGCTAGCGTATTTTTATGCTGCTCCAGCACGCGCTTTTCGCGTGCCACAGCTTCCAATTCAGTCGCAGCGACGCGCTTGGTACTTAGTTCACGCCGAACATTGTCCAGCTCAGGCCGCAGCGTTGAAACATCACGTTCAAGATCAGACTTACTGCTGCGCAAGTATTCGTTTTCCCGCAGCAGCTCAGCAGTATCAGACTGATCTAGCGTGCGTTTCAGAGTTCTGTTTTCTTCTCGCAAGCTTGCGATTTGCTCAAGAATCTCTGCGGCTGGACGCTCACCCAGCGCATGTTTGAGATCCTGAATATCCGCCAGCTGCTCACTCAACTCCTCGGCCTTTTTCCAGGCTTTATCACGTTGGCGCTCCATTCTGACTAGCTCTTGAGCATGACTCGCACGCTCTAACTCCATTTCAGCGGCAATGCGCTGCTCAAGGCTACTCTCTGCTGTCTTGATATCCCCCCACTCTCGATTCAATCTGGAGCGATCACGATCAAGGTCTATCTTGCTTTGATTGATTTCATGCTCGCGTTGATCCAGCAGCCTGGTGCGTTCGGCTTCTTCTTCAGTACAGTTGTACTTGATCTCGGCCAAGCGTCTAGCAGACTGGTTGATCTCATTATCAAGCCTGCACTTTTCTTCGTGTATTTGCTGTAGATGAGTCTGATGCAGCTTAGTCAACTGGCGCTGGCGCTCATCAAGCTGACGCAGAGCGTGCTCATTCTGCTCAGCGAAATCAGCCTCCGCGTTTGTCTCGCGCAGCTTCAACGAGCGCTCGATATCCAGCAGCTCGGAATTCTTCCGAGATAGGCTTACTTCCTTGCCTTCCAGTTCTGCTGCCCTGTTCTCAAAAGCACTTTTGGTGCACTCGAAATCAGCCAATTGCGAGGCAAACACCCTCTCTTTTTCTTCACTGGCCAGCACAAGCTTATTGGCCTCATTCCACCGGGCAGAATATTCTTCGTGTAGTTTTTCCTTGAACTTCACAAGCTCTTTGCAAAGCTCCGCAAATTGCTCGATCCACCGAGCGAACTCTTTAGAGCCCTCTGCCTGGAGACGCTCACACACTCTACTTAGCCAGCCTTGGTCAACATCTATATCGAGACTCATGTCGAAAGACAGATAAACCTTGGATGCGCTCTCAAATGACGCACTCCAAACAGACAATTGCTTTTCAACCAATGAGCTCTGAACGCCTGCATTGGTAGCTGCTACAGCTGGCCCCTGTTGCGGGCCATACTTATTCGAAGTCTTCTTTCCCATTACATCCATTCCTTAAAGCGCGCAGTAAAGCTCAGGGCGTACTGGATGCTGTCCAGTGCCATCCGTGTAGTAAGTTGAACAGCTGTTTTTCCAGTAAAACTGCTCTGGCCGTGGCTGCTCTGATTACGCAGATCCGCGAGTTCGAGCAGTGTTGCCAACTGTAGCTCTTGATCACTCAGCATCTTAAGCGGGTGCTGCGCCGAACTAAGAACGCCCACAGCAGCAGCAAAAAGGAGGGTCTTGAGTGAGTCTGATGGGCAGGAGCAGGCCCGGACGACCTGATCGATCTTCTGCCTGGACAATAGCCTGATGACATCCTCGGTAAACGCGGGAATTTTCAGCGCAGAAAGGATTCGCTGATTTAACTTATGATCATGTCTTTGTTGTTTTGGAAGTTGTCCTACTTCGGCAGGATACGTGCGAATCAGCCATTGCATTACGACTTCCAGCAACTTCTGGCATTCCATAATCGCAGCAGCCATCTCATGCTCGCCGCTGTCACCTTGCGAGAGCTTCTCCTTCCGCACCAGAAGTGCCGCTATATAGCGTTTAAGGTCAGGCTGGCGTTCTACCCAGGGATACTCAATCAAGACCTGAAGGTCTGTCTGCTTGTGCAATGACGTCAGCCATTCCTCGACGCTCTGGTTATCACAGCGTGGCACAGCCACCAATGACTCAAGACGTCTAAGCAAATTTGAGTTACGTTCAACCATCTGCTGCAGCGAAGACTGGAGCCACCATGCGTTATCACGCAGCTCAAACGGGTCCTTTACCGACCATAGATCAACCCCTTCGCTGTCCGCCGCAATCCAAACAAAAATCCGCGCAGGTTGAGGTGCATCATCCAAACGTTGCACCCCCTGAAGCTTGACTTGTTTCGGCGACTGGCTGCTTTGGTCGAGCTGCTGGCTTGAGCGAAAGTCTTCACGGTAGTCCCGATAGGTCCTCATCAATGACTCATGATCGAGTTGAGGTAACTCAATCCTGCTGCCTGCAATTAGGAACGGTTTAATCGATTTACCGGTTTTTCTTTCGGCCATGAATTCAGGGTACTTAGCCAAAGGATCCGTTGACTCAATCTGTCTCAGTTCTGCAACTAAACGAGGCCAGAACCTACCGGTTATAGCGTCCTGCAGCAGGTACCCAGACTTCAGGTTGGAAGCGTCCGAATCTTCATCATCTAACAAACGCTCACCCAGCGAGGTCAGTGCATCTGCGTTTGCAACAAGCCACCCGTTACTCACTCCCTGCGCCAAAATCAGCTTGATCAAGGTCCTATGCAACCCGGTGAGTTCAGCAATTACTTCTGATCGGACAGTGCGTGCACGAATCAACCCCAGAACAGCACGCTGGAACAAATTCAGCTGTGGACGCGTAACGTCTGGGTACAAGACCCGATGGACCATCACTGGCCAAAGCACGGGCTTGCAATTTGCTCTCGGCTTTTCTCCGAACTTCAAATAAGTGCCGGTTTCAACGAAGGATGCCATGTTCACCTCCGCACATCTGATAGAAAGCCGCCAGCGCTGGTACTGCCTTTTCTGCTTCTGGAGAAGTTGCCAACGCGGCATCGCCTACACAAATCAGCATTTGCCGCTGACGGCTCATGGCGACGTTCATGCGGTTCGGTAAGCGCAAGAACCCGAATTGGCGATTCAATTGCTTCTCGCGATCTGTCTCTTCATCCTCCGAGATGGAATTTGGCTTTGCCGACTGGTAGGTCCGGACACAGGACAGCAGAACAACATCAAACTCCTTACCCTGGAACGCGTCGACAGAGCCAACACGTAGTCGCTCTTCCAAAGATACAGAGCCATCTCCCCGTACCTTTCTTACCCACTTAAACTGTTCATGCGGCTCGTATGAACCATTGCGCAGTTCCATCAACGGAACATCGTCTATCCGCGACAGAGCAAGCTTTTCCATAATCAGATCGCGCTGAGCTGCGTAGAATGTAATGACGCCAACCGAGAGGCTATCCCCGCCAGCCTGCATGAGCAGTACGACTTCATCAGCTATGCGCTCAGCCTCAATCTCCCGTACACGACTCGTCCCTCTATGCTGATCCTTGCCCAGCGTAACGGGCATATCGATCCACTGACACACTCGGTCACGGTAGTAAGCTTCATGCGCCCCTAGAGCAGCTAAAAATGTTTCATCGAAGGCAAGATCTGCAGCAGTTCGGCCAGAGAACACCTCTCCCATGCCAACAGCCTCGTAGAAGTTTTTACTGACGAAATCACCCAATATCGGATGCATACGGAACTGGGTGTCCAGCATCACAACCCGGCGGAAATTGTCCTTTTTTTCAAGCTCCTGCAGCTTTACTCGCATACGTTCGAACAAGCTGGAGCGGAACGCGACCAGTTGCAGCTCGGTAAGCTGATGTTCCTCTTGCAACTGCCCTTCGATGTCTGGCTCGAGCATATGCGGCAACTGTCGGTCATCACCAACCAAAACAATGCGCCGTTTAGCCATAGCCATCGGTACAAATAGGTCCAAGGGATTTGCACGCGCCGCTTCGTCGACCACTACCGTGTCGAATTCGATTTCGGAACTATCCAACCCTGCTACTGACTTCAGACTTGCCATCTGTTGTCCAGCAGCCTGCTGGCAAGTTGCCCCCACCACCATGGAATACTCGTCAACAACTGCGTGAGCAGCTGTCCGATCAATCGCAAGACTATCGGCAAGCTGCTCCAGCACCCATGCCACGCCCTGCTTCCTTTGACGTAACTTGTCCTCAAGATGCCTGTCAATTTCATCGAGAAGCGTCAATCCTTCAGGGTCAGCTTGGTATTTCAACTCCGCGGGTCGGTAATCCGGCAAGAATTGCTCGAGCAAGCGCGCCTGCCAGACCGCAAGTGCCTGCAAGGAAGGTTCCGGTAGTTGCCGGCTATCCGCAGCTTCCTGCAGCAGTGCCAGTAATTCAGCACCGCAATTCTGGCCATGACGTTTCAGCCAGTTGAGCAGATCCCAGGCGCGATCTGAGCCATCGTCATTGAAAGCCAATACATCAACTCTCAATGCGCGAATGCGCCTCAGGGCTTGCACGTCCGGTCGGCTCTCCGCCGAACTTGGCCCTCGCTGTTGTAACTGTTCGATATAATCTTCGAGCTGACTTTCGAGCTTTGGTGGCAGGACCAGGCCATTGCAATCCAAATCTCGCAACCCGTGCAGAATGCTGCCGAACGCTTCTGCTTGTTGGCTTGGTGATGCGCCAGCAACCCGAGCGAGAGCTAGCTTGTATGACAGATCCCTGATGTGCCCAAGCTCCGGGTACTTGTTGTACTCGATAGCAATCTTTTCTTGCAAGTGAGCCGAATGCCGTTCGAGCCAAGGATCGATGAGAGATTCATCATCTCCAGCTCCGCGCTTACCGCCTACACGCGCACCAGGTAAGCCGTATACATCGCTACGCTCAAGTGCGTTGTCCACAGCATCGTGCTGAAAGCTGCTGATCAGAACCTGCGCAGCAATGTTTTGATCTTGCGCTTCTTCCGCTAATCGACGCTGGAGCGCTGCAATTACTTGCGTCTTGCCCGTACCGGGTGGGCCGATAATGATGGCTAAATCCGGCGTATTCAGCGCGGCATAAAGGGCTTTCTTTTGGTTTTCAGTGGGTTTTCCGCCTTTGAAGGTTTCCTGTGCATAAGGCGTTAGTCCATTAATCGGTCGGCGCCTGGCTGCTGGTACCGGAACGCCTTCCAATAGCCATTTCAGCTGAGGCAGCCGCTTGCCCGAATCAATCGAGCGCTTTGCTGCAAGACGTCGTTTGCCCACAGTGCGATGGCCCGCTAACGAGAGATAAAGCCAACCCTCAGCTTGTTTAGGGCGAACATCGCGCCGGTTTGAAGCAGGCTTGAAGACAACACAATCCTGCTCAAAACGTATAGTGCCACGCGGTGTGCTTACTGCCGTCTTCGCCTCATCAGTAGCCAGTTCTTCCGCCCAGTCGGGGCGCTCGTTACTCAAGTCAACTTGGGTGCTGGTAGTCAATTCGAGGTTGCGCCAACGTTCACGAAACTCTCGGTAGTCATCCTGTGATTTCGGGGTCAGGTGCCATGTGTTTTCCCGGCCATCTTCAACTCCCACGCATTGCACGAAACGCAGCGAGCGCAACGTCTCTGCCACTTTAAGAGCGCCCTGCCACTCTTTGTCGTTGTACAAATTCCATAACTCGAGGTAACTGGCATTATCCCGCAGCGCGGCGTCCAGCAACGCTTGCTGGCTGGCACTGTTGAGTACCGCTGCGACCGAGGCATCACGAAACTCGGACTGACCGACTAGCAAAGAGTAAGCACCATCGCGCCGCACCTGCCGGGTAACGCGCTTGACCAACAGTCCGCGATTCGCGCCTTGCTCTACATCAGCACGCCAGCCCTGGCCGAACAACTGAAAGCCACCCTTGGATGTACTGTTAGCGAAGCGTGCAACCGTGAGCCAGTCGCCCTCAGCAAGCCCTCGCACTAGAAACTTTTCGGCAAACCAACGGCAGGCAAGGTCGATGTTCATCTCCGCAATTTCATGCTTGTTGTAGATATCCTCCACAATGAGCTCGTCGACACCCAGCTCAAGTTGCATGACTGAGACTTCAACCGGCGCGCAGTACTGAACCAACAGCTTCCCGCTCTGCTTGCTGGTGAGTAGCCAGCGAACCTGGTCACGCAAAACAAGTCGGCTAAACAGCCCATAATCCGCTGGTGCACAGTTGACCCTGATGCGCGAGTCTCCCTGAACCGCCAGCCATTCATCCTGGTAGTTCTGAAGGAAAATCGCCTGTCCTGCCTGAAAGTCGTCGATGCGCTCGTCCGTGGAGAGCACCAGAACATCCACGGACAGCATGGGAAAGTCTTTAAATTCCATAAGCCATCACCACCTGAACTGCCAAACGACATGGGACTCTTCAAGCTCGCCCACATGGATCTGATAAGGCTCCACATGCTGCCCACGCAGACTTTCCTTGATACCCTGGTAGCGCTCCAGCGGCTTCATCGCCTCACCACGCTGAAGATGCAACGTGGCCTCTGGTAATGGGTGGATACCCAGCCCCTGCTCGGTGTACTCAATGCGGATATTGTCAGCAGGCCAGCGGTCATAGCTGAACGTCGGCATCAATCGCTTGAGTTCCAGATTACCTCCCGGTTGCAGCCATACCTTGCGCCCGGTCGCGACCCAGTTGCCGGGCTCACAAGACTGCCCCTGATCGCCTTCCACCAGAGCAATGAATTCCTCGAATAGCACCAGCCTGCTATCAGCGGCTTCATCGCAGAAAAAACATGACGTGTCATGGATTGAGTCCAGCTCAACAGGCAACAACGTGCTACCGCCGCAGCTCGCGCAGTCAAAAAGACGTTCATCTATTTCCGTCAGCGCTTCCAGCCACTCCGCCATGCTCGGACGCTCGCTAGCGCGATGCCGGCCCTGCTCGAAACAACGACTAAAAAGTTCGGACAGCCGACTGTGCTCGATAAGCTGAATAGGCAGGTTCGCAAAACACTGATTCGCATCGTCTTGCGATTCATAAATCCAAGGATGCGCACCACGCAGGGCTGCCTCCTCTTCTTCGGGCTCGCCTTCACTAACCAACTCACCCTTGAAGGGGTGGTTGTGTGTAAGTAACTGATAGGAAATAACCGCGAAACTCCAGCTGTCTGTCAGACTGGACAGCAGCGCATCGCCACGGACGATCTCTGGGGCACCATAGTCAGCGGTATGCAAGGTCAGGCCGCTATGCGCTTCGAGACTGATATTGTCGCAATCGATCAACCAGGTTTCCGCATAGGCCGGGTCATCCGAGACGAAGATATTGCTCGGCGACAAATCTCCATACAGCATGCCACGCGCATGCAACTGATTCAGGGTTCTCGCCAACTGGCTCAATATTCGAACACGCCGCCGCAAACCACCCTGATGCAGATAATCGGCAACGGCCTCTTCCTCTGCATTTACAAAGCTGTCAAACAGGCTTTGCAAAGGAACCAAACCGTCCATCAGCTCCATGACATAGCCAAAGCGTGGCTCAGCCAAAAGTACCAAGGGTCTGGCCAGCTTCAGTTCACTAAGATCCTGGCGAATCAACCAGGCGATATGACTGCGCCAACGTTGACGAGCCGGCACATCTTTTTTGGTAAACCCCTTTATAAGAACCTGAGGAAACTGAGTTCGGTAGACAATTCCTTGTCCCCCTCGACTCATCTCTTCCCTCAGCTCATAAGCCGAGCCTTTCGTGTCCTGCACGCGCTTCTGTTGCGCTGTCGTAGTCGCGGTCATTTGCTTCAATCCGTTCTGAAAATTCCAACGATGGACTTGTCATCGCCATGGCGCGGCGTGGACCAGCCATTCAGTTCTCTCGTCAGCCATTGGCGCATACGACGTTTACTGCAGCGCAAGCGGCGCTGGTAAATAGCATCGAAGAAAGGCTCCAACTGCTCAGGAATCAGGTCGTCCGATATGCCGTCAGTCATCAGCAGCACACCATCTCCGGACCTGCTCAAATCAATCTCGGCGCTGTAGCATTCCTGAGAACTAGCCTGCGCCAGAGTAGCGGTCTGATTACAGAAGCCTCCACGTCGGCTTGTCAGAACCCTGAACACCCCCTGACTTCTGACCAACAGCAATCCATCCCCAACCTGACCAACCACACCGCGTCCCGATGCATCTAACTTTGCCCACAGACAGGTTGTTTCGTGTGCCCTGTAACGATCACCGAAGTGCGCCAGCCAGGCATCACGCAGGGTTGAGCCGACCGTTTCATGTGACATTTCTTCTCGTTGACGGGCTAACTGCCTGAACAGTTGTACGGCTTTCTGTGAACCGATATGGCTGAGCGGGCGACTTCCCAGCCCGTCAGCCACAGCTAGACACCAACCACCGCGAATACCTCTGATACAGAAAGCATCCTGATTGGGCGTACCCTCCTGCTGATGCGCGGGGCCTCGCACGGAGGCCCCACCCGCCAACAATCGCATCAGAATTCCCAGTCTTGATCGTCGGCGTTAGGAATCTGCAAAGGCATTGAATGATTAGGCGTAGCCGACTGGCTACGTGCACTGACACTCATGCTCACCGCACGGAAGAAACGGTGGATGTCACGAGCATTCTCGGCGCGAAACAACGGTGCCTCAGGATCGTTGGCGAAATCGCTAAGCATGGCCTCGTCCGCATCAGCGCCAATGGCCATGGCAAAGCGAGTGGCCTTGGATGAGCGCTCGCCATTGACCAAGCGAGCAAGAGGAACTTCCCAATCATCATTGGGATAGCCATCGGATACCAGCACGATAACCGGCGTGTAGACACGGGTAGAGTCTTCGATCATCTGGCTGGCCAACGACAGGGCGCCGCCCAGAGGGGTCATGCCATCTGCAAGCAGCGGCGTGAAACTTTGCAGTTGATGAGCCGGGGTCAATGGCAGGTTCACCTCAGCCTGGCTGCCGCCAAAGGTGATCACACTGACTTGGATCTCAGCACGCAAACGACTTTCGCTGGCAAAGCTGGCGATCATGTCCTTGAGCCCCTTATTCAGGGCCTCGATCTTGCCATCGACCGACATACTGCCGCTGGTGTCCGCCAGCACGATGATCGGCAGTGGGCGAGCAGTTTGGACTTGGAATTTTTTCAGTTCTGACATGTGTACTTTCCTTGTTAACTAATAAGAGACTCTTACCCTTTAGCGCATTTCATGCCAAAAGAATAAAATCCATTAAAATCAATAATTTAATAACTTTTGCGTTAAGAGGAGCCCAGAACAAAAATAAACATACTTATCAATTGGTAAATATATTTATCAAAATCATCAGTAGATTTTCACGCTAAAACCAAGTGCCCGGAGAGCCTTGCTGGTTCGGCCATTACGGGGTGGAACGACTTCCGGCCGGGCCCATCCAACTACCTCAGCGAAGGAGTTCAGGCCGTAACGCGAAATGCCATACTCCGAATCACGACCCGCATGGTAAAGACGCCCCCAAATCTCTTCATTTGGCCCCCCATAAAGCACGTAGTGGAGCAATTGGCGCACATCCCAGCCTTTACGGTTGCGCTGGCGTAGGATCAGCTCTGCGAAGGGATCAACGCGTGAATCCCGATCCAGTGTATTGAGCTCCGGGCGCCCGAGCACCGTCAGGGGAACCTTGATGATATGGTCCATGGTGGCGTGCGTGTTACGACACAGGGTGGCGAACTCTTCGCATGTCAGCGCCATTACTTTGTCTTGCGCCAGTAGAGCACGCACCGTCGGAGCACTATCGTAGAGCGCGTAATCCTCCCTTGAGGGGGCTTCCGGCAGTGATTTCCACCAATTCAGCTCAGTTTCCAGCGCCGCTTGTGGGTTGCCCTTGTTGCGCTGGTGATAGTCCTCGTAGGGTTTATGAAGGCTGTCACCAACGTGGTTGTAGTAATACGCATGCAGGAACTGATCGACCTGCCAGGCTGCTGGAACATCGGCGCTAACCCAGGTGGGGCGATGGTCACCTAGCTGTTGCTGGATGCTTTGCAAAATCCCCAGGGTACTCAACCATTCGTGCTTAAAGGCCTCCTTGCGCCGATCGATTGCTGACTTCTTCTGTACGAAGCTAGGCCCCTCCCATTCGGGATGTTGCCGTTTCTTGATGGCGTCGACATAGACACCTTTGTTCAGGGCATTGAGCCGTTCCATTTCAGCGATGTAATCCGCCGAAATGGGTATGGTCACATCCAGCTCTCGTAGGTATTCGAAGAAGTCCTCCAACTGGTTATCCATGCCGTTGGCGACCAGCTCATCTTCCGAAAGAAAAACCCCCGCCTCGACATTCGTCAGCCAGCCGTTATCCGTGTGGTTGGCTGAGCCGATGTAAGCGCCATAGCCTTTCCACCAGATAAGTTTGGGGTGAAAACAATCCGGGACGAATCGCGTGAAGATGTTGTTCTGTTGATGCCTGAGTAGACGCTTGAGCAACTCCACCGAGACTGGCACCGTATGGTCGTAGCGCATCCACAGGTCCAATCGCAGCTTGTTAGCCACGCAATGCCCAACCAGGTCCTGGGTTAAATCAGAGGCACTGCTGCCGTAAGCCACAGCAGCCAATACGACATCCACCTGAACCTCGGTGGACAGCTCTGGCAGCAGATCGCGTAGGTGCGTTCCGTTAATTCGGTTGGCGATCAGTTTCATGCCGATTCCCTTCAACATATTGGATAACCAGGCTGTTCAACAGCCACTTAGCCGCAGAAATAGGTGAGCTTGACAGATTCGAGGCGCATGGTGACTTCCTTATCTACAACTGCCCTGTAAAAGCTTTTTTGGTTAATGCGCCAAAGGCATTGTTCAGCTCATCACTAGAGCAGGTGATTTTCCCCTCCAGAGAAAGTACGCTTGCCACAATCGAGCTGAATCTATCTTGCTCCGACTTTGGCGGGACCGGCATCGAGAGACCTCTCAAAATTTCAAGATTTATATTTTTTTGAGCGGCTTGTGGCGCGTTTTTTTCAAGGTTTTTTTGTAAAAATCCCAACCAGTGCTGAACGAACTCAACCGTTACTTTTCTGTTGGGTATAAACCCCACCACGCTATCCGGAAAGCAAGCTGGAAATGTCAAAATCCCGGTTTTGGCAATATTGGCAGCGATAGTGATACACAGCGTTCCAGCATCCCATTTTTTGCTCTGTGTCAATCCAAGCTCCGAGTATGTGGATGAGTACTGTTTTATATAGCCTCTCGAATTGGCTACTTCTCCAGTCTGGATTAGAGGATGAATTCCCCCCAGAAGGGCAGGATCATTTCTTGGCCTGTGTTTTGATTTACCTCTGTCTAAAGTACCTACAGACGCGAATGTCTGGGATTCCCACCCTTTCGGATTCGTCACTGGGTCGCCGAACATGTCTAAAAACACGGCTCTAAGGAAGTCATCGGCGAGCTGGATGGCTTCCTGGCGTTTACAGCGGATAGCGTCTGCTTTATTGAGGATGGCGACGATGCGTTTTTGCTCAGGTAGGGGGGGGAGGGGGATTTTGTGCTGCCAGAACAGCTGCATTGAAACTCGCGGCATTTTGGCACCTGCTACCTGCGAACTGACCCAATCTACAAAGCCTTTTGAGCGCAGGTAGTAGGCCAGATACCTACGATCAAGACGCCCAGCATCTGGCAACATCGGGACGAGCTCAGTAGTAGCAAGCCCCTTATCGTCAGGCAATACCACCTTATTTAGATATGGCCGCAGCTTAGAATAAAGAACATGCCTTTCATCAAAGCCATGCGTAGAGGTCCCTGCTACTGAAACAGGCGCGATAATTTTCTGAAGAATTTTTCCTGTATCAGCCTCCACCTGATCTAGATTTAGAGTCCACACGTCATCCGACTCGGCAAAAGTATGCTTGCTAGCCTTCGCTGGTGCAACGTCGCCCAATTTAACTAACGGCCAACTCACAACATCCCCTCCAGTTCATCTAGATTCGCCAGAATCTCCCCCTCCAGCACCTTGAGCCGTTGCAGAATGACCTTGGGGTCTTCGTATAGCTCCTGCTGGTGCAGCACTTCGTTGTAGCGATTGACGGAGAGGTCGTAGTTATTGGCTGCGATAGCCTCGGCCGGCACCACAAAAGCCTTTTTGGTCTTGTCACCGAACACAGTATTGATTGTGCTGCCGCTGATATTGCTTTCAACCATCTGCCGGTAGCGCCGCCACTGGGAAATAGCATCGGGCAGGTCGTTGCTTCCCTCACCCTTCAGTTCTGTACGTTTATCATCCAGAGAATACCCATCGGCCTGTAGGTCATAGAACCAAACCCGTTCGGTGCTCCCACCTTTTGTGAATATGATGATGGCGGTGCTAACCCCTGCATATGGTTTGAACACTCCGCTGGGCAGGCTGACAACGCCTTCGAGCTGGTTGTTTTCGAGCAGTTCCTGGCGTAGTTGCTGGTGAGCCTTGCTGGAGCCAAACACTACGCCATCGGGCACGATCACCGCGGCGCGACCGCCGAGTTTGAGCGAACGCAGAATGTGGGCGACGAACAGCAGCTCGGTCTTCTTGGTCTTCACCAAACCCAGCACATCAGGGTTGGTATTACTCTCATCCAAACTTCCCTTGAACGGCGGGTTCGCTAACACCACGTCAAAGAAGTTCTGTTCCTGCCGTGGGTAATGCTCCTTGATAGATTTGCTCAGGGAATCTTGGTAGCGAATGTTCGCGCCGTTTACCCCGTGCAACATCATGTTCATGCTAGAAACACGTAGCATTGTGGTGTCGAAGTCAAAACCCCAGAACATCTGCGTATTAATGTGCTGACGGTAGGGCTCGAGCTGGTCACCGGTGAAGTGCTGATTGCCATCTTCATCGGTGAAGATACCCGACTCACTGGAGTGCTCGCGGTTGAGGTATTCCATGGTGCGAGCGAGGAAGCCCGCCGTTCCGCAGGAGGGGTCGCAGATCACGTCTGTTGGTTGTGGAGCAATCAGCTCGATCATGGCATCGATAATGTGGCGCGGCGTGCGAAACTGCCCATTGATGCCGGCGGTGGTGAGCTTGCTTAGCAGGTATTCGTAGATATCGCCCTTCACATCGCTCTGAGTCAGCGGCAGGTCGTTGACCATTTCCACGGCAGAGGTCAGTACGGACTCGTTCTTGATCTCCAGGTCGGCGTCCTGCATGTACTCGCTGATATGGCCAAGACCTTCACGCTCACCTCCCTCGCCGTCGGCGCTGCCGAGCTTGGCGAAAAAGGGATAGACCTTCTGTTTGAGGTGCTTGTGCAGCTCCTTTCCACTCATATTGCGGAAATTTTTCCAGCGTAAAAGCTGCCCTTCCGGAGTATTGGGGAAAAGGCGGTCGAAAGCCTTGCCAGTGCGATTGGCTTTGCGCTCAGCCACGTCTTCCTGTATGTCGAGCATACGGGCGAAAATCAGGTAGCTGATCTGCTCGATTACAGTCAGCGGGTTGGTAATACCACCCGTCCAGAACTTTTCCCAGAGCTTGTCGATATCTGTGCGGATTTTACCAGTGAGCATGCGAGGTACTTCTCTAATTCAGAATTTTGGAGATCAGAGCTGGACAGCCAGCTCTTCTTCGGATGATTGTTGAGCGATTATCTGCACAGCTTCGGTTGCCTCTGGAGCTTCGTCGATGGCTTCGACAATCAATGACAGCCGCTCGCTTTCAAAGTCCATGTGAGTAGGCTCCAGCGCCGGCAGAATTTTGCTGACTTTGGCTGAGAGCTTGTTGAAACGCTCAACTTTGCCGTAGAGACCCTGCTTACCGGCTAGAGCCTTGACGGTTTCGTTGTAGTGGTTGCTGACGGTATTAAGCGTGCCGCCCAACTTACCGAGGCGCTCAGCCACAGTGCAGACCTGGTTGTAGATCTCGCCAGCCTTCTCGCTGATTTCCCGCGCCTCGGCGTTGCTGCGTTCGATCATCCAAAGGTTGGAAACCGTGCGCAGGATGGGAATTAGGGTGGTATGCGAGACCAGCACGATGCCCTTCTTGTAACCGTACTCAAACAAATCCTTGTTGTGCTTCATAGCCTCGATATAGGCCGGCTCGATAGGCATGAACATCAGCACAAAGCTGGGGCTGCGCATGCCAACGAGGTTGGTGTAATCCTTGGATGCAAGGTCATCAATATGCTTGCGTACGGCTTTGATGTGGTCGGCCATAGCAAGCTGGTATGTCTCAGGTGACTCAGCGCCGACAGCGCGATCATAAGCGTTCAGTGACACCTTACTGTCGATAATGATGTGCTTACCATCCGGTATCTTTACCAGGTAATCGGTCTGCTTACTTCTACCCTCAGCATCCTTAAAGGCGCTTTGTACCTCGAAGTGTGCTTCTTCGATCAAGCCGCTCATTTCAAGCGTCCTACGCAACTGGGCTTCACCCCAAGCGCCTCGCTGCTGCGAGTCGCCCTTGAGTGCTGAGGTGAGGTTATTGGCCTCTTTGCTCATTTGCAGGCCGATATCAAGAACCTTTTTGATTTCACTATTGAGGCTGGTGTTGCCCTGCTGAGAGGCGTCATGCACGTCGTTGATACGCTTCTGGAAACCCTCGATCTGCTCACGAAAAGGCTTGAGCAGGCCATCGATACTGGCCTGACTGGTATGAGTGAACGTCTTGCCTTTCTCTTCGAAGATTTTGTTGGCCAGGTTTTCAAACTCCTGGGTGAGCGATTTCTTGGTGTCAGACAGTTGTGTCATCTGCTCCTGAAAGTGCTCCTCGCGTTTCTGTAGGGTGGTTTTGAGTTCGGTATGGTCGGAACCGAGCTTATGCAGACGCTCCTGCAACTGGTTGAAAGACTCCATCTGCTGGGCAAGCGTTTGTTTGGTCTCTGCCAGTTGCTCGCGCACTTCTCGTTCGGATGTTTCTAGCGCCTTAGCCCGTTTGCCTTCGCTCGCCAGCTCGTCCTTCAGACAGTCGCGCTCAGTTTGCATGGACGCGTTTTTCGTTTCTGCAGCAGTAAGCCGCTCACGTAGCTCAGCTACCTGCTCTTGAAAGCCCCGCACTTCGGCCTGGGCTGTTTCCAAGCGCTTGGCCGTCTCATGATGATGTTGGTTCGCCTCTTCCAGTTTCAGCTGCAATGCCACGCTTGTGTCTTTGCTAGTTATCAAGTCAGCAGTGAGGCGTGTCGCAGTATCGGCTGCAGCGTGCAGCTGTGTCTGAAGCCTGCCTTGTTCCACCTGCAGGTTATGGCATTGCGCTTCTGCCGCTTTGAGCTGGCCTTGCTGTGCGGTCTGTTGGGTGTCAGCAGACGCTTGGCCTTGCTGTGCCTGTTCTAGCTGCGCAGTCAGCGTGCTGACCTGTCGCCCCTGCCGCAGAGCCGCGATGAAGTAGCCAATTACCGCACTGGCAATGGCGAGCACTACGCTGATCACGATAATTTCCATCGTCCATTGGCTGGCTAGCATGATTGCTCCTAGAGGGCACTTAGCGGGGTAGTTCCGCGCAAAAAGGGTTTGAGCACTGCCACCAACTCGGTGACATCAGTAGGTGCGAAGACGCCGTCGATACCCTCGTGTGAAATGCTGTCGAACGGTGGTTCGTAGAGTTTTTCCACTACGATGCTGCCGTGCTGAGCGATGTAGTTTTTAAGCAGGTTCATGAAACGTACCTGCTGGGCCGTTAGGCTTGGATGGGCATGGAGGAAGCTCTTGAAATGCTCCTCGATGGATTGCGCATCCAGACCGATAATCTCACGCACGGTTAGGTGCAACTGATCGGCCGTGCGACCGTAGAACTCATTGAGCACTGCCAGACTGACGCCAGGGTGGCTCGTGAGGATGGTCGACGTGAGCGTTTTCAGCTCCGGTTCGGCAATGGGTTCGCCCTTGTGGATTTTCTGCAGGGTCAGGTTAGCCGCGAGCATGCCGTCGAGAATGTCCTTGAGGCGACGGCGATAGATCATCGCTTCGCTGGCACCGGCGATGTACACCGCTCGCTCCCCGCCCTGCACGTTGTCATCCCTGGTTTTGGTAGTATCTATGCCGTACCCCGTGCTGGTTCCTGTTTGCCGGTATTTCATGATGCCACGAAGTTCTTTACGCGCGTTTTCAAGTTTGTCGATGCTCGGGTTCTGCCAGAAACCGGCGCTGCGCACTTCGGCAATCAGCACATCCTTCTGACGCACGGCCTGGATGTTGACCGCAAGCTTGTCCAACTCGGCCAGCAGGATGATCTTGCCATCATCGAAACAGCTGGCCTTCTCGACCAGGCAACGCTGGATGCCAACAATCAA
Source organism: Pseudomonas sp. WS 5027 (assembly GCF_012985695.1). Classification (NCBI taxonomy): domain Bacteria; kingdom Pseudomonadati; phylum Pseudomonadota; class Gammaproteobacteria; order Pseudomonadales; family Pseudomonadaceae; genus Pseudomonas; species Pseudomonas sp. WS 5027. Next base: position 321,122 of record NZ_JAAQWU010000001.1, on the reverse strand, counting down.
CTTGTCCAACGCCGTGGCGTGTTTGTCGCGCAGCACTCGGGCCGACATCAGCGGGGCAATGGTATTGCTGAGCAGGTGCTGGGTTTTAGCATCGAAATGTTGCAGCAGATTGGTTTGCTGCAACTGGTGGACGACACGGAGCTCGCGCTTCACCGCCACGCTGTTTTCCGGCAGATCATTGATGTCTGCACGTAGCAGTTCAATGGCTACGTCGAACGCCGCTGCATGACTCTGACGGAGGGCGGCTTGAGCAAGCTCCAGACGAGCTTCGAAAGTGGTTTGCATCAGGGATTTGCCGCCGGTGTCATCCGGCTCCTGGTAATCCTGCTCGAAGAAATCGAAGTTGCCGTAGTGATCGAAGATCAGGAACTCGCTTTTATGTTTACCAGTGCCGAACAGATTAGGCCGCAGACGCGTGCCACGACCTATCATCTGCCAAAACTTGACCCAGGATTTGACAGGCTTGGCGAATACCAGATTGACCACCTCCGGAACGTCGATACCGGTGTCGAGCATGTCTACCGAAATGGCGATGCGGAAGTGGTTATCCGGCTTCTTGAATTCCTTGATTAGGGTGTCCACATGCGGAATGTCGTTGTGGATGACCTTACAAACCTTGGCCCCATACTGCGGGTAGAGCTTGCAGAAGAGCTTTTCCAGATGCTCGGCGTGGTCCTGGCGTTGGGCGAAGACGATGGTCTTGCCGACCAGTGAGCCGGTCTCATCCTTGATGCCGTTGTTAATCAGATTTTCCAGGATAATGCGATCGGTGTCCTCACTGAAAATCTTGCGACCAATGTCCTTGCCAGCAATGGTGGTGCGCTTGGCCTCCTCCTCGCCGAGATCATCTTCAAGCTGCCGCTTCTGTTCATCGCTTAGGTCGTTGTAATGGATTCCTTCGCGCAGGAAGTCGGTAGTGAGATCGCGGACACGGAACGGTGCGAGATAAGGCGGCTCGTTGTTGATGGCGGCATCCAAACCGAATTCGAAGGTTGGATCGGTGGTTTCACAGTCGAAAATATCGAAGGTGTTGCGGCTGATGAACTTCACCGGAGTGGCGGTGAGGCCAACCTGTAGGGCATCGAAGTAATCGAACAGATCGCGGTACTTGTTGTAGATGCTGCGGTGACTCTCGTCAGCAATGATCAGGTCGAAGAAGCCCACATCGAGCTGAGCGAAGCGGTTCATCATGCCCGGGTAGGTTGCGATGTAGATGCGTGCGGTTTGATCCACCTTGTTGGTTTCACCGATCACGCAGCGCGGCTCACTAGGCAGATTCTGCTTAAAGGCCTCATCAGCCTGCACGCGAAGCTCCTTACGGTCGCAGAGAAACAGCACCCGTTTGGCCCAACCAGTGCGCAGAAGCAGCTCGGCCAAGGCAATGGCCACACGGGTTTTTCCGGTCCCGGTGGCCTGGATGATCAGCGCCTTGCGGCGCTGCTTTTGGAAGTGCGCAGCAACAGTCTTGATTGCTTCAATCTGGTAGGGCCGGTCGGCAATGCTTAGCTCCGGGTTGTGCTTTTCCAGCTCGGCGATGCGGTACTGACGCTGGTAGTTCAGGTATTCAAGGCTGTCCTTGCTGTAGAGGCCGTACACCGGGCGATAGGTGTTGTACTGCTTGTCGTCCCAGATGAAGGTTTCGTAGCCGTTGCTGTAGAAAATCACCGGGCGCTGCATGCCCATGCGCTCGAAGCCGTCGGCGTACATACGAGCTTGTTCACGCCCTGCCTGCAGACTGACATTGCCGGACTTCTTGGCTTCGATCACGGCCAGGGGCTGACCGTTGTCACCCCATAGCACGTAATCCGCACGCCCTTTGCCGGACGTGTTTCCGGGGAAGTCGACTTCCACCTCATGGCCGACCTGAGCCGGGTTACTGACATCCCAGCCGGCCTGCAGAAGCATGGCGTCGATCAGCAGTGCGCGGGTCTTGGCTTCATTCCATTGCAGGCTGTCGGCAACCTTCTGACTCTGCTGCTGACGCTTTTGTTGATCTGGCTTGACAAGCTGGTCGAGGTTGCGGGTGCGCTCCTGCTCCAGCTTGTCCATAACTCGCTGCAACTCTTCCTGCTGCTTCTGCAGTTCTTTCTCGTAGTTGGAAACTGATTGCTGAAGCTGACTCAGCGCAGCGGTCGGATCCTTGACCTCAATGAATTCCGGCAGCGCCGCTTGAGTAACGCCGTAGTATTTTACAGCCATGTACTTGGCAAGCTCATGTGCTGCATTCAAAGCCAGCTTGGCATTGCGCAAGTCGCCCTCACCACCATGGGCAGCGTCGTTACCCTGAATACGCAGGAAGTTAATCTGATAAACCAGCGATTTGCTGACGCAATCATTGAACACGGAGTCTTTCACCAACTCATAGAAGCTCGACTGCGGCAGACGCGGCAGCAGTTCCTCTTTGTAGATGGTTTTGGTCAACTCCTCGGCAAAGCTGCGCAAGCGGGTGAGCGCGCTGCCCGGATCGATGTGCAACACCGCCTCGGCAAGGCCAGCCAAGCTGGTCAGCAGCTGGTTGCCGGAGCGAAGGAACTCGAAGTTAACTGATTTCATAAAGGCGATTCTGTCCATATCGATCCTATAGCGAGGACCGTGCCAGTTTTATTCGATGCCGTATTTGTCCATCCAGTTGCTCAGCGTTTGCTGGCTTTTAAGGCCTAGCAGGCTGGCGGCCCGAGTTTTGTTGTTCCCAGTTATCGCAAGCGCCTTACGCATATAGCGGCCCGCAACGACAGAAATTATCTCTTGTATATCAATACCTTGAGAAACATCCACGGCCAATAAGTCGGCTTCCGTCTGCGGTAATTTGAACAATGCCTGTTCGATATCGCTAGCTACTATCAAATCGCCCCGGCACCAGAGAGCAGCGCGGAGCAACGTGGATTGCAGCTCTCGGACATTGCCACGCCAAAGGTGCTGAAGGATAAGGTTTTTTGCATCTGCGGAAATTTTCTTATTGCCGAGACTGGAGTCTTGGCTGGTAATACCATCCAGTAGTTTCTCGGATAGCAAAAGCAGATCGCCCTCCCGCTCCCTGAGCGGTGGGAGATGCAAAACGCCGACGGCGATGCGGTAGAACAGATCTTCACGGAAGCGCCCTTGGGCAACTTCCTGCATTAGATTACGGTGAGTTGCAGTGATCAGCCGCACATTAACCTTAAGCTCTTGGCTGGCTCCCACCGGAATAAAGGTGCCTTCCTGCAACACCCGCAGGAGGCGCACCTGCACATCTGGCGTCAGCTCCCCGAACTCATCCAAAAACAGCGTGCCGCTGTGTGCTCGCTGAAAAACACCCGCTCGATCTGCTACCGCTCCCGTGAATGCACCTTTCAAATGGCCAAACAATGTGGAGTCGATCAGCTCAGGCGCAATGGCGCCACAGTTGACCGCGACAAAAGGCCCCGCAGAACGCGGCCCTGCATTATGAATGGCTCTGGCAAACAACTCTTTACCAGTACCAGTTTCGCCGTAAATCAGTACCGGAACCTGCTTCAGTGCCAGAATCTGCGCCTGCGCCTTGAGCGCCAGCAGGCGCTCGCTCTGCGTGACGATACTGTCGAAGGCGGCATCCACTGGCGCGTCTAGCCCTGCAAGCTGAACGAGCTTATCGGTGCTGATCGCATTAGCCGCCGGGACATACTCAGCCGCGATTTCGAACGGCACCTCAACTTGCTGAACGCCTTGTTCAAGGGAGGATTGGTAAAAAGTTGCCGGGTAGCGAGTCTTACCCAGAAGAATCCATACCGCTTGCATGGCGGGTGTGCCGGGGCTGAGCAGAATAGACAATTGAGCACTTGAAGCACTCAGACGCTTTAAATGCTGATTAGCAGCCTGGTAGATCTCCCCAAAATGAACGGGAGAAGACAATTTTTCATAGTACGCAGTGATCGGCACATCGACCTGATTGCGGAGCCAGGCAAGATAGGGCTCAACGCGCTCCGCGGGATACGAGCAAAGCAACTGGACGCTATCGGTAGGTAAAACTTTTAGCGTGGAAAGAATCGGGCCTGCCTCACCGCCTGAAATTGCGCTGAGATCATTTCCGCCAACCCAGCTGGCCAACACGCGTTGCTTTGTCACCACTGTCCCTGTTCTCCCTTTCGGCCTCTTGCCCATTAGCAGGCTGGGGTAAATTTGCTCTGATTCGCGACGTGGATAGTAATCCATCAGTCGCTTCGGGTCTTGATACGACTCCCAAACAGCAGGCGACAATAGATTTTACCCCTATCGTTCTGGACTTAGCTGTATCGACAAAAAGTCGCTTTCCGAACGGGACATTTGCATAGCTCATCGATCCTGCGAACCTGCAAGCCGCCTGGGACATTCAGAAACAAGTGCGCGAGGATGCCAGCTTCACCAAGGATCATTGATTTGTATTGGTACAGAGCGCGCGAGCTATTCACCTAAAAGTCGCCGCTCCCCCGCGGTTGTCCGCCTATAATTCCATTGAACGGTACCAAAGGAGCGATTGACAATATGACAATGGTCCATGAACGTACCCGCAGCGTTGTCCAAACAGAAGTGTTTCTCCGCGACATTGTCAGAGACGTTACCCTGCCTGAGAAAATGCGGCTTCGAACCGAAGGTCTTCTGCGCCACTACCCCGCACCCAATTACATTTGGCTCGCCGGCAAGCTAGAAGAGCATCGGAAGGCCGAGCTATTTCGGCAGGACGAAAAGCACGGGCCGTTGCCGCCGGTATTAGGAACTTGGTTGACTGTAGAGCCTATGTTCTGCGACGACTCCAGCTCAGCTCCTGCCCCCCCATTCATCCTCGTAACCTAAGGGTATGACCTTGGCGAACCCTGGGGAAAGCGGCGCGCTCATACCATCGAAGGCGTCTGGATTGATGTCGCCCCGGGTAAGTTCGTTGGCGAGCCTGGCCATTCACCTTGATCTAAGGTAGGCCATTTCACTGATTTCCCCTAGCGGCAGCCTATACCCTGAGGCTTCGAGGCCGATGTCAACAGCTCAGTGTTGATGCTTGCCAGCGGAGAAAAAGATCACGGCGGACGTAAGAAATTAGAGAAGCAACGCGCAACGGTCATTTCTGATCGTCATGGCCTTTTGACAATCCCTCAGCAGCCCTTCGACTTCCAGCGAGTATCCCAATAGGTTCGTCAACCTCCGCCTGTGCCGCAGCGTGGATAAAACGCCCAATATCGGGTTTAGAAGCCAGGGTGGCCCTGGCATCTTTGATGAACTGATCTTGCATCAGCCACTTATCTGTTCTGACCTTACGGCGGCCCTTCATTTTCTACCTCGCAGGCCGAATTCACTAGGGCTAGTTATCAATTCGAAGATGCCTCGCCAGTCGCCCGTATCAGCGACCGGACTCCTTAAAAAAGTCGTCCCTAGCAACGATACCAAGATCGCTGGAGTGTTCCGGCGGATCATCGCTGAACATGTGTTCCGCTCGCCGTTGCTCCTTGAGATTTTCCAGTGCCTGGAAGAAGCAACGTTCACAGAGATGGATCTCGTACCGCTCTCCATCATGCAGAGTGCCATATCCCCAGTGCGCTCGTAGCGTTCCGAACTGGTATCCGCTTTCCTCGATGCGCGTTGAGGTGCCACATACGTCGCACTTCACATCGATAACGCTCTCCACCTCTACTGGCCCAGTGATCTTCATTGCCAGCATCTCCATAAGCGGTTGCTGGCTGAGGAAGAGGCTGGCAGCAACGCCTCATGGAGCCGCCAGTGACCCGCTGGCCATTGAGTCTTAGGCTGTACGAGGTTCATTCATCAAGACTCGAGCTGAACAACTCAGGGTATCCGCTGATTGCCAACTCGCGCCGAGGATCACCAGGCTCCGTCGAATGAATGACCTCATCAAGCCACGCTGCGTGGAGCAGCAACCTGGGCTCCGGGTAATGGCGAAGCAGCCGCGCTGCCTCAATGCGGAAAGGTTCAGGAATCTGCTGACTTTTCGAAAGCTCACGCAGGAAATCTCCCGTCTGAATCACACAGCGGGTACGCTCCACCGGCATCGTCATTTGCGCACTCCCACAATAATCGCGCGGGCCAATACTGTAGCCTTGCCTCAAGCAAGACCTTGTCTGTTGCGTGCCGTATAGAAAGGCATCATGAGTTTAGCTCTGCCTAAACGGGAAGCCGTCGGGCCTCTTTACCTATCTGCGAGTCAAAGCGCATAGCCTTCGGTAAGCTGTGATAGCGTGTCCTCTATCAGAAATGCACCAACGGTGGTTGTAAGCATGCCGACAGGACTGTTACCCCAAAAGCGTCGTTTGGGTGCGTTCAGCCAGCGACGTGCTTTGTCCCTGCCGCCAAAGGCAACTCTGCCAAGGCAATCACTCGGGCAACTCTAAACAGTCGATCGCTTTCACTCACCGACAGTAGCTGACGGCGGCTGACGCGCGCATCGAGTGCCCTAAGAGAAATGATGATCTCGCACGCCTCCCGACTGAATGAGCCCGCATCAACGAGCTCCTTCAGAAGCTCCGCTGGGAAACGGGCTTTAACCTTATGGTGGATTGCCAGATCCGCTGCCTGTGCCGGTATTTGCAAGAATGTCTGCAAAAGAACTCTATAGGCCGAAGACGTGCCGACGTTTTCGTTTAGGGCGTGCATATGTTCTCCGCCCGTTTCATCCGATTGATGATCTGCCTCTCAAGGCCATTGACCGGATGGTAGGGCATCGACTGAGAAAGCACACTGACCTGTCGGCATCAGCGTACAGCCGCGTATAGGTGTGGCTCGTCCGAATCGAAAACTCGCTCGGAAAATCGAGGAACGTGTGCATTAAGGCGCTGCTCTGAATACCAGACCTGCCGTGTTTTTCTCCTTCTAAGATCGAGATCACCAAACTTATAGGTGCCCATCGACGTCTTATAAATTACTGCACCCTCATCCGTTTCGATCCCTTGGTAGCAAATTATTTGATCGAGCTCTTCCAGACTCCAGGCATCCCGACCAGTTAGATTCGGTGGGCATAACATCTGCACTGCCATGATGGAGACATCCTGGGCGTGAGCAAGATAGTGCTGAAGCTCGTAGGCGCAACGCACAAGGGCAACTCGATCGCGCTTACCCGTGTGAATTGAGGTAATCGTTGCGAGGAAGCATAGGCCTTCGATCTCACAATGCAGCCCCACACGTACATCGCGGCTCTTATGATCAAGCACGTAAATCACTAGTTACACCATTGCGAGTGAGCCGGCTCGCCTGACACGGCTTAAGGTTGAATAAATCGCCAGCACTTGGCGCGGTACCCTCTCGAAGTGGAGACCCCGTGATACCAGCACTCAGATTGTAAAGTTGATAGCACTACATGAGAAAACGCCCCGATTATACATGTTATAGCTCCGCGATGCGGGGTGTTAAAGCATGGCCTGATAATCTCTTTTGTGGCTGCACGGAAGAGAGATGGAATATCTGCAAGCCCTCGGGCACGTCCTTAGGGAGATTCGAGTCGATGCTGGATTGAGGCGTGAGGATTGCCTCCGCGCATTGAGCCGCGAATATCTGGCCAGTGTTGAGCGAGGCAGCCAAGCGATATCCATAGCAAAATTACGGGCTCTGTGTGAATGTCTAGGGGTGACCCCAAGTCTAGCGCTTTTTGCCGCAGAAGCCCGGCTGGCGGCCTTGAATCTTGAGGAGTATCAAGCAACCCAGGAACGGTTGCTCAAGGAATATGTTGTGAACAAAAAGCTTCGTAACGAAGCCGGTGCTCCTGCTATTCAGGGGGTGCGAGGCAGGCAGGCGGAGATGAACCGCAAGGCAATCCAATCGCTGAAGCTTGAAGGACTGACCAAGATCGAAGTAGCTCGTAAGCTTGGTATCGGTACTACAACCGTTGATAGACATTGGCACTCAGCCAAGGACGATGAGTGATCTAAAGCAGAGAGCTGCTCGAAGATGCCCCCTCCTTGAGCAAACCTCTCAGGTCCCGACTGATTCAATCAGTCGCCCCTTCAGCGCCCCCAGACAGCTGCAGCTAACTCGCCCGAAGATCGATCCGTCACGCGGGAAAAGAGACTCGTACCTCCAGCGGTCAATCAGACGGAAGATATTGTGCGCTCAACTGAGGTGAGCGCTATCACAAAAGCATGATACCTGCGCCTAATCCGTGAGTTTGAAGGACGATTAACGGCGATTGCGCGGCGATGAAACCGGCACACTTGTACTCGGGCCCAAGATCAAACGTGATCCCGACATGCTAACGAGAATCGTCCAATCCTTCGTCAGGCGTCCAGAGCAACCGTGGCCGCCCAGAAATCCACTGCGACCTTCATTTTTGACAATTTTTTCGTGATCCCGGTCTCAAAAAGTAAATTGCCAGAGTTTGATCGCAAAGTGCTTGAGGTGCTGCGCGAGCCGCTGGAGTCCGGGCATATCGTGATTTCCCGCGCCCGCGACCGGGTGAGTTTCCCGGCGCGGTTTCAACTGGTAGCGGCGATGAACCCCTGCCCCTGCGGCTATATGGGCGAGCCCAGCGGGCGCTGTCGTTGCACGCCGGAGCAGATCCAGCGCTACCGCAACAAACTGTCCGGGCCGCTGCTGGACCGCATCGACCTGCACTTGACCGTCGCCCGGGAAACTACCGCCCTGAATCCTGATAAACAGCCCGGCGATGACACCGCCAGCGCTTCCCGACGTGTCGCCCAAGCGCGTGACTATCAGCAACGGCGCCAAGGTTGTGCCAATGCGTTTCTCGACCTGCCAGGGTTGCGTGAGCACTGCAAGCTGGAGAAAGTCGATGAAGGCTGGCTGGAGAGCGCCTGCGAACGCCTGACGCTATCGCTGCGGGCGGCGCATCGGTTGCTCAAGGTGGCACGGACCTTGGCGGATCTGGAGCAAGCAGATGCCATCGCTCGTCACCATCTGGCGGAGGCCCTGCAATATCGCCCGGCTGCGATGACTTGAGCCGAGCTCAGATCCCCTGTAGGAGCGGGCCTGCCCGCGATTGCGCCGGTTCATCCGACATATGCGGCGACTGATACACCGCCATCGCGGGCAAGCCCGCTCCCACAATTGATCGAGGGTGTTTCAACGAAACCGATCCACCTCATGCCGCAACCCCGCCGCCAACGTCTCCAGCTCCCTGGCGGTAATCGCCAGATTCGAGACCACTTCACGCTGTTCACTGTTGGCCAGCGCGATGCTCTGCAGGTTGCTGCTGAGCAAGGTCGCCGTGCTGCTTTGCTCCTGGGTAGCGGTGGTGATTGCGGCAAATTGCTGCCCCGCCGAGCGGCTTTGCTCGTCAATGCGCGCCAGGGCCGAGGCAACGTCGGCATTGCGCGACAAGCCTTCCTGCATCAGCACATTGCCCTGCTCCATGGTGCTGATGGCATTGCCGGTTTCTTGCTGGATGCTCTGGATCATCCCGGAGATCTCATCGGTGGCCTGGCGGGTGCGTGAGGCCAGGTTGCGCACCTCATCGGCAACCACGGCAAACCCACGCCCCTGCTCCCCGGCCCGTGCCGCCTCGATGGCCGCGTTGAGGGCCAACAGGTTGGTCTGGTCGGCAATCGAGGTGATCACGCCGACGATGCCACCGATTTCCTGGGAACGCTGGCCCAGGGTGTTGATCACCGTGGCCGTGCTGTTGAGTGCCGTGGCGATATGCTCCAGGGATGCCGACGCCTCCTGCATCGAGTTGCGGCCAATGCGGGTCTGCTGGGCATTTTCCTGGGCCAGGCGTTCGGTATTGCCCATGTTGTCGGCAATGTTCAACGAGGTGGCGCTGAACTCTTCCACCGCGCCAGCCATGCTGGTGATCTCGCCAGACTGCTGCTCCATGCCTTCATAGGCCCCACCCGACAAGCCCGACAGCGCCTGGGCGCGGCTGTTGACCTCCTCGGCCGCCTCGCGGATGTGCGAGACCATAGTCGACAGGGCCTCGCCCATCTGGTTGAAGCTGCGCGCCAATTGACCGATTTCGTCCTGGCTGGAGACATTCAGCCGCGCACTCAAATCACCGGCGCCCAAGGCTTCGGCCTGGCGCACCAGGTCGCCCAAAGGCTGCAATTTACTGCGCAGCAACCAGACCGCCGCCCCCACGGCCAGCAGCATCGCCAGCACACTGCCGATCACCAGGCGGATACCCACGGCCCAGGTCACAGCACGGATCTCAGCCTTGGGCATGCTCGCCACCACCGACCACGGGCCGCCGTCAAACGGCACGGCAACGCTGTAGAAGTCTTCGCCCCGGTCGCTCCAGAAACGCCCCTGGCCGGGCTTTTGCGCCAACTCCAGGATCACCGGAACCGCCTGCTCCAACGCTTGCACGCCGGCAGGCGGCACCAGCCAGTGCTTTTGCTCGTCCAGCAGCGCCAGCGAGCCGGTCTGGCCAATGCGAAAGCGCTTGAGGTTGGCGAACTGGGCATTCTGGGCATCGGTGTAGTCAAAACCGATAAACAACACCGCAATCACCTTGCCGCTGGCGTCGCTCACAGGGCTGTATTGGGTCATGTAGGAGCGCTCGAACAGCACCGCGCGACCAATGTAGCTCTGCCCGGCGAGCAGGCGCTGGTAGGCTGGGCTCTGGCGATCCAGCACGGTGCCGATGGCGCGGTTGCCGTCCTGCTTGGTCAGGGAGGTACTGATGCGGATAAAGTCTTCGCCGCTGCGCACAAACACCGTGGCCACGCCGCCGGACATCTGTTTGAACTCATCGACCTCGTCGAAGTTGTTGTTGAGCACCGCATCGCCCAGGTAAAGACTCGGGGTCGCTACCCCGGCCACATTCACCGTCTGCTCGGCATGCACACTCAGGCCTGCGCCAAAGCGCTTTTCAAACAGCCCGCTCAAACGCTGGGTGCTCTCGCGCAAGGTGCTGTGGAAGGTATTGAGTTGGTCGGCGAGCAAACGCGCTTCGCTGGCCAGGTGTTCTTCACGGGTCTGCAGGTTGGCCGAATCAAGGGAGCGCAGGGCAAACACGGTGCTGCCGCTGATCACGACAGCCAATATGACCGCCAAGGCGATGCCCAGCTGCGAAGCTATGCGGGCGCGGGGTTGAGACATGACTGCTCCTGGCCGAGGCCCGGATCTTCCTGATCTGATAGCGCTAATCGGCGAATTTCTTGAATTGGGGGCACGCTGAGCCGCAACTAATGGCAGCTGCGACACACCTACTTCGGCGGCCGGGGTCAATACTTGAGCAAATCACAGGGGTATCACTCCAACGCCTTGTTGGCGGGCGCTGCATCGATTCAGTCGAGCTGTTCCACTGCCGGCAGTGCCATGGCCCGCACTTCACTTTGCAGAAAGTCCGACAGCCTGCGCAGGCGCTCACCGCCGGGGCGGGTCTTGGGCCAGACCAGGTAGTAGCTCTCGCCGCTGGCCACCGCAGTAGGCCAAGGCAGGCTCAAACGGCCCTGGGCCACATCCTCGGCGACCATCAGCAGGTCGCCCATGGACACGCCATACCCCCGGGCAGCAGCGATCATGCCCAGCTCCAGCGTATCGAACACCTGCCCACCCTTGATGGCGACGCGGGAGGCCAGCCCCGTGCGCTGCAACCAGCGCCGCCAATCACGCCGGTCCGGCGTGGGGTGCAGCAGCTCGGCGCCGGCCAGGCGTTCCACATCCCAGGGGCCATCGTTAAGCAAGTTCGGAGCGCCCACCGGGATCAGCAATTCAGGAAACAGGTAACTGGCTTCCCAGTCCGCAGGAAAGTGCCCATCGCTCAGCAGGACCGCGCAGTCGAACGGCTCCTGGTTGAAATCCACCTCATCGATGCTCATCCACGCGCTGGTCAACTGCACCTCATTGCCCGGCTGCAGATGCCGGAACCGACTCAACCGCGCCAGCAACCAACGCATGGTCAGGGTCGACGGGGCCTTCATGCGCAAGATGTCGTCCTCGGCATTCAAGGTATGGCAAGCGCGTTCCAGGGCGGCAAAACCCTCGCGCACGCCGGGCAACAGCAGGCGCGCCGACTCGGTGAGCTGCAAGGTGCGCCCGCTGCGCTGGAACAGGCGGCAGGCGAAGTGCTCCTCCAGGGTGCGGATATGTCGGCTGACCGCACTTTGGGTGATGGACAGCTCTTCGGCGGCACGGGTGAACGAGTTGTGCCGGGACGCCGCTTCAAATGCGCGCAAGGCATGCAGAGGAGGAAGGCGACGAGACATGAGGAAAACTCCGACGGCATGATCCGCAAACCCTACCAGAATCATTCTTGCATGAGTTTTAATCATGCGACTGATCGCATTTATCCCTTTGTGCAACGCGCTGAGAGCGCCGAGAATCACCCCCTCTACCCTTTATGCAAATACTGAGCGTGATGACCATGCAGCATCCGGCGCGTACCGAACTCTGGGCCATTCTGCGGCTGTCAGGGCCGTTGATTGCCTCACAGTTGGCGCACATGCTGATGGTGCTCACCGACACCCTGATGATGGCCCGCCTGAGCCCCGAAGCCTTGGCCGGCGGTGGGCTGGGTGCGGCGAGCTACTCGTTTGTGTCGATCTTTTGCATCGGCGTGATTGCCGCCGTGGGCACCCTGGTCGCTATCCGTCAGGGCGCCGGCGATATCGAAGGCGCGACCCGCCTGACCCAGGCCGGGCTCTGGCTGGCCTGGCTGATGGCCCTGGTAGCGGGCCTGCTGTTGTGGAACCTCAAGCCGGTGCTGCTGATGTTCGGCCAGACCGAAACCAACGTGCAGTCGGCCGGCCAGTTCCTGATGATCCTGCCGTTCGCCCTGCCCGGTTACCTGACGTTCATGGCCCTGCGCGGCTTCACCAGCGCCATCGGCAAAGCCACGCCGGTGATGGTGATCAGCCTGTGCGGCACGGTGATCAACTACCTGCTCAACCATGCGTTGATCGAAGGCATGTTCGGCCTGCCCAAGCTGGGCCTGATGGGCATTGGCCTGGTCACGGCGATTGTCGCCAACTGCATGGCCCTGGCACTGTTGTGGTACATCAAATACAACCGCGCCTACGCGGCGTATCCGCTGGGCAAGGGCCTGTTGCGGCCCAACCTGCACTACCTGCGCGAGCTGTGGCGCCTGGGCCTGCCGATTGGCGGCACCTACGCGGTGGAAGTCGGCTTGTTCGCCTTTGCGGCGCTGTGCATGGGAACCATGGGCAGTACGCAATTGGCGGCCCATCAGATTGCCCTGCAAATCGTCTCGGTGGCGTTCATGGTGCCGGCGGGCATGTCTTACGCGGTCACCATGCGCATCGGCTTGCACTACGGCGGCGGGCATTTGCTTGGCGCGCGGTTGGCCGGGCGGGTCGGGATCGCCTTCGGCGCAACGGTGATGCTGGGGTTTGCCATGGTGCTCTGGTTGTTTTCAGACCCGCTGATCGGCCTGTTCCTCGACCATGACGACCCGGCCTTCGCCCAGGTGATCAGCCTGGCGGTCAGCCTGTTGGCGGTGGCGGCGTGGTTCGAGTTGTTCGACGGCGTGCAAACCATCGCCATGGGCTGTATTCGCGGGCTCAAGGATGCCAAGACCACCTTCCTCGTCGGCCTGGGGTGCTACTGGTTGATTGGCGCGCCGGCGGCCTGGTTGATGGCGTTTACCCTGGACTGGGGCCCGACGGGCGTGTGGTGGGGCTTGGCCCTGGGCCTGGCCTGTGCGGCGATTACCCTGACGTGGGCGTTTGAAAGAAAGATGAAGCGGATGATTGCCCAGGAACCGCAAATCGACACGGCCCCACAGCCGAACTGAAGCATGTACTCGGTCAATATGGGAGCTGGCTTGCCTGCGATAGCCATCGGTACCTGCACAATTTTGCCGCAGCGCATAAATCCCGGCAGAGAGGGCTGTTGTGGCGAGCGGGCTTGCCCCGCGCTGGGGCGCGTAGCGCCCCCAATAAAGGAAGAATGCGGTGTACCAGATACTGCGCAGAGACTGGTTTTGGGGCTGCTGCGCAGCCCAGCGCGGGCGATGCGGCGTTCCGACAAGCCCGCTCGCCACAGGGTATCCAGTTTGATGCGCGACAGCGCTACGTCGAAGAGGTAGTGGAGCCTCCCACATTTTTGATTGGGCTTACAAAGTCAGATCACTTCACCCAACAACGCCTGCTGGCTGCTGCCAAATGTCAGGTACTCCACCAATTCCGCAAGCGGTAACGGCTTGCTGATCAGGTAACCCTGGGCCTGGTCGCAGCCAAACAGACGCAACAACGCCAGTTGCTCGGGCGTTTCCACACCTTCGGCCACCACTTCCAGGTTGAGGTTATGGGCCAGGTTGATCATGGCGTGCACCAGTTTGCGGTTCTCCTCGCGCTCTTCCATGCCGCCGACAAAGCTCTTGTCGATCTTGAGTAGGGCAATCGGCAAGCTGTTGAGGTGGACGAAGGACGAAAACCCGGTACCAAAGTCATCCAGGGAAAAGCGCACACCCAGGCGACCCAAGGCGTCCATGGTCTGCTTGACCAGGTCGCTGCGGCGCATCACAGCGGTTTCCGTAAGTTCGAATTCCAGCCACTGCGCCTCCACCCCACGCTCGGCAATCAGCCGGCTCAGGGTCGACAGCAGTTGGCTGTCCTGGAACTGGCGGAACGACAGATTGACCGCCATGTGCAGCGGCGGCAGGCCGCGTTCGCGCAGGTCCTGCATGTCGCGCAGGGCACGGGAAATCACCCAGTAGCCCAACGGCACGATCAGGCCGCTCTGCTCGGCCAACGGCACGAACTCGCTTGGCGGCAACAGGCCGCGCTCGCCATGGCGCCAGCGCACCAGGGCTTCGAGGCCGACGATATGCCCATCGTCCAGGTCCAGGCGCGGCTGGTAATGCAGCTCCAGTTCATCACGGCGCAGCGCCCGGCGCAGTTCGCTTTCCAGGTCGGCGAGGCTGCGGGCGTTGCGATTGATGCGTTCATTGAAGATATGAAAGGTGCAGCCCTGGGTGCTCTTGGCCTGTTGCATGGCGATATGCGCGTGCCACATCAACGGGTCAGCACCGGCCTTGGCGCGGGCATGGGCCACACCGAGGCTGCAGCCGATCAGCAGGCTCTCGCCATCGACCCAGTAAGGTTCGGCCATGGCCTCGATGATGCGCTCAGCCATCCACTCGGCGCGTTGCGGCGCACGGCGGGTGTCGATCAGCAAGGCGAATTCGTCACTGCCCAGGCGCGCCAGTTGGTCGCCGGCTTCGAGCTGGCTCTTGAGCCGCGAAACCACTTGCAAGATCAACCGGTCGCCCGCCTGATGGCCAAGGGCATCGTTGGCATGACGGAAGTTGTCCAGGTCCAGGTGGCCGAGGGCCAGGCCACGCCCGTCGTTTTCCGCCAGGCGCGCGGCCAGCAGGGTCTGGAAGCCCTGGCGGTTGGCGATGCCGGTCAGCGGGTCCTGTTCGGCCAGGCGTTGCAGGGTGTTTTCCAGCAAGCCGCGCTCGCGCACGTGGCGCAGGCAGCGGCGCACCGTGTCCACATCAAACGCACCGTGAATCAACCAGTCACTGGCGCCCAGCGGTGCAACCAGCGGTTCCTGCTCCAGCAGCAATACGGTGGGCAGGCTGCAACGGCCAGGGCCGGGTTGCAGGCTCGGGGTAGTGAGCAATACGGCCGAGCGATCATCGTCGAACAGGCTGCTCACCGACTCCCAGCTTGGTGCACTGATCAGCACGGCACCATCACCCATCGGCACCAGGCACTCGCGCAACAATGCTGCCCACGTAGGCGTATCGGCCAATAGCAGCAAACGCAAGGGTTCGACAGGCGTAGACAAGCTAGCTCCCTAGACTATGCAAGATTTCGTTGGCGGCGGGCATTATGACGTGCAGCCTGATAATGACCAATGATATTGGTTATCAAATACGCGCAGTGCGGCTCTAGATCGAACAATAGACCCAAAAACCCCGCACATCCTGCGGCAAAGTAACAAAAGCGGCAAATTTAGATCGAGTGGTACGTCACACTGTCGTTCAGAGGCAGCAGAATCTTGCCAGCCTGTTAAAATGCCCGCCCTTTTCGCTCAAAGACTCCCAAAACCCTGTATGTCCCGACTCAATCCCCGGCAGCAAGAAGCCGTGAACTACGTCGGCGGCCCTCTATTGGTGCTCGCCGGTGCTGGCTCCGGCAAGACCAGCGTGATCACCCGCAAGATTGCGCACTTGATCCAGAACTGTGGCATCCGTGCCCAGTACATCGTCGCCATGACCTTTACCAACAAGGCGGCGCGGGAAATGAAAGAGCGCGTCGGCACCCTGCTCAAGGGTGGCGAAGGCCGTGGCCTCACCGTGTGTACCTTCCACAACCTGGGGCTGAACATCATCCGCAAGGAGCATGCGCGGCTGGGCTACAAGCCGGGCTTCTCGATCTTCGACGAGACCGACGTCAAGGCCCTGATGACCGACATCATGCAGAAGGAATACGCGGGAGACGACGGCGTCGATGAGATCAAGAACATGATCGGCGCCTGGAAAAACGACCTGATCCTGCCCCCCGAAGCCCTGGAAAACGCACGCAACCCCAAGGAACAGACCGCCGCCATCGTCTACACCCACTACCAGCGCACGCTCAAGGCGTTCAATGCGGTGGACTTCGACGACCTGATCCTGCAGCCGGTCAAGCTGTTCCAGGAACACGCCGACATCCTCGAAAAGTGGCAGAACAAGGTGCGCTACCTGCTGGTGGACGAATACCAGGACACCAACGCCAGCCAGTATTTGCTGGTGAAATTGCTGATCGGTACGCGCAACCAGTTCACCGTGGTCGGCGACGATGACCAGTCGATCTACGCCTGGCGCGGTGCGCGCCCGGAAAACCTGATGCTGCTCAAGGTCGACTACCCGTCGCTGAAAGTGGTGATGCTGGAGCAGAACTATCGCTCCACCAGCCGCATCCTGCGTTGCGCCAACGTGCTGATCTCCAACAACCCCCACGAGTTTGAAAAGCAGTTGTGGAGCGAGATGGGCCATGGCGATGAGATCCGCGTGATCCGCTGCCGCAACGAAGACGCCGAAGCCGAGCGCGTGGCCGTGGAAATTCTCAGCCTGCACTTGCGCACCGACCGGCCCTACAGTGATTTTGCGATCCTGTATCGCGGTAACTACCAGGCCAAGCTGATCGAGTTGAAGTTGCAGCACCACCAGGTGCCGTATCGCCTGTCAGGGGGCAACAGCTTTTTCGGACGCCAGGAAGTAAAGGATCTGATGGCCTACTTCCGGTTGATCGTGAACCCGGACGACGACAACGCCTTCCTGCGCGTGATCAACGTGCCACGCCGGGAGATCGGCTCCACGACCCTGGAAAAGCTCGGTAACTACGCCACCGAACGCAAGATCTCGATGTACGCCGCCACCGACGAAATCGGCCTGGGCGAACACCTGGATACGCGCTTCACCGATCGCCTGTCGCGCTTCAAGCGCTTTATGGACAAGGTGCGCGAGCAGTGCGCCGGCGAAGACCCGATCAGCGCCCTGCGCAGCATGGTCATGGATATCGACTATGAAAACTGGCTGCGCACCAACAGCTCCAGCGACAAGGCCGCGGACTACCGCATGGGCAACGTCTGGTTCCTGATCGAGGCGCTGAAGAACACCCTGGAAAAAGACGAAGACGGTGAAATGACCGTCGAGGACGCCATCGGCAAGCTGGTGCTGCGCGACATGCTCGAGCGCCAGCAGGAAGAAGAAGATGGCGCCGAGGGTGTGCAGATGATGACCTTGCATGCATCCAAGGGCCTGGAATTCCCCTACGTGTTCATCATGGGCATGGAAGAGGAAATCCTCCCACACCGCTCCAGTATCGAAGCCGACACCATCGAAGAAGAACGGCGCCTGGCCTACGTGGGTATTACCCGTGCACGTCAGACCCTGGCCTTCACCTTTGCGGCCAAGCGCAAGCAGTACGGCGAGATCATCGACTGCGCCCCGAGCCGGTTCCTTGATGAGCTGCCACCGGACGATCTGGCCTGGGAAGGCAACGACGACACCCCAACTGAAGTCAAGGCGGTACGTGGTAACACCGCCCTGGCGGATATACGCGCGATGCTAAAGCGCTAGAATCGACTACTTTTTAATCTACTTTCGGCGCCCCTTGCGCCACCAGAGGAAGCTTTTGTGGAAGCACTGCACAAGAAAATTCGCGAAGAAGGCATCGTGCTTTCCGACCAGGTACTCAAGGTCGACGCCTTTCTGAACCATCAGATCGACCCGGCGCTGATGAAGCTGATCGGCGACGAATTCGCCGCACTGTTCAAGGATTCGGGGATCACCAAGATCGTCACCATCGAAGCCTCGGGTATCGCGCCGGCGATCATGACCGGCCTGAACCTGGGCGTGCCGGTGATTTTCGCCCGCAAGCAACAGTCCCTGACCCTGACGGAAAACCTGCTGTCGGCGACGGTGTATTCCTTCACCAAGAAAGTCGAAAGTACCGTGGCGATCTCCCCTCGGCACCTGACCAGCAGCGACCGCGTGCTGGTGATCGATGACTTCCTGGCCAACGGCAAGGCGTCCCAGGCACTGATTTCGATCATCAAACAGGCCGGCGCCACCGTGGCGGGCCTGGGGATTGTGATCGAGAAGTCGTTCCAGGGCGGGCGTGCAGAACTGGACGCCCAGGGCTACCGGGTTGAGTCGCTGGCGCGGGTCAAGTCCCTGGCGGGTGGGGTTGTGACCTTCATCGACTGAAGGTGAGCGAGCACAGTTAAAAATGTGGGAGCGGGCTTGCTCGCGATAGCGGTGGATCAGCCACTCATGAGTTGACTGACAGACCGCATTCGCGAGCAAGCCCGCTCCCACATTGGGTTTGTGGTGGCTGTTAGTGTGCGGTGGCCTTGAGGCCTGCGAGCAGCAAGCGCTGATACAGATCCTCTTTAAACCCCTCAGGCTTATCCAGGCGCATGCGCACCAGATGCTCGGGAAACGCCTCAGGCTCCGGTGCATCCAGCGCCGCCTTGCCCAACTCCAGAATCTCGGTCAGCTTGAATTTGCTCTTGAGCCAGTTCAGCGCGCGCAACAAATCCCGCTCTTCATCGGTGAAGTCACTGCCCAGCGGATACTCCGGGAACAGCCTTGTGTGCCGCGCCTGCACCGCCTGCAAACGCTCGGGGGTGTTGTCGGCAAAGCGCGGGTCGAGCTGGAAGTCCTTGGGCAACTTGCCGGCTTTTTGCGCCTGTTCGATCAAGTCGGCCTGGAACCGTGAGTCGGTGATATTGAGCAACGCCTCGATCACCTGGGCGTCGGTCTGGCCGCGCAGGTCTGCGATACCGTATTCGGTGATCACGATATCGCGCAGGTGCCGTGGAATCGTGCAGTGCCCGTATTCCCAGACAATATTGGAGCTGACCTCGCCGGCCGATTCGCGCCAACTGCGCAGGATCAGGATCGAGCGCGCGCCCTCCAGCGCATGGCCCTGGGCAACAAAGTTGTATTGCCCACCCACCCCGCTGAGCACGCGGCCGTCTTCCAGTTGGTCGGCAATGCCGCCGCCCAGCAACGTGACCATGATCGCACTGTTGATAAACCGCGCATCCACACGCTGCAAACGCTTGAGTTCTTCCTGCCCGTACAGCTCGTTGATATAGCTGATGCGAGTCATGTTGAATTCCAGGCGCTTGGCGTGGGTCATTTCCTGCAGGCGCTGGTAAAAACTGCGTGGCCCGAGGAAGAAACCACCGTGGATCGATATGCCATCGGGCTGCGCCGCATCGTCCAGCAGCCCCGCGTTGGCCTGCTCCTGCGTCGCCACATCCGGGTACACCTTGCGCCGCACAATCCCGGCATCGGCCAGTACCAACAGGCCGTTGACGAACATTTCGCTGCAACCATAAAGGCCCCGGGCAAACGGTTCGACCCCGCCCTCACGACTGATCAGCGGCGCCCATTGGTACACATCCAGGTCGGTGAGCAACTGCCGATACCCCTCGTTATCGGCCTGGCGCGCCAGCAACGCGGCGGTCAAGGCGTCGCCCATCGAACCGATACCAATCTGCAAGGTGCCGCCATCGCGCACCAGGGTGCTGGCGTGCAAACCGATGAAGTGGTCCTGCAAACCCACTGGCATGTTAGGCGTGGAGAACAGGGTGGTGCGGTCTTTTTCGTCGATCAGAAAGTCGAACTGGTCCATGCCCAGTTCGGCATCACCGGGCATGTAGGGCAAATCTTCATGCACCTGGCCGACCACCAGGATGGTCTCGCCTGCCGCGCGGCGCTTGGCGATCATGGGCAACAGGTCGAGGGTGATATCGGGGTTGCAGCTCAGGCTCAGGCGATCCGGGTGCTCACTGCTGCTGGCCACCAATTGCGCCACCAGGTTCAGGCCAGCGGCGTTGATATCGCGGGCGGCATGGCTGTAGTTGCTGCTGACGTAATCCTGCTGGGCCGAGGTGCTATGCAGCAGGCTGCCGGGCTGCATGAAGAACTGCTGCACGTGGATGTTGGCCGGCAGGCTGTCCTTGCGCAGGGCGGCAAGGTAATCCAGCTCGGGATAATCACCGAACACCCGCTCGACAAACGGCTCCAGAAAGCGCTTTTGCAAACCATCACCCAATGGCGGGCGGCCCAGGCTCAACGCGGTGTAGATCGTCAGCGACCGCTCGGGCAGCTTGGCGATACGCCGGTACAAGGCATTGGCAAACAGATTCGGCTTACCCAGGCCCAGCGGCATACCCATGTGGATATGCGCAGGCAGGCGCTCCAGTACGTCATCGACCGCTTGCTCGATTGAACACAACTGCACCATCCGACCCTCCTGACGTTCCGTGATTAGGGGTTGGACCGAGCTTGCCGGGTCTTTGCTGCAATGAACAGCCTTGGCCGGCAAATTGCGGGCACAAAAAAGCCGCTGGTCAGCGGCTTTTTGGCGAAGATCGGTTTATTTCAAACCA
Source organism: Pseudomonas sp. WS 5027 (assembly GCF_012985695.1). NCBI lineage: Bacteria > Pseudomonadati > Pseudomonadota > Gammaproteobacteria > Pseudomonadales > Pseudomonadaceae > Pseudomonas > Pseudomonas sp. WS 5027. Next base: position 300,371 of record NZ_JAAQWU010000001.1, on the reverse strand, counting down.
GACATCTTCTCGATTGCAGCCTTGAGGTCGTCATCCGAGCAATCGGAGCAGGTGCCTTTAGGCGGCATGGCGTTGATGCCGGTGATGGCCTTGGCCAGGATGCCGTCGAGGCCGCCCTGGTGGTCGGCGCGCTCTTTCCAGGCTGCGGTGTCACCGATTTTCGGTGCGCCCAACAGGCCAGTGCCGTGGCAAGCATTACAGTGCTTGGCGATGATCTCGTCCGGCGTTTTTGCGCCGCCGCCGCCCGCTGTCACAGCGACTTCCATGCCCTTGCATTCCTCACCTTGAATACAGACCTTCCCCACGGGTTCAAGGCGCTTGGCAATATCATCATTGGTCGCAGCTTGAGCGCTGGCAGCCCAAAGGGCCAGTACGGTTGCTGGTACAGCCAGCATTTTCATAATTAGGTTCACGCGTTCACCCTCATGGTGGCTATTCACGCCTGCGGCCACGGTTTCGCAGGCGGCGAAAGTATAACGGTTAGGCCGCCTCACTGAAACAACCCTATTATCCAAGGGGAGATTGAGCATGGCGAAATACAACTACGGGCACCTCTGCAAGGTAGGCAGGGCGCCTCTTCTGTTAAAAGTTCGCGGGTGTGGCTGCGCTGATTAGTCGCGCCGGCACATCGAACGGATTGCGAAAACGGTGCGGCTTGGTGCTTTCAAAGTAGTAGCTATCGCCGGCTTCGAGCACAAAAGTTTCAACGCCCACCACCAATTCCAGACGACCTTCCAGCAGGATCCCGGTTTCCTCGCCGTCATGGGTCAGCATTTCCTCACCCGTATCGGCGCCCGGTGGGTAGATTTCGTTGAGAAACGCAATCGCCCGGCTCGGATGTGCCCGGCCCACCAGCTTCATGGTCACCGCACCATCGGAGATGTCGATCAGCTCATTGGCTTTATAGACGATCTGCGTCGGTTTTTCCTGGAGGATCTCCTCGGAAAAGAACTCGACCATGGACATGGGGATGCCGCCCAGCACCTTGCGCAAGGAGCTGATGGATGGGCTGACACTGTTTTTCTCGATCATCGAAATGGTGCTGTTGGTGACGCCCGCACGCTTGGCGAGTTCACGCTGGGAAAGACCTTTCAGTTTACGGATGGATTGCAGTCGTTCGCCGACGTCCAATGCAGGAGCCTCCTAGGATTCAGGCTTTGTTGTAATTGAGCGTTATCATGGCGACAGCGTTCAGTATTTACAACACTTTGGTCTGAATCCCGCTGGGCTTCATCTGCAGCTGGCGGCTAAGCGCCGGAATAGAGCCGTGGCACACGACGCAGGTTGCAGAAAATCTGATAAGGGATGGTCTCGGCGGCGGTCGCCACATCGCTGGCGAGGATGTTTTTGCCCCACAACTCGACGGTCGAACCCAGACCTGCCTGGGGTACATCGGTCAGGTCGATACACAGCATGTCCATCGACACCCGCCCCAGCAATTGGCTGCGCTGGCCGGCGACCAGCACCGGCGTACCGGTCGGCGCATGCCGTGGATAACCGTCGGCATAACCCATGGCAACCACACCGATACGCATCGGCTTGGGCGTTACAAACCGCGCGCCATAACCCACTGGCTCGCCCGCAGGCAGCTCGCGTACGCAGATGACTTTCGACTCCAGGGTCATCACCGGTTGCAAACGCGCGGCAACCGCCTGGTCTTCACCAAAGGGGGTCGCGCCATAAAGCATGATGCCCGGCCGTACCCAATCACTGGAAACGCTCGGCCAACCCATCACCGACGGCGAATTGCGCAGGCTGACCTGGGCCGCCAAGCCCTGGCGCGCCGCCTCGAAGACCGCGACCTGTTCATCGCTGCTTGTGCAGTCCAGTTCATCGGCGCGGGCGAAGTGGCTCATCAACACGATCTTGGCCACTTTGCCACTGGCCAGCAGGCGCTGGTAGGCATCGTGATAATCCTTGGGATGCAAACCAACCCGGTGCATGCCCGAGTCCAGCTTCAACCACACCGTCAGCGGCTTGCTCAGGCGCGCCTGTTCAATCGCTTCCAGCTGCCACAACGAATGCACCACACACCAGAAGTCATGCTCGATGATCAGCGGCAGTTCATCGGCCTCGAAGAACCCTTCGAGCAACAACACCGGCCCACCAATCCCGGCGGCGCGCAACTCCAACGCCTCCTCGATACAGGCCACGGCAAAACCGTCGGCCTGGTCTTCCAGGGCCTGGGCCACGCGCACGGCTCCATGGCCGTAGGCGTCAGCCTTGATCACGGCGAGGGCCTTGGCCCCGGTCAGTTCGCGAGCCAATTGGTAGTTATGGCGCAGGGCTTGTAGGTCGATCAGGGCACGGGCAGGACGCATGGCGGCAGGCTTCTAGGCGGCGGTGGGAAGAAAAAACCGGTACCGGCCAATAGCGCCGGCACCGGAAGAGGGATCGTTTAAGGCAGAGCGGCCACGACAGACAGCTCGACCAGGATTTCTGGCTCACACAGTTTCGACTCGACCGTAGCGCGGGCCGGGGCGACGCCTTTTGGCAGCCACTTGTCCCATACCGCGTTCATGCCGGCAAAGTCGGCGTCGATGTCTTTGAGGTAGATCGTCACCGACAGCAACCTGGTTTTGTCGGTACCGGCCAGATCCAGCAAACGCTCGATATTGGCGAGGGTCTCACGGGTCTGCTGTTCAATCCCGGCACTCATGTCGTCGCCGACTTGCCCTGCCAGATACACGGTACCGCTGTGGACAACGATCTGGCTCATGCGCTCATTGGTGAGCTGGCGCTGGATTGACATGTTTTGTGGACTCCTGAGGGTTGCCGTAACGGGAAATATCAAGGCCTGCGGCGCTGATCTGCGGGGTTTTCTTGGCCATCAGGTCCGCCAGCAAGCGACCGGAGCCACAGGCCATGGTCCAGCCGAGAGTGCCGTGGCCGGTGTTCAAGAACAGATTCTTGAACGGGGTGGCGCCGACAATTGGCGTGCCGTCCGGGGTGGTCGGGCGCAGGCCGGTCCAGAACGTGGCCTCGCTCAAATCACCGCCCTGAGGATAAAGGTCGTTGACGATCATCTCCAGGGTTTCGCGCCGGCGCGGGTTCAGCGACAGGTCAAAACCGGCTATTTCAGCCATGCCCCCGACCCGGATGCGGTTGTCGAACCGGGTGATCGCAACCTTGTAGGTTTCGTCGAGGATGGTCGAAGTCGGGGCCATCGCCGGGTTGGTGATCGGCACGGTCAGGGAGTACCCCTTGAGCGGATACACCGGAGCCTTGATCCCCAGCGGCTTGAGCAACTGAGGCGAGTAGCTGCCCAGGGCCAGCACGTAGCGATCGGCGGTTTCCAGCTTGCCGTCGATCCACACACCGTTGATACGATCACCGGCGTGGTCCAGGCGCTGAATGTCCTGCTCGAAACGGAACTCCACACCCAACTGTTTGCACATATCGGCCAGGCGGGTGGTGAACATCTGGCAGTCGCCGGTCTGGTCATTGGGCAGGCGCAAGGCACCGGCCAGGATATCCGTGACGCTGGCCAGGGCCGGCTCGACGCGGGCAATGCCGGCGCGGTCGAGCAGCTCGAACGGTACGCCGGACTCTTTCAACACGGCGATATCCTTGGCCGCGCCATCGAGTTGCGCCTGGGTGCGGAACAATTGCGTAGTACCCAGGCTGCGGCCTTCGTAGGCAATGCCGGTCTCGGCGCGCAGTTCATCGAGGCAGTCGCGGCTGTACTCGGACAGACGCACCATGCGCTCCTTGTTCACCGCATAACGGTTGGCCGTGCAGTTACGCAGCATCTGCGCCATCCACAGGTATTGGTCGATATCGGCCGTGGCCTTGATCGCCAGCGGCGCATGGCGCTGCAACAGCCACTTGATGGCCTTGAGCGGCACACCCGGCGCAGCCCATGGCGATGCATAGCCGGGCGAGACCTGGCCGGCGTTGGCGAAGCTGGTCTCCATTGCAACGGCCGGCTGACGGTCGACCACGACCACTTCAAAACCGGCACGCGCCAAATAGTAGGCACTGGCCACACCAATGACACCGCTACCCAAGACCAAAACGCGCATTTTTATATCCTCATCACTGCTTGACCGCTGACGTTTGTTGTTCAGCACAAAGATGTGGGCAGTATAAAAAGCAATGACCAGTGCATTTCACTATATAAGTGCCTATATTTGGCGACAATTCTCGGCAAAAACCCTTTTCACGGAGGAGCATCCCCTATGCGGACCAATACCCAGACCAAGCGGGAGCTGGACAAGATCGACCGCAACATCCTGCGCATCCTGCAGGCAGACGGGCGGATCTCATTTACCGAGCTAGGGGAGAAGGTAGGGTTGTCGACCACGCCCTGCACTGAACGGGTCCGGCGCCTGGAGCGCGAGGGGATCATCATGGGCTACAACGCCCGCCTCAATCCGCAGCACTTGAAGGGTAGCCTGCTGGTGTTTGTCGAGATCAGCCTCGACTACAAATCCGGCGATACCTTCGAAGAATTCCGACGTGCTGTGCTGAAACTGCCCCATGTGCTGGAGTGCCACCTGGTCTCGGGGGATTTCGACTATCTAGTGAAGGCGCGGATTTCCGAAATGGCTTCGTACCGCAAACTGCTGGGCGACATCCTGCTCAAGCTGCCCCATGTGCGCGAGTCCAAGAGCTATATCGTGATGGAAGAGGTGAAAGAGAGCCTGAACCTGCCGATCCCGGATTGATCCAGCTCCCACTTTTTGACCGAGTAGATCAGCTAAACAAGCACCTGCCGCGTCGTCGCCATGTACTCGTGGATCTGCTTCTCGACCCGAGGGTGAATCAGTTCCACCGGCCCACGGTTGTTGGGGCATGGCAGGCTGGGCGTGGTACCAAACAACCTACAGATCAATGGGCGCTCGTCGTACACCGTGCAACCGTTGGGCCCCAGGTGTACGCAGTTCAGCTCATCCATGGCCGCTTCCTGCTCGGCCGCGGTCTTGCGCGGCAGGCGCGACATTTCCTCGGTGGATGTCGTCACCGGTCCACAGCAATCATGGCAACCCGGCACACACTCGAACGAGGGGATCTGCCGGCGCAGCGCGTTGACTTTCTGGCTGTTGCAACTCATCGAAACCCATACCGAACGGCGAATAGGCGTGGATTTTGCCCTAAAAGCCCCGAGTGAGACAGCTTCACCCGACCGCTGTATCCTGCGTCAAATTTTCCAAACACGGATGCTCCCCATGACCGCCAGCGCCCGGCACACCGCTTCCTACTACGCCGCCAGCAGCCTGCCGCAACCCGATTACCCGGTGCTGGCGGGTGAAGTCGTCGCCGATGTGTGCGTGGTGGGCGGTGGGTTTTCCGGGCTGAACACCGCGCTGGAGCTGGCTGAACGGGGCTTCAGCGTGGTGCTGCTGGAGGCCCGCAAGATTGCCTGGGGCGCCAGCGGGCGCAATGGCGGGCAGCTCATTCGTGGCGTCGGCCACGGCCTTGATCAGTTTGCCAATGTGGTCGGCACCGAAGGCGTGCGGCAGATGAAATTGATGGGCCTGGAAGCCGTGGAAATCGTGCGCCAACGGGTCGAGCGCTTCCAGATTGATTGCGACCTGACCTGGGGTTACTGCGACCTGGCCAACAAGCCTCGCGACCTGCAGGGCCTGGCCGCCGATGCCGAAGAACTGCACAAACTTGGCTATGGTCATGAACTGCGCCTGCTGCAAGCCTCGGAGATGGGCAGCGTGATCGGTTCCGACCGTTACGTGGGCGGCATGATCGACATGGGCTCCGGTCACCTGCATCCGCTGAACCTGGCCCTCGGCGAAGCCGCCGCCGCGCAGCAACTGGGGGTCAGGCTATTCGAGCAGTCCGAAGCCGTGCGCATCGACTACGGCCCTGAAGTCAAAGTCCACACGGCCCACGGCAGCGTGCGCGCCAAGACCCTGGTGCTGGGCTGCAATGCCTACCTCAACGGCCTCAACCCCCACCTGAGCGGCAAGGTGCTGCCCGCCGGCAGCTATATCATCGCCACCGAACCCTTGAGCCCGGCCCAGGCCGCCGAGCTGCTGCCGCAAAACATGGCGGTGTGTGATCAGCGAGTCACGGTGGACTACTTCCGGTTATCCGCCGACCGGCGCCTGCTGTTTGGCGGTGCTTGCCACTATTCCGGACGCGACCCTCAAGACATCGCAGCCTATATGCGGCCCAAGATGCTCAAGGTCTTCCCGCAATTGGCCGAGACGAAGATCGACTACCAATGGGGCGGCATGATCGGCATCGGCGCCAACCGCCTGCCGCAGATTGGCCGGTTGGCCGACCAACCCAACGTGTACTTTGCCCAGGCCTATGCCGGCCATGGCCTGAACGCCACCCACCTGGCGGGCAAGCTGCTGGCCGAAGCCATCAGCGGCCAACAGTGTGGGCGCTTCGATCTGTTTGCCCAGGTGCCCCACATCACCTTCCCTGGCGGCAAGCACTTGCGCTCACCGCTGCTGGCCCTGGGCATGCTCTGGCACCGCTTGAAAGAACTGCTCTGACTCACCCGCGCCAGAACGGCTTCAAGCCTTCCTGGCGCGCCTGCTCGGTGCTCAGGCCAATATCGCGTAGTTGCTCCGGGGTCAGCTCCAGCAGGGCCTGGCGCGTGTGGCGACGGCGCCAGAACAGTTCCCAACGGCTCGGATTGCCAGGCGCCAGCCCGGTCAGTCCGCGCTCCTGCCCTGCTTCCAGTTCCTGACTGTGTAACGCCAGCCGCACATCGCTCAAGCCACTCATTGTCCTGCCCCTCATTTGCCTGTTGCCATGAGTGACTAGAATGGATGGGGCGGCAAAACCATTACAGATTCAACCAACTTTTATTAAATACATACAGATACTGCCAACCATGGGCTGAATCCTGTATTTTGCGCCCATCTGTACTGGTCTCTTGGGAGCGACCGCCATGACCCTCTACGTCAACCTCGCCGAACTGCTGGGCACCCGCATAGAACAGGGCTTCTATCGCCCCGGCGATCGGCTGCCCTCGGTGCGTGCCCTGAGCGTGGAACATGGGGTCAGCCTGAGCACCGTGCAACAGGCTTACCGGTTACTGGAAGACAACGGCCTGGCGACGCCCAAGCCAAAATCCGGCTACTTCGTGCCCGTTGGGCGCGAGCTGCCGGCGCTGCCCGCAGTAGGCCGGCCAGCCCAGCGCCCGGTGGAGATTTCCCAGTGGGACCAAGTGCTGGAGTTGGTCCGCGCGGTGCCGCGCAAAGATGTCATACAGATGGGCCGTGGCATGCCGGATGTGCTGTCGCCGACCATCAAGCCCCTACTGCGCAGCCTGGCCCGAGTCAGTCGCCGCCAGGACCTGCCGGGTCTGTATTACGACAACATCTACGGCTGTATGGAGCTACGCGAGCAAATAGCCCGTCTGTCATTGGATTCCGGCTGCCAGCTCGACGCCCAGGACATCGTGATCACCACCGGCTGCCACGAAGCCCTGTCCTCCAGCATCCGTGCGATTTGCGAGCCCGGCGATATAGTCGCCGTCGACTCGCCGAGCTTCCACGGCGCCATGCAGACCCTCAAGGGCCTGGGCATGAAAGCCCTGGAAATCCCCACCGACCCGCTCACCGGCATCAGCCTCGAAGCTCTGGAACTGGCCCTTGAGCAATGGCCGATCAAAGTTATCCAGTTGACCCCCAACTGCAATAACCCCCTGGGCTACATCATGCCCGAGGCACGCAAACGGGCGTTACTGACCCTGGCCCAGCGCTTTGACGTGGCGATCATCGAAGACGATGTGTATGGCGAACTGGCCTACAGCTACCCGCGACCGCGCACCATCAAATCCTTCGACGAAGATGGCCGCGTCCTACTCTGCAGCTCGTTCTCCAAGACCCTGGCCCCAGGCCTGCGGATCGGCTGGGTAGCGCCTGGACGTTATCTGGAGCGGGTGCTGCACATGAAATACATCAGCACCGGCTCCACTGCCACCCAACCACAGATCGCCATTGCCGAATTCCTCAAGAACGGGCACTTCGAACCGCATTTGCGGCGCATGCGTAGTCAATACCAGCGCAATCGCGACCTGATGCTCGATTGGGTCAGCCGCTATTTTCCCGTCGGCACCCGCGCCAGCCGGCCCCAGGGCAGCTTTATGCTGTGGGTGGAACTGCCCGAGGGGTTTGACACCCTCAGGCTCAACCGTGCCCTGGTCGAGCAAGGGGTACAGATTGCCGTAGGCAGTATCTTTTCCGCCTCGGGCAAATACCGTAATTGCCTGCGGATGAACTACGCTGCCAAACCAACGCCCCAGATTGAAGAGGCGGTGCGCAAGGTCGGGGCAACGGCGATCAAGATGCTCGCTGAAGCTGAACAGCAGCAGGACTGACCTTTTGCCAGCAATCACCGTCATATGCCTGTCACCGCCCTGATTCGGAACCTGTCTTCTTGATGAGCCAACGGCTGTTAGCGTTTTTTTTGCTGGGGTTCCTGGCCCTGGGCGGTTGCGCCACCCTGGATGTGCCCCGGGTGCCCAGCGAGGCACTGCCAGCGACGCAGTCCGCCTTTGGGCGCTCGATCCAGGCCCAGGCCGCGCCCTACCAGGGGCGCTCCGGCTTTCGCCTGCTGCCCAACAGCAGCGAAGCGTTCATGGCCCGCGCCGAATTGATCCGCAATGCCCAGACCAGCCTCGACTTGCAGTACTACATCGTCCACGACGGCATCAGCACGCGCATGCTGGTGGACGAACTGCTGACCGCGGCCGACCGTGGCGTGCGGGTGCGCATCCTCCTGGATGACACCACCAGCGACGGCCTGGACCAGATCATCGCCACCCTGGCCGCGCACCCGCAGATCCAGATCCGCTTGTTCAACCCCTTGCACCTGGGGCGCAGCACCGGCGTGACACGGGCCATGGGCCGGTTGTTCAACCTGTCGCTGCAACACCGGCGCATGCACAACAAGCTGTGGCTGGCCGACAACAGCGTGGCGATTGTTGGCGGGCGCAACCTTGGGGATGAGTATTTCGATGCCGAGCCCAACCTGAACTTCACCGATATCGACATGCTCAGCGTGGGGCCCGTGGCCGAGCAACTGGGCCACAGCTTTGATCAGTACTGGAACAGTGCGCTGAGCAAGCCTATCGCCGACTTTATCTCCAGCGCCCCGTCCTCCCGCGACCTGGCCACCGCACGCGGGCTTCTGGAGAGGTCCCTGGCCGAGTCGCGCCAGCAAAACCATGCCCTGTATAACCGCCTGCGCACCTACCAGACCCAGCCGCGCATGGATATCTGGCGCCGGGAGCTGATCTGGGCCTGGAACCAGGCACTGTGGGACGCGCCGAGCAAGGTCCTGGCCAAGGCCGATCCCGACCCACAACTGCTGCTCACGACCCAACTGGGGCCAGAGCTGGAAGGCGTGCACAGTGAGCTGATGATGATTTCGGCCTACTTCGTGCCCGGCCAGCCGGGCCTGGTGTACCTCACCGGCCGCGCGGACGCAGGCGTCGACGTGCGCTTGCTGACCAACGCCCTGGAAGCCACCGACGTGCCGGCGGTGCATGGCGGTTATGCGCCCTATCGCAAGGCGCTGCTGGAGCACGGGGTGAAGTTGTACGAACTGCGTCGCCAACCGGGCGACGGTGGCGGCAGTGGCCCGCACCTGCTGGGCAGCCGCTCGCTGCATGGTTCGGACTCCAGCCTGCACAGCAAGGCGATGATTTTTGATCGGCAGAAGTCGTTTATCGGCTCGTTCAATTTCGACCCGCGTTCGGTGCTGTGGAACACCGAGGTCGGCGTGCTGGTGGACAGTCCCGAACTGGCCGAGCATGTGCGCAACCTGGCCCTGCAAGGGATGGCGCCAGCCTTGAGTTATGAGGCAAAACTTAAGGATGGCCAGGTGGTATGGGTAACGGAAGACAACGGCCAGATGCACACCCTGACCCGCGAGCCGGGCAGTTGGTGGCGCCGGTTCAATGCCTGGTTTGCTACCACCGTGGGGCTGGAGCGCATGCTCTAAGAACCACGAATATCCATTGTGGGAGCTGGCTTGCCTGCGATAGCCATAGGTATCTACACAACTTCGCCGCAACGCCTAAATCCAGGCAGATAGCGCCGTTGTGGCGAGCGGGCTTGCCCCGCGCTGGGCCGCGAAGCAGCCCTAAACCCGGCCATCGCGGTTTATCTGAAGAAACGCGGGGGGTTTTTTGGGGCTGCTTCGCAGCCCAGCGCGGGGCAAGCCCGCTCGCCACGGGGGAGTTCGTCAGTTTCTGAAAGTTGTGTAGATACCTATGCTGCGATAGCGGTGGGTCAGTTGGCCCATTTGCTACTGATACACCGCTATCGCAGGCAAGCCAGCTCCCACAGTTTTGATCGCACTTCCAAGTCAGGCCGGTTGCTCTGCGCCAAACGCGCCTTGGCGCAACAACAGAATCACCAACCCCAAGGCCCCCGCAGCCATCAACCACGGCAACGCATGCCCGCTGATCCACTGGCTGCCAGCCCCCGCCACCAGCGGCCCGATCAGGCAACCAATCCCCCACAACTGGGCAATATGGGCATTGGCTCGCACCAGCGCATCGTCACGGTAGCGCTCGCCGATCAGAATCAACGACAAGGTGAACAAGCCCCCCGCACTGGCTCCGAACAGGACCCATATCGGCCAGATCAGCCAGGTATCGAGCAACGGCGCAATGGCCAGGCTCGACAGCAGCAACAGCACCGCGCAGCCGAGAAACAGGGTGCGCCTGGGCAGGTAGTCGGCCAGCGCACCAATCGGCAATTGCAGCAAGGCATCGCCTACTACCACGGTGCTGACCATCGCCAACGCCACTTCGGCAGTGAAGCCCTGTTGCAGGCAATACACCGGCAACAGCGTCAGAATCATCGCCTCGAACGCGGCAAACAATGCCACCGCCCAGGCAATCGCCGGCAAGCCCCGGCAAAATCCCCATAAATCGCTGAAGGTCACGCTGAAGGCCTCCGCCGTCGGTGCCCCGCTACGCCCCAGCAGCAGGAAGGGCGCAACGATCAACAGCCCGACGCCAACCCAGAAGCCATAGTCATGATCGGTGCCCAGCACGCCGAGCAATAACGGCCCCGACAGCTGGCTCAAGGCGTAGGTACAGCCATACAGCGCCACCAGCCGACCACGCCACTGCTCCACCACCAGTTGGTTGATCCAGCTTTCGCCGAGGATAAACACAATGGTCAGGATCACCCCGATCATCAACCGCAGCACCAGCCACACCGGATAGCTGGGCAAGACCGCGAGCAGACCGATAGAAACCGCCCCGGCCCACAGACACAGGCGCATCAGGTTTGCCGTACCCAGCCAGGAAGCCAGGCGGCTCGACACCTTGGCGCCCAATAACACACCGAACGCCGGCATGGCCGCCATGATGCCGATGGCAAAGTTGCCATAGCCCCAGCTTTCCAGGCGCAGGGACACCAGCGGCATGCTGACGCCCAGGGCGAGGCCGACGCTGAGTACTGAAGCCAGGACGGCAAAGTAAGTCGCCCAACGCATTGCCACGCTCCTGTGGATAACTCATTTATGGACGGTAAAACGAACTGTAGGAGCGAGCTTGCTCGCGAAGAACTCAAGGACACCGCGTTCAACCAGACAGAACGCGTTATCGTTGACGCTTTTCGCGAGCAAGCTCGCTCCTACAAGGGGTCAGCGCGGTTGCTTACAGCTTGATCCAGGTCGCCTTCAGTTCGGTGTACTTGTCGAACGCGTGCAGCGACTTGTCGCGACCGTTGCCCGACTGCTTGAACCCGCCAAACGGCGCCGTCATGTCACCGCCATCGTACTGGTTGACCCACACGCTACCGGCACGCAACGCCTTGGCGGTCAGGTGCGCCTTGGAGATATCCGAGGTCCAGACCGCAGCGGCCAGGCCATAAGGTGTGTCGTTGGCAATGGCTACGGCTTCTTCAGCGCTGTCGAAGGTAATCACCGACAGGACCGGACCAAAGATCTCTTCCTGGGCAATCTTCATGGCGTTGGTCACACCGTCGAAAATCGTCGGCTCGACGTAAGTACCGCCGGTTTCCTGCAGGGTGCGCTTGCCGCCAGCCACCAATTTGGCGCCATCGGCGTGCCCGGCTTCGATATACGACAACACGGTGTTCATCTGCTGGGTGTCCACCAGCGCACCGACGTTGGTGGCCGGGTCCAGCGGGTTACCCGGCTTCCAGCCCTTGAGGGCCTCGATCACCATCGGCAGGAATTTGTCCTTGATCGAACGCTCCACCAGCAGGCGCGAGCCGGCGGTGCAGACTTCGCCCTGGTTGAAGGCGATGGCGCCCGCGGCGGATTCGGCAGCGGCTTGCAGGTCCGGGGCATCGGCAAACACGATGTTCGGGCTCTTGCCGCCGGCTTCCAGCCAGACGCGCTTCATGTTCGATTCGCCGGAGTAGATCATCAGTTGCTTGGCGATCTTGGTCGAACCGGTAAACACCAGGGTGTCGACGTCCATATGCAGTGCCAACGCCTTGCCCACGGTGTGGCCATAGCCCGGCAGCACGTTGAGCACGCCTTTGGGGATACCGGCTTCAACGGCCAGGGCGGCGATGCGGATGGCGGTCAGCGGCGATTTTTCAGACGGCTTGAGAACGACCGAGTTACCGGTGGACAGCGCCGGCCCCAGTTTCCAGCAGGCCATCATCAGCGGGAAGTTCCACGGCACGATGGCCGCCACTACGCCGACCGGCTCGCGGGTCACCAGGCCTAGTTGGTCATGGGGGGTGGCGGCGACTTCGTCGTAAATCTTGTCGATGGCCTCGCCGCTCCAGCTCAGGGCTTGCGCCGCGCCTGGAATGTCGATGCCCAGGGAGTCGCCGATGGGCTTGCCCATGTCCAGGGTTTCGAGCAGCGCCAGCTCTTCGGCATTGGCCTTGAGCAGCGCGGCGAAACGAATCATGGTGGCTTTGCGCTTGGCCGGGGCCAGGCGTGACCAGGCACCCGAGTTGAAGGTGGCGCGGGCGTTTTCCACGGCGCGCTGGGCGTCGGCGACGTCACAGCTGGCAACCGTGGTCAGTAGGCGGCCATCGACCGGGCTGAGGCATTCGAACGTGTCGCCAGAAACGGCGGCGGTATATTCGCCATTAATGTACGCGCGGCCTTCGATCTTCAGGTCCTTGGCGCGTTGTTCCCAGTCGGCACGGGTCAGGGTGGTCATGCGAGTGTCCTCCTCTTATTAAATATAAGGGCCCGGCGTTATCACCAGTTCCCTTCCAAATGCTTGCCCGGCCAGCCAGCTATTCGGTCCGAGGCACCCGCCACCCTAAACCAGCCGCCAGGGATGTTTCAATATATTTGACATAACGGCGGCAAACGCCCTTGCGATGTTCATTTTAATAAACATAGACTTTGGCTCTCCAACCCCAGGCCTAGACGGGATACGTGCATGAACATTCAGGATGTCGTCGATTTCAGCCAGGCGAACACCGCCGCCGAACGCTACCGCCCCGCCGCAGAAAAAATCCTCAAGGGCGACCCCGAGCAGACGCTCTACAACCACTACAACAGTCCGTGCGGCCAGATGAACGCCGGGGTGTGGGAGGGTGAAGTCGGGCAATGGACGGTGAACTACACCGAACACGAGTACTGCGAGATCGTGCAGGGGGTTTCGGTGCTACGCGATGCCGCTGGCAACGCCAAGACCTTGCGCGCCGGCGATCGCTTCGTGATCCCGGCCGGCTTCAGCGGCACTTGGGAAGTGCTGGAGCCGTGCCGCAAGATCTACGTGGTGTTCGAAGAAAAGGCCTGATCGGTCGATTGCGACTTTTCCAAGACGAAAAAAAACCCGCATCGTGAGATGCGGGTTTTTTTCACAAGAAAGAAAACCAATTACTTGATTTTGCCTTCTTTGTAGATCACGTGCTTGCGAACGCGCGGGTCGAACATTTTCTTTTCGAGCTTGTCCGGGGTAGTACGCTTGTTCTTGTCGGTAGTGTAGAAGTGACCAGTACCGGCGCTAGAGATCATTCGAATCAATTCACGCATGATATAGCTCCTTAGATTTTGCCGTCGCGGCGCAGTTCAGCGAGCACGACAGTGATGCCACGCTTGTCGATGATGCGCATGCCTTTGGCAGATACGCGCAGACGGACAAAACGTTTCTCTTCTTCAACCCAGAAGCGGTGATGCTGCAGGTTTGGCAGGAAACGACGACGGGTTTTGTTGTTTGCGTGGGAAATGTTATTCCCAGTCACCGGACCCTTACCGGTAACTTGACAGACTCTCGACATGCCTCAGCCCTCTAAAACCACATGCCCAACCCGGCATGGGTTGGCCGCTTAATCTCTCAGTCATTTGGCGCCAGGCGCCGCGTTTCTTTAAGGGTCTTACCGGCTACACCTACAGTGAAGGAACCGGGCCCCTAGAAAAGAGCGCTGCTTTATACCAGAAAGACCCCAATGCAACAACAGCCGGTGTGTTTTTCCCGCTGTAAATCTCGCCCGAACAGGCCTCAAGCGCTGCCAGGGTGGGCCGCCGTGCTGCCGAACCGCTCGTCGCGCCGAATGATTTATCGCCGCTATTTGTAGGCCAAGGCCCTGGGCAAAATGACCTGAAGTGCCATCAAAACAGTATTTGCCGTAAATGCACAGGCAAAAATGGGCTAGTCATTTACGAATCAGCCCACTACGGTAGGACTTTTCCAGACTGCACTCGCAGATGGGCCTCCGATCTGCAAAGGAAACCGACCATGCGCCTCGCTGCCCTGCCACTCCTACTCGCCCCGCTCTTCCTCGCCCCACTGGCCCAGGCGGCCGGCACGTTGAGCGTCTGCACCGAGGCCAGCCCCGAAGGGTTCGACGTGGTGCAATACAACTCGCTGACCACCACCAACGCCTCGGCGGATGTGCTGATGAACCGCCTGGTGGACTTCGACGCCGCGAGCGGCAAGCTGGTGCCAAGCCTGGCCGATAGCTGGGAAGTCTCGCCGGACGGCCTGACCTACACCTTTAAATTGCACCCGGACGTCAAATTCCACCGCACTGCGTATTTCAACCCAAGCCGCAGCCTCACGGCTGAAGACGTGCGTTTCAGCTTCGAGCGCATGCTCGACCCAGCCAACCCCTGGCACCAGATCGCCCAAAGCGGCTTCCCCCACGCCCAGTCGCTGCAACTGCCAGCGCTGATCAAGAAGATCGACGCCCTCGACCCGCTGACCGTGCGTTTTACTCTGGATCACGCCGACTCCACCTTCCTCGCCGCGCTGAGCATGGGCTTTGCCTCGATCTACCCCGCAGAATACGCCGACAAGCTGCTCAAGGCCGGCACCCCGGAAAAACTCAATAGCCAACCCATCGGCACCGGGCCCTTCGTTTTCGGGCGCTTCCAGAAAGATGCGGTCATTCGCTACAAGGCCAACCCGGATTACTTTGCCGGCAAGCCTGCTGTGGATAACTTGATCTTTGCTATCACCCCGGATGCCAATGTGCGCCTGCAGAAACTGCGCCGGGACGAATGCCAGATCGCCTTGTCACCCAAACCCCTGGATATTGGCGAGGCGCAAAAGGATGCGGCGCTCAAGGCAGAAAAAACCGCAGCGTTCATGACCGCCTTTGTCGCCATCAACAGCCAGCACCCGCCACTGGACAAACCCGAGGTGCGCCAGGCAATCAACCTGGCCTTCGACAAGGCCAGCTACCTCAAGGCCGTGTTTGAAGGCACCGCCGAAGCCGCCAATGGGCCTTACCCAGCCAATACCTGGAGCTATGCCAAGGAGTTGCCGGGTTATCCACAAGACATCGCCAAGGCCAAGGCACTGCTGGCCCGAGCCGGCCTGAGTGACGGCTTCAAGACTACGATCTGGACGCGGCCATCGGGCAGCCTGCTCAACCCCAACCCGAGCCTGGGCGCCCAGTTGTTACAGGCGGACCTGGCCAAGGTCGGCATCCAGGCAGAGATTCGCGTGATCGAATGGGGCGAGCTGATTCGCCGCGCCAAGGCCGGCGAGCACGATCTGCTGTTCATGGGCTGGGCCGGCGACAACGGCGACCCGGATAACTTCCTGACCCCGCAGTTTTCCTGTGCTGCGGTCAAATCCGGCACCAACTTCGCCCGTTACTGCGACCCAGCGCTGGACAAGCTGATCAGCGCCGGCAAGACCACCAACGAGCAAGGCGTGCGCAGCAAGCTGTACCAACAAGCGCAGGCGCAGATCCAGCAGCAGGCACTGTGGTTGCCACTGGCCCATCCGACAGCCTTTGCCCTGACGCGCAAGAATGTCGAGGGGTATCAGGTCAGCCCGTTTGGGCGCCAGGACTTCTCCAAAGTCAGCGTCACCCCCTGACCCGTCCTGTGTAGGAGCCGGCTTGCCGGCTCCTACGAGGGATTGCGCTATATCCAGCCGTACTCAGCCATCGACAGCGGATCACCCTCGCCGACGATGATGTGATCCAACACCCGCACGTCCACAAGATCCAGGGCTTTTTGCAGCACCTTGGTCAATTTTCGATCAGCGATGCTCGGCTCGGCATTCCCGGAGGGGTGGTTGTGGCACAGGATCAACGCCGCCGCGTTGTAGTCCAGGGCGCGCTTGACCACTTGTCGTGGGTAAACCGTGGCGTTGTCGATGGTGCCCTGGAACAACGCTTCGAAGCCCAGCACCCGGTGCCTTGAATCGAGAAACAGGCAGCCAAATATCTCGTGGGGCTGATGGCGCAACAGCGCCTTGAGGTAATCACGCACGGCGACCGGGCTTTCCAGTACCGACTCATTACGCACATGCTCGGCCAGATGGCGCCGGCCCATTTCCAGCACCGCCTGCAACTGGGCAAATTTAGCCGGCCCCAGCCCCAGATGCTGGATGAATATGGCCTGCCGGGCCTCCAGCAGTGCGCGCAGGCTGCCAAACTGCTCCAGCAGATGGCGCGCCAGATCCACTGCGCTTTTACCCGAGACACCGGTGCGCAGGAATATCGCCAGCAACTCGGCATCCGAGAGGCTGGCCGCCCCCAACTCCAAAAGCCTCTCCCGCGGACGCTCCGCCGCAGGCCAATTGCGAATACTCATGGCACCTCCCTGTGCATGTGCGCCGCTGTTGCATGGCGGACGCTGTGTTATCTTAGCCCCTCTTTTTTGCGCGCGATTTCTCCTGGGGAGGGGGGATCGCAACGCCATCACTGAACTGGAAAGGCAAACCAATGCAGCGTCTGTATCGGAAACGCATCGTTCTCGGCGTCGGCGGCGGCATTGCCGCCTACAAGAGCGCAGAGTTGGTTCGCAGGCTCCTGGACCAGGGCGCTGAAGTGCGCGTGGTCATGACCCGTGGCGGCAGTGAGTTCATTACCCCGCTGACCATGCAAGCCCTGTCTGGCCACCCGGTTCACCTGGACCTGCTGGACCCGGCGGCCGAAGCTGCCATGGGTCATATCGAACTGGCCAAATGGGCCGACCTGGTGCTGATCGCACCCGCCACCGCCGACCTCATCGCGCGCCTCGCCCAGGGTATTGCCGACGACCTGCTGACCACGCTGGTACTGGCCACCGACGCTACCGTCGCCATCGCCCCGGCGATGAACCAGGCCATGTGGCGCGACCCAGCCACCCAGGCCAACACCCAATTGCTGCAAAGCCGTGGCCTCAAGGTCTTCGGCCCGGCCTCCGGCAGCCAGGCCTGTGGCGACGTCGGCCTGGGCCGCATGCTCGAAGCCACGGACCTGGCGCTGTGCGCCGCCGAGTGTTTCCAGCACCTGGCCCTGACCGGCAAGCACGTACTGATTACCGCCGGCCCGACCCAGGAAAACATCGACCCCGTGCGCTACATCACCAACCATAGCTCAGGCAAAATGGGCTTCGCCCTGGCTGAAGCCGCGGTTGAGGCAGGCGCGCGCGTGACCCTGATCACCGGCCCGGTGCACCTGCCAACCCCGGACCGGGTCACCCGCATCGACGTAGTCAGCGCCCGTGACATGCTCGCGGCCTGTGAGGCGGCGATTCCCTGCGATGTGTTTATCGCTTCGGCAGCGGTCGCAGACTACCGCCCGGAAGTAGTTGCGCCGCAAAAACTCAAGAAAGACCCTACAAGCGGGGACGGCCTGCTCCTGCAAATGGTCCGTAACCCGGACATTTTGGCCACCATCGCCACCCGCGCAGATCGTCCGTTCAGCGTCGGTTTCGCCGCCGAAACCGAAAACCTGCTGGACTACGCCGCACGCAAACTGAAAGACAAAAACCTCGACCTGATCGTTGCCAATGATGTCGCCAACCCGAGCATCGGCTTCAACAGCGAGGAAAACGCCTGCAGCGTGATTGACCGCGAGCTGCATGCAACCCTTTTCGCCCAGACCAGCAAGGGCAAGATTGCCCGCCAACTGATCTCTTTTATCGCCCAACGGCTGAACCAGGTTTAATTTCCATGCACGCTTTGCAAGCCAAGATCCTCGACCCCCGCATCGGCAGCGAATTCCCACTGCCGGCCTACGCCACACCGGGCTCCGCCGGCCTGGACCTGCGCGCCATGCTCAAGCAAGACACCGTCCTTGAGCCGGGCCAGACCCTGCTGATCCCCACTGGCCTGTCGATCTACGTCGGCGATCCCGGCCTGGCCGCACTGATCCTTCCGCGCTCGGGCCTGGGCCACAAACACGGTATCGTCCTGGGCAACCTGGTAGGCCTGATCGACTCCGACTACCAGGGCGAACTGATGGTCTCGTGCTGGAACCGTGGCCAGACCGCCTTCAACATCGCCGTCGGCGAGCGTATCGCCCAACTGGTGCTGGTACCGGTGGTGCAGGCGCATTTCGAACTGGTGACCGAGTTTGACGAAACCCAGCGCGGCGCAGGCGGTTTCGGGCATTCCGGCAGCCACTGATTACGCTCAGGCATGCCGGGCTCCGCGTCCGGCATGCCCCGATGGCATTTTCGCAGCACGAACTCTAGGCCAAAAACGCCGTCTTACACTTCAGTTTGAGCCTGCCGGTCGCCATATTCAGGCCTGTCCGCCCCGTATCAATGGAGTTTCCCCAGTGATGAGCAACTCAGCCCCAGTCGCACCGACGTTTCCCGACAGCATTTTCCGCGCCTACGACATCCGTGGCGTCGTCCCGAAAACCCTGACCGCCGAAACCGCCTACTGGATCGGCCGCGCCATTGGCTCCCAAAGCCTGGCCCAGGGCGAGCCTAACGTCTCTGTGGGGCGTGACGGCCGCTTGTCCGGACCCGAGCTGGTGGAACGCCTGATCCAGGGCCTGGCCGACAGCGGCTGCCATGTCAGTGACGTAGGCCTGGTGCCGACGCCGGCGCTGTACTACGCCGCCAACGTGCTGGCCGGCAAGTCGGGCGTGATGCTCACCGGCAGCCACAACCCATCGGACTACAACGGCTTCAAGATCGTGATCGCCGGCGACACCCTGGCCAACGAACAGATCCAGGCCCTGCACACTCGCCTGAAGACCAATGACCTGACCAGCGGCAAGGGCAGCATCACCAAGGTCGATATCCTCCAGCGCTACTCCGATGAAATCACCCGTGACGTCAAGCTTGAGCGTCGCCTGAAGGTCGTGGTGGACTGCGGCAACGGCGCCGCTGGCGTGATCGCCCCGCAACTGCTCGAAGCCCTGAACTGTGAAGTAATCCCGCTGTTCTGCGAGGTCGATGGCAACTTCCCCAACCATCACCCGGACCCGGGCAAGCCTGAGAACCTGGTGGACCTGATCGCCAAGGTCGAAGAAGTGGGCGCCGATGTCGGCCTGGCCTTCGATGGCGACGGCGACCGCGTGGGCGTGGTGACCAACACCGGTAGCATCGTGTTCCCCGACCGCCTGCTGATGCTGTTCGCCCGCGACGTGGTAGCGCGCAACCCCGGTGCCGAGATCATCTTCGACGTCAAATGCACCCGGCGCCTGACACCGCTGATCAAGGAATACGGTGGCCGCCCACTGATGTGGAAGACCGGTCACTCGCTGATCAAAAAGAAAATGAAGGAAACCGGCGCCCTGCTGGCTGGCGAGATGAGCGGCCATGTGTTCTTCAAGGAACGCTGGTTCGGTTTTGACGACGGCATCTATAGCGCCGCCCGCTTGCTGGAGATCCTCAGCAAGGAAAAATCCAGCGCCGAGGATCTGTTCGAGACCTTCCCGAACGATATTTCTACGCCGGAAATCAATATCCATGTGACCGAAGAGAGCAAATTCAGCATCATTGACGCACTGCACGATGCGCAATGGGGCGAAGGTGCCAACCTGACCACCATTGATGGTGTGCGAGTCGATTATGCCGAAGGCTGGGGCCTGGTTCGTGCGTCCAACACCACTCCGGTGCTGGTCCTGCGTTTCGAGGCGGATACCGAGGCCGAGTTGCAGCGCATCAAGGACGTGTTCCACGCCCAGTTGAAACGTGTTGCCCCTGATCTCCAACTACCGTTCTGATTATTTGCCCCGGAGCCCTGAATGACCCTCGAACGCGAAGCCGCCGCCAACACCGCCAAGGTCCTTTCCGAAGCGCTGCCTTACATTCGACGCTACGTCGGCAAGACGCTGGTGATCAAGTACGGCGGCAATGCCATGGAAAGCGACGAGCTGAAAACCGGCTTTGCCCGCGACATCGTGCTGATGAAAGCCGTCGGGATCAACCCGGTGGTGGTCCACGGCGGCGGCCCGCAGATCGGTGACCTGCTCAAGCGCTTGTCCATCGAGAGTCATTTCATCGACGGCATGCGCGTCACCGATGCGCAGACCATGGACGTGGTGGAGATGGTCCTTGGCGGCCAGGTGAACAAAGACATCGTCAACCTGATCAACCGTCATGGCGGCAGCGCTATCGGCCTGACCGGCAAGGACGCCGAACTGATCCGCGCGAAGAAGCTCACCGTGACCCGCAAGACCCCGGAGATGACCCAGCCGGAAATCATCGACATCGGCCAGGTAGGGGAAGTGATCGGCATCAACACCGACCTGCTGAACCTGCTGGTCAAGGGTGATTTCATTCCGGTCATCGCGCCGATCGGCGTGGGTGCCAACGGCGAGTCCTACAACATCAACGCCGACCTGGTCGCCGGCAAAGTAGCCGAGGCCCTGAAGGCCGAGAAACTGATGCTGCTGACCAACATCGCCGGCCTGATGGACAAGGAAGGCAAGGTGCTGACCGGCCTGACCACCCAGCAAGTCGACGATTTGATCGCCGACGGCACCATCTACGGCGGTATGCTGCCGAAGATCCGCTGCGCACTGGAAGCCGTGCAAGGTGGCGTAGGCAGCTCGCTGATCATTGATGGACGGGTGCCGAACGCAGTGTTGCTGGAGATCTTTACCGATACCGGCATGGGCACGCTGATCAGCAATCGCAAGCGTCCTTAAGCACCAGAAAACAAAAGGCCCCGCTCAATCAAATTGAGCGGGGCCTTTTGTTTGCACGCGATCCAAATGTGGGAGCGGGCTTGCTCGCGAAAGCGGAGTGTCAGTCACTGAATATGTTTCTGACCTACCGTATTCGCGAGCAAGCCCGCTCCCATAGGGTTCGGTATCAGACGCCGAATTGCTCTCGGTATGCACGAACAGCCGGCAAATGCTGCTTGAGCTGTGAGTCGTCTTCGAGGAACTGCAATACCTGGTTCAGCGACACAATGCTGACCACCGGAATACCAAAATCACGCTCCACTTCCTGGATCGCCGACAACTCACCGTTGCCACGCTCCTGGCGGTTCAGGGCAATCAGCACGCCAGCGGCCTTGGCGCCGTCCTGGGACGCAATGATCTGCATCACTTCACGAATCGCGGTGCCAGCGGTGATCACATCATCGATGATCAGTACATCACCGGTCAGCGGCGCGCCGACCAGGCTGCCGCCTTCGCCATGGGCCTTGGCTTCCTTGCGGTTGAAGCACCACGGCAGATCCCGGTCGTGATGTTCTGCCAGGGCCACTGCGGTCGCGGCGGCCAGCGGAATACCTTTGTAGGCCGGGCCGAACAGCACATCGAAGGAAATACCGCTTTCAACGATGGCAGCAGCGTAGAAACGCCCCAGTTGCGCCAGGGCAGAACCCGAGTTGAACAGGCCGGCATTGAAGAAGTATGGGCTGGTGCGCCCGGACTTGAGGGTGAACTCACCGAAGCGCAAAACCCCGCGATCGATGGCAAAACGAATGAAATCGCGTTGATACGCCTGCATGAAAAAAGCCTCAGATACCACGGATTTAGCTAAATAGGTAGACGGCGTGTATCATACACGCACGCGATTTTTGGGGCCATTTATGCGGATCATCAGTGTGAACGTTAATGGTATTCAGGCTGCAGTCGAGCGTGGTTTGCTCAGTTGGCTGCAAGCCCAGAATGCCGACGTCATCTGCCTGCAGGACACCCGCGCCTCCGCCTTTGAACTGGACGACCCAGCCTTCCAACTGGATGGCTACTTCCTTTATGCCTGTGATGCCGAAGTCCCTGCCCAAGGTGGCGTGGCTCTGTATTCACGGTTGCAACCCAAGGCGGTCATCAGCGGCCTCGGCTTCGAGACAGCCGATCGCTACGGGCGCTACCTGCAAGCCGATTTCGACAAAGTCAGTATTGCTACCTTGCTGCTCCCTTCGGGGATGAACGGCGATGAAGACTTGAACCAGAAGTTCAAGCTAATGGACGATTTCGCCCGTTATCTGGATAAACAGCGACGCAAACGTCGCGAGTACATTTATTGTGGCTCGTTGTACGTGGCGCAACAGAAGCTGGATATCAAGAACTGGCGTGACAGCCAGCAATCCCCGGGTTTCCTGGCGCCGGAACGGGCCTGGATGGACGAGATTGTCGGCAACATGGGCTATGTAGATGCCCTGCGCGAAGTCAGCCGTGAAGGCGACCAGTACAGCTGGTGGCCGGACAACGAACAGGCCGAGATGCTCAACCTGGGCTGGCGTTTTGACTACCAGCTGCTGACCCCCGGCCTGCGCCGGTTTGTCCGCAGCGCACGTCTGCCTCGTCAACCGCGCTTCTCGCAACACGCGCCGTTGATCGTGGACTACGACTGGACCTTGACCATCTAAGGTCAATATCCAGGCACAAAAAAACCGACATCGCTGTCGGTTTTTTTGTGGGCGATCATTATTTGATCAATCGCCATGTGAGCGGGTAACGGTAGGCAATGCCTTTATTGGCCTTGACCCCGCCGATGATGGTCAACACCAGCGCGGCGATCACCAACACCACCATCAGCAGGAAGCCGATCACCACGAACCCCAGGACAAAGCAGACCAGCCATGCAATAGCCACGGTCAGCTGGAAGTTCAGCGCTTCCTTGCCCTGGTCATCGATCAATGGGTCCATGTCCTTCTTCACCTGCCACAGGATCAAAGGCCCCAGCACACTGCCAAAGGGGAACACCAGGCCAAGGAACGCCGCGAAGTGACAGAGCATGGCCCACTGGCGCACTTCCTTGTTCTGGGCTGACACGGGAAGCTGGTTGTCACTCATGGCGTTACTCCTTGAGGCCGGTTTCAGTCAGCCAGTGCGGCGTTCTGCAGTTCGAAGATTTCGCTCATGCCTTTCTGGGCCAGGGCCAGCATGGCGTTCAGGTCTGCCGGCTGGAACGGCGCGCCTTCGGCGGTGCCCTGCACTTCGATGAACCCGCCGGTGCTGGTCATGACCACGTTCAGGTCGGTCTCGGCCGCCGAGTCTTCCAGGTAGTCCAGGTCCAGCACAGGCTCGCCCTGGTACATGCCCACCGATACAGCTGCAATCATCTGCTTGAGCGGGTCGCCGCCTTTCAGGCCGCCGCGCTTCTTGATCACTTTCAGCGCATCGACCAGGGCCACCATGGCGCCAGTGATGGACGCGGTGCGGGTGCCACCGTCGGCCTGGATCACGTCGCAGTCGACGTACAGGGTCACATCGCCCAGCTTGGACATGTCCAGCGCAGCGCGCAGGGAACGGCCGATCAAGCGCTGGATTTCCAGAGTGCGACCGCCCTGCTTGCCACGGCTGGCTTCACGCTGGTTACGTTCGCCGGTGGCGCGCGGCAACATGCCGTATTCGGCGGTCAACCAACCCTGGCCCTGGCCTTTGAGGAAACGCGGCACGCCGTTTTCAACGCTGACGGTGCAGATGACCTTGGTATCGCCAAACTCGACCAGTACAGATCCCTCGGCGTGTTTGGTGTAGTTGCGGGTGATGCGGATCGAGCGGAGCTGATCGGCAGCGCGACCACTTGGACGTTTCATAGGGGATACCTGTACTAAGGACGAAAAACTGCCGAGCATTATAGAGCCGCAGGCCGCTTCGCGGCACTGCTAATAAATTCGGTTACTAAAGGGCTGCCCTGGCACCCCTTGTCACAGCCAGCATTTGGGGGCGCTTGCCCCGTTGCGCTACAATCCTGCGCCTTCGCAGCCAGTCGGCTTCAATCTACCCACCAGCCCGCCCATTGGCGGGACTGTATCGCGAGGTACCTCCATGGTGCATAGCATGACCGCCTTCGCCCGCGTCGAAAAAGCCGGCGCCCAAGGCACCCTGAGCTGGGAATTGCGCTCGGTCAACAGCCGCTACCTGGAGCCGCACCTGCGCCTGCCCGAGTCCTTTCGCGACCTTGAAGGCGCAGTGCGCGAAGCGCTGCGCGCCGGTATCTCCCGCGGCAAGCTGGAGTGCACCCTGCGCTTTACCGAGGAAACCACTGGCAAGCCGCTGCAGGTTGACCGCGAGCGCGCCGCGCAGCTGGTCGCTGCCGCTGAAACCATTGCCAGCCTGATCAAGCAGCCGGCGGCACTGAACCCACTGGAAGTCCTGGCCTGGCCAGGCGTACTGGTGGCCGACGCCACTGACCCTCAGGCACTGAACGCCGAGGCCCTGGCCCTGTTCAACCAGGGCCTCAAGGAGCTCAAGGCCGGCCGTGAGCGCGAAGGCGCCGAACTGGCCCGGCTGATCAATGAGCGCCTGACCGCCATCGAAGACGACGTCGTGACCCTGCGCGAGCTGGTGCCACAAATGCTGGCCACCCAGCGCCAGAAAGTCCTCGACCGCTTCACCGACATGAAGGCCGACCTCGATCCGGTACGCCTGGAACAGGAAATGGTTCTGCTCGCACAAAAAAGCGACGTCGCCGAAGAACTCGACCGCCTGAGCACCCATATCCTGGAAGTGCGCCGCGTGCTCAAGTCGGCCGGTGCCGCTGGTCGGCGCCTGGACTTCCTGATGCAGGAACTCAACCGCGAAGCCAATACACTGGGCTCCAAAGCCTTCGACCCGCGCAGCACCCAGGCTGCGGTCAACCTCAAAGTGTTGATCGAGCAAATGCGCGAACAAGTACAGAATATTGAGTAAGGCAACTCCCATGACCCACAGCACCGGCACCCTGTACATCATTTCCGCCCCCTCGGGCGCGGGCAAAAGCAGCTTGGTCAAGGCCCTGACTGACACCAACCCGGAGATCCGCGTATCAGTCTCCCACACCACCCGCGCCATGCGCCCCGGTGAGGTGAACGGTGTGAACTATCACTTCGTCGAGCGCAGCGAGTTCGTGAAGATGATCGAGCACGGTGACTTCCTGGAGCGCGCCGAAGTGTTCGGCAACCTCTATGGCACGTCCCAGAGCCACCTGCAGCAGACCCTGGACGAAGGCCACGACCTGATCCTGGAAATCGACTGGCAGGGCGCCGAACAGGTCCGCCAATTGATGCCCAAGGCACGCTCGATCTTTATCCTGCCGCCGTCCCTGGAGGCCTTGCACCAGCGCCTGACCAACCGCGGCCAGGACAGCGACGAGATCATCGACGGGCGCATGCGCGAAGCCGTCAGTGAAATGAGCCACTATGTGGACTACGACTACCTGATCATCAACGACGATTTTGCCCACGCCCTGGACGACCTGAAGGCGATTTTCCGCGCCAATCAGCTCCAGCAAAAACGCCAACAGCAGCGTTTTGGCAAATTGTTGGCCGAACTGCTCGGTTGAATGGCTCTTCCCAAAACCGCTGCAAGGGCCTTACATTGGCACTTGTAGCGTGTTTGCCGGGGCCTGCGGAAAATCAGCGCTTCCCTAAACGCTGGTGATTTTTTAAACTGTTGAGTCCGCTCGCCCAACCGGGCAGCGCGCATCTTGCATTCGCTCCGAGGAATACCATGGCCCGCGTAACCGTTGAAGACTGCCTAGAACACGTGGATAACCGCTTTGAGCTGGTCATGCTCTCTACCAAGCGTGCCCGTCAATTGGCCACTGGCGGCAAAGAGCCGTTGCTCAATTGGGAAAATGACAAGCCTACCGTGATGGCCCTGCGCGAAATCGCTGCCGGCGTGATGAGCTATGACTACATCGCCAGCGCTGAAATCGTTGAAGACGAACCGCTGTTTGCAGCGTTCGAGGACGAGTCCAACGAGGCCGTCTAAGCCTATGCCTGGTCGACGTAGCACGGCGCGGGGTCACAGCCTTCGGCAGGAGTTAACACTTTGCCGAGTATAGACGCCCTCGCCGATCGCTTATCGACCTACCTCGGTACCGACCAGGTCAACCTGGTCCGCCGAGCGTATTTCTACGCCGAACAAGCCCACGACGGCCAACGCCGCCGCAGCGGCGAGGCGTATGTCACCCATCCTCTTGCGGTGGCCAATATTCTTGCCGACATGCACATGGACCATCAGAGCCTGATGGCCGCGATGCTGCATGACGTGATCGAAGACACCGGCATCGCCAAGGAAGCGCTCAGTGCGCAATTTGGCGAAACCGTGGCCGACCTGGTCGACGGGGTCAGCAAGCTGACCCAGATGAACTTCGAGACCAAGGCCGAGGCCCAGGCCGAGAACTTCCAGAAAATGGCCATGGCCATGGCCCGGGATATCCGGGTGATCCTGGTCAAGCTGGCCGACCGGCTGCACAACATGCGCACGCTGGAAGTGCTGTCCGGTGAAAAACGCCGGCGCATCGCCAAGGAAACCCTGGAAATCTACGCGCCCATCGCCAACCGGCTGGGCATGCATGCCATTCGTATCGAATTCGAAGACCTTGGCTTCAAGGCCATGCACCCGATGCGCTCGGCGCGCATCTATCAGGCGGTCAAGCGCGCCAGGGGCAATCGCAAGGAAATCGTCAACAAGATCGAAGAGTCCCTGAGTCATTGCCTGGCAATCGACGAGATTGAAGGCGAAGTCAGCGGGCGGCAGAAACATATCTACGGCATCTACAAGAAGATGCGCGGCAAGCGTCGGGCGTTCAACGAGATCATGGACGTGTATGCGTTCCGGATCATCGTCGACAAGGTCGATACCTGCTACCGCGTGCTGGGCGCTGTACATAATTTGTACAAACCCCTGCCAGGACGTTTCAAGGACTACATCGCCATTCCCAAGGCCAACGGCTATCAGTCGCTGCATACCACACTGTTCGGTATGCATGGGGTGCCGATCGAGATCCAGATCCGCACCCGGGAAATGGAAGAGATGGCCAACAATGGCATCGCTGCCCATTGGCTGTACAAATCCAGCGGCGACGAGCAGCCCAAAGGCACCCATGCCCGCGCCCGCCAGTGGGTCAAGGGCGTGCTGGAAATGCAGCAACGTGCCGGCAACTCCCTGGAATTTATCGAAAGCGTGAAGATCGACCTGTTCCCGGACGAGGTCTATGTGTTCACGCCCAAAGGCCGAATCATGGAGCTGCCCAAGGGCTCCACGGCGGTCGACTTTGCCTACGCGGTACACACCGACGTCGGCAACAGCTGCATCGCCTGTCGGATCAATCGTCGCCTGGCCCCGCTGTCGGAGCCGTTGCAAAGCGGCTCCACCGTGGAGATCGTCAGCGCACCGGGGGCCCGTCCGAACCCGGCGTGGCTCAACTTCGTAGTCACCGGCAAGGCACGTACCCATATCCGCCATGCGCTGAAGCTGCAACGCCGGTCCGAGTCCATCAGCCTGGGTGAACGCCTGCTGAACAAGGTACTCAACGGCTTTGACAGCTCCCTGGAGAAGATCCCCGCCGAGCGCGTGCAGGCGATCCTCCACGAGTACCGCCAGGAAACCATCGAAGACCTGCTCGAAGATATCGGCCTGGGCAACCGCATGGCTTACGTCGTCGCCCGTCGCCTCCTGGGCGAAGGCGAGCAGTTGCCAAGCCCCGAAGGCCCGCTGGCCATTCGCGGCACCGAAGGCCTGGTCCTCAGCTACGCCAAGTGCTGCACGCCGATCCCGGGCGACCCGATTGTCGGGCACCTGTCCGCCGGCAAAGGCATGGTGGTGCACCTGGATAACTGCCGCAATATCAGCGAAATCCGCCACAACCCGGAAAAATGCATCCAGCTGTCATGGGCCAAGGATGTGACCGGCGAATTCAACGTCGAACTGCGAGTGGAGCTGGAGCACCAGCGCGGGCTGATCGCCCTGCTGGCCAGCAGTGTCAACGCCGCCGACGGCAATATCGAAAAAATCAGCATGGACGAACGCGATGGTCGCATCAGCGTGGTCCAACTGGTGGTCAGCGTGCACGACCGTGTGCACCTGGCCCGCGTGATCAAGAAACTGCGTGCCCTGACCGGGGTTATCCGCATCACTCGCATGCGCGCATAACGCCCCCCTATAGCCCGGACATTACAAGGAGTCATTCATGACCAAGACTGTTATCACCAGCGACAAGGCACCTGCCGCCATCGGTACTTACTCCCAGGCGATCAAGGCGGGCAACACCGTCTACATGTCCGGCCAGATCCCACTGGATCCAAAGACCATGGAGCTGGTTGAAGGCTTCGAAGCGCAGACCGTACAAGTCTTCGAAAACCTCAAGTCGGTAGCCGAAGCAGCGGGCGGTTCGTTCAAAGACATCGTCAAATTGAACATCTTCCTCACCGACCTGAGCCACTTCGCCAAGGTCAACGAGATCATGGGCAAGTACTTCGAACAACCTTACCCAGCCCGCGCCGCCATTGGCGTTGCCGCCCTGCCCAAGGGTTCGCAGGTTGAGATGGACGCGATTCTGGTCATCGAGTAATACATTCGGCGCAACCCTAGGGGTTGCGCCGACTTCGTTTTAAAAGGATTTCGTAATGCGCAAAGCGCTCGTTGCCTCCACGCTGCTCACCCTGTTCCTTGGCGGCTGCGCCAGCAATCCTGCCGCCCGGGATGTGAGCGGCACCTGGATCAACCAGGTCGCCATCGATGCGGCGTCCAAGGGCGGCCCTTTGCGTGAAGCTCTGCAGGCCTATGGTCCGAACCTCGAATGGGAGGTCAATACCCGGGCCAACCAGGCACGTTACTTCAACGGCTTTGAACGCCCTGAAGGCAAGCTGGAAGGCGAAAAAGCCGGCACCTGGAATGTCGATTTCTACGGCAGCTCAACCACCGAACTCAAGCGTGATGGCAAGCAGTTGCTGCAAGTGGCCAACGACAATGAGCCCGAGCAGCTGTTTGACCGCCCTAAAGACCCAGCCCCCGAAGGCGCGCCCCTAGGCGCCAACTTCGAACGGGCGCTGTACTCGGCCTATATGGGCGGTAGCTGGAAAATCACCAGCGGCAGCGGCCTGGGCGAGACCGTACAGTTCCAGGCCAACGGCCAAGTCACCGGCCTGCCCGGCGCGGACCAATACTCACTGTGCCTGGCCGGCGATTGCGCCTCTATGAGCGGTGGCTACGACAGCATCTGGCTGCAAAAGAGCGGCCAGGGCAACCCGTGGATCTTCAGCCGCAATGACAAGCAACTGGAGATTTTCCAGGCGATCAATACGTCCCAGGCCGATGAAGTGCCTTCGTTTACCCCCGGGCCGCGCCAGTGGTTGCTGGAAAAACAGTAACCTAGATGTGTGAGCGAGCAAACCCGCTCACACATTTTTGACCGCGTTTCAGCCTTTGAGAATAGCGGCGTAGCCTTCGCGATAACTGGGATAGGTTGGCGTCCAACCCAGGGCCTTGGCCCGCGCATTGCTGCACTGCTTGCTGCCCGCGCGCCGCACGCTGGCGTCTTCGGCCCATTCGGTCACCCCAAGGTACTCACGCAGCCAGCCCACGACTTCAGCCAGCGGCGCAGGCGCGTCATCGACGCCGATATAGACCTTGTCCAACGAACCGCCCTGCTCTACATGTCGCAGCAGAAAAGCCAACAACCCTGCCGCATCATCGACATGTATCCGGTTGCCATATAAAGGTGGCTCAACCGCCACGCGATAGCCCTGGCGCACCTGGCTCAACAACCATTCACGGCCAGGCCCGTAGATACCGGTCAAACGCACGGCCGTGGCCGGGATACCACTGTTGAATGCCACTTGCTCGGCTTCCAGCATCACCTGCCCGGAATAGCCGACGGCCTGAGTGGGCGAGGTCTCATCGACCCATTCACCATTTTGCTGCCCATAGACGCTGCTGCTGGACACAAACAACAGCTGCTTGGGCTGCTGGCCATAGTCGCCAAGCCACTCCAGCACATGCTGCAAACCCTCGACGTAGGCCTTGCGATAGCCCGCTTCGTCATGGTCGGTGGCGGCTGCGCAGTACACCAGGTAATCCACACCACCGATCGGCCAGGTGTCAGGACAATCCTTTTTGAACAGGTCGCCGGCAATCCCGATCACCCCTTCCGGCAGGCGCGAGACATTACGCCGCAGACCATGCACCTCCCAACCCGCAGCTAGCAATTGACTCGCCAGCCGACTACCTACATCACCACAACCGGCAATCACCACAGAAGGCGCAGACATCACAAAACTCCGTTCCCAAAGGTCTAGATTAGCCCTCACAGGTGACCAGCGGCCAGAAAAAGCACAAATAAAGTTACTGTATTACTTCTGTTAACAAGAATTACTTGCAATAATAACCGCCCATTTGTCCTCGGCCGTCCTCCGGCCTGGCAGGACAACTACTTATTTTCAACTCTTAGGTCCGGCCAGCATGACACGCAATAACCTCCCCGCTTCGCCAACCAAGCCTCACAGTCCATCCCGCGCCTGGCGTGCGATTGCTGCGGTGCTGTTCAGCGCCCTGCTGGCTCCGACCGCCGCGTTCGCCGATGCCACTGCTCCGGCGACCCCACCTGCCGCTACCGCACCAGCCCCGGCTGCGGCCGCCGCACCTGAGCAAAATGCCGCCGTACCAGGTGCCCCGGCTGCCGCACCTGCCGCCACCGACCCGGTCGCCACCGAGGGTGTGACCCCGCAAGATGAAACCGGCGTGGTCCTGGAAGAAGACAACACTCTGGGCATGGCCCACGACCTGTCCCCGTGGGGCATGTACCAGAACGCCGACATCATCGTGAAGATCGTGATGATCGGCCTGGCCATTGCCTCGATCATCACCTGGACCATCTGGATCGCCAAAGGCTTCGAGCTGCTGGGCGCCAAACGCCGCCTGCGCACTGAAATCGCCAACCTGAAAAAAGCCACCACCCTTAAAGAAGCCAGCGAAAGCGCGGCCATCAAGGGCACCCTGGCGCACCTGCTGGTGCACGACGCGCTGGAAGAAATGCGCCTGTCGGCCAACACCCGCGAAAAAGAAGGCATCAAGGAACGTGTCAGCTTCCGCCTCGAGCGCCTGGTAGCGGCCTGCGGTCGCAACATGAGCAACGGCACTGGCGTGCTGGCAACCATCGGTTCTACCGCGCCGTTCGTCGGTCTGTTCGGTACCGTGTGGGGCATCATGAACAGCTTCATCGGCATCGCCAAGACCCAGACCACCAACCTCGCCGTCGTCGCCCCCGGCATCGCCGAAGCCTTGCTGGCAACTGCGCTGGGCCTGGTCGCCGCGATTCCTGCGGTGGTGATCTACAACGTATTCGCCCGCTCGATCGCCGGCTACAAGGCCCAGGTGTCGGATGCTTCGGCAGAAGTTCTGCTGCTGGTCAGCCGTGACCTCGATCACTTGCCTACCGAGCGCAGCTCGCAACCGCACATGGTGAAAGTGGGGTAATCGGCCATGGGCCTGCATTTGAATCAAGGTGACGACGAGCTCGTCGAGAACCACGAAATCAACGTCACGCCGTTTATCGACGTGATGCTGGTGCTGCTGATCATCTTCATGGTGGCAGCACCCTTGGCCACGGTGGACATCAAGGTCGACCTCCCCGCCTCCAGCGCGAAACCCGCGCCCCGGCCGGAGAAACCGGTGTTCCTCAGCGTCAAGGCTGACCAGCGCCTGTTCCTGGGCGAAGAAGAAGTCAAATCCGAAACCCTCGGCGCGGTGCTCGATGCCCGCACCCAGGGCAAGAAAGACACGACGATCTTCTTCCAGGCCGACAAGGGCGTGGACTACGGCGACCTGATGAGCGTGATGGATGCCCTGCGGGCCGCCGGCTACCTCAAGGTCGGTCTGGTCGGACTTGAGACGGCAGCCAAAAAATGATCACGACGCGCCACAAACTGACGCGTTATGGCACCAGCCTCGCCGTCGTGCTGGGCGTCCACGCCGTCGCGATCATCCTCGCGTACCAGTGGTCGGCGCCACATATGGTGCAGTTGCCACCAGCGGCCATGGTCATCGACCTGGCGCCGCTGCCGGCACCACCGCCTCCGGCCCCGCCGAAGGTGGTGACGCCTCCACAACCGCCAGCTCCGGTGGAAGAGCTGCCATTGCCGAAACTGGCAGAGGCCCCCAAGCCGACGATTTCCGTGCCCAAGCCGGTCAAACCCAAGCCTAAGCCACAGCCGCCCAAGCCTGAGAAGAAGATCGAGCCGCCCAAGGAGAAACCTTCCGAGGATCCGCCAAGCGAAAGCCCGGCGAATAATGCACCTTCGGAAAAATCGGCTCAGCCGCAACCCGGCCCTTCGCCGGCGCAGATCGCGGCCAAGGCAACGTGGGAAAGTACGCTGCTCGGTCACTTGGCGAAGTACAAGAAGTACCCGCCAGGCGCCCAGGCCCGTGGCAAGGAAGGCTTGAACCGCTTGCGGTTCGTGGTGGATGCCGAAGGTAAGGTGCTGTCCTATGAACTGGTGGGCCGCTCCGGCAACGCCGATCTGGACCGCGCTACCCTGGAGATGATCCGTCGCGCCCAGCCGCTGCCCAAGCCACCGGCCGACATGTTGAAAAACGGCAGCATCGAAATCGTTGCGCCGTTTGTCTACAACATCGAGAAACGCCGCCGCTGACCCAGTCGGAGCGGGCTTGTCGGATCGCGGCGGTGCGGCGATCCGACAAGCCCCCTCCCACATTCAGGACCCGCTTCAGCGTTAAGCAAAATCCCCCGCACAAACCGCTCAATCCCCACTCTAGTTCTGATAACGTGCGCCTATCGATTGCAGCCGGTATGCTTGGCCCGCAACCTCATGGACGCCCGCTATGACTCTTACAGAATTGCGTTACATCGTGACCCTCGCCCAAGAGCAACACTTCGGCCATGCCGCCGAACGTTGCCATGTCAGCCAGCCGACGCTGTCGGTGGGCGTGAAGAAGCTTGAAGACGAACTCGGTGTGCTGATTTTCGAGCGCAGCAAAAGCGCCGTGCGCCTCACCCCGGTAGGCGAAGGCATTGTGGCCCAGGCCCAAAAGGTGCTGGAGCAGGCCCAGAGCATTCGTGAACTGGCCCAGGCCGGCAAGAACCAGCTGACTGCCCCGCTCAAAGTCGGCGCGATCTACACCGTCGGCCCGTACCTGTTCCCGCACCTGATCCCGCAACTGCACCGCGTCGCGCCGCAGATGCCGCTGTATATCGAAGAAAACTTCACCCACGTACTGCGCGACAAACTGCGTAACGGTGAGTTGGACGCGATCATCATCGCCCTGCCGTTCAATGAAGCCGACGTGCTGACATTGCCGCTCTACGACGAGCCGTTCTACGTGCTGATGCCCGCCTCCCACCCGTGGACCCAGAAAGACACGATCGACGCAAGCCTGCTCAACGACAAGAGCCTGCTGCTGCTCGGTGAGGGTCATTGCTTCCGCGACCAGGTCCTGGAAGCCTGCCCGACCCTGACCAAGGGCAACGATGGCGCCAAGCACACCACCGTCGAATCCAGCTCCCTGGAGACCATTCGCCATATGGTGGCGTCCGGCCTGGGTATTTCGATCCTGCCGTTGTCGGCCGTGGACAGCCATCACTACGCCGCAGGCGTGATTGAAGTGCGTCCACTCACCCCGCCCGTGCCGTTCCGCACCGTGGCGATTGCCTGGCGCGCCAGCTTCCCGCGCCCCAAAGCGATCGACATCCTCGCCGACTCAATCCGCCTGTGCTCGGTGGCCAAGCCGCCTGCTGCGAGCTAAGCAAGCGTATGACTGAGCTTTCGCAGGTGTCGGTGACGGCACTCAAGGGTGTCGGTGAAGCCATGGCCGAGAAACTGGCCAAGGTTGGCCTGGAAAACCTCCAGGACGTGCTGTTTCACCTGCCCCTGCGCTATCAGGACCGCACCCGCGTAGTGCCCATCGGCCATCTGCGCCCTGGGCAGGATGCCGTGGTCGAAGGCACCGTCAGCGGTGCCGATGTGGTGATGGGCAAGCGCCGCAGCCTGGTGGTGCGCCTGCAGGACGGCACCGGCGGCCTGAGCCTGCGCTTCTACCATTTCAGTAACGCGCAAAAGGAAGGCCTCAAGCGTGGTACCCGTGTGCGTTGCTACGGCGAAGCCCGGCCGGGCGCGTCGGGCCTGGAAATCTACCATCCGGAATACCGTGCCATTACCGGCGACGAACCGCCTCCGGTAGACACCACCCTCACCCCCATCTACCCACTCACCGAAGGCCTGACGCAACAGCGCCTGCGCCAGTTGTGCATGCAGACCCTGACCCTGCTCGGCCCGCAGAGCCTGCCCGACTGGCTGCCGCAAGAGCTGGCCCGCGACTACCAATTGGCGCCCCTGGCTGACGCGATCCGCTATCTGCATCATCCTCCGGCCGATGCCGATGTGGATGAGCTGGCCCTGGGGCATCACTGGGCCCAGCATCGCCTGGCCTTCGAAGAGTTGCTGACCCACCAACTGTCCCAGCAACGCCTGCGCGAAAGCATGCGTTCCCTGCGTGCCCCGGCGATGCCCAAGGCCACGCGCCTGCCCGCGCAGTACTTGGCCAACCTCGGTTTTGCGCCGACCGGCGCGCAGCAGCGCGTAGGCAATGAAATCGCCTACGACTTGAGCCAGAAAGAACCCATGCTGCGCCTGATCCAGGGCGATGTTGGCGCCGGCAAGACCGTGGTCGCCGCCCTGGCCGCGCTGCAGGCCCTGGAGGCCGGTTACCAGGTGGCGCTGATGGCGCCGACCGAGATCCTCGCCGAGCAGCACTTCATCACCTTCAAGCGCTGGCTCGAACCCCTGGGCCTGGAAGTGGCGTGGCTGGCGGGCAAGCTCAAGGGCAAGAACCGCACGGCCGCCCTGGAGCAGATCGCCGCCGGCGCGCCGATGGTGGTCGGCACCCACGCGCTGTTTCAGGATGAGGTTAAATTCAAGAACCTGGCCCTGGTGATCATCGACGAGCAGCACCGTTTCGGCGTGCAGCAACGTCTGGCCCTGCGCGAAAAAGGCGTGGGCGGGCGAATGAACCCGCACCAGTTGATCATGACCGCCACCCCGATCCCGCGCACGCTGGCCATGAGTGCCTACGCCGACCTCGACACCTCGATCCTCGACGAGCTGCCGCCGGGCCGGACGCCCGTCAACACGGTGCTGGTCACCGACACCCGCCGCGTCGAAGTGATCGAGCGCGTGCGCGGCGCCTGCGCCGAAGGGCGCCAGGCCTATTGGGTGTG
The DNA here is from genome assembly GCF_012985695.1 of Pseudomonas sp. WS 5027. Taxonomy (NCBI): domain Bacteria; kingdom Pseudomonadati; phylum Pseudomonadota; class Gammaproteobacteria; order Pseudomonadales; family Pseudomonadaceae; genus Pseudomonas; species Pseudomonas sp. WS 5027. Next base: position 264,902 of record NZ_JAAQWU010000001.1, on the reverse strand, counting down.
CACGCTGATCGAAGAGTCCGAAGAGCTGACCTGCCAGGCCGCCGAAACCACCTACGAAGACCTCACTAGCGCCTTGGGCGAGCTCAAGGTCGGGCTGATCCATGGGCGCATGAAGCCTGCGGAAAAAGCCGCGGTGATGGCCGAGTTCAAGGCCGGCAACCTGCAACTGCTGGTGGCGACTACCGTGATTGAAGTCGGCGTGGATGTACCCAACGCCAGCCTGATGATCATCGAAAACCCCGAGCGCCTGGGCCTGGCGCAACTGCACCAGCTACGCGGCCGTGTCGGCCGGGGCAGTGCCGCCAGCCACTGTGTGTTGCTCTACCATCCGCCGCTGTCGCAGATTGGCCGCCAGCGCCTGGGGATCATGCGCGAGACCAACGACGGCTTCGTGATTGCCGAAAAAGACCTGGAACTGCGCGGCCCCGGCGAGATGCTCGGCACCCGCCAGACCGGACTGCTGCAATTCAAGGTGGCCGACCTGATGCGCGACGCCGACCTGTTGCCCGCCGTACGCGACGCCGCCCAGGCCCTGCTGGAGCGCTGGCCGCACCACGTCAGCCCGCTGCTGGATCGCTGGCTGCGCCACGGCCAACAATACGGCCAGGTCTGACCCCGCGCCCCTGTAGGAGCGAGTTTGCTCGCGAAGAACGCCCAGGCGCCACGGATATGCCGGTGCCCCGCTTAATCGTTAAGGTTCCTCGCGAGCAAGCTCGCTCCTACAGTAACGGGGACCGCCAACACCATCACAAACCACAGTTAGACACCCCTGCGCCGGACCAAGCTGGTTATACTCCAAGCAAATGTAGGAAATTGGATCCGGCCATGTCAGAAGTTGCCCACGCCACAGCCCCGCCGACCGCACCCACGGTCATTCGGGACCTGCTCGCAAAACTCGCCGTCAGTTACAAGGAAGTCGCCGAACACCCAGGCCTGAACCCAGCGCGCAAGGTTCAAGCGGTACTGCTCGATGACGCCGTGGGCGCCCTGATGGTGCTGTTCCCCCAGAGCCAGCTGCTGGATCTCAATCGCCTGACCGAATTGACCGGCCGCAACCTCACCGCCGTGGCTCCGGAACGCCTGGAGCGTATGCTCGGCAAACACAGCCTGAGCCTGCTGCCTGGCCTGCCACCGCTGACCAGTTCACCGTGCCTGTACGAAGAAAGCCTGCTGCGCGAGCCGACTTTACTGGTGCACTCGGGCGAAGCCACGGTGCTGCTGGAGATCTCCAGCGAAGACTTCAAGTGCATGCTGAACAAAGCCAGTGCGGCCAAATTCGGCGAGCCCTTGAGCAGCATCCGGCCCAACTTCGACCGCCCCAACGACGACCGCGACGAGATCTCCCAAGCGATGCAGGCGTTTACCGCCCGGCGCATCCAGCAACGCCTGGAGGCCACCATCGAGATCCCGCCGCTGGCCGACACTGCGCAGAAGATCATCAAGCTGCGGGTCGACCCCAACGCGACCATCGACGACATCACCGGCGTCGTGGAAACCGACCCGGCCCTGGCCGCGCAAGTGGTGAGTTGGGCGGCATCGCCGTACTACGCCTCGCCGGGCAAAATCCGCTCGGTAGAGGACGCCATTGTGCGCGTGCTGGGCTTCGACCTGGTGATCAACCTGGCCCTGGGCCTGGCGCTGGGCAAGACCCTGAGCCTGCCCAAGGACCATCCGCAACAGGCCACGCCTTACTGGCATCAGTCGATCTACACCGCGGCAGTGATCGAAGGCCTGACCCGCGCCATGCCCCGCGCCCAGCGCCCGGAAGCCGGCCTGACCTACCTGGCGGGCCTGCTGCACAACTTTGGCTATCTGTTGCTGGCCCACGTCTTCCCGCCGCACTTCTCGCTGATCTGCCGGCACCTGGAGGTCAACCCGCACCTGTGCCACAGCTATGTCGAGCAGCACTTGCTGGGGATCAGCCGCGAGCAGATCGGCGCCTGGCTGATGCGTTACTGGGATATGCCGCAAGAGCTGTCCACGGCCCTGCGCTTTCAGCACGACCCAAGCTACGACGGCCAGTACGCCGAATACCCGAACCTGGTGTGCCTGGCCGTGCGCTTGCTGCGCGGGCGCGGGATTGGCTCCGGGCCTGAAGCCGAGATTCCGGACGAGCTGCTGGAGCGCCTGGGCCTGGACCGCAGCAAGGCAGAGGATGTGGTGAGCAAGGTGCTGGATGCTGAGGTGTTGCTGCGGGAGTTGGCGTCGCAGTTCAGCCAGGGGTAAATCTGGCGTCTGTTGTATCGCTATCGCGAGCAAGCCCGCTCCCACATTCGACTGCATTCCAAAGGTAGAACCCGGTCAAATGTGGGAGCGGGCTTGCTCGCGAAGAGCTCACCTCGGTCTGACTCAAGCCCTACTTCTTTTTCTTCGGCTTCAAATACTTGGTCAACCCCTGGAACCACATCACCAGCGCCGGGTTGCCCTTGATCTGGATCGACTTGTCCTGAATCCCCGTCATGAACGCCAGTTGCTTGTTCTTCGCCTGCATCGTGGCGAAGCCGTAGGCGGCGTCTTTAAAGGCAATGGCGAACGCAGGCTCCGGGTGGACACCCGAGCGGCTGGTGATGCGCTGGTCTTTGACGATGAAGTGACGGGCAACCTTGCCGTCGAGGGTCTGCAACTGGAACGCCAGGTTCTTGTCACCCAACTGCTGTTGGAACGCGGGGTTGTTGCGGCTGGCTTTGGCCATCATCAGGCCCAGCACCCACAGGAGAAAACGAAATTTCATGCACACGGCCTCAGTGTAATTATTGGGTGGCCGCAGCAGTTTAACGATTTGTGCGCGGAACGCTACCGATCTCCCGCGTTAGCAGGAGATCGGCTGGCGTTTACCGCTTATAGCAACAACTTGGCTTAAACGTTAGGGCAAGGTACCGGCGCCCAGTCGGCCAGGTTTGGATCGCGGCAGGTGCCTTCGATCTGTGCTTTACCGGCGCTGGCCACTTGCTTGCTTTCAGTCTGCTTGACCTTGGCGGTCTGGATGCTTCTCTCGGTGCTCACCGCTTCCGTCGGCACCTTGGGCAGTGGCGGACGCTTGGTCACGACTTTGCCGGTGGACTTGCCTTTCTTCGCCGGCACCACGGCCGGAGCGGTATCTGCGGTGGCCACGGTCACCACATCATTACGCTGCACGCCCACCTGTTGCAGGTCTTTCTCGTAGGCCTGGGTGTAGTTGTTCAGGTCTTCGCTGGCCTTGCCGTTGACCGCGACGATCAGGTCATTGGACTCCTTGAGGCCGGCGACAATTTCCGCCAGGCGCTTGCGGCCTTCGGTGTCGTTGACGGTCTTGGCCTTGCGATCGGCCACCAGCTTGGTGAATGCGCTCTGGTAGCACTGCTGGGACGCCTTGGCATACGCAGTGCTGCGGTCGATGTCGGAGGCGCTTTTGTTGAAGTCGGTGGCGTAGGACGCGATGCGCTGGTTGTCATCGCTGATCTGCTTCTGGCGCTCGGTGTAGTAACCCGCCGCACCGCCTGCCAGGGCACCGCCCGCCGCGCCAATGGCGGCGTTGCGACCACGCTTGTCCGAATCGCCGGTCAAGGCGCCCAGCAACGCACCACCCGCCGCGCCGAGGGCGGCTCCGGTGACGACCGACTTGGTCATGTCCGAATCTGTGGCGCGCAGGTGCTGCACGGGCTCATAGCAACTGGGGTAGTACTCGACCTTGGTGCTCGACGCGACCTTGGAGGCCGGCGACGTGGCGCAACCAGTCAACACGGTGCTGAAACCAGCCGCGATGAGCAGCAAGTGACGCTTGGAAACCGCCTTACGGGAAAAAAGCATAGGTGTGTTCTCTTTTAAGTTTGACTTGCCCAGCACGGCCCATGCCGCCTGAGTCCCTTCCAAGCTCGCCAGCGTGCGAGCGATCAAGACCGCTGACCGCTCGCTGCGAGCAATTCCTTCAAAATCGTTGCCGGGTCGGCTCGCTGTTGTTTGCGATAGTTACCGACATGGCGAACGAACAACGTCGCGCGCGTCATCAGGCTCTTGCCCAATACCGGCTTGCGCTCCAACTCTTGCTTGACCCTTTGAAACTGCGCCTGGATCACCGCATCGGTGTAGCGCGTGCCAGTGGCCAAGTTGTCGATATAGATCGCCACCGCACCGTCCAGCGCACTGCGGCCATTGGCGATGGCGGTGGCGAACAGCTGCGCGCTGGCCTCGTCCTTGGCGTCCAGGGACTGCTGGCGACTCTTCTGCAGATTGATCAGGCGGATGTTGTAGTTATTGATGGTCTCGGCCACCAGGGCGGCAGACTGGATCAGGTTGCCGGCCGCCTCCTCACGCTGCTGGGCAATCAGCGACACATTGCGCTTGAGCTCTTCGTTGACCAGCCCCAACTCGGCCTGCAGCCGTGGGTCGACGCTGGCGGCGATGATGCTGTCCAGGCGCTTGGTCGGGTCCTGGGCGTCGTCGATGGCATCGGTCAACGCCGCCAGGCGCCCTTCTTTCTGCCACTGCGCAAACAATTCGTTGTAGCGCGAACGCGGTGCCGACAGCGCACCAATCGCTACGCGAAAACCGGTGGTCTCGTTGCTTTGCTCGGTGCCATCGGCGCCAAACAACGGGTACTCGCGGCGCATGCCGGTGAACAACGTGCCCTCGCCTTCCAGGTAGTTGCCGCCCTTGACGATAAAGCCGCCATAGGTGCCCTGGCGGCGGCCGGCATGGACCAGTTGGAACGATTCCTGGACCATCTCGGCGGCGTTGCCGATCACATCGAACATGCCGATTGGGTTCGGCAACTTGGTGCCGATAGGCATCAGCCGTGCGGCCTGGCCGGTGCCGCCGGCGACCTGATTGAACACCGCCCAATCGCCCAGCGGGCCATCGCTGTCGCTGCCCTCGATACGCCGAGGGAACAGCCGGCCTTCGAGGTCCTGACGGCTCACCGCCTGGCCGCCGCGTGCGGCGAATTCCCATTCCACTTCGGTGGGTAGCCGCACAAAGCCCAGGCCGCCATCCTCTGCCGAAGATCCGCGACCACTGACCGGCAACAACTCACGGTGATGTTTCATCAGCCAGGCGCTGTACACCGCCGCAAAGCGCTCGGCTTCAAACCGCGACAGCTTGACCTTGGGCAGGCGCCCGGCCATGCCTTCAGGCACCTCGCACGCCGGGGCTGGCTCGCCGCTGGCCAACGACTGGGCCTGGGCCATGACCTGGGCGTACTGGCGCGCGGTCACTTCGTACTTACCGATAAAGTAGAGCATCGGCTTGAGCGGGGTCTTGGCGTCGGTCTTGGGCATCAGCGGCGCGATGACCTTGTTCCAGCCCTTGGGCAAATCCTTGAGCGTGAATTGGCCGTTGATGAAGTCGCGGCGATAGCCGGAGATAAACGACTGCTTGTAACCGGCCTCGCCTTCGCTGAACGGGTAGCCGAGGCTGACTTCACGGTCGTCCAGGGTGCCCTGGGCCAGGACATAGGCGTAGCGAAACACCATATTTCCCGCACATGGCAGCGGCAGGCTGACGTCATCGGCCAAAGGCTTGGGGTTGTCCAGCTTGTCGCCGGCCTCATCGGCCCAAGCCGCAGAAGCCAGGCTCAGCGCCACGGCGGCGCCCAACAACTTATACATCTCTGATTCCCTCGCAAGCCTGAATACGCGCCACACGCCACCCACCACACGCGGCCGCCACGGCGCTGACGCCGAGCACCGCGACCAGCGCCAGGGCGTAATGCCGCACCAGCAGGTGGCTGGCGTATTCGCCCGGCACCTGCACGAATAATCGATTCAAACCGGCCTCGGCCAAGCCATACAGGCCGGCACTGAGCAGCGCGGCAAACCCCGCGCCGTAGAGCGCCTGCAGCGTCACGAACAGCAACAGCGCGCCCGTGGAAAACCCCAGCAGGCGCAACACCGACAACTCCCGACGCTTGCGCGCCACGGCGGCCAACGCCCCGGCGAAAATCGCCGCAAACGCTCCCGCCAGGGCCAAGCCGGCGATGATCCAAAACACGATCGACAAGTTACGGCTCAACGACTGCACCTGGGCGATGCTCAGCGCCTGGGTCGAGACCAACAGGTTCTGCGCGGCGAAATGCACCCGCAGCGGCTCTACATCACTGAGGCTGCGCGCATACAAACGAAACGCCGGATACACCCGCTGCGCGCCCTCGCCTGCCGCGTCGCCGGGCCAACCCAGCGCCGATACCGCAAGGCCATCGCGGTAATCTTCCGCCGCTTCCAGCAGGCTCAAGCCGGCAAACAATCCATCCCGGGCGAATGCCTCCAGGGGCAATACCGCCAGCACCTGCAGGCGCGTGCCCTGGACCTCGACACGCCCGGCCACTTGCCGCGCAAAGCGGGTTTGCAGCCAATCCCCTGGCCGCGCCGCGAGCTTCTCGGCGGCGGTGTGGCTCAGCACGATCTGGTCCAGGCCTACGGGCACGGGCAGACCGCTCAGCAACGGGTCACCCGGCGCGGTTGGCAACATTTCCAGGGTCAACGCACCCACCTGAGCCGTGGCCGCGATCTGCCGCGTGCGCGGGATGGCAAACGCCACATCGCGGCGCTGACCAAGCTGCTCGACAAAGTCGCGGCTGAATCGACCACCGCCCAATGGAATGATTTCCCGGGTCGCGGGGTCATTCTCCAAGCGCTCGGTCAGACTGCTGACCAGTCCGAATTTGAGGCCGAACAACACCAGCAACGGCGCGATCACTGCCACCAGCGCCAGTACCGAACAGGCCGACAACCAGCCATCGTTGCGGTAATCCTGCCAAGCGAGGGACGCCACCAAAGGAATGCTCATCAGCACGCCTCCCCGAGGGTCGCGGTGACTCCGCCGTCGCTGTCGCGCTGGCAACTGATGCGCCGCACCTGTAAGCCACTGGCGCGGGCCAGGGGTTCGTCGTGGGTGGCAATCACACAGGCGGCGCGATGTTCGCGGGCCTGGGCCAGCAGCGCCTGCATGACGCGCTCGGCATTCAGGGGGTCAAGGGATGCGGTCGGCTCATCCGCCAACAGAAATTGCGGTACATGGGCCAGGGCACGGGCGCAACTCACGCGCTGACGTTGGCCCACCGATAACGCCGCAGGTTTCTTGGTCAACTGGTCGCTGATTTGCAACTGCTCGGCCAGGCGCGCCACGCTGCCATCGTCCTTAAGCCCCAACAGTTGCCGGGACAGGGCGATATTGCCGCGCACATCGAGAAAATCCAGCAGGCCGCCGGTCTGCAGCACATAACCGAGGTGCCGGCTACGCAACCCGGCCAATGTGGATTGCTGATTGCCCCGCCACAGACCGCCGATATCCAGTTGATTGAATTCGAACCGGCCCACCTGGTCCGGCGCCAACACCAATGCCAGCAGGTCCAGCAAGGTACTTTTGCCACAACCGCTCGGCCCGACAATTGCCAATTGCTCACCTGCACTCAGGTGCAGCGCCGGGATCACCAGGCTATAGCGCTGGCTACCGAGGCCCCGGCTCTTGTGCACCGCGTTCAGGTTCAGCATCAAGGCAGCGTCGACAGCGGCACGCGGTACAACGCATCGCCCGGCTCGGCATCACCGAAACGGACCCAGTTGGCCACATCGTTATGGAAGGTCTCATAGAGGCGGATTTTCGAATCCAGCTCGTCGATAAAGTCTTCCTGTTCGGCCACGCTCAACGACAGCCACAGGTCCTGAGTCATGTTCAGGGACTTGCTGCGGTACGGCAGGCCTTCCAGGTATTCGCCGAGGATGCCGCCATCGGCGAGGTTGCCGCCCTTGCGCAAGGCTTGCGGGTCACGGCTCATATAGGCCGAAGCGCTGGCGATTTCCTGGAAGAAATCCTTGGGTGAAGTCTGGGTCTTGCGCGCCGCATCGACGATCAATTTGAGCGACTGCTGCAAGTCGTTGAGCTGCAACTTGGTGAGCATCACGCAGACCTGGAACGCCGGCAGCGCGGGGTTGGTCAGGTCGCGGTCGGCGGTCCAGGCGCTGACCAACTGCGGCGCCTGGCTCGCGCCTTTGTGGCCGAGGAAATCCATGTGCATGGCATAGCCGACGGCGGCGGATTTGTCCGCCAGGCTTGGCGCGTTGCTGAGCAACGGCACCGGCTGCGGGGTGTTGCTGCGCACCTGGTGCACCAGGTTGGCGAACACCGTGCCGATCTCATCGACCCGCTCGCCCAGCTTACGCACATCGCCGCCCGGCACTGCCGTGTACAGGTCGCCAATCCGCGGGTTGGCGTCGGCGGTCAGGGTGCGGTACTGGGACTCGGCGCCGCCATGGGTTTTCTTGCCGGCGTCGGTGCGCAAGTGCAGGGCATAGATCTTGATCTGCTTGCCCAGCGCGGCCTGGCGCACTTCGGCTTCGTTCATTTGGGTAGCGGCGAACGGGTCGTTCTTGCGCAAGGCGCCGGCATCGGTCACCAACAGGATCAGGCGACCGCCATAACCGGACCAGTCCATGCCTTCCACCGCCTGCATCACCCCGGCAAACGCATCTTCATTGAACGAATGGCTGGACACGGTGGAGGCCTTGACCTGCCGCGCCATATCGAGAAAACGCTGGGGGTCGCGACCCTGATCAAGGGTGATCAAGGTCTTGGCCACGTATTCCAGGCCCGGGGTTTTCTTCACGCTGCTGCGAAAGCCGACCATGCCGAAACTGACGCTGTCCAACTCGCCACGCTCGGCAATGCGGGTTTGCAACTCGTGGACGACGTCGCGTACTTGGTCGATATACGGCTGCATCGACACGGTGGTGTCCACCACCAGCACCACGGCGGTGCGGAACGCATCGGCATTCGCGCTGATCACCGGGGTCGCCGGTTTGGCAGCGGCACTGCCGGGGTCGATGGACGCCACATTGAGCAACTGCACCGGTTGGCCATTCTCGTCGAAGCTCTCTTTGGCGTCGAAGATCGGCAACAGGTAGAACTGGTTCTGCGGCACGGCGCTGGCGGCGGGTTCCAGGGCCAGGACCTGCTGATTGTCGTCGGGGTTTTTCTGCGCCTTGAGCAGCAGGTTTTTTGCAGCAGCAGGATCCGCCAGGAGTTTTTCCACCTCGCCGGCCTGGCGCAGGAACATCACCGGCGCACGCCCCGAACGCTCGGTGAACTTGAGGACCAGGCTCTGCTTCCAGTCGCTGACTTGCGCGGCCGGTAACCAGCCGTCGCTGCGCCCATCGGTGGCGGCGCCGACACGCAGCCACGGGCTGCCGTCGATATCCTTGCGCTGGTACACATAGAGCACGGAAAACGCCGGCAACGCCTTGCCCGGTGCGCCGCCCGCCGCGCTGGAGAGCTTGGCGCCGGGCTTGCTCAGGACCCGCTGAAACAGGGTTTTCTTGCCGGCCATCAGCAAGGGACGCTGGCCGCCGTCGAGATCGGCTGCCACCGGTTTAACGGCAACCGGCGTAGCAGGTACAACAGCAGCAGGCGGCGGCGCAGGGGCGTCGTCACTCAGCCACCAGTAACTGGCGCCACCGATGGCCAGAGCAACCGCCACTGCCACGGCGGCCAATGCCAGCACCGGGCCACGCCGCTGCTCGGAAACCGCACGCGGCGACGTCGGAGTCACCACCGGCTGGCGCACCGCTTGCGGCTGCGCAATGGCGCTGGGCACTTCGATGGACACCGGGGTCAACCCGGCCAGGTCGTTGGCGGGGCGAATCAAGGTCGCCTCCAGCGCTTCTTTCGGTGCCTCCAGTGGCAGTTGATCCAGCGCCAGCAGCAGCGCGGCGGCATCCGGGAAACGCTGCGCCGGGTCCTTGGCCAGGAGCTTTTTCAGCACCTCTTGATAACGACCATGGTGCAGCGGCAATTCCGGCAGGGGTTCGGTCAGGTGCGCCAGGGCCGTGGAGAGTGCGTCGGTGCCACGATAAGGCAACTGGCCGACGAGGATTTCATAGAGCACCACGCCGAGGGCGTACAGGTCGGCGCGGCCGTCGATTTCCTGGCCGCGCGCCTGCTCCGGGCTCATGTAGCTGGGGGTGCCCACGGCAAATCCGGCCTGGGTGAACTGCGTGCGGTCATCCAGGGACTTGGCGATACCAAAGTCCGACAGCACCGCCGTGCCATCGGCGCGAAACAGGATGTTCGCCGGCTTGACGTCGCGGTGTACCAGGCCCTGGGCATGGGCGTAACCCAGTGCCGAGGCGATCTGACGGATATACACCAGCCCCTGCTCCGGCGTCAGGCCGGCGGCAATGCGCTCCTTGAGCGTGCCGTTGGGCAAGTACTCCATGGCCATGTAATACAGCTCGCCGACATTGCCGATGTCGTGGATGGTCACCGTATGCGGGTGCGACAGCCGCGCCAGGGTCTTGCCCTCGCGCAGGAAACGCTCGCAGAAGCTCGGGTCGGCAGCCAGCGCAGCAGCCATGACCTTCAACGCCACCTTGCGCTCCAGCGAGCGCTGGGTCGCCAGGTACACGCTGGCCATGGCGCCTTCGCCGATTTCGCCGTCGATGTCATAGCCGGGGATGATCAGGGTCATGGCGACACCTTCACGACAAGGGTGGTGATGTTGTCGGGTGCACCACGGTTGAGCCCCAGGTGCACCAGACTGCGGGCGATTTCGTCGGGCTGGGCATGGCTCAACACGTCGCGGATCTCGTGGTCTTCGACGGTCTTGTTCAGGCCATCGCTGCACAGCAGGTAACTGTCACCGGGGGCGATCAACAGGTCGACCACCGACAGCTCCAATTGCGCCTCCACACCAATGGCACGGGTGACGATATTGGCCCGGGGATGCACCCGCGCATCGGCCTCGCTGAGCAGGCCACTGTCCTGCAGGTCCTGGACATAGCTGTGGTCGCGGGTAATGCGCTCCAACTCGCCATCGCGCAGGCGATACAAGCGGCTGTCACCGGCCCACAGGCATACGCCGCGCAGGCCGCGTGCAGCCAGCACCACCACGGTGCTGCCCATCATGGTCACGCCACGGTTGGCGGTTTCTTCACGCACGGCCGCGTTGACCCGGGTCAGCTCGGTGCGCAGCGCCGCCGTGTATTCGTCCAGGGAGCGCCCCACGGGAAGGCTGCGCAGGCTGTCGACGATCAAGCTGCTGACGTAATCCCCCGCCGCATGCCCACCCATGCCATCGGCCACCACCCACAGGCGGTTCTCCGGCAGGTCCAGGCACGCGTCTTCATTGACCTGGCGCACCATGCCCACATGGCTTTTGCTCGCGGATTTGTACGTCGACCCCATCTACACCACACCTTCTTGTCCGAGCAGAAATTGCGCAAAATCGCCGGTGGCAGGCAAACCCTGACACCGCAGCAAACCGGGGGAAATACGTTGTGAACCACGGCCCCACCACAGGCTGGCGCCTTCGCAGGCCTGTTCGGCGAGGGCGGTCATGCGCCCATGGGGCACGGTGGCGGCGACCCGCTGCAGGCCGGCGAAGCGGCTGTCCAGGGCGCGCGGCTCAGTGGCCGGCAAGCCCAGGCGCTCAACGCCATCGCTGAACCCTTCGAACGTGGCGCCGGGATCCAGGGTGCTGAGCAACAACTCCTCGGCCTGCTCGAACCAGGCGTCCGGGCCGCCCACCAGGGACGCTGGATTGGCGTCGTGATCCAACAACGCGACCACCGCCAGCGGGAAATACCGCCCGACCCGATCAATGCTCGGCATCACCACACCCACCGCCGCATCCGGCCCGCATACACCCGGCGCCAGCACAAAACGCCACAGCGGGCTGACCAGGTACACGTTGAGCCAATCGCCGCCCAAGCTGTGTTGACTGGCCAGCAGGCCGGCGGCCAGCCAGCTGTCCCAGGGGCCGATAAAACTCTGGGGCAAGGCGCGGCTGACAAAGTCCCCGCGACTGGCCAACTTGCCGTAGAAACCCAAGGTGGTCATAACCGCTCCGGCAGGCTAAACCCGCTCAACACACGGCTCTTGAACGGGTTGAAGGCGCTGTTGGCGCGCAGTTCATAGGCGATGCTGGCGCCGTCGACCCGCAGACGCAGGTTGAAGCGGTCGGGCGAATTGCCGGCGGAAAGCTCCGATTGCTCCAGCAGGCGGAACCACGCCCACGGACCATCCAGGGTCACGCCCGAACGTCCGCTGGCGGCTGGCGGCATGATCGAGATCCGCACCCCGCCACTGCTGCCTGGATTCGGCCATTGCATTGCCACTGGGCGGCTCGGGCCGTGGTCGTAGCTCAGTTGCTGGCCGTCGAGGTCGAGCAGGAACTGGGTGATGGTCGCGTCCATCGCCACCGGCTTGAGCTCGAAACGCACGATAGGCTGCGTGCCCCCGGCGCGGAAAAACGCATCGCGAATGGTCGCCGCACGCTGGAAGGTTTGCAGCACACCCGGCGCGATCCCGAGCTTCTGCGCCGCCCCCGGCTGCCAGCGCCAGGTCTGCGCGGAGGTGTCGACGTACGGTTGCAGGTATTTGCGGAAGTAGTTGTCCATCACCCCGCCCACCCCGAAGAACTGGCCGAAGTCGTCCAGAGTGGCATCGCGGGCACTGCCCGGGGACATCGGATAACGCCCGGCCAGGGACTGGCGATACACATTGACCACTTCGCTGACCCAGGCCGCATTCAGTTGATTGCGTACCCCGCCCATCATGCCGTTGGTGGTGGAATTGACCACCGACTTGACCATGCCCTGCACCAATGGCGGCTGGCGTTCGGCATTCAGGCTGACCCGGGTGGCGGCGGCAGCGGCCTGGTTCTTGGCTTCGCCGAGCAACGCATCGCCACTGGCGCCGACCATGGCGCTGACCTGCACATACAGCGCATTCATATCCGCCAGCAGGCCGTCGATGGCCGCCGGCTCGCCTTCGCTCTTGGCAACGATGCTGTTGAGTTCGGCAAAGTGCGCAGTCACCGGATCTTCACTGAGGGCCGGTGCGCTGGCCGTCGGTTGTGCCTCGCCGAGCAGGCTGCCGAGGCGCTCCTTGAGCTTGTCGACACCGCCCTCCACCGGCACGCCCTTGGCCGCCAGTTGGCGCTCTTCAGCCTGCAGATCGGTTTCCTTGGCCACCGCCACCAGCAGCTTTTTCAGCGGCGAGGTCGGACCGGAGATCACCCGCAATACGTCGGCCGCCTGGGCCACACTGGTGATGGGCACAAAGTCGATATCGGCGAGCAAGGCGTCCCACTGGCGCTGATAGTCCTGGAAATACAGGCGCCGCACATCGGCGGCAAGGCTTGCCACGTTCTGTTGATCCGCCGGCGCCTGGCCCAGCACCCACTGCTCTTCAGCCAGGGTGCCGGCCTGGTTCAGGCTGGTCAGCAAAAAGCCTTGGCGATAGCCCTTGGCGGTAAACAACCCACTCAATGGTTCGCCCAGCGGCTTGCCACTTTTGCGGCTGAACACCAGCGCGGCATCGCGGCCAGCAGCTTCGTTGATGCGAAAATCCGTCACGCCTTCGGGCAGCTTCTGGCGCTTGACGCGGTCGTACACGCGCTGGGCCACCGGCAGTTGTTGCAGTTGCCGGCGCAAATCGTCGATCAACCGTGGGTCAAGCCGCGCATTCGGCGGATGGCGGTCGAACAGCGCCTGCAGGTGACCGCTGAGTGCCTGGCGTTGGTCGGCGGGCAGGTCGCGTGGCAGGTTGCGATCCCAGTCCAGGGCGATCCAGGCCTTGATGAAGTCCGGGTCGTAATGCTCGCTGTCAGCCAGCATCAGGTAGGCCTTCAAGCCTTCGTAGAGGAAGTCGGAATTGCCGCCGCTGTGCAGTTGCTCTTCGATGCGCGTCACCAGGCGTGGCGCGAACACCGCGATCAGCAGCTTGCGATAGACACTGGCCGACTCGGCTTCGAGCATGTCGCCCTGATACAGGCCCAGGCCTTCGGACCAGCTTGGCGAATCGCCCGCCAGGTTCTTCACCGCGTTGAGCAGCGGCAACACGGCCAGCACCTCGCGCTGTGCCGGGCTCAGGCTCTGCACGGCCTGGCCCAGTGGCGCGACCTTGTGGTCGACCTGGGCGATGTACGCCTGGTTCGCGCGATAACTCACCCACCACAGCGTACTGACCACCAACACCACTGCCACGGTGGCGGCCAGGACGCCACGGGCCAGCCATTTGCGACGCCGCTCGACCTTCGGGTTGACCCCCACCAGGCCACGCTCGGCAAAGGCTACGGCGCTGAACAGCTTTTCGATGAAGTAACTGCGCCCGGTGCCGCTCTGACGCGCCAGGTGCTGGCGGTCGAGGTTCATGCTCTGGGCCATGGCGCCGATCAGTCGATCGATCGGGCTGCCTTCCTGGGTACCGCTGGTGAAATAGACGCCGCGCAGCAGCACGCGCTCTTCAAACGCATTGGGCTTGAATACGCCTTCGAGGAAGCCTTGCAGGCAATCCTTCAACGCACCGAATTGCTGCGGGAAGCCGTAGATCAGGTCGCGCCGCGCCGGGTCGCGTTCCTGTTGCAGGCGCTCCACCAAGCGCTCGTTGAGGCGCTGTTCCAGGCCGGCGAATTCGCTTTGCAAATGGGCCAACGGGCTGTCGCTGTGCTTGCCGTCGTCCAGGGCAAAGGTCATGCCCCACACCTGGGCGCGGTCTTCCTTGCTCAGGTTGTCGAAAAACTCCATGAAGCCCGGCACCAGGTCGAGCTTGGTCAGCATCAAATAGATCGGAAAACGCACGCCCAACTGGGTGTACAACTCCTGGATGCGCAGGCGGATTGCGGCAGCGTGGGCGGCGCGCTCGGCGTCGCTGCCCAGCAGCAGGTCCGAGAGGCTGATGGCGATAAAGGCGCCATCAATCGGGCGGCGGGCGCGCTGCTTTTTCAGCAGGTCGAGGAAGCCCAGCCAAGCGGCTTTATCCACTGTGGAGTTGCTGTCCTGGGTGGTGTAGCGCCCGGCGGTGTCGAGCAGCACGGCTTGATCGGTAAACCACCAATCGCAGTTGCGCGTACCGCCCACGCCACGCACCGCGCCGGCACCCAACTGGGCGGCCAGGGGGAAATGCAGGCCGGAGTTGACCAGCGCGGTGGTCTTGCCCGAGCCCGGAGGGCCGATGATCACGTACCACGGCAACTCGTAGAGGTTGCGCCGCTCGTCACCGCCCAGCTTGGCTTTTTTCAGCAGTGCCAGGGCTTCGTCCATGCGCTGGCGCAGGGTGGCCAGTTCTTCAGCGGTGGCAACGCTATTGGGGTCGGCCGGGGTTTCGGCGGCCAGGCTGCGCATCACTTCGGCGGCCTGACGGCGGGCCTGGATGAGGCGAAACACGCGGTAGGCGATCCACACCGCGAACACCAGGATGATCAGTGCCCAGCGCCGGCCTTCGGGGACCAGCACGTCGAGCAACGGCCCGACAAACCAGATGATCAGTCCCAGGGCAATCAGGCCCAGCACAGGGATCACCCAGCGAATCATAAAACTGAAAAACGCCTTCACTCGACGCCCTCCGCCAATACGGTGATTTCAACCCGACGATTGCGGGCACGGCCTTCGGCTGTGGCGTTGGTCGCCACCGGCTCGGTATCGCTGCGCCCTTCGGCGCTGAAACGCTCGCCCTGGCCGGTCTTGGCCGCGAGAATCTCCAGTACCGACTTGGCCCGCGCTTCGGACAAGGCCCAGTTGGACGGGAAACGCAGGGTGGCAATCGGTCGGTTATCGCTGTGCCCGGTCACGCGCACCTGGCCCTTGACCTTGCGGATGGCATCGGCGATGCGCAGCATCAGGGGCTGGTAGTCATCGACAATGCTGGAGCTGGCCGAGGCGAACAGCTCATCGCCACGGATCGTCACCACGGAGCGGTCGACGGCATCTTCCACTGCGACCCGGCCCGCCTTGATGTCTTCCACCAGAAAGCCCGCCAGGCGCGGGCGCTCGATGATTTTCGGCTGCGCCACCGGGCGGTCGATGGCCTGCACCGGGATTTCCCCCAGGGCATGGATGTTCTTGAACACCGGTTCGGCATCCGACGCCAGCTTCAGGCGCAGGCCAAACAACAGGGCCAGCAACAAGGCCAGGCCGATAGCCACGGCGATCCACGGCGGCATGAATTGCGCCAGGCGATCACGGGCCACGGTCACGCCGCGCCAATGGGGCGACAACTCGCGCTCATGTTCGCCACGGGCGCTGCGAATCGCCGCCGCCGTGCGTTCGCGCAGCGCTTCCAACTGGCTGCGCCCGTCGTTCATCACCCGGTAGCGGCCTTCAAAACCCAGGCACACGCACAGGTACAACAGCTCCAGCAAATACAGGCGCTCGCGTGGGCTTTGCAGGCAGTGATCCAACAACTGGAAGACCTTTTCGCCGCCCCAGGCTTCGTTGTGCACGGTGATCAACAGGCTCTGCTTGCCCCAATCACTGGCGCTGCCCCACGGCGTGCTCAGCACCGCTTCATCGAGGGCGGTGCACAGCGCGTAGCGCGCCAGCAGCACCTCGTTACGGGCCACACCGGCCGCCTCGGCACGCTCTTCGAACTGGCGCAGGTAGGCCAGCAACTGCGCACGCAGGCTTGATGGCGCGGGATGGGCGATGGTGTTGCGCAGGCGCGTCAGCAGCGCCAGCAACGGGCCGGCGGCGCTTTCCAGGGGGTTGAGGCCCTGGCTTTTGCCGGTGAGGATCGGCGCCGCCGGCATCGACAAAGGCGCCGGTTCTGCGCGTGCAGGCTCCGGCGCACGGCCACCCGGGCGCGGCATGAACTGGGTGCGGTCGTCATCATTGGGATGCATCGCGGATTATCCTCGGATCGCCCAGAAGGCCAGGCTCAAGCCCGGAAACTGCCCGGCGATATGGAAGGCAAAGCCACCGGAGTGGATCAACTGCTGCCAGTGTTCGCTGCCGCGGTCCAGTTCGTAGTAGGTGGAGCCTGCGTGATACGGGATCTGGCGTGGCGCCACCGGCAACGGCAGCAGGCCGATGCCCGGCAGTTGCAGGTTGACCAGGTCGCGGATGTGCTCCACCGAGCCGACCTTGCTCTGCTGGCCGAAGCGCGCACGCAGGGTTTCGCCCGGCACATCGGCACGTACCACGAGGATGAAGCTGGCGCTGTCGATCAGGGTTTTATCCGCCAGCATTGCCACGTGCACGCCGTAGGCTTTCTCGACAATCGGGATCGGCGTGGCCTTGCTGTCGATCAGCATCGACAGCGCCTCGCGCAGGGCCTGCATCACCGGGGCGAAGCTGAGGGCCAGGTCGTCATGCTGGTAGCGCGGGTACTCCTCAGGGCGCCGCCCCGAGGTGGAGAAGGTCGAGAACTCGCCGGCCAGGCTTACCAACTCACTGAAGAAACGCTCTGGATGCAGCGGGCTCAACTGGCTCAGGTGCTGGATCAGCGGCTGGGCGCGGTTGACCAGTTGCAGCAGCATAAAGTCGGCAATCTCTGAAGCACCACCGGAGCCCGAAGCCACCACGCGTCCAGCCAGGGCTTCGCCGCGCTGGTGCAGCAGGCCCAGCAGTTCGCTGCGAAACGCCGTCAGCGGTTTACTCGCCGCCACATCGAGCACCGGAGGGATGTAGCTGTCATCCAGCACCAGTGCGCGGTCGGCGCGCTTTTCCTTGATGCGTACCAGGCCGATGGCGGCGTAGTCGCTGATGCCATCGGCGGCGGTGAGCAAGCGCAAGGCACGGGAACCGACGGCCACCGGTGCGCGGTTTTCAAAGGGTGCGTTGTCATCCCGCACCTCGCGCACCTGGCTCAGGTAACGCGCAGCGCCCAGGGGCTCGCCTTCGTCTACCGTGTCGCGGGCGCCGGCGCGCTTGAGGGGCAAGGCCAGGTACACCAGGCCGTCACGCAGGTTGTCGTCGATATTCAACGGGCTCGGCGCCAGGTCGTCCTGGGGAATATTGAACGGCGTGCCATCGGGCAACAGGCCACGGGCCGAGACAATGGCCAGCTTGCCCTGGGCCAACAGACCCTGGTCGATCAGCAGTTCGGAAAACCCCCAGGCACCGGCCGACAGCGGACGGCTGCGGGCATCGATCAGGTTTTCCAGGTAACGGTCATGCTGCTGGAAGTGCTGCGTTCCGATGAACATGCCTTCCGACCAGACCACGCGATTGTTCCAGGACATGGGGGCTCCGATTGCTTCTTATTGGGCAGGGCTGGATGGGGTAACGCTGAGGTGCGCACGTACGGCGCGCACATCAAGGCTGATCTGGTATTCACTGGCTTGGCGGGGCGGCACGCTGAGGACCGTGCGCCATTGCGCACGGTCCAGTTCGCGATAACCCACCAGCAGGCCGATCTGCCGGGTGGCCGGATCGAGGTCGCGCTGGATGCTCAATTGCTGGCCGGGTTGGATCACCACTTCATCCTGGTCCAGCAGGTCCAGGCCGAGGGTCGACTGGGCGCGATCCGCCAGGGCGAAGTAGTCGGCACGGCTGAAGGTCGCGGCGTTTTTCAACTCGAAAATCCGTACCCGCACCGGCGCTGGCTGGCCCGCTGTACCGGGGTTGAGACCGCTGATGGCATGGAAGTGCAGCTCGACACTGGCAGTGTCGATTTGTGCCTCTGGCGCCGGCGGCGCAGCATCCTTGGCACAGGCCGTCAGCAGCAACAGGCTGGCGGCTGCGAGTAAAAACCTGGAAATCATCCTGCGTCCTCAATGACGTATGTGGCTGTCCGTTGTTCCAGTTTCAGCGCCGCTGGCGTGCGCTGTGTGCTTCATAGGCCCGGCTGAATTCACGGCCGAACAGGTCCTGGAAATCCTCCTGGGCCTCACGGGAAATACTGTTGTAGAGCTCGGTGAACTGTTGCCAGTACTGGGCCTGGCGCGAACCGTTGAACAGGCTCGACAGCCCGCCAGGCTTGCCCATGCGCTCTTCCAGTTGAGCGGGTTCGAAGCGTGTCAGCAGATGTTTGATGGCCGCTTCGACACCGGCCATCACCGCCAGTTGGTGGGCCCGCAGGTCGTCGAAACTGTCGCGCACGGCCAGGTCCGGCGCCATAAACGCTTGGTTGCCGTGGCGAAGCAGCAGCAGTAACGCTTCGTCGGCATTCGGGGCGAATTTCAACGGATTGTTTTCCACCGGCTGGATCGTCGTCTGCTGCATGCGGAACTCGCCCTTGAGGCTGCTGCGCGCACGTAATACGTCGATCAGGCCTTCGACCATCAGCCGGTAGCTGCGGCCGATACTTTCCATCTGCGCCTCGGCCTGGGCCTTGTCCAGGCGCAGTTGGTCAAGACCGGCACCGCGCAGGAAGGCTTGCAGCAAGTCGGGTTGGTGGGCGTCGGTTGTCGGGAGCGGGGGCTCGACCGCAGGTGGCTCAGGCGGCGCGATGGGCGGTGGCGTGCTGAGCGGCGGCGCGGGTGTTTCGCCAAGCAGGTCCCAGTCTTCCGGAATCACCGAGCCCGGGGTCGCCGTTTTCTCGGGCACAGGCACGATAACGGCGACGGGCGGGCGGAAATCATGCTGCTCAGCCGGCACATGGTCAGGCTGGCTGGGCGGTGGCACGGCCGTGGGCGTGAGGAAATCGAACAGGTCCGGCAGCGTGTCCATCGACGACGCGCCCTGGAACTGCGGTGCGATCACCGGAGTGGTTGGCAGCGGCGTGGCCACGCCCGCCCCCTGGCGCCCCATGAGGGCTTCGAAACTGTTGGAGCCGTCGGTGGCGAAAGGCTGGGCGCCTGTCACGTTCACCCCGGAATCAATCCGTGCCTGGATCTCGTAATCGCCGATCCGGATCAACTCCCCATCTTGTAATGGCTCACTGTTTCCCCGGCGCAAACGAATACCGGCGTTAACCAATTCCACACCATTGGTACTGTTATCGGTTAGATAGTAACGGCCATCTTTGTATTGAATAACGCAATGTTGCGCGGAGACCAAACGCTCTGGATCAGGCAATATCCAGTCATTTTCACTAGAGCGGCCAATTGCCATCACTCCATTATCCATGGACTTTTCCGGACATTGACCTGGGGTGATCTTGTGATAACTAGTGATAGTCAAACACAGTGACATCTTGCCTCCTTGCTGAACCTCACGCGCGGGCGGCCCAAGGGAAGTACCTTCCCAAGCGCGTCTCGGCAAATCCTTTAAACAGCCTTAGAAACCTGCTTTTACCAGCATGATCGCTGATTTTAACCGACATATGTGACAAAAATCCTCAGACGGTGCCTACTTTGACCCACGGGTCGCACAGGTTGTTAAACACCGCACATCTGTCACACAGAGCGAATAGCTTACCTTGACAACGCATAACTACTACACCAAAAATGCACAACTTCTTGAAGATAAGTAGTGGCACATTGAAATCAATGTGCTGGCCTGACCAAGAAAACATGCCGATAAATTGCGCAACTAAACCACGCAACTAACGCATGCACTGCCCGAGACTAAAGGGCCGATATGGAGATCGAATTTAGTGGATGTGCCGTTGCTGCTCACCGCCGTTTCCGCGACTTCGCCGTGTGGCGAAGACTTGGAATATGACGCGGACTTCCTGCACTTGGAGCGTGCTGCCCAGGGTCAACCCGAGCGCAGCATGGGCGACGCTATTTTGCCCGCCGAGCCCCCAGACTGGCGCAGCATCCAGCAACAAAGCCTGGATCTTCTGCAGCGCAGCAAAGACCTGCGCATCACCCATTTTTTGCTGCAAAGCTCCCTCGCCCTGCAAGGCGTCGGCGGGCTGGCCAGCGTCCTGACCCTGATCAGCGAACTGCTCCAGCAATACTGGGCCGACCTGCACCCGCGCCTGGATGCCGATGACGACAACGATCCCACCGTACGCATCAACGCCCTTGCCGGATTGACCTGCGACACGAACATCCGCTTGCTGCGCGAAAGCGTGCTTACGCGCTCGCGAGCGTTCGGCCCCGTGAGCCTGCGTGGGGCCCTGAACGCCAGCGGCCTGCAAAGCTTTCCCGGCGAACACCTCGGCACCGAGCAACTGGCCGGCGCCTTCCTCGATAGCGACCCGCAGGCGTTGCAAGCCACCCATACAGCCCTAGTCGAGGCCCGCGCGGCCTGTGAAAACATCGAAAAATACGTCAGCGAGCAAGTCGGTTCCGCCCAGGGCGTGGACCTCGGTGCACTCAAGCACCTGCTCAAGCAGGCCCTGCAGATTTTCAACCAGTTCGCTGCGCAGAGCGGCGACAGCCGTGAACCCGAGGTGGTCAGTGACGACAGCCACGCCTCGGTCGAACACGCTGGCGCCCCTGCAGCCCCGCGCAATACTGGCGAGATCGCCAGCCGCGACGAGGTGCTGCGCGACCTGGATCGGATCCTTGCGTACTACACCCGGCACGAGCCTTCCAGCCCACTGCCGGTGCTGTTGAACCGGGCGAAAAACCTGGTGCACGCCGATTTTGCGGCCATCGTGCGCAATCTGATTCCCGACGGCATGTCCCAATTTGAAAACCTGCGTGGCCCGGACGGCGAGTAAGTCGCCAGGCTTTGCAGTAACAACACCGTCGCTCAAGCGACCAGGAGCAGCAACGTGGCGAAGCAAAGTTCTCAGAAATTCATCGCGCGCAACCGTGCGCCTCGAGTGCAGATCGAGTACGACGTCGAGCTTTACGGCGCCGAGAAAAAGGTCCAGCTGCCCTTCGTAATGGGTGTGATGGCCGACCTCGCCGGCAAGCCCGCCGAACCTCTGGCGCCGGTAGCGGATCGCAAGTTCCTTGAAGTGGACGTCGACAACTTCGACTCGCGGCTCAAGGCCATGCAGCCGCGCGTGGCATTCCACGTACCCAACGAGCTGACAGGCGAAGGCAACCTGAGCCTGGATATCACCTTCGAAAGCATGGACGACTTCAGCCCCGCTGCCGTGGCGCGCAAGGTCGACTCGCTGAACCAATTGCTGGAAGCCCGTACCCAACTGGCCAACCTGCTGACCTACATGGACGGCAAGACCGGCGCAGAAGAAATCATCATGAAAGCGATCAAGGACCCGGCATTGCTGCAGGCCCTTGCGAGCGCGCCCAAACCTGCTGGGGACCAGTAATCATGACCGACAATACCGCCCGCGAAGGCACCCAGAACCTGGGTACCACCCAAGAAGCCAGCGAGTTTGCGAACCTGCTGCTGCAAGAGTTCAAGCCCAAGACCGAACGGGCCCGCGAAGCCGTCGAGACCGCCGTGCGCACCCTGGCCGAACAGGCCCTGGCGCAAACGGACCTGGTGTCCAACGACGCGATCAAGTCGATTGAGTCGATCATCGCCGCCATCGACGCCAAGCTCACCGCCCAGGTCAACCAGGTTATCCATCACCCGGATTTCCAGCAGCTGGAAAGCGCCTGGCGCGGCCTGCACTACCTGGTCAACAACACCGAGAGCGATGAGCAACTGAAGATTCGCGTGCTCAATATCTCCAAGACTGACTTGCACAAGACCCTGAAGAAATTCAAGGGCACCGCGTGGGACCAGAGCCCGATCTTCAAGAAGATGTACGAAGAAGAATACGGCCAGTTCGGCGGCGAACCTTACGGTTGCCTGGTGGGCGATTACTACTTCGACCAGTCGCCACCTGACGTGGAACTGCTGGGTGAGCTGTCGAAAGTCTGCGCCGCGATGCACTCGCCGTTCATCGCCGCCGCATCGCCGACCGTGATGGGCATGGGCTCGTGGCAGGAGCTGTCGAACCCACGGGACCTGACCAAGATCTTCACCACCCCGGAATACGCCGGCTGGCGCTCGCTGCGTGAATCGGAAGACTCGCGCTACATCGGCCTGACCATGCCGCGCTTCCTCGCACGCTTGCCGTATGGTGCCAAGACCGACCCGGTGGAAGCCTTCGCCTTCGAAGAAAACACCGACGGCGCCGACAGCTCCAAGTACACCTGGGCCAACGCCGCGTACGCGATGGCGGTGAACATCAACCGCTCGTTCAAGCACTTCGGCTGGTGCTCACGCATCCGTGGCGTGGAGTCCGGCGGTGAAGTGGAAAACCTGCCGGCTCACACCTTCCCTACCGATGACGGTGGCGTGGACATGAAGTGCCCGACCGAAATCGCCATCAGCGACCGCCGTGAAGCGGAGCTGGCGAAGAACGGTTTCATGCCGCTGCTGCACAAGAAAAACACCGACTTCGCCGCATTCATCGGCGCCCAGTCGTTGCAGAAACCGGCCGAATACGACGACCCGGACGCCACCGCCAACGCCAACCTGGCCGCACGCCTGCCGTACCTGTTCGCCACCTGCCGTTTCGCCCACTACTTGAAGTGCATCGTGCGCGACAAGATCGGTTCCTTCAAAGAGAAGGACGAGATGCAGCGTTGGTTGCAGGACTGGATCCTCAACTATGTCGACGGCGACCCGGCGCATTCCACCGAAACCACCAAGGCCCAGCACCCATTGGCTGCCGCCGAAGTGATCGTGGAAGACGTCGAGGGCAACCCGGGGTACTACAACTCCAAGTTCTACCTGCGCCCGCACTATCAGCTCGAAGGGCTGACCGTGTCGCTGCGCCTGGTATCGAAACTGCCTTCGGCAAAAAGTGCGTAAAAAATCGGGACTGGCTCGCTCCCTGTAGGAGCGAGCTTGCTCGCGAAAAACTTGAAGGCGCTGCGTTCATCCAGGATGCCCGCGTCACCGTTGACGACCTTCGCGAGCAAGCTCGCTCCTACAAGGGTCGGCGGCGTAAACAAATATCGTGGCTCAGACCACACAGGGAGAAAACATGGCTGTTGATATCTTCATCAAGATCGGCGACATCAAGGGCGAGTCCATGGACAAGGCCCACAAGGACGAAATCGACGTGCTGAACTGGAGCTGGGGCATGGCCCAGTCCGGCAACATGCACGTTGGCGGCGGCGGCGGCGCGGGCAAAGTGAACATCCAGGACCTGTCGCTGACCAAGTACGTGGACAAGGCTTCGCCTAACCTGATGATGCATTGCGCCAGCGGCAAGCACATCGACAAGGTCAAGCTGACCGTGCGCAAGGCCGGCGGCGAAAGCCAGGTCGAGTACATGATCATCAACCTCGAAGAAGTGCTGATCACGTCCCTGAGCACCGGCGGTTCGGGCAGCGATGATCGCCTGACCGAAAACGTCACCCTGAACTTTGCCCAGGTGATGGTCGACTACCAGCCGCAGAAAGCCGACGGCACCAAGGACGGCGGCCCGATCAAGTTCGGCTGGAATATCCGTTCCAACACCAAGCGTTGATACGAAGACCCCTGGCGCAACGCGCCGGGGGTTTTGGTGCTTGCTCGAATTTCGACCTTCCTCTTTTCGGTATCTGAGTCATGGCCAAACCTTCGTTTATCAATTTGTGGGCAAACTACCCCACAACATCAACACCCTGTGATGGTCCTTGGGACAACCAATGCGCCATCCGTATGAGCATCACGCTTAACGCCGAAAAAACCATCAAGGTAAACAAATCGACGTATAGCGAACCCAAATGCGCGCATGACCACGCCCGAGGCGCGGAGTCACTGGCTAACTGGCTGTGGCGTCATCATCTAGGTCGCCCAACCATTCTTACGGGCAGCGCCGAGGACCGCCGTACGCTTTACCAAAAAACCGGAATTATTTTCTTCAAAGATTGTTTTGCCCGGATGGGCCAATCTCTGGAAGCTCGTACCGGCGACCATATTGACCTATGGAATCGAGGTTCAGTAACAGGTGATTTCGCCGACCAGGCGCACCGGTCCCGACAGGTCTGGTTTTGGGAGTTGAAATGATCAAACGCACCCTGCAATGCATACTCTCTGTGAGCATGCTGTTGAGCCTGAATGCCTGTGCGGAGCAAGCTCAACAAATCGACGCCACCCAATCAAACCCCGAGGTGGTGGTGGTTGGAGGTCAACGACTGACCTTGGAGAATCATGCACAACGCTGTGCATTGCGAAAGCCTGACCAGAGCCTGTTGACCCTGGATATGCCTTGGCCTTGCCATCTAAGCGTCGACCGCAAGGACCAGCCAAGGGTCGAGACCTTTAACAATGCACAGATCATCATTGTGCAGCACTTTGCACCAGAACCTGCACCGAGTCAGGAGTGTCGCTCTCAGTATCAAGCCATCAGACATATTGAGGGTCGCTTAGAGGCGTCTATGGTTGCCAACGGAGGTCGTTGTCTGCTTGGGGCTATGGACCAGAAAAACTTCGTGGCACTCTTTACGTGGTAACCGAAATCGCCACCCGCGACCGCCTGCAACCGTCCCTGCTGGACCGGTTGACCGACGACGAGCCGAGCAATCCCAAGGAAAGCGCCGACAAGCGCGTGCTGTCCCTGACCCAGCTCAAAGCCTCGGTGCTGCGGGACCTGGCGTGGCTGCTCAATACCACGTCGCTACTCAATGCCGATGCCACGCTGCACACCCCGGCCGGGACGTCGGTGATCAATTACGGCCTGCCAGCGCTGGCGGGCAACAGTGCGTCGAGCGTCGATATCAATGCACTGGAAGCCTTGATCTACCAGGCGATTGCCACCTTTGAGCCACGCATCCTGCGCCACACCCTGCGGGTCAAGGCGCGTGTGGCCCATGGCGAGATGAATCACAACGCCTTGAGCTTCGAGATCGAAGGCGACCTGTGGGCCCAGCCGGTGCCCTTGCGCCTGCTGCTGCAAACCGACCTGGATCTGGAGTCTGGCCATGTACGCGTGGTCAACGCCGACCAGCGGAGGCGCCCATGAACCCGCGCCTGCTGGAGCTGTACAACCAGGAACTGCACCACGTGCGCGAAAGCGCCGCAGAGTTCGCCAAGGAATACCCGAAGATCGCCAGTCGGCTGACCCTGTCCGGTATGGACTGCGCCGACCCGTACGTCGAGCGCCTGCTCGAAGGCTTCGCGTATCTCACCGCCCGGGTGCAGCTCAAGCTCGATGCCGAGTACCCGACCTTTACCCATAACCTGCTGGAAATCGCCTACCCGCACTACCTGGCGCCGACCCCGTCGATGACCGTGGTGCAATTGCAGGCCGACCCCGATGAAGGCTCCCTGGCCAGCGGTTTTGCCCTGCCCCGCGATACCGTGTTGCGCGCCGCTCTGGGCCGCGAAACCCAGACCTGCTGCGAGTACCGCACCGCACACCCGGTGACGCTGTGGCCGTTGCAGGTCAGCCAGGCCGATTACTTCGGCAACCCGTCCGCCGTGCTTGGGCGCCTGGCCGCTAGCGAGCCCAAGGCCAAGGCCGGTTTGCGCCTGACCCTGCGCACCGGCGCCGAGCTGCCATTCAACAGCCTGGCCCTGGACAATCTGCCGTTGTACCTGAGCGGCGCCGATGAGCAGCCGTTCCGCCTCTACGAGCAATTGCTGGGCAATGTTTGCGCGGTGTTTGCGCGCCAACCCGGCGGGGACTGGGTGGAGCGCCTGCCGCAGGACGCACTGCGTTCGCGCGGGTTCGACGATGCCGATGCGGCGATGCCCGTGGTATCGCGAGCCTTCCAGGGTTACCGCTTGCTGCAGGAATACTTCGCCCTGCCCCACCGCTACCTGTTCGTCGAATTCGCCGAACTGAGCCGCGCCGTACAACGCTGCGATGGCCAGGAACTGGAGCTGATCGTGCTGTTCGACCGCCACGATCCCAGCCTGGAAGGCAGTGTTGGCGCCGCGCAGTTCGTGCCCTTCTGCACCCCGGCGATCAACCTGTTCCCCAAGCGGGTGGACCGGATTCACTTGTCCGAGCGGGTCAACGAACACCATGTGATTGCCGACCGCACCCGGCCCATGGACTTCGAAATCCACTCCCTGAGCGCCATCACCGGCCACGGCACCGGGCCGGAGCAACCCTTTTTGCCGTTCTACGCCGTGCGTGATCCATCGCGCTACGGCCGCGACCAGTCTTACTACAGTGTGCGTCGCGAGCCGCGAGTCTTGTCCAGCGACCAGCGGCGCAATGGCCCGCGCTCTACGTATGTGGGCAGCGAGACCTTTGTCAGCCTGGTGGACAGCCAGCAAGCGCCCTACCGCCATGACCTGCGCCAATTGGGCGTGACCGCGCTGTGCACCAACCGCGATCTGCCGTTGTTCATGAGCGTGGGCAACGGCAAGACTGACTTCACCCTGGCCGACAGTGCCCCGGTGCTGGCAGTGCGCTGCGTCGCCGGGCCCAGCCGACCGCGCGCCAGCCACGCCCATGACGCCAAGGCTTGGCGCCTGATCAGCCAGTTGTCGCTCAACTACCTGTCCCTGAGCGAAGGCCAGGGTGCCGCCGCGTTGCGTGAACTGCTGCGCCTGTATGGCGACAGCAACGACGCCGCCCTGCAATTGCAGATCGAGGGCCTGCGCGAGGTCAGCAGCAAAGCGGTGACACGGCGCCTGCCGATGCCCGGCCCGATCGTGTTTGGCCGTGGCCTGGAAATCACCCTGGAATTTGATGAAAACGCGTTCCGCGGCACCGGTGTATTCCTGCTCGGAGCAGTGCTGGAACGATTCCTGGCGCGTTACGTGTCGATCAACAGTTTTACCGAGACGGTGATTCGTACCACCGAACGCGGCGAGATCATGCGATGGAAAGCCAAGCCCGGACGGCGTCCGACCCTGTGAGTACCCTGGATGCGATGCATCAGGAGCCCTGGGAATATGACTTCTTCCAGGCGCTGCGCCGTATCGAGTGCGAATCGCCCCACCTGCCGCGCCTGGGGCATTCCCTGCGCCTGGCCGATGACCCGTTGCGCCTCGGGCAACAGGCTGACTGCACGTTCGCCCCGGCGACCCTGGCGTCGGTCAATCCCGGCGGTGACGGCACGCCAGCGCGCCTGGAGCAGTTCTTTTTCGGCCTCGGTGGCCCCAATGGGCCGTTGCCGCTGCACATCACCGAATACGTGCGCGAACGCCAACGCAATAACGCCGACAGCACCAGCAAACGTTTCCTGGATGTGTTCCACCACCGCCTGTTGACCCTGTTTTATCGGGCCTGGGCCGAGGCGCGGCCGACCGTCAGCCACGACCGGCCCGACGATGATTACTGGTCTGCACGCCTGGCGGCGCTCAGCGGGCGCGGTATGCCCAGCCTCCTCGACCAGGGCCTGATCCCCGATACCGCAAAACTGCACTACAGCGGCCACCTCTCGGCGCAAACCCGCTACCCGGACGGTTTGAAGGCGATTCTCGGCGAGTATTTCGGCCTGCCGGTGGAGATTGAAGAGTACGTCGGCCAATGGCTGGAGCTGCCCGAGCGCAGCCGGGTCAGCGTGAGTGCCCATCAGCTGGGCGTGGATTTTTGCCTGGGCAGCCATGTGTGGGACCGCCAGCACAAGTTCCGTATTCGCCTCGGGCCCCTGACGCTCGACGACTACATGGGCATGTTGCCCGGCAGCCAGCCGTTCAATGAACTGGTGGCCTGGGTCACCGAATACCTGGGCCACGAACTGGACTGGGACCTGAACCTGATTCTTCAACAACCGCAAGTGCCGCCGTTGCAACTCAACGGGCAGTTCCGGTTGGGTTTCAACACTTGGCTCGGCCAACCCGGGCAAGACGCCAACGACCTAATCCTGGCCCGGCATTACGCCGATCAAGCCACCACCTCAAGGAATCCAGAGCATGGGTGAAATCAGTCGTGCCGCACTGTTCGGCAAACTCAACAGCGTGGCCTACAAGGCCATCGAAGCCGCCACGGTGTTCTGCAAATTGCGCGGTAACCCCTACGTGGAACTGGCCCACTGGTTTCACCAGTTGCTGCAACTGCAGGACTCGGACCTGCATCGCCTCATCCGCCAATTCAACATTGAGCCGGCACGGCTGGCCCGTGACCTCACCGAGGCGTTGGACCGCCTGCCCCGTGGCTCGACGTCGATCACCGACCTGTCGTCCCATGTGGAAGAAGCCGTGGAACGCGGCTGGGTGTACGGCAGCCTGATGTTTGGCGAAAGCCAGGTGCGCACCGGCTACCTGGTGCTGGGCATTTTGAAGACGCCGAGCCTGCGACATGCGCTGCTGGGTTTGTCTGGGGAGTTCGACAAGATCAAGGCCGAGGCCCTGAGCGAGCGCTTTGATGAATATGTCGGTGATTCGCCGGAAAACGCCCTGAGCGCCAGCGATGGTTTCAATGCCGGTGCCGTGCCGGGCGAAGCCAGCGGCGCCATGGCCCCGAGTGCCATGGGCAAACAGGAAGCCCTTAAGCGTTTCACCGTGGACCTGACCGAACAGGCGCGCAACGGCAAGCTCGACCCGATCGTGGGGCGTGACGAAGAGATCCGCCAACTGGTGGACATCCTGATGCGTCGGCGCCAGAACAACCCGATCCTCACCGGTGAAGCCGGGGTGGGCAAGACGGCGGTGGTCGAAGGCTTTGCCCTGCGCATCGTTGCCGGTGATGTGCCTCCTGCGTTGAAAGACGTGGAGCTGCGCAGCCTGGATGTGGGCCTGCTGCAAGCCGGCGCCAGCATGAAAGGCGAATTCGAACAGCGCCTGCGCCAGGTCATCGAAGACGTCCAGGCCTCGCCAAAACCGATCATCCTGTTTATCGACGAAGCCCACACCCTGGTAGGTGCCGGGGGCGCCGCCGGCACCGGTGATGCGGCCAACCTGCTCAAGCCGGCCCTGGCCCGTGGCACCTTGCGCACCGTGGCCGCCACCACCTGGGCCGAGTACAAGAAGCATATCGAGAAAGACCCGGCGCTGACCCGCCGTTTCCAGGTGGTGCAAGTGGCCGAGCCGTCGGAGGACAAGGCGCTGCTGATGATGCGCGGCGTGGCCTCGACCATGGAAAAGCACCACCAGGTGCAGATCCTCGATGAAGCCCTGGAAGCCTCGGTCAAGCTGTCCCACCGCTATATCCCGGCGCGCCAGTTGCCGGATAAATCCGTGAGCCTGCTGGACACCGCTTGCGCCCGCGTCGCCATCAGCCTGCACGCGGTGCCGGCAGAAGTGGATGACAGCCGTCGCCGTATCGAAGCCCTGGAAACCGAGCTGCAAATCATCGCCCGCGAGCATGCCATCGGCATCGCTATTGGCGCACGCCAGAGCAACAGCGAAGCCTTGCTGAGTGCCGAACGCGAGCGCCTGGCAACCCTGGAAAGCCGCTGGGCCGAAGAAAAGACCCTAGTAGACGAGTTGCTCGCTACCCGCGCGACCCTGCGCGAGAAAGCCGGCGTTGTCGACAGCGGCAACGACGAGTTGCGTGCGAAACTGGTGGACCTGCAACAGCGCCTCAGTGCCCTGCAAGGTGAAACCCCGCTGATCCTGCCGACCGTGGATTACCAGGCCGTGGCCTCGGTGGTCGCCGACTGGACTGGCATCCCGGTGGGCCGCATGGCGCGCAATGAACTGGAGACGGTGCTCAACCTCGACCAGCACCTGAAAAAACGCATCATCGGCCAGGACCATGCCTTGCAGATGATCGCCAAGCGCATCCAGACCTCCCGCGCCGGCCTCGACAACCCAAGCAAGCCGATTGGCGTGTTCATGCTGGCCGGCACCTCGGGCGTGGGCAAGACCGAAACCGCCCTGGCCCTGGCCGAAGCCATGTACGGCGGCGAGCAGAACGTGATCACCATCAACATGAGCGAGTTCCAGGAAGCCCATACCGTGTCCACCCTCAAGGGCGCGCCACCGGGCTATATCGGCTATGGCGAAGGCGGCGTGCTGACCGAAGCCGTGCGGCGCAAACCCTACAGCGTGGTGCTACTGGACGAGGTGGAAAAAGCCCACCCGGACGTGCATGAGATTTTCTTCCAGGTGTTCGACAAGGGCGTGATGGAGGACGGCGAAGGCCGGGTGATCGACTTCAAGAACACCTTGATCCTGCTCACCACCAACGCCGGCACCGAGCTGATTTCCCACGTCTGCAAAGACCCGGCAAACGTGCCCGATCCCGAAGACATCGCCAAGGCCCTGCGCCAGCCGCTGCTGGAGATCTTCCCACCGGCCCTGCTCGGGCGCCTGGTGACGATTCCGTATTACCCGCTCAGTGATGTGATGCTCAAGGCGATTACCCGCCTGCAACTGGACCGCATCAAGAAGCGCGTGGAGAACACCCACAAAGTCGCCTTCGACTACGACGACACGGTGATCGACCTGATCGTCTCGCGCTGCACCGAAACCGAAAGTGGCGGGCGGATGATCGACACCATCCTCACCAACAGCCTGCTGCCGGACATGAGCCGCGAGTTCCTCACGCGCATGCTCGAAGGCAAGGCGCTGGCAGGGGTGCGAATCGGCACGCGGGATAACGAATTGCACTACCAGTTCAGCGACACCGAATAACCTGACGAAGTGCTATCCAAATGTGGGAGCGGGCTTGCTCGCGAATGCGGTGAGTCAGTCACCGGATGTATCAACTGATACACCGCACTCGCGAGCAAGCACGCTCCCACATTGGATTCGGTTTCTTCAGTTATTAAGACACTTACGGGACAACCGATGCTTTTCAACCAAGCCTCACGCCTGGCCAAGATCACCAGCCCTCTGGGCCCGGATGTGCTGTTGCTCAATGAAATGGGCGGCGACGAAGAGTTGGGGCGGCTGTTCAGCTACGAGCTACAACTGAACTCGCTGGATGCCAACATCGACCTCAACCAGTTGCTGGGCAAGCCGATGAGCGTGGGTCTGCAACTGGCGGACGGCGGCGAGCGGTATTTCCATGGGATCGTCGCGCGCTGCAGCCAGAACATCGACCAGGGCCAGTTCGCCAGTTACCAGGTGACACTGCGCCCGTGGCTATGGCTGCTGAGCCGCACCTCCGACTGCCGGATTTTCCAGAACCTGAGCATCCCGCAGATCATCAAGCAGGTGTTCCGCGACCTGGGCTTTTCCGACTTCGAAGACGCCCTGAGCCGGCCGTATCGCGAGTGGGAATACTGCGTGCAGTACCGCGAGACCAGCTTCGATTTCGTCAGTCGCCTGATGGAACAGGAAGGCATCTACTACTTCTTCCGTCACGAGCAGGATCGCCATGTGCTGGTGCTGGCCGATGCCTATGGCGCCCACACCACGGTGCCCGGCTACACCTCGGTGCCCTACTACCCCAAGGACGAGCAGCAGCGCGAACGCGACCATATGCACAACTGGCACCTGGCGCAGCAAGTCCAGCCCGGCTCCCTTGAGCTCAACGACTATGACTTCCAGCGCCCCAGCGCCAGCATCGACGTGCGCTCGGCCATGCCGCGCCCGCACACCGCCGGTGACTATCCGCTGTACGACTACCCCGGCACCTACGTCAAAAGCGAAGACGGCGAACACTACGCACGCACCCGTATCGAAGCCCTGCAAACCCTGCATGAACAAGTGGAGTTCAGCGGCAACGCCCGGGGCCTGGGCTCCGGTCATCTGTTCAGCCTCACCGGCTTCAGCCGCCGCGACCAGAACCGCGAATACCTGATCCTCGCCGCGCGCTACTACATCACCCAGGAACGCCTGGAATCCGGTGGCGGCGCGGCGTCGGCGCAGTTCGACAGCAGCCTGACCTGCATCGACGCACAACAGAGCTTCCGCCCACTGGCCAACACCCATCGGCCCATCGTCAAAGGCCCGCAGACCGCGCTGGTGGTCGGGCCCAAGGGCGAGGAAATCTGGACCGACCAATATGGCCGGGTGAAGGTGCATTTCTATTGGGACCGCCACGACCAGTCCAACGAAAACAGCTCCTGCTGGATTCGCGTCTCGCAATCCTGGGCCGGCAAGAACTGGGGCTCGATGCAGATCCCGCGCATCGGCCAGGAAGTGATCGTGAGCTTCCTGGAAGGCGACCCGGATCGGCCGATCATTACCGGGCGGGTGTACAACGCCGAACAGACGGTGCCCTACGACCTGCCGGAAAACGCCACCCAGAGCGGGATGAAGAGCCGCTCCAGCAAGGGCGGCAGCCCGGCGAACTTCAATGAAATCCGCATGGAGGACAAGAAGGGCCTGGAGCAGTTGTACATCCATGCCGAGCGCAATCAGGACATCGTGGTGGAGGTGGATGAAAGTCACTCGGTGGGGCATGACCGCAACAAGAGCATTGGGCACAACGAGACGGTGACTATCGGTAACAACCGCTTGCGCATCGTCAAGCAGGAAGACGTGCTCTCGGTGGGCCAGAAGAAGACCGATAGCATCAGCCAGAGTTATGTCATTGAGGTCGGCGAAAACCTGCGCCTGGTGTGTGGGCAAAGCATCCTTGAGTTGAACGCCAGCGGGCAGATCAACCTCACTGGCGTGCAAATCAGCTTCTACGCCAGCGGCGATGCCGAGTTCAACACCGGCGGCGTGCTGCACCTCAACAACGGCGGCGGGCCTGGCGCCACACCGGATGGCCAGGGCATAAAAACCAGCATCGACGCCAACATCAAAGCCGCGTTCCCCACGCCCAAAAGCTCCTGACGAGACCTGTTTGCCATGACGTATCGCATCAACGAATTCCAGTTCCAACTACCCGCCGCCGAGCTGCAGGACGCGACGATCAATATCCTCAAGTTCCCGGAACTGGGGACGTCACTGATCGTCAGCCGCAGCTTGCTGGCGCAAGGTGAAACCTTGCACAGCAACTTCGACGACCAGCTCAAGCGCCTGGAAAAACAGGTGCAGGACTTGCGCTGCCTACCCAGCGTGCCGGTGCGCCTGGGCGCCACCCAGGAGATCGAAGGGATCGAACTGCGCAGCCAGTTCAGCAAGGGCAACGACAAGGTCTTCCAGTACCAGTTGGCCCTGGTGCTGCCGGGTACGCGCAAGATGCTCGCCTTGAGCTATGTGAAGGCCGACAAACTCGGCGATGCCGAAGCGGCGCACTGGGCGACTATCAAAAATTCGCTGTCGTTTGACGTGCCTGCGTGATGGGTATCTTGCATGTCTGACGCGTTATGGGCCGCCCGCCTGGGCGATGCGATGGAACACACCTCGATGATGGCCGACATTCTCGGCGGCGTGCTGGAGGTGGCGGCGAACATCGCGATTACCGCACTGGCTACGGCGGCGGTGGTGGCCGCCACCGGGATCACCGTTGTCACGGGCGGGTTGGGGTGCTTCCTGCTGGGCGCGGTGGTCGGCGTGGTCGTGGGCCTTGCGATGAGCAAGAGCGGGGCCGACAAGGGCCTGAGCAATTTGTGCGAGGGCATCGGCAACGCCCTGTTCCCTCCGACGGTGCAGGCCAATATCCTCACCGGCTCCGTCGACACGCTCACCAATAACATCCCCGCTGCCCGCGCGGCCGGGGCGGTTGTTTCCCATGTGGCACCGGCCGGTACCGAGCTGGAAACGCCGGCGCCGGAAGAAGAAGCCAGCTACTTGGACATGGCGGGTGAGTTCTTCTCACAGATGTGGCGCCCCACCGTGGCTTCGCCTGCGCCAGGCACGGAGACCAAGCCCGAAGACCTGGTGCTTTGCATGAAGCACCCACCGATGCCGCCGCAGTTCATGGCCGAAGGCTCGGACAAGGTGACCATCAACGGCCAGCCCGCCGTGCGCAGCGGCGACCGCAGCACCTGCGATGCGAAGGTGGTGTCCTCCGGGCTGATCTCCTCCAACGTCACCATTGGCGGCGGTTCGGTGGTGGTACGCGAGATTCGCAGCGGCAAGACCCCGGGGGTCGGGCTGGCAGTGACGGTGCTGCTGATGCTCAAAGGTGGCAAGGGCAAGTTTTTCAGCAAACTACCTTGCATGCTGGCGGGCGGTGCCGCGTCGATGGCCGTCAGCAGCGCCATGGGCGCAGCGGCCAACGCGGCCATGGGTTCCTCGAACCCGGTGCATGCGGCTACCGGCGCCAAGGTGCTGGGCGATGACCAGGAACTGGATTTCGTCCTGCCCGGCCTGTTGCCGATCGATTGGCAGCGCTTCTACAACAGTCGCGACGAACGCCGTGGCAGCCTGTTCGGCACGGGCTGGAGCGTGCCGTATGAAGTGTGCGTCGAAATCCAGCCCCATCCCGAAGGCGGCGACACCCTGGTCTATACCGACGAACAGGGCCGGCCCATCGATATGGGCGCCATCCCCTTGGGCGGCGCAGTGTTCAGTGCAGGTGAAGGGCTTGCTGTACGGCGCCACCGCGATGGGCCGTTACTGATTGAAAGCGACGACGGTATGTATCGCCTGTTCGAAGCCACCCCGACAAACCCGTCGCGGCTGCGCCTGAGCCAACTGGGTGACCGCAACGACAACCGTATCTACCTTGATTATGACGACGCAGGACGCCTGATGCGGCTGCGCGACACGCTTGATCTGGTGCAGGTCGAACTGATCCGCGACCCGCTGCACGTGGCCCGCCTCGAGCGCGTGTACCCCGATCAACGCCGCGAAGTACTCGCCAGCTACGGCTACGACGCCATGGGCAACCTGGCCGAGGTACGCGATGCCAGCGGCCAGGTGCAACGGCGCTTTGCCTACGACACCGGGCAGCGCATGGTGGAGCACCAGTTGCCCAGCGGCTTGCACTGCTTTTATGAGTGGGCCCTGATCGAAGGCCTGGAATGGCGCGTGGTCAAGCATTGGACCAATGAAGGCGATGCCTACCGGTTCGACTATGACTTGCAGGCCGGCACCACACGCATTACCGACAGCTTGCAGCGTGTCAGCACACGACACTGGAACAGCCAACACCAGATCACCCTCTACAGCGACAACCTCGGCCAGACCTGGCAGTTCGAATGGAACGACGAGCGCCAATTGCTCAACGCCACCGACCCACAGGGTGGCCGCTATGCCTACAACTACGACGAGGCCGGCAACCTCATCGGCGAAACCGACCCCCTGGGGCGCAGCGACTCTACGTTATGGCTGGAACACTGGGCCCTGCCGCTGGTGCAAACCGACGCCGCCGGCAACAGTTGGCGCTACCGCTATGATCAACGCGGCAACTGCACCGTCGCCATCGACCCGCTGGGCCATGTCACCCGCTATCGCTATGACGCCCACGGCCAAGTCGTCGAGATCATCGACGCCACGGGCAAAAGCAAAAAACTGCGCTGGAACCCATTCGGGCAACTGCTCGAGCACATCGATTGCTCGGGGTACCCGACCCGGTTCAGCTACAACGACCAGGGCTTTTTGCAAGTCATCACCGACGCCCTCGGCGAACGTACCCAATTCCACTACGACGCCCAGGGCCGCTTGCTCAGCAGCCAGTTACCCGACGGCCGTAGCGAGCAGTACCAGCGAGATATCAGCGGCCAACTGACCGCTTACACCGACCCGGCCGGCCACACCACGTGCTATCAACACAACCGCCGCGGCCAGGTGCGCCAGCGCACCGACGCCCATGGCCGGCAGGTGCAGTTTGGGTATGACAGCTTTGGTCGGCTGCAGGCGCTGGTCAACGAGAACGGGGAACGTTACCGGTTTGCCTGGGATGATGGGGATCGGTTGACGGAGCAGCAAGATCTCGACGGCAGCGCCAAGCGTTACAGCTACGACCGTCTGGACAACGTCACCACCGTGACCGCCCTGGCGGCGCCTTACGGCACGGGCCTGGCCGTGGTTCCCGAGACGCCGCCCGCCCCCATCGTGCATCGACTGGAACGCGATGCGGTTGGCCGATTGATCACCAAAACCACCGACGATGGTCGTACCGACTACACCTACGATGCACTAGACCAGCTTACGGACGTGTCCTTCACCGACCTACAGGGCAATACCCAAGCCTTGAGCTTTGCCTATGACGCAGTAGGCCAATTGCTCGCCGAGCGCAGTCCGGCCGGCGAGCTGCAACACCACTACGACGAACTCGGTAATCTGATCCAGAGCCAATTGCCGGACGGCCGCTGGCTCAATCGTCTGTACTACGGCAGCGGCCATCTGCATCAGATCAACCTCGACGGTCAGGTCATCAGCGACTTCGAGCGCGACCGCCTGCACCGCGAAGTACTGCGCACCCAAGGCCAGATCAGCACCCGCAGCGAGTACGACCGCAGCGGCCGCCTGCGCGCGCGCCAACGCCGTCACACCAGCCAACCAGCGTTGGTGCCGGCGGCGGTACAGAAGCACTTCGAATACGACCCCGCCGACAACCTGATCGGCAAACTCGACCAGCAGCCCTCCACGCAGCATCGCCAACTGCTGCACTACGACGCCACCGGCCGCATCATCGCAAGCCAGGACAGCCTGCACGGCCAGCGCGAAACCTTCGCCTACGACGCGGCCGCCAACCTGCTGGACGGCCCACAGTCCGGGGCCGGGCTGGTGGTACATAACAAGCTGCTGACCTATCAGGACAAACGCTACCGCTACGATGCCTTTGGCCGGATGATCGAAAAACGTAGCGGCGCCCGTGGCGTACAACACTTTGCCTACGACGCCGAAAGCCGGCTGATTGAAGTGCGCAATGAAGGCGGTAGCGTGGTGCGCATGGCCTACGACCCCCTGGGCCGGCGCATCGGCAAGACAGAACATGGCAGCAATGGTTATCCGCTGAGCGAAACCCAGTTCATGTGGGACGGCTTGCGTCTGTTACAGGAGCAAAAGCACAGCCAGACCAGCCTTTACGTCTATGAAGACGAAGGCTACCAACCCCTGGCCCGCGTCGATGGCATCGGGGCGCTGCAGAAAATTCGCTATTACCACAACGACCTCAATGGCTTGCCGGAGCAACTGACCGAGGCTGATGGGCACACCCTCTGGCAGGCGACTTATCGGGTGTGGGGCAATACCGTGGAAGAGGTGCGGGAACCGTACTTCATCGAAGAGCAGAACCTGCGGTTTCAGGGGCAGTACCTGGATCGGGAGACGGGGCTGCATTTTAATACGTTCAGGTTTTATGATCCGGATGTGGGGCGGTTTACTACGCCGGATCCGATTGGGTTGGCGGGTGGGATCAATACTTACACCTACGCCGATAATCCTTTTGGCTGGGTCGATCCATTAGGGCTCACTCCCTGCGGTGGCAGCGGAAAAGTCCACGGCAACAGCCACGCAAGCAAAAACCCTAACCATGTCTATGTCATCGTTGATACGAAAACCGGGCGAATGATGAAGCCTGGCATCAGCGGACGTCCGCTGAACAAAAATGGCACTTCTCCCCGTGCAAACCAACAGGTCAACGCGCTTAACAAGCCTCAAGCTGGGCGTTATAAGGCAGTGATAGTAGAGAAAAATAAAACTCGACTTCAAGCCAAGGCTACCGAGCAAAAAATTACAGATAAACATGCAGCAAGAAACAACGGGAATATGCCTTCACCGATTCACAAAAATCCTTTGCCACAGGTTGACACGAGAGATGGCTACCTTAAATTATACGGCACGCCTGATAACCGCTAGTTTTTCCAAGCGAGCATAGCAATGAGTCTGAAGATACTTACTCTACAAGAAAGTGACGAAGCCGCTCTAACAATGGGCGTTCGCATCCGTCATTTAAGCCACCACATCACCCAGATATTCATGGAGTTCCTGCCTAAAATTGATATAAATGGCAGCAGTAAAATAGTTGTTTCACTAGGCCCACGTGGCGATGAGGACTTGTTCGACAACGTACTAGGGTCAACAAATATTTTTGTAGAAAGCTTTGACTTCAAGAATTTTCTATCTTTGAGCCGTCTCAGCCAAGATATAGAACTACTGGAAGAGTTACGGCGCGCGCTAATTGTAATCGCCACAAAAAAAGAAAGTAACGATGCGACCTTAGAACTAATAAATCAAACTGCTGAAAAAGTCTTAAGAACTAACTTTCAACTGGAAAACTCAATTAAAAAACTTTCAAAAACAAGCAAAAACAAAAAGCATAAAATCAATGTTTTTAGAGTTCTTAATGCAGAGGTAGGTGAAAGTTGGTATTGCCAAGATCAGCTCTTTCCAAAAAATAAAATCTGGATGCATGAGCCTCCTGGATTTATTGATCGAAGTGATCTTTTCAAAACTGCTGAGTTCGGTGAAAACAGTTACCTAATCAAAAACAGGTTAGGTAAAATCGTTTTTGAACTTCCGCTCTAAAAAGCAAAATGGACAAAAGGGTACAGGCATATTCAATAGATTTTTAATAAAACTTAATCTGTTCCCTTTACCTTGTATGGGAAACTCTAAAAGGAGCTAAAACCAAATCCGAATTCGAGCAAGGTTTGAAGACACTCATCCTTGAACTCAGCGGCGGAAAAACTTTCCCACTGGCCAAATAGGAGACCGCAATGAAAGACATTTTATTCATACTATTAAACGAATACAAAGACAAATACCCTGAACTAATATCATTGGCAGAACATACACACAAAACCAAAAAATGGGGTATGGGAGTCATGCCTTCATATAATCCGGCACCGTACACCTGCGAATTACAAGGATGCAAACCCGGGCGCTTACTTAAAAAACTCGGAGCCGGCTAAAGACAGGCAGTGCTATTTCTTAGACGAAAACGACAATTTTATAGCCGAAATACAATACGCCAAATATGTAAAATTTAAAAGCCAATGGATTGTATACAGGAGGTTTTTTATTAACGAACCGAACCGCATTATAGAACTATCATTCGGCAGCAACTTCGAAGACAGCACAGAGGCCAATCTTGATTCAGCTTCTATTATTACGTATACACGCTATCATCCAACAGCGCGCTATACCTTACTCAATACAGGCGAGTACGTCGAAATTTTCTACAAATACGATGCCGACACAATATCTTCAATAACTGAAAACATATGGCGAGAAACTTTTACAACTAGACACTATGAAATAAAGAGCACGAATGATGATTTGACGATTCTTGAAATACTTCCGAACAATAGCAAAATCCCAATATACCCAGAAAGCTAAACTAACTATGCCAGCCTTCTCGTCCTGACTTGGAATTTTTATGCCTCTTGACTTTATGGCAGCAGAAAATCAGAAAGACATTAATGAGAACACTCCAGTTTTTTGCTTGAGGGAATCTACCCATGGCGCTCTTATGGACGCATCAGCACCAAGAAAAAACTTCCCAAAGACGCACAAATTTTCTGATTATTACGCTGACACAAGTATTCTATTCGGCGAAATTCCACCTTTAGTGACTGAAATCGAAAAAGCGATAAAATTAAAAAATTTAAACTCCAGCGAATTGAAAGACCTAGTCAAGTTTCTTCAAAGTGCTTATAGCAAAAAACTGAATGTTTTTATTTATTGCGACTAACCCAATTCATGACGGTTCTGAAAGCACCTAAGCCCGGCGATTTATTTTACATACCGGCCCTCAATGCAAACGATGAACCGGGCTTCGTGATCGCCCGCTACATTGAGCTCATACCACCAGCGCTCGGCCATTTGATCGAGGTGTTCGCCCATTTTTATACACAGATCCCTGCCTCTATCGAGGAAGTAGACATGTCGCGCCGATTATTCAGGCCGATATTCTGCAGCATGCGCTTTTCGGGTATTCCACGCTGGAAAATACTTTTCAGTGATCCCGGGTATAAAAAATCCGACTCCCATTACGACAAAATCCAATTCGCCTTTGAAAGGCGAATCTGGATGGGTGGTACCAGCCATCCAGCGACCGCAGAACAACTTTCGGGGATAGAGCCGTCCATTTGCTGGCGAATGGACCATATTGTTTTTCGCGTTATTGCTCATCTACGAGGAGCCATCGAGGAAAACGCATGCATGGAGCACTTTGACTTACCGGAAGATTTGCGGGTTGATAGCAGCGTTGCCCTCGACCGGGTAAACAAGGTAGCGCACAGCATGCAGTTGCTGTTCAAGAGTAAATAACAATGGGCGACTGGAATGTACAACCGTGGGCCAACGATGAAGCCGCAGACTGGTTTCACAGTTTTTGGGAGAACCATGATTTCGCTGTTCTGATTGATGAAATCAATGACTTTGATCCCAACGAAGAACGTTACGACAGTGTCAGGGCCGCCAGCTATCTTTTACAAACCCTGGGGATCGCCTATGTATGGCCGTCAGCACATCAGGAGGCCCTCAAACCACTGCTGGTGAAAGCCATATCGATCTTGTCCAACATGATAAATCCCCCTGATGAAAGCTGGGGCTTTCTGGATATGTGGGGTCATTCCCCTAGCGTGATTGAAAGCGTGAGAATGCAAATAGAAGCGCTTGAAGCCCGCCTGGGCGACTTGGCGACCTAGAAAAGAGACACGGATTACCTTCATCGCCCAAGAACCGGCCCCAACAAAAATGGGCACCCGACCCAGTCGGCGTGCCCATTTTTCATACCTCCCCGCCTCCCTTCGAGACGGTGCCGTGCTTACGGGTTGACGCTGTCTTTGAGCGACTTACCCGGTTTGAACGCTACGGTGTTGCTCGCCTTGATTTTCACCGGCTCGCCGGTTTGCGGGTTTTTGCCGGTGCGGGCGCCGCGGTGGCGCTGCAGGAAGGTGCCGAAACCAACCAGGGTGACGCTGTCTTTGCGGTGCAATGCGCCAGTGATTTCTTCAAGAACGGCGTTGAGGACGCGGTTGGCCTGTTCTTTGGTCAGGTCTGCTTTTTCTGCAATGGCGGCTGCGAGTTCTGGTTTACGCATAGGTGAAGCCTCTTTGACGGTTTTTTGTTGTTATGTCCGTGCTGCTCTCTGCTGGAGCAGCGCCAAGGCGCCGCAGGCTCTACTCTGCGGCAGACGGGAGTGAGGATGGCATGCCATTGGTGCCTGCGCCAGTCTCGCAGCGACCTTTCTAAGGGGAAGAAGGTGCCTATTGCGACAGAACGACCAGTATTTACGCCAGCAGTGGCGGAAGTTCTTTATTCAGGGCCAGTTTTTCCATGACTGCCGTGCCGGTAAGCGCGTAGCCCAGCAGACGGCCGCTGGCGTCGCGGCACAAGGCTTTGATGTCGCCGCCCTGCCCTTCGACGCTCCACACGCCTTCAGTGCCCCGTGGCGGTGGCGAGACCACCAGCGGGCACGCCGGGGTTTTCACCGTGACCGGCATCGGCCCGTAGTTGACGGCCGTGGCGTTGCCCACCAGGGTTTGGGCCAGGGCGCGGGCGCAGCTCATCAGGGGCATGACGTACAGCAGGTTCAGGCCATCGACCTCGGCGCAGTCGCCCAGGGCGTAGATATTGGCGTGGGAGGTCTTGAGGTGGCGGTCGACCATGATCCCACGGTTGATTTGCAGGCCGGCCGCAGCCGCCAGGTCCACCCGTGGACGCAAGCCAATGGCGGAGACCACCAGGTCGCATTCGATTACCGTGCCATCGGACAGGTGGGCTTCCAGGCCGTCAGCCGTGCGCTGCAGGCGGTTGAGCACCGGCCCCAGGTGGAAGCGCGCACCGAGGCCTTCGAGCCCGGCCTGCACCGCTGCAGCCGCTGCCGGGTGCAGCAGGGTCGGCATGACTTGCTCGCAAGGCGCCACCAGGTCGATGGTGTAGCCGCCGAGGATCAGGTCGTTGGCAAACTCACAGCCGATCAGGCCAGCGCCCAATAGCAGTACGCGGCGCTTGCCGGCGGCGGCGTGGCGAAAGCGCGCGTAGTCTTCCAGGTCGTTGATCGGAAAAATCAGTTCAGCGGCATCGCCCTCGACCGGTACCTGTACCGTCTGGGCGCCCCAGGCCAGGATCAGGTCGCGGTAGGCCACCGCCTCCTCGCCAATCCACAGGCGCTTATGACCAGGATCGATGCCGCTGATACGGGTATGGGTGCGCACTTCGGCCTTGAGTTGCTCGGCCATGGCGCCAGGGGTCGCCATGCTCAGGCCATCGGCATCCTTGTTTTTGCCAAAGCCGGTGGAGAGCATGGGCTTGGAGTAGGAGCGCCCGTCATCTGCGGTGATCAGCAACAGCGGGGTTTCGCTGTCGAGCTTGCGAAACTCCCGAGCCAGGTTGTAACCGGCCAAGCCCGTACCGATGATCACGACAGGTGCGCTCATTCCATTCTCCTTGTAGTACGTTTCTTAAATTCAGCGAATCAACCGATTTCGATCATTTCGAAATCCATTTTGCCGACGCCACAGTCCGGGCACAGCCAGTCTTCCGGGACGTCTTGCCACAGGGTGCCTGGGGCGATCCCATCATCCGGCCAACCGTCCTTCTCGTCATAGATCAGGCCGCAGACTACACATTGCCACTTCTTCATTACTTGCTTCCTCAGGGTCCAGGCTTACTGGCCGACAGTCGATAGATCCAGCATTGCCGTCCGGCTCAGGGCGTTTTGTACTGATCGGGGCGCCCAGATGCAAGCACGTTCGGCCCAATGTCCCGGCGCAGCCCGGCAAAAATTCGGGTGACCATGGTAAGCTCGGCGCCTCATTAACTGCCAATAATGACTCCCCGTGCCGCATTCGATTGCCGTTCCCGATGCTTGCCAATGGTTGAACCAGAGCCTTCTGCACCCTCTGCCCGCACCTCCTGCCCTCGACTGGCTGTTCGACGAGGGCTCGCTGACCCGCCGCCTGACGCACCTGTCCAACGATGGTTTCAGTGTTACGCCACTGTTCGAAGGCTGGCAGCCCCTGCGAGACGACGAATGCGCCGCCCTCGACCTGCCAGCCGCCAGTATCGGCTGGGTCCGCGAGGTGTATTTGCG
Organism: Pseudomonas sp. WS 5027; assembly: GCF_012985695.1. Taxonomy (NCBI): domain Bacteria; kingdom Pseudomonadati; phylum Pseudomonadota; class Gammaproteobacteria; order Pseudomonadales; family Pseudomonadaceae; genus Pseudomonas; species Pseudomonas sp. WS 5027. The sequence continues at coordinate 221,798 of NZ_JAAQWU010000001.1, read as the reverse complement.
CGGTCACGGCCAGGCCTGGGTGTTCGCCCGCAGCGTAGCGGCGCGCAGTGCCTTGCAGGGCGACGGCTTGCATATGGATGAATTGGGCAGTCGTTCCCTGGGTGAGTTGCTGTTTTGTGACCAGGCATTCACCCGCCAGGCCATCGAAGTCTGCCACTACCCACGCGCCTGGCTGCCGACGGCAGATCAGGCCAATGGCTTGTGGGCGCGGCGCTCGCGCTTTGATCGCGGCGCGTTGAGTGTCTTGGTGGCGGAAGTGTTCCTGCCGAGCCTGTGGCAAGCAGTGCACCAATCTGTGGAGAATTGCTGATGTATCAGCGCCTGCTCAAATCCCTGGACCATCTGAACCCACGGGCCTGGGACTTCGTTCAATTGACCCGGATGGACAAGCCCATCGGCATCTATCTGCTGCTGTGGCCCACCCTGTGGGCGCTGTGGATCGCCGGCAAGGGCTCGCCGTCGTTGAGCAATATCGTGATTTTTGTCTTGGGCGTGACACTGACCCGGGCAGCGGGCTGTGTGATCAATGACTGGGCTGACCGCAAGGTCGACGGCCATGTGAAGCGCACCGCGCAACGCCCGCTGGCGAGCGGCAAGATCAGCTCCAAAGAAGCTTTGGTGTTCTTTGCGGTGCTGATGTCCATCAGTTTCCTGCTGGTGCTGCTGACCAACGCCGCCACCATCTGGCTATCCCTGGGCGGCCTGGCGCTGGCTGTCAGTTATCCGTTCATGAAGCGCTACACCTATTACCCGCAGGTGGTGCTGGGCGCGGCGTTTTCCTGGGGCATGCCCATGGCGTTTACCGCCGAGACCGGCAGCCTGCCGGCCATTGCCTGGCTGCTGTATATCGCCAACTTGCTGTGGACGGTGGCGTACGACACCTATTACGCGATGACCGACCGCGATGACGATCTGAAAATCGGCGTCAAATCCACCGCGATCCTGTTTGGCGATGCCGACCGGATCATCATCCTCACCCTGCAGGGGCTGGCGCTGCTATGCCTGCTGCTGGCGGGCTCGCGCTTCGAACTGGGTGGCTGGTTCCATCTGGGGCTAGTGGCGGCGGCAGGGTGTTTTGCCTGGGAGTTCTGGTACACCCGGGATCGGGACCGGATGAAATGCTTCAAGGCGTTTTTGCACAACCATTGGGCGGGATTGGCGATTTTTGTCGGGATTGTGGCCGACTACGCCTTCAGGTAATGCCCTGTACCTTGTAGGAGCCGGCTTGCCGGCTCCTACAGGGGAGCTCAGGGCTTGGCGATCTTCCAGGCACCATCCATTTTGCCGTCGCCGGTTGCATCGCCGGCCTTCTTGTCGGCAATGAAGGTATACAACGGCTTGCCGTCATAGGCCCACTGGCTGGTGTTGTCGTCACGGGTGATGACGGTCCACTTGCCCATTGGCTTATCGGTGGACTCGGCCTTCAACGGTGGCCAGTTGGTAGCGCACTTGTCATTGCAGGCAGACTTGCCATCAGCATCCTTGGCAAAGGTATAGAGCGCCATCCCCTTGTGATCCACCAACATCCCGTCTTTAGTCATGGCTGGATCCGCCGCAAGAGCCAGTGTCGGCAGCGTCAACGCCGCCGTGACCAGCAGGGCTTTCCAGGAAAAAATACGTTGATTCATCAGAACCTTCCTTTTGCGGTTGTCAGGATTCGGACTCAAAGCGTAGTTCAGGACTCGGCCGATTGCGCAGGCCAGTAAAATACTGTCACACGACTGCAATAATTCCGTTATCTAATGCGGCGCAAGACAGTTAAATGACAAGAGGACTTAGCATGGTTGGCAGGAGCATTCTGATCGTTGACGACGAAGCGCCCATTCGCGAAATGATCGCCGTTGCGTTGGAAATGGCCGGCTATGACTGCTTGGAGGCGGAGAACTCCCAGCAGGCCCACGCCATTATCGTCGACCGCAAACCGGACCTGATCCTGCTGGACTGGATGCTGCCCGGCACCTCCGGCATCGAGTTGGCCCGGCGCCTCAAACGCGATGAGCTGACCGGCGATATCCCGATCATCATGCTCACCGCCAAGGGCGAAGAGGACAACAAGATCCAGGGCCTGGAAGTGGGCGCCGATGACTACATCACCAAGCCGTTTTCCCCACGGGAACTGGTCGCTCGCCTAAAGGCCGTGCTGCGCCGCGCCGGGCCGACCGATGGTGAGGCTCCGATTGAAGTCGGCGGCCTGCTGCTGGACCCGATCAGCCACCGCGTGACCATCGACGGCAAGCCGGCCGAGATGGGCCCGACTGAATACCGCCTGTTGCAGTTCTTCATGACCCACCAAGAACGCGCCTACACCCGCGGCCAACTGCTGGACCAGGTGTGGGGCGGCAACGTGTATGTCGAGGAGCGCACCGTGGACGTGCATATCCGCCGCCTGCGCAAAGCCTTGGGCGATGCCTACGAGAATCTGGTACAAACCGTGCGCGGTACCGGTTATCGGTTTTCCACCAAAGGCTGAGCCAGCCCTAACCAGACTTAACAGCCGACAAGGACGCATGTTCAAGTGAATCAAAACTGGCATGGCACCCTGATCCGCCACATGCTCCTGCTGGTCACCGGCTGCCTGTTGGTCGGCCTGATCAGCGGCTACTACGGCTGGAGCCTGGCCATCGGCCTGGGCCTCTATCTGGGCTGGACCCTCAAGCAATTGCTGCGCCTGCACGAGTGGCTGCGCCAGCACACACCCGATGAAGCGCCACCCGACGGCTATGGCCTGTGGGGCGAGGTGTTCGACAGCATCTACCACCTGCAACGCCGCGACCAACGGGTTCGTGGCCGCCTGCAAGCGGTAATCGACCGGGTCCAGGAGTCGACCGCGGCACTCAAGGACGCGGTGATCATGCTCGACAGCGACGGCAACCTGGAATGGTGGAACCGTGCCGCCGAAACCCTGCTGGGCCTGAAGACGCCCCAGGACAGCGGCCAGCCGGTGACCAACCTGGTGCGCCATCCGCGCTTCAAGGAGTACTTCGAGCAGGACAACTTCGAAGAGGCCCTGGAAATCCCGTCGCCCACCAACGACCGGGTGCGCATCCAGCTGTACCTCACGCGCTACGGCAACAACGAGCATTTGATGCTGGTGCGCGACGTCACCCGCATCCATCAGTTGGAGCAGATGCGCAAGGATTTCGTCGCCAACGTCTCCCACGAATTGCGTACGCCCCTGACAGTGATCTGCGGCTACCTGGAGACGCTGCTGGACAACGTCGAAGAGGTCAACCCGCGCTGGAGCCGCGCCTTGCAGCAAATGCAGCAACAAGGCTCACGCATGCAGACCCTGCTCAACGACCTGTTACTGCTGGCCAAGCTGGAAGCCACCGACTACCCCTCGGACAACCATCCCGTGGCCGTACAGAGCCTGCTGCAGACCATCAAGAACGATGCCCAGGCGCTGTCCGGCGAACGCGGCCAACACATCACCCTGGAAGCCGACCCGTCGGTGCTGCTCAAGGGCAGCGAGGGCGAGTTGCGCAGTGCTTTTTCCAACCTGGTGTTCAACGCCGTGAAGTACACCCAGGACAAAGGAACGATCCGCATCCGTTGGTGGGCCGATCACCAGGGTGCGCACCTGAGCGTGCAGGATTCGGGGATTGGTATCGACAGCAAGCACTTGCCACGCCTGACCGAGCGTTTCTACCGCGTCGACTCCAGCCGCAACTCCAACACCGGCGGTACCGGGTTGGGCCTGGCGATCGTCAAGCATGTGCTGTTGCGCCATCGGGCCCGCCTGGAAATCAGCAGCGTACTGGGCCATGGCAGCACCTTTACCTGCCACTTTGCGCCGACCCAGGTCACCCGTTCGCTGGAAATCGCGACGAAGGAATAATCTAAAGCTATCCCCATTCCCTGAAGCTACTGTCAGAACCTGACGAACTCCCCCTGTGGCGAGCGGGCTTGTCGGAACGCCGCATCGCCCGCGCTGGGCTGCGAAGCAGCCCCAATGAGCCCAATGCGGTGTATCAGATACTCCGTAGTGGCTGGTTTTGGGGCTGCTTCGCAGCCCAGCGCGGGGCAAGCCCGCTCGCCACAACAGCCCTATCTGCTTGGTTCTATCGCAGGCAAGCCCGCTCCTACATAAGCCCAATGCAGCATGCATTCACGGCCCCACCCGGCAGGCGCCACTAGGCAAGCGCCCCGTCAGCCGCTACATTGCGTGACTTGTGCCCGCCCTTGAGGCACAGCCATCACCCTTTTTGAATACACGGAACCCGCAAAACCCCATCATGGACCCTTCCCCTGGTATCACCCTCGCGACACTCTTCGCCGACTTCGGCATGATTCTTTTTGCACTGATCCTGGTACTGCTCAACGGTTTCTTCGTTGCTGCGGAATTTGCCATGGTCAAACTGCGCTCCACCCGGGTCGAGGCCATCGCCCACACCAACGGCTGGCGCGGGCAGATCCTGCGCACCGTACACAGCCAGCTCGACGCCTATCTGTCGGCCTGCCAGCTGGGCATCACCCTCGCCTCCCTGGGCCTGGGCTGGGTCGGCGAGCCGGCTTTTGCGCACATCCTGGAGCCGTTGCTGGGGGCCATGGGCGTCGAGTCGCCTGAAGTCATCAAGGGCGTGTCGTTCTTCGCCGCCTTCTTCGTGATTTCGTACCTACACATCGTGGTCGGTGAGCTGGCGCCCAAGTCCTGGGCCATTCGCAAGCCCGAGTTGCTGTCGCTGTGGACCGCAGTGCCGCTGTACCTGTTCTACTGGGCGATGTACCCGGCAATCTACCTGCTCAACGCCAGCGCCAACGCGATCCTGCGCATCGCCGGCCAGGGCGAGCCCGGCCCCCATCACGAGCACCATTACAGCCGCGAAGAGCTCAAGCTGATCCTGCACTCCAGCCGTGGCCAGGACCCGAGCGACCAAGGCATGCGCGTGCTGGCCTCGGCCGTGGAAATGGGCGAGCTGGAAGTGGTGGACTGGGCCAACTCCCGGGAAGACCTGGTGACCCTGGACTTCAACGCCCCGCTCAAGGAAATCCTCGCGCTGTTCCGCCGCCACAAATTCAGCCGTTACCCGGTGTATGACGCCGTGCGCGGTGAGTTTGTCGGCTTGCTGCACATCAAGGATTTGCTACTGGAACTGGCGGCCCTGGATCATATTCCCGAGTCGTTCAACCTGGCCGAGCTGACCCGCCCGTTGGAGCGCGTGTCGCGGCACATGCCGCTGTCGCAGCTGCTGGAGCAGTTCCGCAAGGGCGGCGCGCACTTTGCCCTGGTTGAAGAGGCCGACGGCAATATCATCGGCTACCTGACCATGGAAGACGTGCTGGAAGTGCTGGTGGGCGATATCCAGGACGAACACCGCAAGGCCGAGCGCGGCATCCTCGCCTATCAGCCGGGCAAGCTGCTGGTGCGTGGCGATACGCCGCTGTTCAAGATCGAGCGCCTGCTGGGCATCGACCTGGACCATATCGAGGCCGAAACCCTCGCCGGCTTGATCTACGACACCCTGAACCGGGTGCCGGAAGAGGAAGAAGTGCTGGAGGTTGAAGGCCTGCGGATCATCATCAAGAAGATGAAAGGCCCGAAAATCGTGCTGGCCAAGGTGCTGATGCTCGACTAGGGCACACCCTCTGTAGGAGCGAGCTTGCTCGCGAAGGGCGTTAACGATAACGCGGGGATCCTGACACCCGGCAGCGCCCTCAGGTTTTTCGCGAGCAAGCTCGCTCCTACAAAAGCCTTACCGCGTGCCCAACGCAAAGTTGGGCAACGCCTGTACCGGCTGCGTGAACTCATACGGGATCGACACCCACCCCGCCCCCGTATCGCGCTGCACCACAAAATGCAGGTGTGGCCCGCTGCTGTTGCCGGTATTGCCCGACAGCGCCAGCGGGCTGCCCACCGCCACCCGCTGTCCATCCCTGACGCTGACCGACCCTTGCTTGAGGTGCAGATACACGCCCTGAGTGCCGTCATCGTGCAATACACGCACGAAGTTGCCCGAGGGATCACTGCCCCGCCCCGATTGGCTGTTCTCTGTCTTCACTACCACCCCGCCCCGCGCTGCGATGATCGGCGTGCCTTCGGGCATGGCGATGTCCATGGCGTAGCGGCTCTTCACATCGGAGTGACTGAACGTCCCTCCAGGGCCTTGGGTCAGGCGAAACGGCCCGCCGCGCCAGGGCAACGGGTAGCGCTGCAACTGCGCTGGCCGCAGATTACGCAGCGGCTGGGGATCAAGCACCTGGCGCTTGACCGGCACGGCACGGCGCTCCTGGAACACAAACGCCTGGGCGCCTGGGGTCTTCTGGTCGCTGAAGAACACCACGCCACGGGCATCGGTGGAACGATAGAGGGTCATGGCCAGGGTCGATGACGCGACTGCACACAGGCCACAAAACAGCAAAAAACGCACAAGCATCGGATAAACCTGCCAGGTATGACTGACCGGCAGGCTAGCAAGGGTTCATGACAATGTTGTGTGGACCGGCTCCCCTGTAGGAGCCGGCTTGCCCGCTCCTACAGGGGTCAGGGGGTTGGTTCAGGCACCCGGCACAAAATGCTTCTGCGCTGTGCCTCGGGCGATCAGCCGGGAGATGTAGTCGAGTTTCTGCGCGTCCTGATCGATAAAGCGGAAGGTCAGTTGCAACCAGTCGCTGTCGGGACGCGGCTCGTAGGCGACGATGGCATGCAGGTAGCCATTGAGGCGGGCGGTTTCGGCGTTCTCGCCTTGTTCAAGGTCGAGCACCGCGCTTTCCAGCACTTGGGGCAGGACGTCGCCACGGCGCACCACCAGCAACGCCTCCTTGATGCTCAGGCCCTTGATCACGCATTGCTGGGTACCACTGGACAGGCGCAACTGGCCCTGGCCACGCCCACTGGCGGCCGACGGCGCGGCGGCGGCCTGCACGGGCGGGCTGTTGAGCAGGCCTTTGCTCGGCGCGGCGACCGGGGCTGGCTTGACCGCTTCGGGCTTGCCGCCGGTCAGGGCGCTGAGGGAGTCGTTGCCAAAGGCCGAGTTCATCTTGGTCGGTGCGCTGGCCAGCAAAGCGTCGAGGCGCCCGATCTTGTTCAGGGCCTGCTTGACCTTGTTCAGTAACTGCTCGTTGGTGAACGGCTTGCTGACGTAGCCGGAGACGCCGGCCTGGATGGCCTGGACCACGTTTTCCTTGTCGCCACGGCTGGTGACCATGACAAACGGCATGGACTTGAGCTGCGGCTGTTCGCGGCACCAGGTCAACAATTCCAGGCCCGACATTTCCGGCATTTCCCAGTCGCACAACACCATGTCGAAGGTTTCGCGCATCAGGATGGCCTGGGCCTTTTTGCCGTTTACCGCATCTTCAATCTTGATACCGGGGAAGTAGTTACGCAGGCACTTCTTCACCAGGTCGCGAATAAACGAGGCGTCATCCACCACCAACACACTGACTTTACTCATCGACCCTTCATCCTCTCAAAACCCCGGCAAGCAAAACGCTTAACTGATGGCATTTTGCCAAAAACTTGTCAGTCACGCCGGGACTTTATGGCTGCCCGCAGCGCAAAACTCATACGCCACAAACGCAAACGCCCGACCAGAGGCCGGGCGTTTATTTCTCGGGCAATCTTACTTATCGTCAGATTCGTCCGGAACATTAGGGATTTGATCGGCCGTGCCTTCAACTTCGGCTTTCATGCGCTTGAGGCCCATGTGCCGCACGTCGGTGCCGCGTACCAGATAAATGACCAATTCCGAGATATTACGCGCGTGGTCGCCGATCCGTTCCAGGGAGCGCAGCACCCAGATGATGCTCAACACCCGCGAGATAGAGCGCGGGTCTTCCATCATGTAGGTCGCCAGTTCACGCAGGGCGGTCTTGTACTCACGGTCGATGATCTTGTCGTACTGGGCCACCGACAACGCCAGGTCGGCGTCGAAACGGGCAAAAGCATCCAGCGCATCGCGCACCATGTTGCGCACCTGGTCGCCGATGTGGCGCACTTCGACGTAACCGCGCGGCGCTTCGCCTTCTTCGCACAACTGGATGGCGCGACGGGCGATTTTGGTGGCTTCGTCGCCGATACGCTCCAAATCGATCACCGACTTGGAAATGCTGATGATCAAACGCAGGTCGGACGCCGCCGGCTGGCGACGGGCGAGGATGCGCAGGCATTCCTCGTCGATGTTGCGCTCCATCTGGTTGATCTGGTCGTCGATCTCGCGCACTTGCTGGGCAAGGCCCGAGTCGGCCTCGATCAGCGCGGTCACCGCATCGTTGACTTGCTTCTCCACCAGCCCGCCCATGGCCAGGAGGTGGCTGCGCACTTCCTCAAGCTCGGCGTTGAACTGCGCGGAGATGTGGTGGGTAAGGCCTTCTTTGCTAATCATGTTGGCGTCCTTGGAGCGTCCGGTAAGGTGCGGAGAACCGCAGCGTCAGTGCAATCAGAACCACAGCTTCCTAGCCGTAGCGACCGGTGATGTAGTCTTCGGTCTGCTTCTTCGCCGGATTAGTGAACAGGGTATCGGTATCGCCAAATTCCACCAGCTTGCCCATGTACATGAACGCGGTGTAGTCGGAAACCCGCGCCGCCTGTTGCATGTTGTGGGTCACGATGACGATGGTGAACTTGGACTTGAGCTCGTAGATCAGCTCTTCGACTTTCAGCGTCGAGATCGGGTCGAGTGCCGAGCACGGTTCGTCGAGCAGCAGTACTTCCGGCTCCACGGCGATGGTACGGGCAATCACCAGACGCTGCTGCTGGCCGCCGGACAGGCCGAGGGCCGATTCGTGCAGGCGGTCCTTGACCTCGTCCCACAGCGCCGCGCCTTTAAGGGCCCACTCGACCGCTTCGTCGAGGATGCGCTTTTTGTTGATGCCCTGGATGCGCAGGCCGTAGACCACGTTTTCGTAGATGGTCTTGGGGAACGGGTTGGGTTTCTGGAACACCATGCCCACCCGACGACGCAGCTCGGCCACGTCTTCGCCCTTGCGGTAGATGTTGCTGCCGTAGAGGTTGATCGCGCCTTCCACACGGCAACCGTCCACCAGGTCGTTCATGCGGTTGAAGGTGCGCAGCAGCGTGGACTTGCCGCAGCCCGACGGGCCGATAAAAGCGGTCACGCGCTGCTTGGGGATGTTCATGCTGACATCGAACAGTGCCTGCTTCTCACCGTAGTACAGGCTCAGGCCCGGGACTTCGATGGCTACGGTTTCTTCGGCCAGGCTCAGGCTTTGCTTGTCGCGACCCAGGGCTGACATGTTGATGCCGTGGGAATGGGTTTCATGTTGCATGGGATGCTCCCTGTGCTACCAATTCGTTTCGTTGAACCGCGGCTTCATAGTGAGCCTTGCGGTTTACCTCAAATCTGTTTCCAACTCGGTTCCCTGTGGGAGCGGGCTTGCTCGCGAAAGCGTCAGGTCAGAGACACCGCATTCGCGAGCAAGCCCGCTCCCACACTGGGTCCGCGTTCATTTCAATCAGCTATCCAGCGCTTTGTACTTCTCGCGCAGGTGGTTACGAATCCATACCGCCGACAGGTTCAGCGTGGCGATCACCAGCACCAGCAGGAACGCGGTGGCGTACACCAGCGGGCGAGCGGCCTCGACGTTGGGGCTCTGGAAGCCGACGTCGTAGATATGGAAGCCCAAGTGCATGATCTTCTGGTCCAGGTGCAGGTACGGGTAGTTGCCGTCCAGCGGCAGCGACGGCGCCAGCTTCACCACACCCACCAACATCAGCGGCGCCACTTCACCGGCGGCACGGGCCACGGCGAGGATCATGCCGGTCATCATCGCCGGGCTGGCCATGGGCAGGACGATTTTCCACAGCGTTTCCGCCTTGGTCGCGCCCAGTGCCAGGGAGCCTTCGCGCACGGTACGCGGGATGCGTGCCAGGCCTTCTTCGGTGGCCACGATCACCACCGGTACCGCCAGCAGCGCCAGGGTCAGCGAGGCCCACAACAGCCCCGGCGTACCGAAGGTCGGTGCCGGTAGGGCTTCGGGGAAGAACAGACGGTCAACCGAACCACCCAACACATAGACGAAAAAGCCCAGGCCGAACACGCCGTAGACAATCGCCGGGACACCCGCCAGGTTGTTCACCGCGATACGGATGATGCGGGTCAAGGTGTTCTGCTTGGCGTATTCACGCAGGTAGACCGCCGCCAGTACGCCGAACGGGGTCACGATCATCGCCATGATCAGGGTCATCATCACGGTGCCGAAGATCGCCGGGAAAATCCCGCCTTCGGTGTTGGCTTCCCGTGGGTCATCGCTGAGGAATTCCCAGACCTTGCTGAAATAGAACCCTATCTTGGTCAGGGTGCCCATGGCGTTCGGCTGGTAGGCGTGCACCACGTGGCCGATGTTGATTTCAAGCTCTTTGCCGTTGGCGTCGCGGGCCGTGAGGCTGTCGCGGTTGAACTGGGCGTGCAGGTCCGTCAGGCGTGCCTCGATGGCCTGGTAACGCGCATTCAGCTCCGCGCGGTCGGCATCCATGTCGGCCTGGGCGGCGGCGTCGAGCTTGCCGCTGAGCTCCAGTTTGCGACCGTGCAGACGGATACGCTCAAGACCTGCGTTGATCGCGCCAATATCGCTCTTCTCAAGGGTCTTGAGGTCGGCGGCCAGCTTGTTCACCCGCTCAACCCGCGCCTGCAGCTCTGGCCACGCAGCCTCGCCTTCGGCGACGACTTTGCCATCCTGCTTGACGTTGACCAGGGTGCCGTAGAAGTTGCCCCACTCACGGCGCTCGATGGCCATCAATTCCACAGGCGTGGTCTGGTCGGTCAGCCACTCGCCGACGATCCACGTGAAGTCGTTGCCGTTCAAGTCACGGTTGCCGACCTTGATCAGCTCACGGGTCATGAACTCCGGACCTTCGTCCGGTACCGGCAGGCCGGCACTTTTCAGGCGCTCGCGCGGCACTTGTTCTTTCTGTACCACTTCGCCGATGACGATGTGGTTGGCCTGGCCCGGCACGTTGTAGTTGGCCTGGATCAGGTCAGCCGGCCAGAAGTGACCCAAGCCGCGCACAGCAATCACAGCCAGCAAACCAATGGTCATGATGACCGCGATGGCCACCGCACCACCGCTGATCCAGACGCCTGGGGCGCCGCTCTTGAACCATCCATTCAGGGAGTTCTGTTTCACAGACTTCTACCTTTCTTAAAGCGACGAGTATTTCTTGCGCAGACGCTGACGGATCAGCTCGGCGAGGGTGTTCATGATGAAAGTGAACAGCAGCAGCACCAGCGCCGAGAGGAACAGCACACGGTAGTGACTGCCGCCCACTTCCGACTCGGGCATTTCCACCGCGACGTTGGCTGCGAGCGTTCGCAGGCCTTCGAACAGGTTCATTTCCATGACCGGGGTGTTACCCGTGGCCATCAACACGATCATGGTTTCACCTACCGCACGGCCCATGCCGATCATCAGCGCCGAGAAAATCCCCGGGCTGGCAGTCAGCAACACCACGCGGGTCATGGTCTGCCATGGCGTAGCGCCCAGGGCCAGGGAACCCAGGGTCAGGCCACGCGGCACGCTGAACACGGCGTCTTCGGCGATGGAGTAGATGTTCGGGATCACCGCAAAACCCATGGCCAGACCGACCACCAGTGCGTTGCGCTGGTCGTAAGTGATGCCAAGGTCGTGGGAAATCCACATGCGCATGTCGCCACCGAAGAACCAGGTTTCCAGGTACGGGCTCATGTACAGCGAGAGCCAGCCCACAAACAGGATCACCGGGATCAGGATCGCGCTTTCCCAGCCATCCGGAACCCGCAGGCGGATCGACTCAGGCAGGCGGCTGAAGATGAAGCCGGCCAGCAGGATGCCAATGGGCAACAACATCAGCAGGCTGAAAATCCCCGGCAAGTGCCCTTCGACATACGGCGCCAGGAATAGGCCGGCGAAGAAGCCGAGGATCACCGTGGGCATCGCTTCCATCAGTTCGATCACCGGCTTGACCTTGCGGCGCAGGCTCGGGGCCATGAAGTAAGCGGTATAGATAGCCGCGGCGATGGCCAGTGGGGCAGCCAGCAGCATGGCGTAGAACGCGGCCTTGAGCGTACCGAAAGTCAGTGGCGCCAGGCTCATCTTGGGTTCGAAGTCGCTGTTGGCGGCGGTCGATTGCCAGACGTATTTAGGCTCGTCGTAGTTTTCGTACCAGACCTTGCTCCACAACGCGCTCCAGGACACTTCCGGGTGCGGGTTGTCGAGCCCCAGCGGCTGCAGCTTGCCGCCGGCTTCGACGATCACGCGGTTGGCCCGTGGCGACATGCCAAAGATGCCCTGGCCTTCGACCACCGGGTCGACCAGCAAGGTACGGTGCGCGGTGCTGTGGAACACCCCGAACTTGCCGGAGGCATCCAGGGCGACGAAGCCTTTGCGACGCTCTTCGGCGGTGATTTCAACGATAGGCGTGGTGCCCATCTGGAAGGTGCGGATCTGCTTGAAACGTTGCTCGCCATCCGGGTCGCGGGCCATGAACCACTGGGCCAGGCCGCCCTTGGAGTTACCGACGATCAACGAGATGCCGCCCACCAACTGGGTGCTGGCGGTGATTTCGGCGTTGCCATCTTCCAACAATTTGTAGCGACCGTTGAGGCTGTTGTCCCGCAGGCTGAACACATCGGCCAGGGCGCGACCGTTGATCACATACAGCCATTGCTGGCGCGGATCGACGAAGATCGCTTTCACAGGCTCAGTCATTTGCGGCAGTTCGATGCGCTTCTGCTCGCTGACGACTTCGCCGGTCATCATGTTTTCTTCGCGGCTCACCGACAGCACGTTCAGGTGCGAACCGGCAGAACCGGCAACGACCAGCGAGCTGTCAGTGGCATTCAGGGCCACATGCTCCAGCGGTCGACCGGCCTCGTCGAGCACCATCGGCGTTTCACCGTAGGGGTATTCGATCTCGGGCGAAATGGTCTTCTTGCCGTCCGGGTAGGTCACTTTATAGGAGTGACGGAACACCAGGGACTGGCCATTGGACAGGCCGAGGATCACCAGCGGGCTGCCGGGCTGGTCTTCACCAATGGACACCACGCTGGCGCCGGCTGGCAGGGCCAGGTCGACACGCTTGAGTTCAGCCCCGGTATCGACACTGAAGAACAATGCCTGGCCCTTGTCGGAAACCCGCATGGCGACCTGGTTCTGTTCTTCCATCGAGATCAGCAACGGCTTGCCGGCATCCTGCATCCAGGCAGGAGTCAGGGCCTCATCCTTGGTCAGGCTGGCACCCTGGAACAGCGGCGCGACCACATAGGCCAGGAAGAAGAAAATCAGGGTGATAGCGGCGAGAACGGCAAGACCGCCGACCAGCACGTACCAACGGGTCAGGCGATCCTTGAGCGCGCGGATGCGGCGCTTGCGTTGCAGCTCAGGCGTATTGAAGTCAATGCGCTTGGGGGGAGAAGTCGTCGTCATGGTGGAATTGGCCAGATCATTCATGCGCACACCCTAGCGATCCTGTATGACAGAAAGATGACAATGCAGTGACGCAAAAAATCCGCCGCGTAGCAGCGCTAGCAGCGGACCGAAAAATTAGGGATTTCTATAGGAGCGAGCTTGCTCGCGAAAAACGTCAAGGCACCGCGTTGATCCAGAACGGCGCGTTATCGTTAACGCCTTTCGCGAGCAAGCTCGCTCCTACAGAAAAGGCCGGTTTTGCCCGGCCCCGTAGCTTATTTACCTTCTTTCAGACCCAGCTCAGCCAGGGTCTTTTCGACCACTTTAGCTGGCAGTGGGATGTAGCCGTCTTTCACTACAACTTCCTGGCCCTGTTTGGACAGAACCAGTTTCACGAACTCGGCTTCCAGCGGAGCCAGAGGCTTGTTCGGGGCTTTGTTGATGTACACGTAGAGGAAGCGCGACAGCGGGTACTTGCCGTTCAGGGCGTTCTCTTCGGTGTCTTCGACGAACTCGCCGCCTTCTTTCTTGGCCAGGGCCACGGTTTTCACGCTGGCAGTCTTGTAGCCGATGCCCGAGTAACCGATACCGTTGAGCGAAGAGCTGATGGACTGCACGACCGAAGCCGAGCCTGGCTGTTCGTTGACGTTAGGCTTGTAGTCACCTTTGCACAGGGCTTCTTCCTTGAAGTAGCCGTAGGTGCCGGATACCGAGTTACGACCGAACAGTTGCACCGGCTTGTTGGCCAGGTCACCGGTCACACCCAGGTCGCCCCAGGTCTTGACGTCCGCCTTGGCACCGCACAGACGCGTCGACGAGAACACGGCATCGACTTGAGCCATGGTCAGGTGCTTGATCGGGTTGTCTTTGTGTACGAATACAGCCAGGGCGTCCACGGCCACCGGGATAGCAGTTGGCTTGTAGCCGTACTTCTGCTCGAAAGCCTGCAGTTCGTTGTCCTTCATTTTGCGGCTCATCGGGCCCAGGTTAGCGGTGCCTTCGGTGAGTGCAGGCGGCGCGGTGGAAGAACCGGCGGCTTGAATCTGAATGTTGACGTTCGGGTATTCTTTTTTGTAGTTCTCGGCCCACAGAGTCATCAGGTTGGCCAGAGTATCGGAGCCGACACTGGACAGGTTGCCCGACACACCAGAGGTCTTGGTGTAGGCCTTGATCGCAGGGTCAACAGCGGCGACCGCGTTGGCAGTGGCTACGCCAGCAGCGACAAAAGTCATTGCCGCCATCAAACGCTTCAGTTTCATGCCTTACTCCTAGCAGATAGGGATAGTTGGATCGGGGCCAAGTATCGGTAGGCCATGTGAACACTCTATGTCTGGAATATGACAATTAGATGAAAGGCCAGCATTGGCAGGAAAAGCAGATGCGGGAGGGAAACTGAGTAAATGCGGGGACGAAGCGAGGAATTGCGTTGATTCAGAAACACACCGTAATCGTTGCAAGCACCGGCTTGACGGCAATGGGGTCTTGGACGCCATCGCCGACAAGCCGGCTCCTACAGGGGACTTGCCAGGTTCAGCGCCCGCGTTTCCACAGGTATGCACCCACCAGCATCCCCATGGTGCAGATCACCGCCACGTAATATGCCGGGCCCATGGGGCTTTCTTTCATCAGCAGGGATACCACCAGCGGCGTCAGACCACCGAACACGGCGTAGGCGACGTTGTAGGAAAACGACAGGCCGCTGAAGCGCACCACCGGCGGGAACGCCTTGACCATCACGTAGGGCACTACGCCGACCACGCCGACGAACAGGCCGGTGAGGGTATACAGCGGGAACAGCCAGTCCGGGTGGTCCAGCAGGCTGTGATACAGCGTCCATGAGGTCGCGAACAGCAACGCGCAACCGGCGATCAGTACGCGCCCGGCGCCGAAGCGGTCAGCCAGTGCGCCGGAGAGGATGCAGCCCAGGCTCAGGGTGACGATCGCCAGGCTGTTGGCCTGCAACGAGACCGTCGGGCTGAAGTGGTAGATAGTCTGCAGCACGGTCGGGGTCATCAGGATCACGACAACGATGCCCGCCGACAGCAGCCAGGTCAGCAGCATCGACAGCACGATGGCGCCACGGTGGTCACGCAGGACCGCGCGCAATGGCAGCTCGGCGGCCAGGGTTTTGCGCTGCTGCATCTCGGCGAAGATCGGGGTTTCGTGCAGCCAGCGGCGCAGGTACACCGAAAACAGGCCGAATACACCGCCCAACAGGAACGGGATCCGCCAGGCGTAATCCGACACCTGCTCCGGGGTGTACAGCGTATTGATCGCGGTGGCCACCAGCGAACCCAGGAGGATCCCGGCGGTCAGGCCGCTGGTCAGGGTGCCGCAGGCGTAGCCGATATGCCGTGGCGGTACGTGCTCGGACACAAACACCCACGCCCCCGGCACTTCGCCACCAATCGCCGCGCCCTGAATCACGCGCATCAGCAGCAACAGGATCGGTGCCCACAGGCCAATCTGCGCGTACGTCGGCAACAGGCCCATGATCAGGGTCGGTACGGCCATCATGAAGATGCTCAAGGTGAACATCTTCTTGCGCCCCAGCAGGTCGCCGAAGTGCGCCATGATGATCCCGCCCAGCGGACGCGCCAGGTAGCCGGCAGCAAAGATGCCGAAGGTCTGCATCAGGCGCAGCCATTCGGGCATGTCGGCAGGGAAGAACAGCTTCCCGACCACAGTGGCGAAGAACACGAAGATGATGAAGTCGTAGAACTCCAGCGCGCCGCCCAGGGCGGACAGCGACAGAGTCTTGTAGTCGTTGCGGTTCAGCGGTCGTGCGGGCGGCGCAATGCTTGAAGGCACTGTGGTCATGGCAAGGCTTCTCTTATTAGGTCAGATCAGGAATCCGCAACAGCGTGGGTTTGCGCCTGGCAGGTCCGGCAAGATAACAAATTGCCCGGAAAAGCACAGTCTAAACACCTGCAGTGCGGTTGACGCCGACTCGCAAAGTCACCCCCTTGCGAGGCCCGCCTGTTCCCTCTTCGAATTATTGTCGGGGACCGAAAACGCCCGCAAATACTGGGGTGCAGGATTCAAAAGAAACAATGGTCAAACCCCTCAAGTTGCATGACTGTTTTGGCCATTTTTTTGACGCCTGTAAAGCCATGTAGATAGATGTACAAAATGCAGACCCGGTGGTCGTCGTGCAGGCTATCGACCGATATACTGCCTGCCTTGCACCGGCATATCAGTGGAAGTTGCGCGAAAACGTCGTTGGCACCGGCCAGCCGATTTCGCAGAGTTTCCCTTAAG
This sequence comes from Pseudomonas sp. WS 5027, assembly GCF_012985695.1. Taxonomy (NCBI): domain Bacteria; kingdom Pseudomonadati; phylum Pseudomonadota; class Gammaproteobacteria; order Pseudomonadales; family Pseudomonadaceae; genus Pseudomonas; species Pseudomonas sp. WS 5027. The sequence goes on along the minus strand of NZ_JAAQWU010000001.1, from coordinate 205,193 downwards.
GCGCCTTTCGAAAAACGTGACGAACGTAGTATGTTCGGGGCTGAATCGTTTTTCCAAGACGGCTATTCACCGATTACATAGTCCAAGAGTCACGGGTCAGAGGCACCCCCGGCATGATCGAACTCGAACAAGAAGATCCTATCCCGCAAGGCGATCTCGCCCTGCAAATCACCGCACTCCCCCGTGAAACCAACGGTTTCGGCGATATTTTCGGCGGCTGGCTGGTAGCGCAGATGGACCTGGCCGGCACGGCAATGGCCAGCAAGGTCGCCGGCGGCCGTGTGGCTACCGTAGCGATCGATCGCATGGCTTTCCTGGTTCCAGTGGCGGTGGGCGCGCAGTTGTCCTTCTACACCCAGGCCCTGGAAATCGGCCGCAGCTCGATCCAGATGATGGTCGAAGTGTGGAGCGATGACCCGCTGTCCAGCGAATGGCGCAAAGTCACCGAGGCGGTGTTTGTGTTCGTCGCCATTGATGGCAGCGGCCGCACCCGCTCGGTTCCGTCGCGGGCGCGTTAAACCACGCGACGGTTTGGCGGTCCATTGCCCCATTGCCTGTCATTAAGAGAGCCTTGTATGCCTACGCCCCACCTTGAAACCGTGAAAATGGATGAGCTGGACTGCTGGCGCATCCGCCACAACGGCGCCGAAGTGCTGGTGGCCCAACAGGGCGCGCACGTCTTCAGTTACCAGCCGGCCGCTGCAAAACCGGTGATCTGGCCCAACGACAAGGCGGTCTTCAAGCAAGGCAAAGGCATCCGTACAGGCGTGCCGGTGTGCTGGCCGTGGTTTGGTGTGTTCGAGCGCAATCCACAAAGTGTCAAGGCGATGCGCCAGAGCGATCATCCGGCCGGCGCCCATGGTTTTGCGCGAACGGCTAACTGGACCCTGGTCGGCGTCGAAGACAATCGGGTTGAGCTGGCACTCATTGCGCCGGCTGGCGGCTTCCCTGGCTGGCCGCATCAGGTCGATCTGAAAATGAGCCTGCTGCTCGACGACCAGTTGCATATCCACCTGACCAGCCACAACCGCGGCACCGACACTGTGACCATCAGCCAGGCGCTGCACAGCTACTTCGCCGTCAGCGACGTGCGCAGGGTGCAGGTCGAAGGCCTGGATGGGCTGGACTATATCGATACCGCCGACGGCTGGGTGACCAGGCAACAGCTTGGGCCGCTGCACTTTCGCGCCGAGACCGACCGTATCTACCTCGATACGCCTGCACAGCTGAACATTATCGATAAAGACTGGCAGCGTCAGATCCAGCTCACCAGCGAGGGGTCAAAATCGACCGTGATCTGGAACCCATGGACCGAGCGGGCCAAGGCTTTCGATGATATGGCCGACGACGGCTGGCAGGGCATGCTGTGCATCGAGACGGCCAATGTGCTGGACGATGTGGTGATGCTGGCACCGGGTGCGAGCCACACCATGGGCGTGAGCATCACCAGCCTGCCCCTGTAACCCAATCGAAATGTGGGAGCACGCCCGCTCCCACAAGGGGTTTTGTGGCGTTGGTTATAGATCCGACTCCTTCACCACCCGCACCACCCCCGCATCCAGCGCATACGCCGCATCCGCCAGGTCGTTGTTGACCGTCTCCACCTTCAACGTGCCGGTGACCCACAGCGGTGTGTAGATATCATCGAGCTTCAAGCCCTTGGGATAACGCACCAACACCAACTGGTTTGGCGGTGGCGGCGGCACGTGGATGCACGCGCCCGGGTAAGGCACCAGGAAAAACAGGGTGCTGCGACCCTTGGCGTCGGTTTCCAATGGCACCGGGTAGCCACCCAGGCGGATGTGTTTGCCATTCATGGCGGCCACGGTCTTGGTCGAATACATCACGGCCGGCAAGCCCTTGCTCTGCTTCAAGCCACCTTTTTCGGTAAAGGTGCCCAGGGCTTCAGGGGAGTTGTGGTCGATATCCGGCATTTGTTCGAGGGCCTTCTGATCCGACTTGGGCATCAGTTCCAGCCAATCGGTTTCCGGCAGCTCAGCGGCGTGGGCCAGGCTTGAACCCAGCAAAAGGACAATCAACAGGAGGCGGCGCATGAAGGGGCTCGGCAAATAAATACAGTGCCGGCATTCTAGCCCTCTGCGCCTGCGCAGCGCAGAGGGCTTGTCGCTAAATCATTTCTTTTTCAGCAGACCGTAGATCACCAGCAACACAATGGCACCGACCAACGCGCCAATGAAACCCGCGCCCTGGCCTGCCTGGTAGATACCCAGCGCCTGACCGCCATAGGTCGCCGCCAGGGAGCCGGCGATACCCAGCAGGATGGTCATGATCCAGCCCATGCTGTCGTCGCCTGGTTTCAGGAAACGCGCCAGCAGGCCGACGATCAAACCGATAAAGATGGTCCCAATGATACCCATGGCATTTCCCTCTGAATGAAAGTTAGCTGAAGCCTAGTCAGACTTTGGCATCCTGCAATCAGAGGATGGCGGTCACCAATGGTTCCCGCCAGCCCGTGGGTTATTGCGCTGCGATCAGCGCCTGCACCTTGGCAATCTGCACGTCGAGTGTCGCGCGGTCCTTGCAACGCAAGTTGGCGTGACCGACTTTGCGCCCGGCCTTGAAGGCCTTGCCATAGTGATGCAGATGGCAGTCATCAATCGCAATGACCTGTTCCACCGGCGGCACCACGCCAATGAAGTTGAGCATCGCGCTCTCGCCGACCTTGGCCGTGGAACCCAGTGGCAAGCCCGCTACCGCCCGCAGGTGGTTTTCGAACTGGCTGCACTCGGCGCCTTCGGTGGTCCAGTGCCCGGAGTTGTGCACGCGCGGGGCGATTTCGTTGGCCTTGAGGCCACCGTCGACTTCAAAGAACTCGAATGCCATCACGCCGACATAATCCAGTTGCTTGAGCACTCGGCTGGAATAGTCTTCGGCCAAGGCCTGCAACGGGTGATCGGTGCTGGCCACGGACAGCTTGAGGATGCCGCTGTCGTGGGTGTTGTGCACCAACGGATAGAAGCGGGTTTCGCCATCACGGGCACGTACGGCCACCAGCGAGACTTCACCGGTGAACGGCACGAAGCCTTCCAACAGGCAGGCGACGCTGCCCAGTTCGGCGAACGTACCGACCACATCGGCTTCGGTGCGCAGCACTTTCTGGCCCTTGCCGTCATAACCCAGGGTGCGGGTTTTCAGCACTGCCGGCAGGCCGATGCTGGCGACGGCGGCGTCCAGGTCTGCCTGGGACTGGATATCGGCGAACGCCGGGGTCGGAATGCCCAGGTCCTTGAACATGCTCTTTTCGAACCAGCGGTCGCGGGCGATGCGCAGCGCTTCGGCGCTCGGGTATACCGGCACGAATTGCGACAGGAACGCCACGGTCTCAGCCGGCACGCTTTCGAACTCGAAGGTCACCAGGTCTACTTCATCGGCCAGTTGGCGCAAGTGGTCCGGGTCGCTGTAGTCCGCCCGCAGGTGTTCACCCAGGGCCGCCGCACAGGCGTCCGGCGCCGGATCAAGAAACGCGAAGTTCATCCCCAGCGGAGTACCCGCCAAGGCCAGCATGCGACCCAGTTGGCCGCCACCGATTACACCGATTTTCATCAATCAACAACCTCAGGCGATGCGTGGGTCTGGATTGTCCAGGACGCTGTCAGTCTGCTCGGCGCGGAATTTCTTCAGGGCCGTGTGGAACTGTGGATGCTTGGCGCCCAGAATACTGGCGGCCAGCAACGCGGCGTTGATCGCGCCAGCCTTGCCGATCGCCAGAGTCGCCACCGGAATTCCGGCAGGCATCTGCACGATGGACAGCAGCGAATCCACGCCAGAGAGCATCGACGACTGCACCGGCACGCCGAGTACCGGCAAGTGGGTCTTGGCCGCACACATGCCCGGCAGGTGGGCTGCGCCACCGGCACCGGCGATAATCACCTCGATGCCACGGGATTCTGCTTCATCGGCATACTGGAACAGCAGGTCCGGCGTGCGGTGGGCCGAAACCACCTTCACTTCAAACGCAATGCCGAGTTTTTCCAGCATATCGGCGGTGTGGCTAAGGGTGGACCAATCGGACTTGGAGCCCATGATCACGCCAACCAATGCACTCATCGTCGTGCCTCTTCTCTCTGGGCGCCCGCAGGCGCGTCAAAAAACAACAAGCCACGCGGGAAATCCGGCGTGGCTTGTTGTACGAATTAAGGCCGGTTGGACCGGCCGAAGGCCGCGCAGTATACCGTAATAATGCAGATAAACAGCCCCTGGGAACGACCATCTGTCTCGCCTGGTTGAAGCCTTCAGTCCTGACTCACAGATCAACAAATCAAACGCCCAGATGAAGCAAAACATCTTCGCCGCTTTTGCTTCTTTTATTCGCCGCTTGAAGAAAAGCACTACAGCGTTCAACTACTCGTCGCCACGAAAAACAACACCACCCTCCTTATTATATTAACCACTACGCAACGTGATATTCACAACTAAACAAGGTAGTAAGGGTGACTGACATGAGCATAACTGAACAGCAAACAGTATTTATACCGCCACCGGCCAGTATCACAACGATGAGCGCACCCTTTGCGGCGATTACATTGCAGAGCCTGCACGAAAACGCCGTGCATACAATGAGCAGCCCTTTCAACTTTTCGGCAGAGGCTTTCAACTTACTGAAAAAAACCATCGCGCCTTTCTTGAACGAAGAAACGCTGAATGACATTTTCTTTCTACCGCCCCTGGCGCTATCACCTCAAAAACCAACACCCAATCGCAATACCCTAAGGCATCTTTTTGAGTCACTGGCATTTATCAACCAACCCCCGACCTCTTATAACGACGCCTGCCATTTTTTTTGTCATAAAAATGGCCAACTGCACAAACTTCCACCCGCCTTCCAGCAAGCCGTAAAGAAAGCGATATTTGAGCTTCAGGGTATTGAGTTCTATCTGGACCGCATCGATAGTTTCTGGTCAGCCGAACACGAAAACTACCCAATCACAAACAAGGAGTATATGGCCAGGTCAATGGCCACTCAGTTGCAGTGCGTAAACTTGATAAGAAGCCAGGACATGTCGCTGAGCCTGGAGAGTGTGGATCTGCTGCTACGCCTTGCGCACCTCAACATAACGCCCAGAGCTTATTTCTACACAGTGGCGCTCACTCAACCGGAATACGCTGCCCACATCCCGCTCATCGGCGCTTTTTTGATTACGCGCAACGCCGAAGATCAGGGCGATCACGTGAATCCGTGCGTGCTGTATCTACCCGGAGTGAAACTGCAGCAGTTTGACTCGATCGCCATGATGAAAACCTATCTGGCCACCCACCTGATAAACCCCATCGCACCACAAAACCCTTTACCCGCCTGCATCGCGCTACGCCAGCACACGACCCTTGGGGATCTGATCGGTCGCGGGGCATTAGATCTACAGCACATCAACCTCTCGCCCTTTTCAATAACCCCCGGTTTTTTCAACGATCACCTCCAGTTGCTGATCGATAAACACAAACAAGACATCACCTACCTTTGGTCCCAGCCAGAACGCCTCACAGCCGCCGCCACGAATCAACGACCGTTTGAGCCGCGCTACCCTTCAAATCGCAGCGCCTTTGAGTTTTTCAGTGACTGCGTAATAAACCGCGCCATTCCCGCAGTGACCGCCTGGCGTGAGAGCCAGCGCCCCGCTGTGGAGCCCGAGGACAAGCCAACATCGTTAAAACCCATAAAGCTACATTTTATTTATCATCAAGACCTGGAGGATTCCCGGCTGCTATCGGTGTCCAACTTACTGTCTGCATTCCTTCTGAAACCGCCCACTTTACCGTTAATGAAACAAGGCTTTTTCTCTTGGATAGTTACCGAGCTTGAACATATTTCAGGGCGCAAAGTTGAGCTGATTGAAATAGATAAAAAGAGCGCACCTGAACTCTACACTTTTGACTATATTTCAACGTCAGAGCAGGATGCGATTGATCGCTGGGAGCAGGCAGTCATCGCGTTTATTGAAAGAACATCGCAGCCCACTTCACCACTCGACAAATTCATATTGCTCACCCGTCATAGCGTCGTCCCAGACAATGTACTCGGCGTTACCTATCATAAAGGCCAGTTTGCAATAGCCTGTGCAATGAGCCGCATGACCCCCGCCCACGAAATAGGCCACATGCTCGGCGCAAAACATGAGGCAGGCGCCATAATTTACGACGGCTGGTGGAGCGAGACGATTATGAGATCGCAATACCAACGCTCAGTGTGGCGCGCCGATACCTATCGCTTCAGTGATGAAAACAGAGAGCACATCCAGGCTTATCTCAGTCAATTCGAATAACCAAGCCTGCGTACAGCCAATAGGGGTGAAGGGGCGTTCAGGCGGCCCTCAACCATTCAGCCAGCAGGACTTGCCGCCCCGCCTTCCAGCTTGCGCCACAACAACCGCACGTTGGCCTTGCGCACCAATGCGCAGCGATACAGGCGAATCTCCAGCGGCACATGCCACTGCGTCCCGCCGCATACCACCAGCTCACCGCGCGCCAGTTCGGCGCGCACACTCAACTGTGGTACCCAGGCAATCCCCAAACCTTCCAGGGCCATGCTTTTGAGGCTGTCGGCCATCGCGGTTTCGTAAATCGTGGTGAAGCGCAGGGCACGCTGGCGCAATAGCAGATTGACCGAACGCCCGAGAAACGCGCCCGCACTGTAGGCCAGCAGTGGCACGCTGCCCTCGCCTTCCAGGTCAAACAACGGCTTGCCATCGGCATCGGCGGCGCACACCGGAAGCATTTCGGTGTTGCCCAGGTGCAGCGACGGGAAAATGTCCGGGTCCATCTGCATCGCGGCATCCGGGTCGTAGAACGCCAGCATCAGGTCACACCCGCCCTCCCGCAGCGCATGCACCGCGTCGCCGACGTTGGTGGCCACCAGGCGCGTGGCGATGTTCAGCCCTTCGTTGCGCAATTGCGCGATCCAGCGTGGGAAAAAGCCCAATGCCAAAGAGTGAGCGGCAGCCACTTGCATGACCTCGCCCTGGCCGCCTTCGAGGTGATGCAAATGGCGCAGCACTTCGCCCAATTGCTCGACCACCGTGCGCGCGGTGACCAAAAACAACTGCCCCGCCGCGGTCAGTTCGACGGGCGTGCGCGAACGGTTGACCAGCGTCAGCCCCAGGGCCGCCTCAAGGCTGCGGATACGTCGACTGAAGGCCGGCTGGGTGACAAAACGCCGTTCCGCCGCCTGGGAAAAACTGCGCGTGGCCGCCAGGGCGCTAAAGTCTTCCAGCCATTTGCTTTCAAGGTTCATCTGATTCTCCAGGGCATGCACCATTTTGGCACACACGCCCGCCATGATAACCGGGTCACACCTACATTATGCCGTTTGTGCATAGGCCAGTGCTTAATAGCATTGGCCCAAAAACTTCCACAAGCCTAGCATTCACAGCGTTCCGGCCTAGCCCGGGTCCATATCGAGATGATTTCCGTCATGTCCTCCGCTGCATCATTCCGCACAGAAAAAGACCTGCTTGGCGTACTTGAAGTACCTGCTCAAGCGTATTACGGCATCCAGACCCTGCGAGCCGTGAATAACTTCCGTCTCTCCGGCGTTCCGATTTCGCATTACCCGAAATTGGTGGTCGGTCTGGCAATGGTCAAGCAAGCCGCCGCTGATGCCAACCGCGAGTTGGGCCAGCTCAGCGAAGCCAAGCACGCTGCCATCAGCGAAGCCTGCGCCCGCCTGATCCGCGGCGACTTCCACGAAGAGTTCGTGGTGGACATGATTCAAGGCGGCGCTGGCACTTCAACCAACATGAATGCCAACGAAGTCATCGCCAACATCGCGTTGGAGGCCATGGGCCACAACAAGGGCGAATACCAATACCTGCACCCCAACAACGACGTGAACATGGCGCAGTCGACCAACGACGCCTACCCGACCGCGATCCGCCTGGGTCTGCTGTTGGGCCATGACGCGCTGCTGGCCAGCCTCGACAGCCTGATCCAGGCGTTCGCCGCCAAAGGTGTCGAGTTCGGCCACGTCCTGAAAATGGGCCGCACCCAACTGCAAGACGCCGTGCCGATGACCCTCGGCCAGGAATTCCGCGCCTTCGCCACCACCCTGGGTGAAGACCTGGCACGCCTGAAAACCCTGGCTCCGGAGCTGCTGACCGAAGTCAACCTGGGCGGCACCGCCATCGGTACCGGTATCAACGCCGACCCGCGCTACCAGGCCCTGGCTGTACAACGCCTGGCCACCATCAGCGGCCAGCCGCTGGTACCGGCGGCCGACCTGATCGAAGCCACCTCCGACATGGGCGCTTTCGTGCTGTTCTCCGGCATGCTCAAGCGTACGGCGGTGAAGCTGTCGAAGATCTGCAACGACCTGCGCCTGCTGTCCAGCGGCCCACGTACCGGGATCAACGAGATCAACCTGCCAGCGCGTCAGCCAGGCAGCTCGATCATGCCCGGCAAGGTCAACCCGGTGATCCCGGAAGCCGTGAACCAGGTAGCGTTCCAGGTCATCGGTAACGACCTGGCCCTGACCATGGCGGCCGAAGGCGGCCAGCTGCAACTGAACGTGATGGAGCCGCTGATCGCCTTCAAGATCTTCGACTCGATCCGCCTGCTGCAACGCGCCATGGACATGCTGCGCGAGCACTGCATCGTCGGCATCACCGCCAACGAAGCCCGCTGCCGCGAGCTGGTGGAGCACTCCATCGGCCTGGTCACTGCGCTGAACCCGTACATCGGCTATGAAAACGCCACCCGCATCGCACGTATCGCCCTTGAAAGCGGCCGCGGCGTGCTGGAACTGGTGCGCGAAGAAGGCTTGCTCGACGACGCCATGCTCGACGACATCCTGCGCCCGGAAAACATGATTGCCCCGCGTCTGGTGCCCTTGAAGGCCTGAACGCATGTAGCACCGCTCACCAGGTTGAGGGACTAGACACCTCTCACCCTTTTGAGGGCTTGAAGACTTGCTCTTCAGGCCCTTTTTTTTGCCTGTTTTTTAACGCCTGCCCCCTTGTAGGAGCGAGCTTGCTCGCGAAGATCGCCAACGATGACGCCGGCGTCCTAAAAAAACGCGGTGCCTGGGCGTTTTTCGCGAGCAAGCTCGCGCCTACAAGGGTGAACCGGTTCAGCCCTTTGCCCGCCTACCATTCCTCGCCCAGTTGCGCTGCTTGCAGACGGCTGGCGCGCAGCTAGGTATAGTGCCGCCCCTCTTCGCATGCACGGCCGCCAGCCGCATGCGAACGCCGAACTAATAACAACCCGCGACTTGGAACCGGGACGACCACTCGCCCCACCTATCGTGCTGTCTGCGAAATGGGTTGGAGTCGAGCCGTCCGGCTTTTGCTTTTACAAAAAACAGCGAGGAATACTCCATGCTAGAAGTCATTAACGACTTCCTCTCAGGAAAAGTACTGATCGTGCTCATTGTCGGGCTCGGTGGTTACTTCACGATCCGCTCGCGTTTCGTTCAGTTTCGTCACTTCTTTCACATGTTCGCGGTGTTTCGCGACAGCCTGAAAAGCAGCGCCGGCCAACTCAGCTCGTTCCAGGCGCTGATGCTCAGCCTGGCCGGGCGGGTGGGCGCCGGTAACATCGCCGGCGTCGGCATTGCCGTGACCCTGGGCGGCCCGGGTGCTGTGTTCTGGATGTGGGTCACCGCGCTGGTGGGCATGTCGTCGAGCTTTATCGAGTGCTCCCTCGGCCAGCTCTACAAACGCACCGACGCCGAAGGCACCTACCGTGGCGGCCCGGCCTATTACATCCAGCACGGCCTGCAAAAACGCTGGCTGGGCATGGTGATGGCGTTCCTGCTGCTGGTGACCTTCGGGTTCGCCTTCAACGGCCTGCAAGCCCATGCCGTGACCCACTCGCTGAATAACGCCTTTGGCTTCGACACCACCTACACCGGCCTGGCGCTGGCGGTGTTGCTGGGCCTGGTGTTTATCGGCGGGATCAAGCGCATTGCCTCGATCGCCGACCTGCTGGTGCCGGTCAAGACCCTGGTGTACATCGCCGTGACGGTCTACGTGATCGTGCTGCAATTCGACCAAGTACCGGCCATGCTCGCGACCATCGTCAAGAGCGCCTTCGGTCTGGACCAGGCCTTCGGTGGCCTGGTGGGCAGCGCGATCATCATGGGCGTCAAACGCGGCGTGTTCGCCAACGAAGCAGGCCTGGGCAGCGCGCCCAACGTAGCAGCCGTGGCCTCGGTGGAACACCCGGTCGCCCAGGGTGTGGTGCAGGCGTTCAGCGTGTTCCTCGACACCTTTATCATCTGTACCTGCACCGCACTGCTGATCCTGCTTTCGGGCTTCTACACCCCAGGCTTTGAAGGCGACGGCATTGCCCTGACCCAGAACTCCCTGGCGGCGGTGGTGGGTGACTGGGGGCGGATGTTTATCTCGGTGGCCCTGGCGTTGTTCGTGTTCACCTCGATCATGTACAACTACTACCTGGGTGAGAGCAACCTGCGCTTTTTGGTGGGTAACAACCGCAAGGTCCTGATCGGTTATCGCGCGTTGGTGCTGGTCCTGATTTTCTGGGGCTCGATCGAGAACCTGAGCACGGTGTTCGCCTTCGCCGACATCACCATGACCATGCTGGCGTTCGTCAACCTGTTCGCCCTGGCGTTCCTGTTCAAGATCGCCATGCGCATCCTCAACGACTACGACAACCAGCGTGCGGCGGGCATCAAGACCCCGGTGTTCGACTCCAGCCAGTTCCCCGACCTGGACCTGGACCGCAAAGCCTGGCCGGCCAACCCGGTGCAGCCTGAGCCCACCGCTCAAGCAACCGCGCCACTGAACGCCCAAGTGCAACGCTGAGCGTAGACAGATGACACGCCGCCCGGCCTTGGGCATGCTCTGGGCCCGGCGGCGTTTTTCGTTCAGGAGATTCTTCGATGTCCAAAGCCAATCACATCATGGTGCTCTACACCGGCGGCACCATCGGCATGCAGGCCAGCGCCAACGGCCTGGCGCCCGCTTCGGGTTTTGAAGCGCGCATGCGCGAACAACTTGCCCACCTGCCAGCGCCCACTTGGCGTTTCAGGGAAATGGCACCGCTGATCGACAGCGCCAATATGACGCCCGCCTACTGGCAGCGCCTGCGCAGCGCAGTGGTCGAGGCCGTGGACGAGGGCTGCGACGCTGTATTGATCCTGCATGGCACCGACACCCTGGCCTACAGCGCGGCGGCCATGAGTTTCCAATTGCTGGGCCTGCCGGCGCCGGTGGTGTTCACCGGCTCGATGCTGCCGGCCGGCGTGCCCGACAGCGATGCCTGGGAAAACGTCAGCGGTGCCCTGGCGGCGTTGGGCGAAGGCCTGGCACCGGGTGTGCACCTGTTCTTCCACGGCGCACTGATGGCGCCGACCCGCTGCGCGAAAATCCGCAGTTTTGGTCGGCATCCGTTTGCCGCGTTGCAGCGCAACGGTGGCGGGGCCAAGGCCCAGGCGCTGCCTGCCGCCCTGGACTACCGCCAGCCCAAGGCCCTGGCCAATGTCGGCGTGTTACCGCTGGTGCCGGGCATTGATGCCGGGCAACTGGATGCACTGCTCGACAGCGGCATTCAGGCGCTGGTGCTGGAGTGTTTTGGCAGCGGCACCGGGCCGAGCGATAACCCGGCGTTCCTCGCCAGCCTGCAACGTGCGCAGGATCGGCAGATCGTGGTCGTAGCCATCACCCAATGCCATGAAGGTGGCGTGGAACTGGACGTGTATGAAGCGGGCAGCCGCTTGCGTGGGGTCGGTGTGTTGTCCGGTGGTGGCATGACCCGCGAAGCCGTGTTCGGCAAGCTGCAGGCCCTGCTCGGCGCCGGACTGCCCAACGACGAAGTACGGCGCCTGGTCGAACTGGATCTGTGCGGCGAACTGAGTTGAGCGGCATATAACTTGCTCCACTTCCAGCCATCCCCTGGCTGGAAGTACCCATGCTGCACTCCCACCTCACCACCCTCAATGCCGTTTCCCTGGTGCTCAGCACCTTCAAGGCCGAAGGCTTGCCCGCCGAAGCACTGCTGGCCGGCAGTGGTATCTGTGCGGCGGACTTGAGCCGCGCCGACACACGCATCACCACGCACCAGGAGATGCAGGTGTGCGCCAATGCCGTGGCCTTGCAGCGCGATATCGGGCTGATCGTGGGACGGCGAATGCACGTATCGGCCTACGGCATGCTCGGCTATGCCCTGCTCACCAGTGCCACTTTCGGTGACGCTTTGCGCCTGGCCCTGCGTTATCCGGCGCTGTTGGGAACACTGTTCGAACTGAGCCTTGAGGAAGATGGCGAGCGGATCTGGTTCACCGCCAGCGATTACCGAGAGAACCCGGCGCTGGCCGCCTTCAATGTGGAGCTGTGCCTGGGGTCGCTGAAGGTGATCTGCGACGACCTGCTCGGCCACCCGCTGCCCTTGCTGGGCGCCCGTTTTGAGCATGCTGCGCCGGATTATCAAGCACGCTACGCCGAGTGCTTCGACTGCCCGTTGCAGTTCCAGGCCACTGCCAATGCGTTCGCCTTTGACCAACGCTGGCTCACCCAACCTTTGCCCCTGGCCGACACCGTAACCCACCGCGCCATGGCCGAGCGCTGCCGCAAACAGAACACCGAATTCACCGGGCGCGAGGCCTGGCTGGGGCGGGTCCGCCAATTGCTCACGGCGCAACTGCACGCCGCGCCCGGGCTCGACGGCCTGGCCCAGCAGATGAACTGTTCGCCGCGCACCCTGCGCCGGCGCCTGCATGACCTGGGCTGCAGCTACCAGGAGCTGCTGGACGAACTGCGCTTCGAGCGCGCCAAGCAACTGTTGGCGCAAGACCAGTGGCCGATCTATCGGATCGCCGAGGCCCTGGGGTTCAGCGAGACGGCAAGCTTGCGCCACGCGTTTGTGCGCTGGAGCGGCGTGGCGCCGAGCCAATTTCGCCCATGACGCCCCATGAAGGGGCGAATTGCGGACAGACAATCTGGCCATATTTATCCCCTTTTGGCCGCTCCTGCCGTTCTCCAAACCGGTGTACCCCGCAACACTGCAAGGCATCCCAACCCGCCTGCGGAGAACAACAAAAATGCTGACGATCTACTCGGACGATCACCACCTGCACCACGGCCGTTGCGAATTGATGGACGGGCAATTGATGCCCTGCTTTGAAATGCCCTCGCGCGCCGACCACGTGCTGCAGCGGGTCAAGGACCGTGAGCTGGGCCCGGTGCAAGCGCCGCATGACTTTGGCCTGGCGCCACTGCAACGCATCCACAGCCGCGACTACCTCGAGTTCTTCCAGGGTGCCTGGGCCCGCTGGGTCGAATTCGGCCAGGACGGCGATCTGCTGCCCTACACCTGGCCCGCCCGCACCTTGCGTCGCGTGTTGCCCACCAGCCTGCACGGCCAACTGGGCTATTACAGCTTCGACGGCGGCGCGCCGATTACCGCCGGCACTTGGCAAGCGGCCTACAGCGCGGCGCAGGTCGCGCTCACGGCGCAACAGGCGATCCAGCAGGGCGCCCACAGTGCCTTTGCGTTGTGCCGACCACCAGGGCATCACGCCGCCGGCGACTTGATGGGGGGTTATTGCTACCTCAACAACGCCGCGATCGCCGCCCAGGCTTTTATCGACCAGGGCCACAAAAAGGTCGCGATCCTCGATGTGGATTACCACCATGGCAACGGCACCCAGTCGATCTTCTATGAGCGCAGCGATGTGCTGTTCACATCGATCCATGGGCATCCTGAGGCTGAGTTTCCGTTTTTCCTCGGTTATGCCGATGAGTTGGGCGAAGGTGCCGGCGAGGGCTTCAACTTCAATTACCCGCTGGCGGCCGGTTCTGCCTGGGACACCTGGAGCGCTGCACTGGAACAGGCCTGCCACAAGATCGAGGGCTATGGCGCCGAGATCATCGTGGTGTCCCTGGGCGTGGATACGTTCAAGGACGATCCCATCTCGCAATTCAAGCTCGACAGCCCGGACTACCTGGCCATGGGCGCGCGTATCGCCCGCCTGGGCAAACCGACGTTGTTTGTGATGGAAGGCGGCTACGCGGTGGCAGAAATCGGCATCAATGCCGTCAACGTTCTCGAAGGTTTTGAGGGGCCAGCCCAATGAACATGCTCAAGTCGCTTGTGCTCTGCGCCGCCGTGCTCAGCACCGCCGCCCACGCCGAAGAAAAAACCCTGCGGGTCTACAACTGGTTCGACTACATCACGCCCAAGGCCCTGGAAGATTTCAAGGCGCAGAACCCGGCGATCAAACTGGTGTACGACATCTTCGACACCAACGAAGCCCTGGAAGCCAAGCTGCTGACCGGCAACTCCGGGTATGACGTGGTGGTGCCGTCCAATGTGTTCCTGGCCAAGCAGATCGAGGCCGGGGTGTTCCAGGCCCTGGACCGCAGCCAGTTGCCCAGCTGGAACCACCTCGACCCCAAGCTGATGAAACTGATCGAGGCCAACGATCCGGGCAACAAACACGCGGTGCCCTACATGTACGGCACCATCCTCATCGGCTTCAACCCGGACAAGGTCAAGGCCGCCCTGGGCGCCGATGCCCCGGTGGACAGCTGGGACCTGATCTTCAAGCAAGAGAACATCAGCAAGCTCAAGCAGTGCGGCGTCGCCTTGCTGGATTCGCCGTCCGAGATCCTGCCCCTGGCCTTGCAGCACCTGGGCCTGGACCCCAACAGCAACAAGCCTGCGGACTATGAAAAAGCCCAGGCCCTGCTGCTGAAAATCCGTCCCTATATCACCTACTTTCATTCATCCAAGTACATGGCCGATATCGCCAACGGTGACATCTGCGTCGCCGTCGGCTACTCCGGCAGTTTTTCCCAGGCCGCCAACCGCGCCAAGGAAGCCAACAATGGCGTGACCGTCGACATGCGCCTGCCCAAGGAAGGCGCGCCGATCTGGTTCGACATGCTCGCCATTCCCAAGGGCGCGCAGAACCCACAGGACGCCTACACCTTTATCAACTACCTGTTGCAGCCCCAGGTGATTGCGCCCATCAGTGACTTTGTCGGTTACCCCAACCCCAACAAGGACGCCACCGCGCAGGTTGCCCCGGCCATACGCAACAACCCCAACCTGTACCCCACCGAGGCCGCCATGGCCACGCTCTATACCCTCAAGCCCCTGGACAGCAAGGCAGAACGCGCCCGGACCCGCGCCTGGACCAGGATCAAGTCCGGCACCTGAGGTTGCCCCTTTGCAGCCCGTTCCCGTGCCAGGGAGCGGGCTGCAACTATCTACCGTCATCGCAGCGCCTGCGGTCAGTACCTTGCGCATATCAAGGCCTGTCTGCCAAGGAGCTGAAGATGCCCAATCCATCAACCCCCGCTAACCACAACACCCCCAACAATAGCCCGCCCAGTATCTACGACCTGCTGACCCAACTGACCACCGGCCCTTCGAGTCGCGACGTGGCTGCAGCAACCTTGCGCGCCGCCCTCAAGGAGCAATACCCGCTGCTGGATATCGACCCGGACCTGGCAGTGGTCGTCACCCCACGCTGGTCTATCACCGCCACCGAGATGCGGCCGGTTGAACCGATCTTCGAGTCACTGACCAGCATTCTGGCGCGCCAGGCGCTGTCACCAGAACCGGTGGAATATATCGACGGCGAACATTTCCTCACCCTGACGCCCTCGGCAGAGCCACCCGTTCACCTGCCGGTGAAAATCGACGCCATCGCGCGCCTGATAAACGAGCTGTCCGGCCTGCTGTCCAGCGCTTTTCAAGAGCAGCAACTGGACTACTGGAATACCTCCAATACCGGCACCGGCCCACGCTGGAAAACCCTCTCCAACATGTTGCGCAAAGTCTGGAATGTCACGGAGTACGAAGGCTGGAGCGAGGAGGAATGCGCGATGGCCAGAACGCTCTTCCATTACCCCGACCACGCCACGCGCACCGCACAGGACTCATACAAATCCCGCGCCTATCTGATTGATATCGATACCCAGAGCAACAACCAGACACGCCATTTGGGCCTCTCGAGCATTGCGGTCTTGATCGGCGAGCATGAGCAACGCCCAATGATTCTGATGCACTCGCTGACCGATGGTTACCAGCGCCTTGACTCCCTCCAGCAACTCGAGCAGATCCTACCTGCCAAGCTGAGCCGTACTCACCCCGACCTGTCCTTGCATTGGCGCCTGTACGAGCCTTCCGGAAACTATTTCGACAGTCAGGCCAGCGCCTTGATCGCCATGCAGATCAGGATGATTGGCTCTCTGCTAGAACCCAACACCCAGGGCAGCGAAGACGCTGACGATCCAAGCCCGATCATCGACCGCATCCTGCCGGGCGTTGAAGAGTTGAGCGATCACACCCTGTCCAATATCCGCCAGATCCACGAGCGCATTCCCCCGTGGCTGGCCGGCGCCTCGGACCTGGACGTGTCCCTTTACAGCCGACTGTTGGTGGACCTGGCCGAGCTGCACACGCATAACCAAGGCCGCTTGTTCAACGACGGCATTGCCCCCATCCGCACCTATGCCCGACAACAATTGCAGAGCCGCATTGAGGCCGATCGCGAGGGTGCCGATCTTGAGATGGACGACATCGAGATCGTTATCGAAAGCCCGCAGGTCTGGGGCACATTTGTCGTGCCCGGTCCCAACACCCTGACACGCCGCCCCCTGATAGATCTGGCGCTGGAAAACCTGACCGGCCTTCCCACAGGCGAGGCCAGCGTGCTCTACAAAGGCCGTCCGGCACCCGAGTGGCTGCCCTACCGCTACCTCAAGCAAGTGATCGAAGACCTCGACATCGGCAAGCATTACCCGGCCTTGATCAAACAGACACTGCTGGACGACCCGCAGCAATCCAAGAGCCGCCAGACGCTGTACGCCATGCACCTGCGGGTGCAATTACCCCTGCTGGCTCTGCAGTGCAAGGTTCAGCACAAGCATGGCATCGACAACCTGGGCTTTCGCTACGTCGCCGCAGCCATGCAAGTCGAGCCTCATGATCGCAAGGTCGATGGGCAGGACATCGTCTTCCGCGCGCTGGGGTTTGTGCCGACACTGCGTCCCAGCAACGAACAGGACATCGTCGCCAACATGTTTGTGATCGGTCCCCAGGATCACACTCGCGGCCCGTGCCTGTTGTATCGGCCGTTGCTGACGCCGTCGCTCATTCAATTCCCGTCCCGGCAAAATCTGCTCTACGCCATCAAGCATGACCACGACCTGCGCGAGTCGGTACTGGCCTGGCTGCCGGAGGGCGCACGCTTCAACTACGCCGAATACGTGTTCCCCTATAAATTGCCGTCGCCCTGGACAGTGGTAAGGGGGCTGATCGAGTCGCAGACCCTGTTGTACATGAGTGGTCCCATCGCCTTGAGCGATGAGGTGCTGGGCAATGACACGCTGCACACCCTGTTCACCGCCAATGCCAACGCGCTGGTCGAACTGGCGACCCGGCAATCGGTGTCCAACGTGCAAAAACGCTGGGCGTCATACCGCCAGGCGGCCTGGCAGATTTTCAGTGCGGTGTTGCCTTTTTTCGGGCGCACGCTGGGAATCGCGGCGTGGATCTGGCAAATCATGGACGACTTGCAGGCCATCGAGCAGGGCCAGGAGTCCGACGACCCACAGGCGTCCTGGGCCGCCGAGGCCGACCTCTTGCTGAACCTGGGCATGGCGCTGATCCTGCACGTCGCCCTGCGTCATCCGCCCGGGCAAGTCGAACCGCTCAAACGTCTACCGACAACGCCAGCGGTGCCGGTCGACAACCCCGTCGAGACGCCGCGTAAGATCGAGGTGATCCAAAAACCCAACCTGACCGAAACCGAGTTGCACGCCCAGCACCAAAGCCCCCTGTACACCAGCGGTGCCTTGAACAGCCTCCCCACACGGCTGGAGGCAACGCTCGACAGTTTCAAAGTCAACCGACCCACAGGGCTGCAAGCCCAGAACAAGACACCCGGTCCCCATCTGCACCTCTATCCGCTGGGGGAAAAGTGGTATGCCCAAGTGGCCGAGCGCTGGTTCGAAGTCAGCGTCGACAGCAATGACAATGTGCTTATCGTCGACCCCACTACGCCCTCGCGCACCGGGCCATTGCTGCAGTCCAACCTGGCTGGTCAGTGGTTTGTCGATACCCGCCTGCGCCTGCGCGGGGGCGGCTTCAGAAACCGCCGACGCGCTGCCCAGGCCGACAAACCTTCGCGCATCAGCGACCTCCAGGACCAGCTCCACCGCTTTGACGCCACCGAAAATCTCCGGCAATCGCAAATCCACACCGCTTACACCGAGATCGGCACCGGCGCAGGGCCCTCCACCGGCGAACGCCGCCAGGCCTTCATCGACAAGGCAGACGCGCGCAGGGAGGAATACGAAGTGCCGATCCGTCAACTGCGATCCCTGAACATTATCGACACCGTGCCCAATTATCAGGGCTTCATGATCGACTACCTGAACAAGCAGTTGCTGCTGACGCGCTCTGTCATCGCCGAACGCCTGGAACCGTTTCGCAACCTGCTGTCATCGACCTTGGGCGTGATCGAACCCGAGGGTGCGCCAGACCCCCAGGCGCAAGCCGAAAAAGCGCAGACCATGTCGACCATGACCCTGGACATGATCCAGCGCCTGGAATACATCGACACCCGCTTTCGCCAACTGGAAAACCTGGGGGTCGAAGGCGCCCGGGTCATCCACGCCACGATGCAGGCTCTGCCCAACATCGCCCTGACGGACCTGAAGGCTTACAACATCACGCTGCAGCGCTATCTGTGCATCAAGGAGGGCAGTGGCGAGGCCTTTGTCGATGCGCGTGCACGCCTGCATGACATCAGCGAGGCGGCGGACGTGCACATCCAAAGCCTGATCGAAATGGCCAGCACCCTCAGTGAAAGCTCCCTGGATGAGCGCATCGAAGCGCTCAACAGCCTGCTCGACCAGTTTGCAATCAACGACCAGCGTTTGCTGGACCTGCACGCCGAGCATCCGGAGCAGGTGCTACGCGAGCCACTGGAAAGCCTGCGCCAGCAAATCGACGAGTTCGCCCGGCGGGCGGAGCAGAATCTGGCGCAATGCTTGCGCGAAAGGAAAGCCCTGGAACCCAAGCCCGGCACCTCCAAGGTTGCACAAACACCGAAAAAGAAAATCATCAAGACCCGCTTCGACGGCGTGGTGGTGGGCGAACCTCGGGAAACCCAAAGCGATCTGGTGGATGTGAAGGAGCCCATGACGGGCAAGGTGCTCGCCACTTTCCACGAAAAAACCCCGGGGGTCTGGGTCGAGCGCGAGCAGCAGGCCAGCACCTCGCGGCCGCCTGCGGCGGTGGACCTGGGCATCAGCATCAACGCGGGCAAAAGCGTGCTCGAAGGCGAACCGGAGGCGACCCAACGCATCATCTCCCACTCAAAAAAAGCCGGGCGGATCCCGGTGGAAATTGAAGAGATGTTCCACCAGTACGCCGCCCGCCTGGAGCGGGCTGTCAGCACCATTGAACAGGCCCTCACCGAGCTCAATCTGACCGAAAGTGACCGCCCTTCCGCAGCCACCCTCAACAAGCAGCTCAACGACGCGGCCGAGCGCCTTTACGAACAGGGCACGCAGACGCGCATCAGCATGACCAAACAACAGCCGCCCACCGCCGCCCGGGTCGAATGGCTGTACGACAAAGGGCTGGTGGAAATCGCCAAGGTCGTCAACCGCCGTCGCCTCAAAGGCCCGGGCAAGAACTACCTGGACGAATACCAGGTGCGCGACCCTCAAACCCACGAGGTGCTGTGGTACGCGCACTTTCACTACGGGTCGCCGCAAGCGGCGCTGGCTGACTACACCGCCGGGCATCTGAAGACCCGTGAGCAGCAGAAACTCGGCGGCGCCTTCCAGACCACGGGCACCAATGACCGTGACCAGATCGCGATTTATCGCAGCGAAATCCGCTTGCCATTGGCCAACAAGCTGTTTTTCAACACCTGACCCTCAGTCGGCCCGCCAGGCCTTGCGCAACCGCACCAGGGCCTGGGTGATGGCCCCTTCGGGCACGGCGGCAAAACCCAGCACCAGGCCGGCACGCTGGTCTTGGGGCTCAGGGGAGTCGGGTAACCAATAGCTGCTCAAGCCGTTGATTTCGACATCGGCGTTGGCAGCCTGATCCAGCAATTGCCGCTCCCGGGCCAGGCTGTCCACCCGCACGGTCAGGTGCAGCCCCGCCGTGACAGCGGGCAGGCTGCCCATGCCGGGCACCCCCTGCGGCCAGCCCGCCAACAGGGTATTGCGCCGACTCAACGCAGCACGACGCATGCGCCGGATATGTCGCTGGAAATGCCCGCTGGCCATAAATTCGGCCATGACCGCCTGGGTGCTGACTTCCGAATGGCGCACATCCACCGCACGGCGCCGGGCGAACGCGTCCACCAGCCCCGGCGGCAATACCAGATAACCCAGGCGCAACGCCGGAAACGCAACCTTGCCGAACGTGCCGACGTACAGCACCCGACCACTGCGATCCAGCGCGGCCAAGGGCGCCAGGGGGGCGCCGCTGTAGCGGTACTCGCCGTCGTAATCATCCTCGACAATCCAGCCGTCGTTGCGCTCGGACCAGGCCAGCAACTCCAGGCGCCGCGCCAGACTCATGACCACCCCCAGGGGGTATTGGTGGGATGGCGTGACGTAAACCACGCGATTGCTCCCCAACGCGTTGCAGTCGATACCTTCAGCGTCCACCGCCACACCTTGCATCTGTGCGCCCGCAATGGCGAAGGCGTGCCCGGCGGCGCGGTAGCCGGGATTTTCAATCGCCACACCATCTCCCGGCCGCACCAGCAACTGTGCACAAAGGCTGATTGCCTGTTGCGCGCCACTGGTGATTACTATTTGCGCAGCGCTGCACTGCAAGCCCCGGGCGTTGCGCAAGTAGGCGGCGATCAATACGCGCAGGCGCTCATCGCCGGCCGGGTCGCCATAGCACAGTTGCTGCAAGTCCGGCTTGCGCCAGAAAGCCGCATTCAGCTTGGCCCAGACGTCAAAAGGGAACAGGTCAAACGCCGGCACACCCACCCGAAAAGCCCGGGGCGGTCCACTGGGAGGCAGGGGTAAATGGTGGGTTTGCAAGCGATCCAAAGCCGGGCTGTGGATAACTTTTTTGCGGGAATTTGCTTCCGAAACGGTATCAATTGTGGATAAGGCTGGGGATAAGCCTGTTGAAAACCCTGTGGACAGTTTTGTGGATAATTTTTCCGGCAACTGCGCCACATACGTGCCATCCCCTACCCGGCCCTCGATAAAACCTTCGGCATACAGCTGATCGTAGGCTCGCACCACACTGTTGCGGGAAATCCCCAGCGCCGCCGCCAGATCGCGGCTGGCTGGCAGCCGCGTGCCGCTGACCAGGCGCGCATCCAGGACGCGCTCGCGCAACGCCAGATAAAGCTGGCGCGTCAAGCCCTGCCGGCGGTCCAGCTCAATGCCTGCCGGGTTGAAAGACAGCGGGGGCGCGATGGGCGACATGGCGACAGCTCCGGCATTGGTCCTATGAAATGAGCACAAGATGGCTCTTACAACGAACCATTAGCCTGCCTAGGATGCTGGCATTCGCCAAGGAAAATCTCCATGTACACACCCCGCGCCTTCGCCCTCGACGATTTGCCCGAACTGCACCAACTGATCCAGCACACCCGCCTGGCCCAGTTGGTGACCGTTGGCGAACAGGGCCTGCAAGCCAGCCACCTGCCGTTACTGCTCAAGCCCGATGAAGGACCCCATGGCACCCTCTACGGGCACCTGGCCAAGGCCAACGGGCAATGGCAAGACCTGCAGCGCGGCGGCCAGGCGCTGGTGATTTTTGCCGGTGCCGAAGCCTATGTCAGCCCGAGCTTTTACCCGGCCAAGGCGGAACACGGCAAAGTGGTGCCGACCTGGAATTACCTTGCAGTCCACGCCTACGGTCAAGCCGATGTGTTCACCGATGCCGAGCGCTTGCTGGCCCTGGTCAGCGCCCTGACCGACCGCCACGAATCGGCGCGCGCGCAGCCGTGGAAAGTCAGCGACGCCCCGGCCGACTACATTGAGGGCATGCTCAAGGCCATCGTCGGCTTCGCCCTGCCCATTGAGCGCTTGCAGGGCAAGCGCAAACTCAGCCAGAACCGCAGCGCGGCAGACATCGCCGGTGTGCGTGACGGGCTGGCCGCCAGCATCGATGTCCGCGACCAGACCCTCGCCCGATTCATACCCCAAGGAGGCCCCCATGAACCCAATTGAAATCCGCCCGGTCAGCGCTGCCGATCACGCCGCCTGGTTGCCGCTGTGGCAGGCCTACCTGCGCTTCTACAACACCGAGCTGCCAGACGCAGTCAGCGCCAGTACCTGGCAACGCCTGATCGACCCCAACGAGCCGACGCATTCGGCCCTGGCCTGGCAGGACGGCAAGGCGCTGGGCATGGTCAATTTCATCTACCACCGCTCCAACTGGAGCATCGAGAATTCCTGCTACCTGCAGGATTTGCTGGTAGAACCGGCGCAACGCGGCAGTGGGATCGGCCGTAAACTGATCGAATTCGTCTACACCACCGCCAAGAGCGATGGTTGCTGCAAGGTCCATTGGTTGACCCACGAGAGCAATGCCACGGCGATTGCGTTATACGAACGCATTGCCGAGCGCCCTGGTTTTATCCAGTTTCGCAAAGGCCTCTGAACCCAAGGCCTCAATACAACTCCCCTGTGGCGAGCGGGCTTGCCCCGCGTTGGGCTGCGAAGCAGCCCCAAAACCAGACGCTACGGTGAGTCAGATACACCGCATTCGGCTGCCTTTGGGGCTGCTTCGCAGCCCAACGCGGGGCAAGCCCGCTCGCCACAACAGCAAAACTCTGTAGACACCTATGCCTTTAAGGAGAACAGCATGTCGACTTCACTTGCAGACTGGAAAGGCGTCGCGGCGCCCAGCACTCAACTGATCGAGGGGCGCTTTATCCGCCTGGAAAAACTCGACCCGTCCCGCCACGCCGATGGCCTGTGGCAAGCCCTGCACGGCCCCGGCGCCGATCCCAAGCTGTGGGACTATTTGCCCTACGGCCCGTTTACCGAGCGCGCAGCCTTCGATGCCTGGCTGAACAATCACGCACTCAACAGCGACCCGTATTTTTTCAGCGTGATCGACCGTGCCAGCGGTGAGGTACAAGGCATTCTGAGCCTGATGTCCATCGTCCCGGCCCAAGGCCGCATCGAAATCGGCCACGTCACCTTTGGCGCCCCGATGCAGCGCTCACCGAAAAGCACCGAAGCGGTCTACCTGCTGGCCAGGCATTCCTTTGAACTGGGCTACCGCCGCCTGGAATGGAAGTGCAACAACGCCAATGCCCGCTCCAAATACGCAGCCGAACGCCTGGGCTTCAGTTTTGAAGGGGTGTTCCGCCAGCACATGGTGGTCAAGGGACAGAACCGCGATACGGCGTGGTATTCGATTTTGGATGGCGAGTGGCCGGCGGTGGGTGCCGGGTTTGAGGCGTGGCTTGCCGACGCCAACCAGACGACTGATGGGCAGGTGAGAAGCCTGGTTGAATGCCGGGCCTGATCCAGCGCCAAGGGCTCTGTACGACGCGGCTAAGCTTCAGCCCAGCGAACGCCGCACCCTGACCACCCCCATCTGCAAGCCGAACGGACGGAACACAGCGTTTAACGACTTGAGCGTCTGATTGCCCTCGCCATGCTCGATATGCACCAGCGTGCGCACGGAAATCTTGCACATCCTGGCAAATTGGCTCTGGTGCAGGCCCGTGACTTCAACGCGAAGGCGGCGTACCGCTTCGCCGATTTGCAGGGTGCCTTGGGCCAGGCCCTGCTCGATGCCCTGGATCAACAGGGCGCGTGTATCCATGCTGACAGTCATCGCAGCCCCCATTGCTGTAGACGTTGATCCAGTTTGCCGAGCGCGATCGCGGGGTGCTTCCAGGTGTCCTGGGGCAAACCACTGTCCACCAGGATGTCCGGCAACGCCCGCAAGTGTTCGGCGTCGGCGCGTAACCGTTCAAAGGCTTGTTGCGGATCGACCAGGCCGTCCATTGCGCTGCATACTCCTTGCCAGTCAATTTCACCGGCCACTTCCAGGCCTCTGGGCCACTTGGTGGTGCGGGTGATGCCCTCGGTATCCATGACCATGGGGGCCAAGTCATAAATCGGCGCCAGACGCATGGAGCCACGCTCGCGGATAATCGAAGTGTTACGCCCGTGGTTATCCGAGTTGCCGAGGATTTTGTTGAGCAAGTCACGCCGCAAATACTCGGCGACCAAATCCGCAACGCCGTGCCCCTGACCAACCTGTCGCCAGTGTTCGGCAAGCATCTGCACGACCTCCAGATGATCCATATAACTGCCCGGCGTAATAACCCCCGCCAGTGAATAGATCGACTCGACGGCCAGCCGCTCGACGCCCGCTGGCGTGACGTTACGGTCAAAACGCTGCATCCACAGGCTGGGTTTGTGCGCCTCTTCCAACGCCAGCCCTTGGGCGGCGACGGTTTCGATACCCAGCGCCTGGAGCGCCTTGTAGTAGTGAAATTCGCTCCTGAGGATCGCTTGGTCGTTGAGGGTCGCGCCATTGCGGGCAAACTTTATAAACCAGTGTTGGGCGACCTCGGCGTCGGGAAGAACAGCGTCCGGATAGAGCAGGCCGTCGCGATTCTCGGCCATCAACAACTTCGGCGCTTCGCCGCCCGCCCCGGTCGCGCCACCGATGGCTGCGCCTTGCTCATAGGCGTATTCCAGGAAGCCATTGTCGCGACTGACCACATCGTGACGGCTGAAGCCCACGGCGGGCCTGACACCCAATGCCTCGACGGACTCCTTGATCCGCAGGTTGCCAATAGGCGACGGTGTGCAGCGGCCCAGTAGAAACAAATCGACGCTGACATCGTCCGGCTTGTCGGCGCCCATTCGCTGCATCAGGAAGCGTTTCGCCGCACCCGCCGGTGCAATGTCATGCAGGAAGGCGGGAGCCGCCTTGAGGAAGGTGACATCCCAACCCAGAGGAAACCGTCCACTCACCGCAGAACAAAAACCTTGTTCAATGTCGCCCAGGTGTTCAACGAGATAGTCCTGCCGATAGTGAAACCGACAGGGTCCATCAAAACCTTTTTGAGGCTCGGAAAACTCCAGCCGCATTGCGTCGTGCCAGTGGCCGGCATTAAAGATTTGCAACATCAGGGAGTAAATGGTTTCCGTTGGCAATTTAATGCACCTTCGCCGAGTGAGACGGACTTAATTACGCAATATAGTGCATACGTGGCCTACAGGCTTGCTCTATTTACGCAATAAAATGCATTCATTGCGTTTTAATTGGATTGGAACTGCAATTAAATGCAAATGAGGCCACCTACGTTAAACATGCGCGCATTCGGCCCAGACTAGAGACATCTCCCGCGCACTACGCATACCGCTGCTGACAGTTATACGCTCGCCGCCTCGCTAAATTCCCGGCCTCACATATCAGAGGCTGGGACCTTATGCCCTACACATCCACGCGACTTGCCCTTGTCATCACCTTTGCGCTGAACACCATCAGCATTCCCATGGCCACAGCACGCGGGGATATGGAGCCGCCCAGCGACAGCGCACGGGAACGCCCCGACCCCGCTACTGCCTTTTACTTTGCCGATCACGCCACCACCAGCAACGGCCGCAGCGTAGCCCGGGTGCTGGACAACGCCGTGGATCGGTTGATGGAGTCGGACTGGATGAGCGATCGGGATCTGGACCTGATCGCTCATGACGAGGAATATTTCAACGACCTGGCCCCCGGCAGGATAGGCGCGGTGCTTGAACAACTGGCCGCCAGCCAGAATGCCAACCTGGGCAGCGCCACCCAGAACAGCTTGGTCCCGCTGCACGCCAGCCTGCTGGCGGCCATGCGCGAGGGGAGCGGCGATGCCCCTGGGCGTTTCTGGTTCCAGGGCCTGGGCAGCGGCGCCAGCCTGGGTGGGCAGCACGGCAGCGCCGGCCTGCAACAACGTAACCGAGGCCTGGTGCTGGGTGCCGATTGGGCGGTAGACCATGCCTGGCGCGTGGGCGTCATGGGCGCAAAATCCACCAGCGACTTGAGTGCCAAACGCTTCAAGGCCGGGCTGGACAGCTGGCACCTGGGGGCTTACGCGATGCGCGAGGACGGGCCGCTGGCGCTGCGCCTGGCAGCAATCCATAGCAGCCACGCAGGCCAGAACAAACGCAGTGTCGATTTTGATTTCATCGACCATCGCGAGCAGCTCAAGGGCAAGTACACCGCGCAAAGCCAGACTATTTTCAGCGAGCTGGGCTATCGCGTGGACCACGGCAGTTTCACCGTCGAACCGTTCGCCGGCGTAGGCTATCAGCGCTATCACCGCGAACGCTTCAAGGAAAAAGGCGGGCTTAGCGCCCTCAACGTCGGCGAGCAAACCCAACAGAATCTGAGCACCACCTTCGGCCTGCGCATGAGCAGCCTCTATGCGCTGGATAACCAGATGAGCCTCAAGCCTTACGTCAGTGCGAGCTGGAAGCATCTGTACGGCGATGTTGGCAGCAGCGTGCGCCAGTCCTCCGCGTGGGTGGACAAGAACGATTTCAACAGCGACTTCACCATCCAGGGCACCTCCCTGAACCGTGACAGCCTGGCGCTGCAGGCCGGGCTGGGGCTGGCGGTGTCGGCCACGCAGAGCGTCGGCGTGACCTACACCGGCGACCTTGGCGCCCGCAGCACCAGCCAGGCGGTCATGGGGCAATGGACCTTGAGTTTCTAAATTGCGCGCAAAAAAAAGGGGGCACATGCCCCCCGAGGATTAAGCGGTAGTGTCGAAGGCTGTGTATCAGCCTTCGATTTCGATCAGGATTTCACCCGGGTTGACCCGGTCGCCCTTGGCCACATGAACGGCGCTGACCTTGCCGGCGATGGCTGCCTGCACTTCGGTCTCCATCTTCATCGCTTCGGTGATCAGCACGGCCTGGCCGGCCTTGACCACGTCGCCTTCCTTGACCAGTACATCCACGATATTGCCCGGCATCGCCGTGCTCACATGACCTGGCGCGCTGGCCTGCTTGCGCTTGCTGGTGCCGCCGCCGACGAATTCGTTGAGTGGTTCGAACACCACTTCTTCCGGCATGCCGTCAATGGACAGGTAGAAGTGGCGCTTGCCTTCGGCCTTGACGCCGACACCGGTGATATCGACGCGGTAGCTCTCGCCGTGCACGTCGATGACGAACTCGGTCGGCACGCCTTCACCGCCCGCACGGGCCACGCCGCCGGCTTCAGGGATTGGCAACAGCACTTCAGGGGCCAAGGTGCCGGCATCGCGCTCTTCGAGGAACTTGCGCCCGATATCGGGGAACATGGCGTAGGTCAGCACGTCTTCTTCGGACTTGGCCAGCGCGCCGATTTCGCCACGCAGCTTGGTCATTTCCGGCTTGAGCAGATCGGCCGGGCGCACGTCGATCACGTCTTCGCTGCCGATGGCCTGGCGCCGCAGTTTCTCGTCAACGGTACCCGGCGCCTTGCCGTAGCCGCCTTGCAGGTAGAGCTTCACTTCGTTGGTGATGGTTTTGTAGCGCTCGCCGGCCAGCACGTTGAAAAACGCCTGGGTGCCGACGATCTGCGAGGTTGGCGTCACCAGCGGTGGGAAGCCGAGGTCTTCGCGCACCCGTGGGATTTCGGCCAGCACTTCGCTCATGCGGTTGAGGGCGCCCTGCTCTTTCAACTGGTTGGCCAGGTTGGAAATCATCCCGCCCGGTACCTGGTTGACTTGCACACGGGTGTCGACGGCGGTGAATTCGCTTTCGAACTGGTGGTACTTCTTACGCACGGCGTAGAAGTACAGACCGATTTCCTGCAGCAGCTCCAGGTCCAGGCCGGTGTCGAATTCGCTGCCTTTGAGGGCCGCGACCATCGACTCGGTGCCCGGGTGGCTGGTGCCCCAGGCGAAGCTGGAGATGGCGGTGTCGATATGGTCGGCACCGTTTTCGATGGCCTTGAGTTGGCACATCGCGGCCAGACCAGCGGTGTCATGGGAGTGGATAAAGATCGGCAGGCTTTGCTCGGCCTTCAGCGCCTTGACCAGTTCGCCGGTGGCGTACGGGGTCAGCAGGCCGGCCATGTCCTTGATCGCCACCGAGTCGCAACCCATGGCTTCCATTTGCTTGGCCTGGGCCACGAATGCCTCGATGGTGTGCACCGGGCTGGTGGTGTAGGCGATGGTGCCCTGGGCGTGCTTGCCCGCCGCTTTCACCGCTTCGATGGCCACACGCAGGTTACGCACGTCGTTCATGGCGTCGAAAATGCGGAACACGTCGATGCCATTCACAGCGGCCTTGGCGACGAAGGCTTTGACCACATCGTCGCTATAGTGGCGGTAGCCCAGCAGGTTCTGGCCACGCAGGAGCATTTGCAGGCGGGTGTTAGGCAACGCGGCGCGCAGTTTGCGCAGGCGCTCCCACGGGTCTTCTTTCAAGAAACGTACGCAGGCGTCGAAGGTCGCGCCGCCCCAGACTTCCAGGGACCAGTAGCCGACTTTGTCGAGCTTGTCGCAGATCGGCAGCATGTCGTCAGTGCGCATGCGGGTCGCCAGCAACGATTGGTGGGCGTCGCGCAGGATGGTGTCGGTTACGAAGATTTTCTTAGACATTGGAATGTTCCTCACAGGCCTGCGTGGGCGGCAATGGCGGCGGCGATGGCCAAGGCCAGCTCTTCGGGTTTGCGCTTGATCGAGTAGTTGGTCAGCTCAGGATGGCTTTCCACAAAACTGGTGTTGAACTGGCCGCTGCGGAATTCCGGATTGCGCAGGATTTCCTGGTAGTAGGCGGCGGTGGTCTTCACGCCTTGCAGGCGCATGTCGTCCAGGGCACGCAGGCCGCGGTCCATGGCTTCTTCCCAGGTCAACGCCCACACCACCAGTTTCAGGCACATGGAGTCGTAGAACGGCGGGATGGTGTAGCCGGTGTAGATCGCCGTATCGGTCCGCACACCGGGCCCGCCGGGGGCGTAGTACCGGGTGATCTTGCCGAAGCTGGGCAGGAAGTTGTTCTTCGGGTCTTCGGCGTTGATGCGGAACTGCAACGCAAAGCCACGGTGCTGGATATCTTCCTGTTTTACCGACAGCGGCAGGCCGGACGCGATGCGGATCTGCTCGCGGACAATGTCGATCCCGGTGATTTCTTCGGTGATGGTGTGTTCCACCTGCACCCGGGTGTTCATCTCCATGAAGTACACCTCGCCCTCGGCGAGCAGGAACTCCACGGTGCCGGCGTTCTCGTAGCCCACAGCCTTGGCCGCACGCACCGAAAGGTCGCCGATGTAGGCGCGCTGTTCCGGGGTCAGCTGGGGGCTGGGAGCGATTTCGATAAGTTTCTGGTTACGGCGCTGGATCGAGCAGTCGCGCTCGAACAGATGCACCACGTTGCCAAAGCTGTCGCCGAGGATCTGCGCCTCGATGTGCTTGGGATTGACGATGCATTTTTCCAGGAACACTTCCGCCGAGCCGAAGGCCTTGGTGGCCTCGGAGATCACGCGGGGGAAGGCTTGCTCAAGTTCTTCACGGCTGTTGCAACGACGAATGCCGCGACCGCCACCACCGGAGGTGGCCTTGAGCATCACCGGGTACCCGATGCGGTCACCTTCGGTCAGCGCTTCGGCGATGTCGGCAACGTTGCCTTCGGTGCCGGGAGTGACCGGTACACCCGCCTTGATCATGCTGCGGCGCGCTTCGGTCTTGTCGCCCATGCGGCGAATCACTTCGGCCGATGGACCAATGAATTTGATTCCGCGTTCGGCGCAGATATCCGCCAGCTCGGCGTTTTCCGACAGGAAGCCGTAGCCGGGGTGCAACGCGTCGCAGCCGGTTTCCACCGCCAGGTTCACCAGCTTGCGCGGGTTCAGGTAACCGGCCAGGGGCTCGGCACCAATGCTGTGGGCCTCGTCGGCGCGCTTGACGTGCAAGGCATGCCGATCAGCGTCGGAATAGACCGCCACCGAACGAATACCCATTTCGGCACAGGCCCGCACGATGCGGACGGCAATCTCACCACGGTTGGCGATCAGGATCTTTGTTATCACTTGGAAATTCCCTTGAGCCGATTGCTGCGTTCATCGACCTGCTAGACCAGGTCGGCGCGTGACCAAATGTTTCAAGTCAGTCGCGAGACACACACTATGCGCACTTAAGGATTAACAAAAATCAATAATTATTGGGTTGTGTATAAGCAAAGACTTATAGTTGATCGCACAAACCCCGGCGAGCCCTTTTGAATTATGCGTAAGTCATTGATGCGTATGACATTGCGTCAATTACAGATCTTCAATGAAGTCTGCGATTTACGTTCCTACAGCCGCGCTGCCGAAGAAATGTCCCTCACCCAACCGGCAGTCAGCCTACAAATTCGCCAGCTCGAAGAGCTGGTCGGCCAGCCACTGTTCGATTACGTGGGCAAAAAGCTCTACATGACCGAAGCCGCCGAAGCCCTGCAACGGGCCAGCCGGGATATTTTCGGGCGCCTGGAAAACCTCGATATGCAGCTCTCGGACATGCAGGGCTCGCTGCAGGGGCAATTGAAGCTGGCGGTGGAGTCCAGCGCCAAATACTTCGTGCCGCACTTGTTCGCCGCCTTCAAGCGCCAGCATCCGGAGGTGCAGTTGCACCTCACGGTGGTCAACCGCGCCCAGGTAATCCGCCGGCTGTCGGACAACCGTGATGACCTGGTGATCATGTCCATGGTGCCCCAGGATATGGGCCTGGAATTCCTGCCGTTTCTCAATAACCCGATTGTGGCGGTGGCCCCACCGGACCATCCCCTGAGCCTGCAAGGACCGCTGCGCCTGCAAGATCTGGAGCCTTATACGCTACTGCTGCGCGAGCCGGGTTCCGGAACACGCCTGGCCTGCGAGGAATACTTCAAGGAAAAGCGCGTGCACTTCACCCAGACGGTGGAAGTGGCCTCGGCCGAGGCACAGCGCGAGTGCGTGGTGGCGGGGTTGGGGGTGGCGCTGTTGACGCGCCACGCCCTGAACCTGGAACTGGCCACCGGCGGGCTCAAGGAACTGCCGGTGGAAGAGCTGCCGCTGTACCGCAGTTGGTGCCTGGTGCAGGCCAAGGCCAAGCGCCTGTCACCGGTGGCCCATGCGTTCCTGGGCTTTATTCGCAGTGAGCGGGTGCAGATCAGCGCCCTGGCTGAACGCTTCGCTGGGCAGCCGCGGGTGCCTGCCAGTGCAGCTCCGGGTAGTCACTGATGCTCTGTAGCAGTTGACGCTGCTCGCAGCGATCTTCAATTGCACGGCGGAACGCCATGCGGCGCTGGTCTTCCTGCTGACGACGGGTCTTGACGGTGCTGGTGCTGTCTTCGTAGGGCCGGGCCATTTCGAGTCTCCCAATGCGAGTACGGGGAGTTCAGGATGGGCGCGGGGGATGACGGTTTGGCGGCGCGGGGGTTACAGGACGATGAATACTGACCTGTGGTGAGCGCGCTTACTGTGATGAAAAGGTTTGTTGTGGCGAGCGGGCTTGTCGGAACGCCGCATCGCCCGCGCTGGGCTGCGTAGCAGCCCCAAAACCAGGCAACCAGGGATGTCTGATACACCTCATTGTTCTTGAATAGGGCTGCTTCGCAGCCCAGCGCGGGCGATGCGGCGTTCCGACAAGCCCGCTCGCCACAACAAGCCCACTCAGCTCAACGGGCACGTTTGCCAGGGGTTCGAGTCAGTCGTCGAGAGCTTTGACGGACTTGGGCGACAACCGCAGGCTGCGCAAGCTGCGCTTGACGCTTTTGAGGTGGTTGACCAGGCTCGGGCCACGGGCCATTGCCACGCCCATGGCCAGCACGTCGATCACTACCAGGTGGGCGATACGCGAGGTCAGCGGGGTGTAGATTTCGGTGTCTTCGTGCACATCAATCGCCAGGTTGACCGTGGACAGCTCGGCCAATGGCGTCTGGCTCGGGCACAGGGTGATCAGCGAAGCACCGCTCTCACGCACCAGGTTGGCGGTGATCAGCAAATCCTTGGAACGACCCGACTGGGAAATACAGATCGCCACGTCGGTGGGCTTCAACGTCACCGCCGACATCGCCTGCATGTGCGGGTCGCTGTAGGCCGCCGCTGTCAGCAGCAACCGGAAGAATTTGTGCTGGGCATCCGCCGCCACCGCGCCGGACGCACCAAAGCCATAGAACTCCACACGCTGGGCCTGGGACATGGCGGTCACGGCTTTTTGCAGCTCGATCGGGTCGAGCTTCTCCCGCACTTCCATCAGGGTGTGCAGGGTGGTGTCGAAAATTTTCAGGCTGTAGTCGGCGACGGAGTCGTCTTCGTGAATCGCGAACTGGCCGAAGCTGGCACCGGCCGCCAGGCTCTGGGCCAATTTCAGCTTCAAGTCCTGGAACCCCGAGCAACCGATGGCGCGGCAGAAGCGCACGATGGTCGGCTCGCTGATGCCCACGCTGTGGGCCAGGTCAGCCATGGAACTGTGCATCACGGCCGCAGGGTCAAGCAGCACGTGATCGGCAACCTTGAGTTCCGATTTGCGTAACAGGTGGCGCGACTGGGCGATATGTTGCAACAGGTTCAAAGGGCAGGACTCTTGTTATTGGCAGACGCCAGGGATGTAGCAAGCTTGTAGTTATACTACAAGAATTGTTGATTTGCCCGTTCGATACATCACTAAATCGCCCTACTGCCCCCTGAATCAGCGGGCATATGCGATGTAGCACCTGATGGCGCCTCACTGGCAGTCAGGAAAATCTGCATTTCTTCGTAACAAATCCGCCAACCCTTCGGCCTCGATCGGCCGACTGATCAAATAGCCCTGCACTTCATCGCAGTTTTCGGCGCGCAGGAAATCCAACTGCTGCTGATCCTCCACGCCCTCGGCGACCACTTTGAGTGCCAGGCCATGGGCCATGGCGATGATCGCCCGAGTAATCGCCAGGTCTTCGCGCCCCTGGCCCAGGCCCCGAATAAAGGTCTGGTCGATCTTCACGTAATCCACCGGGATGCGCTTGAGGTAACTGAGGGACGAATAGCCGGTGCCAAAGTCGTCAATGGCCAGTTTCACCCCCAGGTCACGCAACTGCTGGAAGGTGGCGATGATGTGCTCGACGCTGTCGAGCAGTTGGCTCTCGGTCAGCTCCAGCTCCAGGTACTGGGGGGCCAGCCCGGTTTCGTCCAGCACCTGGCGCACCAGACTGACCAATTTGCCCTGGCGCAACTGGTGCACCGACAGGTTGACCGACACGCGGATCGGCGCCAGGCCCTGACGCTGCCATTCACACGCCTGCCAGCAGGCCTGACGCAACACGAATTCGCCCAACGGCACGATCAACCCGGTTTCTTCTGCCAACCCGATGAAATCACCGGGCGGCACACTGCCCCATTGCGGGTGGTCCCACCGCACCAGTGCCTCGGCGGCGTTCATCTTGCCGGTGGCCAGGCACAGCTTGGGTTGATAGAACACCTTCAATTGGCGCTCATCGATAGCCTTGCGCAGTTGGTTTTCCAGCTGCAGACGCTCAAGGGTGCTGGCCTGCAGGCTGTCGGTATAGAACTGGAAGTTATTGCCGCCCAAATGCTTGGCGTGCTGCATGGCCATGTTCGATTGACTGACCAATGCGGAAATTTCCCGCGCGTTATCCGGTAACAGGCTGACACCGATTGAGGCACTGACCACCAACTCATGCCCCTCCACTGCCACCGGCACCCGCAGCTTGGCCAGCAGTCGGGTGGCCACACGCGCCAAGCTCGACAAGCTGCCATAAGCGTCGAACAACACCGCGAATTCGTCGCCGGACAAGCGCGCAATGGTGTCGGCCTCCGGTAATGCGTTGATCAGGCGCCTCGCCATTTTTTGCAGCAACTGGTCGGCGACCTCATGACCCAGGCTGTCATTGAGCAGCTTGAAGCGGTCCAGGTTGATATGCAGCAACGCCAGGCTGCGGCCGCCCTGGCGCACCCGTTGATGGGCTTCGCGCAGGCGCTCGCGGAACAGCGAGCGGTTGGCCAGGCCGGTCAGTTCGTCGTAATGGGTGAGGTAGCGCATGCGCTCCTCAGACTCGCGGCGCGCCGACAGATCGGCGAAGAAGCCCACGATATGACTGACATTTCCCCGAACATCACGCACCACGCTCAGTTGCAGCCATTGCGGGTACAGCTCGCCGTTCTTGCGTGCCTCTACCAGTTCGCCCTGCCAACTGCCGTGGCTCAGCAAGGCCTGGCGAATCACCGGGAAGTGTCGGCGCGCATCGCGGCTGCACGGCAATTCCACGACGTTGCGCCCGAGCATGTCGTCAATATCAAAGCCGGTGACGCGGCTGAACGCCTGGTTGACCGCAATCAGCACATATTCCGGGTCCAGGATCACAATGCCTTCGCTGGCCGCCTCGAACACCGTGGACGCCAGCCGCAACTGCTCCTCCACCGCCTTGCCGGCGCTGATATCGCGCCGAGTACCGAGCATGCGCGTCACACGTCCACTGGCGGTACGCTCCACGGCCCGCCCGCGATCTTCGATCCACACCCAGCGCCCGTCACCGTGGCGCACGCGGTACTCCACCTGATAGTCCTCGCTGCGACCTTTCAAGTGCTCCACCAACGCACGCTTGAGCAGTGGCAAGTCGTCCGGGTGCAGGCGCGGCTTGAGATCGCGCAGCATCGCCGTGACGTACTCCGGCTCCAGGCCGAACAGTTCTTTGAGCTGAGTGTGATGGACTTCATCGGTTTGCAGGTTCCAGTCCCACAAGCCCAGCTCACTGGCCTGCAAGGCCATGGCCAGGCGCGCCTCGCTTTTGCTCAGGGCGAGACTGGCGGCGTCCAGTTGCTGGCCACGCTGTTCGACGCGGTGTTGCAGGCCGATGTGGGCCTCGCGCAACTCCTGCTCGACCTGGCGCCGCTGCTCGACCTCGCGCACCAGGTCCTGATTCAGCTGCTCGCTACGCTGGCGGGCCTGCTGCAGGTGCTCGATCAGGGCCTGGTTTTGGAAGCGCCGCAGCAAACCACGCTGGATCAGACGATTGACCTGCCATGCCACCAGGCTCAAGGACGCCAGCAGGATCAGGCCCAGGTAACTCCAACCCTGCAATTGCGGTTCGCCGCTGCACAATAGATAGAGGATGGTGGGGACCAGGCAGGGCAAGGCAAACGACAAAAACGCCGGCATGCTCACCGCGTAGGCCACGCTGGCCGATAAGGTGGCCGCGCCAATCAGGCCAAACACCCAGGCCTGCAGCACGAAGCTGTCCAGTGGCACCAGGGCTATGGCCGCGCTCGCCAGGGTCAGGCCACTGGCCGCCGAGCCCAGCATGAACATCCGTCGCCAGATCGGCTGCGCCTGCCGGCTGGGCAGGGCGCTATCGAAGGCCGCCACCTGGATCACGCGCAACGCCACGAGGGCCAGCAACCACACCAGCCAACTGCCGACTTGCACATAGCGCTGCGGGCTCCAGAGCAACCAGGCGCAGACCAGGCCGTTAACCAGCATCAATAAGGTGGGCAGCAACGAACCTTGGTACAACAGACGCGTGCGCTCGACCGCCATCTCCATGGCGTAGTGCTTGCGGACAACCTGCGCCGGCGCGAGAGAAGGTCCAGGCAGGTCAGTGCTGAGGGTCATAGGCAGTGTTCTTATAATGGTGAGCCCGAAACGTCGACGGAGCATACACAAGCAGGCGTGCAGACCAAACTGCTCTGGATCATAAAAATCCGCGAATAAACCCGCGCAAACCTTTGGCCCAGAGGGGCTGAACAAGACAGGGCGCGGGCTGCAGGCGATGACTTACCGGTCATCCCTGTGGATCGATTATTTGCCGATTGTAGATCGCCGCTGTTTTTTTGTGCCGACCATCCGGCAATGGGATTTGCCCCCCTTCCCCCGGCACCCTAGAATGCGCCGATGCGCGATGATCTCTCCCTTTTGCTGAACTCCCTCAACGATGCCCAACGCCAGGCCGTAGCAGCCCCCGTTGGCCGTCAGTTGGTCCTGGCCGGTGCTGGCTCCGGTAAAACCCGAGTGCTGGTGCACCGTATCGCCTGGTTGATCCAGGTCGAGAACGCGTCCCCACATTCCATCCTGTCGGTGACCTTCACCAACAAGGCCGCTGCCGAGATGCGCCACCGCATCGAGCAGTTGATGGGCATCAGCCCGGCCGGGATGTGGGTCGGCACCTTCCACGGCCTGGCGCACCGCTTGTTGCGGGCCCACTGGCAGGAAGCGGGCCTGGCCCAGACATTCCAAATTCTCGACAGCGATGACCAGCAACGCCTGGTCAAGCGGGTGATCCGCGAGCTGGGCCTGGATGAACAACGCTGGCCGGTGCGCCAGGCCCAATGGTTTATCAACGGCCAGAAAGACGAAGGCCTGCGCCCGCAACATATACAGGCCAGTGGCGATCTGTTCCTGGCCACCATGCGCAGCATTTATGAAGCCTATGAAGTGGCCTGCCAGCGTGCCGGGGTCATCGACTTCTCCGAACTGCTGCTGCGGGCCCTAGACCTGTGGCGCGATAACCCGGGTTTGCTGGCCCATTACCAGAAGCGCTTTCGGCACATTCTGGTGGACGAGTTCCAGGACACCAACGCCGTGCAGTACGCCTGGTTGCGCCTGCTGGCCAAGGGCGGCGACAGCCTGATGGTGGTGGGTGACGACGATCAGTCGATCTACGGCTGGCGCGGCGCGAAAATCGAGAACATCTACCAGTATTCCGACGACTTCCCGGATGCCGAGACCATTCGCCTGGAGCAGAACTATCGCTCCACGGCGGGCATTCTCAAGGCCGCCAACGCCTTGATCGCCAATAACACCGGGCGCCTGGGCAAGGAATTGTGGACCGATGGCGGCGAAGGCGAGGCGATCAACCTGTACGCGGCCTTCAACGAGCACGACGAAGCGCGCTACGTGGTGGAAACCATTGAAAGCGCCCTGAAAACCGGGCTGGCCCGCAGCGATATCGCCATTCTGTACCGCTCCAACGCCCAGTCGCGGGTGCTCGAAGAGGCCTTGCTGCGCGAGCGTATCCCGTACCGCATCTATGGCGGCCAGCGCTTCTTCGAACGCGCAGAAATCAAGAACGCCATGGCCTACCTGCGTTTGCTGGAAGGGCGCGGCAACGACGCGGCGCTGGAACGGGTGATCAACGTACCGGCACGGGGCATCGGCGAGAAAACCGTCGAGGCGATCCGCGAGCATGCGCGTCACAGCGATGTGTCGATGTGGGAAGCCATGCGCCTGTTGATCGCCAATAAAGGCCTGACAGGCCGCGCTGCCGGGGCGTTGGGTGGGTTTGTGGAGTTGATCGACAACCTCGCCGCCAAGTGCCTGGAAATGCCGCTGCACCTGATGACCCAGACGGTGATCGAGCAGTCCGGCCTGATCGCTTATCACGAAGCGGAAAAAGGCGAGAAAGGCCAGGCCCGGGTAGAAAACCTTGAGGAACTGGTCAGCGCCGCCCGCGCTTTCGAGAACAGCGAGGAGGATGCCGACCTGTCGCCACTGGCGGCGTTCCTCGGCCACGCGTCTCTGGAAGCCGGCGATACCCAGGCCGACGAACACGAAGACAGCGTGCAGTTGATGACGCTGCACAGTGCCAAGGGCCTGGAATTCCCCTACGTGTTCCTGGTGGGCATGGAAGAAGGACTGTTCCCGCACAAGATGAGCCTGGAAGAGCCCGGCCGCCTTGAGGAAGAACGCCGCCTGGCCTACGTTGGCATTACCCGGGCGATGCAGAATCTGGTGATGACCTACGCCGAGACTCGTCGCCTGTATGGCAGCGAGACCTACAACAAGGTGTCGCGTTTCGTACGGGAAGTGCCGAAGGGGCTGATTCAGGAAGTGCGCTTGTCCAATAGCGTCAGCCGACCGTTCGGCGGGGGCCAGCAGCAGAACTCCAGCAGCATGTTTGCCGGTTCGGAAATTCCCGAAACCCCGTTCAGCCTTGGCCAGCAGGTCAGGCATGCGATCTTTGGCGAAGGGGTGATCCTCAACTTCGAAGGCGCCGGGGCCCAGGCCCGGGTGCAGGTGAACTTCGCTGAAGGCAGCAAGTGGCTGATGATGGGTTACGCCAAGCTCGAAGCGGTCTAAAGCCTGCCCTGTGTAGGAGCGCGGGCTTAATCGTCAACGATAACGCGGGCATTCTGAATGAGCGTGGTGTCTTGGGTTTTTTCGCGAGCAAGCTCGCTCCTACACTGTGTAGGAATACCTCCTACGGAGCATTCGGATCAGACCTTACGCAAAAGCCCGAAACATTATGTCGCTAGCCACTGTCAGTACACCTGTGCAACATGGCGCGCGTGCAATCCACAAATGGGAATTCCCTTTATGAAACGTTTTCTTAGCATCGCCATGGCGTTGTGCATCGGCCTGACGATGAGCCTCGACGCCAACGCCAAACGCTTCGGTGGCGGTAAAAGCTCCGGCGCAGCGCCGAGCCACCAGACCAGCCAAATGGCCCCCGCCGCTGGCGGCATGGGCGGAGCGGCAGCCACCGCGGGTGCAGCCGGTGCCGCGGGCGCTGCTGCCAAGGCCGGCGGTGCTTCGCGCTGGTTGGGCCCTCTGGCCGGTATCGCCGCCGGCGGCCTGCTCGCTTCCATGTTCATGGGCGGCGGCTTCCAGGGCATGCAGATCTTCGACATCCTGATCATGGCGGTCATCGCCTTTGTGATCTTCCGCTTTATCGCCGCCCGCCGCCGCAAGCAGCAGGAGCACCTGGCTCCAGCCGGCGCGCCGATGCAGCGTGAAGTGTTCGAGCAAAAGCCTGCCATGGGTTCGATCTTTGGCGGTTCGGCGGCACCTGCTGCTGCCGCTCGTCCGGTAATCAATGCGCCAGCCTGGTTCAACGAAGAACGTTTCGTCGAAGCGGCCCGCAACCACTTCCAGTCCCTGCAGCAACACTGGGACGCCAACGAAATGGACAAGATCGCCGAGTTCGTGACCCCGCAATTGCTGGAGTTCCTCAAGCGCGAACGTGCCGAACTGGGTGACGGCTTCCAGTCGACCTACATCGACGACCTGCGTGTGCAGCTTGAAGGTGTGGATGATCGCGCTGACAAGACCATCGCCACGCTGACCTTCAGCGGTACGTCGAAGACTTCGCGCTTCGACCAGGGCGAAGTGTTCAGCGAAAGCTGGAACATGGAACGTCCACAAGGCGAAAACCAGCCTTGGCTGGTCGCCGGTATCCGCCAGAACGGCTGATCCGCAAAGGCCTACAGCCTGCTGTAACGAACACCCCGGTCTTGTGCAGTGCTTTAAGAAGCCTGCACAGCCGGGGTGTTTTTTTGCCGGCGGAAAAATCGGCATGCTGCGTATTGCCCAGCCGCAAAGCCTGGCTGGATGTGGTCCCCAGCCTGACGGTCAAGTACAACAAGGTCGTCAGCAATGTTGACTGGCTTTATTCCTACGACAAAAACAGCATCAGCCTAAAGCTGGAAAGGCAGTTTTAACCGGCTTCACCGGGTTTTCTATTTCGCGGTTGCACTTATAGCGAGCTACTGTATAAAACGCCCCTATAACCGCGCCATCTAGCATGAGGATCCCGGCCGTGGAAGAAGTTATCGAACAATTGCGTGAAGCCAACGAACCGGTACCGGTTCCTCTGGAACTGCCCGACGAAGACCAGTTGGTGGAAGTCGAAGAACAGCTGTTTATCAACATCCCGTTTGTGTTCAAGGAATTCCTGCTGACCGTCAGCGATGTGGTGTATGGCAGCCTGGAGCCTGTGACCATCACCGACCCCCAGTCCCACACTTATCTGCCGGAAGTCGCAGCCAATGCCTGGGATATGGGCGTGCCTCGCGAGCTGATCCCGATTTGCCAGGACGGTGACGATTACTACTGCGTTGAAGAAGACGGCACGGTGGTGCTGTGGTCCGGCGAAGAAGAGCTGGTCACCGAAGAGTCCTGGGAATCGGTGTGGCACTGGGCGCGGGATGTGTGGCTGGAAAGCTGATGTCACAAAACCTGCGGATTGCCCGGATACCCTTGTAGGAGCCGGCAAGCCCGCTCCTACAGTGAATCGTTCGGCAAATGATCGGGGTCAGTGCTCCGGC
This sequence comes from Pseudomonas sp. WS 5027, assembly GCF_012985695.1. Classification (NCBI taxonomy): domain Bacteria; kingdom Pseudomonadati; phylum Pseudomonadota; class Gammaproteobacteria; order Pseudomonadales; family Pseudomonadaceae; genus Pseudomonas; species Pseudomonas sp. WS 5027. The sequence continues at coordinate 165,263 of NZ_JAAQWU010000001.1, read as the reverse complement.
GTGTCCTTGTGGTTATCCAGGGTCTCCAACAAGGCCACTTGCATGCGCGTATGTATCCGGATGAACCAGCGCCAGAGCACTGCGGCCACCGCAGCCGTGACCACGGCAATCAACACCAGCAGCTTGTTGGTCGGCAGGATACTGGCCGACAGGGCCGCCAATAGCAGGAAGATCACCAGCAGCGAGAGGATCGGGATCAGTTCGGCAATCACCCGTCGCACGCGCTGGGTATGACGCCCGGCCATTTCCGGCTTCACGCTCATCTCCGCCAGCAACATCGACAGCGCCTTGAGCTTGCGATACGCGGCGATCAAAAATGGCAGCGACAGCAACAACGCACCGCCCCAGATCAATGCCTTCTGCCAACTCGGATCACTGATCCAGCCTTCCAGATACCCACCAATACGTGCCGCGAAGAAACTGCCGGTAAAGAAAATCGCCACCACCAGCGCCAGGTTCACCCCTACCTGCAGGATGATCTTGCGGATCATCGACGCCAGCATCGCGCCCTCGCCTTGGGGCGAAATACTGCGCAGCCATTCGCCATACATGCCAAAAACCCGGCTCAGGCGCTGCGGCATCACCGCCGCGATCTTCAATGACAACGGGTCGGCGCCACGGATCAGGTACGGCGTCAGCAGCGTGGTAATCGCGGAAACCGCCACCGCCACCGGGTAAAGAAAGTCGCTGGTGACCTGCAAGGTCATCCCAAGCGCCGCAATGATGAAAGAAAATTCGCCAATTTGTGACAGGCCCATCCCGACCCGCAACGAAGTCCGGCCGTCATTGCCGCCGATAAACGCGCCAAGGCCACAGGACAGCATCTTGCCCAGCACCACGGCTACGGTAATGACCGCAATCGGCCAGGCGTATTGCAGCAGGATCTGCGGGTCGATCATCAAGCCGATCGCCACGAAGAAAATCGCGCTGAACATGTCGCGAACCGGCTCGATCAGACGCTCGATTTTCAGCAACTGCCGGGATTCGGCCATGATCGCGCCGATCAGGAAGGCGCCCAGTACCATGCTGTATTCGAGCTTGACCACCAGCAGGCAAAAACCAAAACACAGGCCCAGGACGGTGATCAACAGCATCTCGTTGCTTTCGAATTTGGCCACGTAGGCCAGCAGCCGAGGCACCAGCAGAATGCCGATCACCAGGGCCACGATCATGAACAGCGAGAGCTTGCCCACCGTGGAAAACACCTCGCCGGAACTGACCGTGCCGCTGACGGCGATGCTCGACAACAAGGCGATGATGCCGATGCCCAGAATGTCTTCGACGATCAGCACGCCAAAGATCAGTTGGGCAAAGCGCTGGTTTTTCATCTTCAGGTCGTTGAGCGCCTTGACGATGATGGTGGTTGAGGAAATTGCCAGGATCGCGCCGAGGAAGAGTGAGTCCATGGTGTTCCAGTCGAACCATTGACCAATTTCGTAGCCAATCCAGATCATCAGGATGATTTCGAGGAAGGCCGCGATAAACGCCGTGGCGCCGACCTTGAACAGCTTGCGAAGGCTGAACTCCAGGCCCAGGCAGAACATCAGGAAGATCACCCCCAACTCGGCCAGGGTCTTGATGGTGTCTTCATCGTGGATCAGGCCAAACGGCGGCGTGTGCGGGCCAATGATGAAGCCGGCGACGATGTACCCCAGGACGACCGGCTGCTTGAGACGATGGAACAGGATAGTTACCACCCCTGCCACGAGCATGATCACGGCCAAGTCCTGGATAAAGCTGATGGCGTGCATGGCGAGGGGCTCCTTGAAGGTACTGCCACTGTCCCGATTTCCACGCGGCCGCTACCACGGCGCGCAATGTGCGGAAGGAAAAGTCGGCCTTAATCGTAAGAAATGCCCTTGAAATGGGCTTTTCCAAGGGTAACACCGCGACTTCCGGCAGAAAGCCGGTGCAATATATGGAAACAGATCGTCTTGGGCGTGACGGCAAACCCCGTCCCGGCGTCCCGTAAGGGATGGCGCTGTAATGAATCCAGCATCCGCAGAGGTGCCCCCCAACCAATGCCTACAACCGTGAGTGTGCTATGGAACCCGGAAACGCCCAGCTGTCGATGACGGTATTGATGACCCCTGACATGGCCAACTTCTCAGGTAATGTCCACGGTGGCACCCTGCTCAAGTACCTCGACGAAGTGGCCTACGCCTGCGCCAGCCGTTATGCCGGCCGCTATGTAGTCACGCTGTCGGTGGACCAGGTGATTTTTCGCGAGCCGATCCATGTCGGCGAACTGGTGACGTTCCTGGCCTCGGTCAACTACACCGGCAACACCTCGATGGAAGTGGGGATCAAGGTTGTCACCGAAAACATCCGCGAGCGTTCGGTACGCCATACCAACAGTTGCTTCTTCACCATGGTCGCGGTCGACGACGACCGCAAACCGGCCGCCGTTCCCGCGTTGCAACCACAGAACAGTGAAGACAAGCGTCGGTTTATCCAGGGCAAACAGCGCCGGCAGATTCGCCAGGAGCTGGAGAAGCGCTACCAAGAGATCAAGGCCGACGTGTAAACCCAATCAAAATGTGGGAGCGGGCTTGCTCGCGAAGACGGTGTACCAGTCAGCACATGTATTGACTGATACACCGTCTTCGCGAGCAAGCCCGCTCCCACATTGGGTTGGTGGTGTTAGAGGCTGATCGGCGTGGCTTCGAAACGTACGCGCGGATGGGCGATGCGGTCCTGGGCCCGCACCAGTTCCAACTCGTAACTGGCGCACGCTTGGGTTTCCAGCAGGACTTCGTGCACAGCCGCCGCGGTGAACTCAAAGGCCGCCAGCAGGCTGTCGCCCAGCAGCACCCGCGCCAGGAACAACCCTGAGGTCAAGTCGCCCACTCCCACCGGCTGGCGCGGGAATGCCAGCAGCGGTCGACGCAGGTGCCAACTGCCTTCGGCAGTCACCAGCAGCATCTCGAAACCGTCCGCCAACTTGCCCGGGTAATCCAGGTGCTTGACCAGGACCGCTTTGGGTCCTCGCGCCAGCAGGGCTCGCGCCATCCCCAGGCAATCGAACAGCGACTGCGGTTTACGCCCGGAGAAACTGTCCAGCTCCAATTGGTTGGGGCACAGGAAGTCAGCCATAGACACCGCTTCGTCCAGCAAAAAATCACTGACTTCCTGGGGCACGATGCAGCCTTTTTCCGGATGGCCCATCACCGGGTCACACAGATACAGCGCCTTGGGGTTGATCGCCTTGATGCGTGCCACACCGGTCAGGATCGCCCGGCCCTGGGCGGCGCTGCCCAGGTAGCCGGACAGCACTGCATCGCAGTTGCCCAGTTCGCCAATCGCCGCGATCCCCTCTACCAGAGCTGGAATTTGCTGCGGCGCCAACACTTCTCCCGCCCACTGGCCATACTGGGTATGGTTGGAGAACTGTACGGTGTTGAGCGGCCAGACATTCACCCCGACCCGCTGCATGGGAAACACGGCAGCGCTGTTGCCGGCATGGCCAAAGACCACATGGGACTGGATCGCAAGCAGATGAGGCGTACGTTTCATGCAGGGGACTTCCGTAAAACCGTTAAATTCTGGCCGCGCAGTATGCGACTAAAAGCAGCCTGTACGACAGACCGGAGACACAGTTAAGCTGGCCTTACTTCGTTGGAGCAAATCGCATGCTGACCCTGGGAAATATTTTTGTGCTGATGCTGCTGGCGGCGGCTGCCGCCTGGGTGTGGCACAACCACGGCCTGCGCGAGCGCGCGCTGGAGAGGGTCAAACAGCATTGCGCCAAGCTCGATATCGAACTGCTCGACGGCGCCGTGGCCTTGAAACGCATCGGTTTCGTCAAGGACGCCAATGGCCGTCGACGTTTGGCACGGGTCTACAACTTCGAGTTCACCGTGACCGGCGAAGCCCGCCATCCCGGCACCATCACCCAGTTTGGTGCCCACAGTGCGCAGATCGAACTGGCGCCCTACCCGTTTGAAATAAAGACGCCACCGCCCAGTGCCGAAGTGATTGAACTGAGCCAGTGGCGCCAGGAGCACAGCAAGACCCGTCACTGACGGCAGTTGGCCAAGGCTGTTTGCAGCCTGACCGCATCCTGGGGCTCACTGAAAATCAACTCGATACGCGAGTCCCGGCGCCATTCGCTGGGCTGCCAGGCGAGGGTGGAGTTATCCACAGCGTTGGCCGAGACCCAGCCGCCGGCACTGTGGATAACCAATTTGGCGCGCTGCCAGCCCAGGCTCTCCAGCCATTGCCGGACTTTGCAGGTGTCGAACTGCTGGCTCGGATGCCAGCGCCAACCGATGCTCCACGCACCCGCCTGGGCCTGGTGCAGGCAAATCGGTACGCAGGGATCGTTCCACACAGCCTGGATCTGCCCCAGCCCCTTGGGTGTCTCGAAGTTATCCACAGCCATCCCCGCCTGAGCATCAAGCCCCGGCAGCCGGGCCAATGGCAGCTGCGCCTGTCGGGTCCAGAAAATCTCGCAAGCCGGCAGCGACCTTTCAATCTCACCGCGTTGTGCGGCATCCAACCCTTCATCCTTGTTCAGCACCAGCAGCCCGGCACTGGCCAGGGCTTCACGCTGGGACTCGGGCAATGACCTGCCCGCCGCCAAAGCCTGGGCGTCGAGTACCAGCACACAAGGCTGGACGGCCAGCACGGTTTGCCAGGGCACCTGGCGCAACTGCGCAAGCAATTGCGCCGGATGGCCAAGCCCCGAGGGCTCGATAAACAGCCGGTCAGGCTTGGCCTTACGCAACAATCGACCCAGGCCTACCTGGAACGGCGCGCCATTCACGCAACACAAGCAGCCGCCGGCCACCTCACCGAGGGCGATGCCGTCGTCATCCTGGGTCAGCAGTGCGGCATCCAGGCCAATCTGCCCGAACTCATTGATCAACACCGCCCAGCGTTCGTGGGGCGGACGCTGGGCGAGCAGGTGCTTGATCAGGCTGGTCTTGCCCGCGCCCAATGGCCCGGCAATTACATGGGTGGGAATATTTTGCAGCATGCTGGGCATCATTCTGACCGTGTAGAGAGCCTTGATCCTACCCGGTTATGCCAGCCAATCCAGCGTCAGAATCAGCCGTCGCTCATTGGCGGCCAACGCCGGCGAGCGATGAATCAAGCCGTAGCCTTCATTGCCACGCCACTTTTCGCCCTTGAGCAGGGCGACTTCACCACAGTGGATCTGCTCGATGTGCTCACTGGGTTGCGCATCTGCCTGGCTCAACTGGCGACGGTCCATTACCCCTTCGCGCAGCCACTGACTACCGATGCCGGCATAGGTTGTGATCAAGCGCACTGGCACATGATCGACATGAAAACGCGGGCACATGGCCTTGTCCAGCAGCCTCAGCCGCACGCCAATGCGCTTGGCCCCCAACAGACAGGCAAAGGCGCTGACCAGCCATGCCACATCGGCGATAAACCCGTCGTAACCTTCAAGATCACGACAGCCTGCGGCCAGGCCCAGCAAGTTGGGCTCAGCCTCTTCGCTGTCCAACTCCACCACCAGCGATTCAGCAAGCGGCTCGTTCAGCGAGACCAGCAAGGCGCCAAACTCGGCGATATGCAGTGGCAACTGGCGCTGCCACAGCGCCAGGTTCACACCATTGTCGAGGATGTCGGCCAGCGCCAGCGGGGTTTGCCCACGGGTCTGGCGAATGACCGGACGCAGTTGAATCACAGGTGCCAGCATCAGGCGGCTGCCTCCTCGTACCAAGGGCCAAAAGGATCGACCAGCAGGCGCCAACCTTCGACGCCCAGAGCCATTTCATCGTCGGTCAGCAGGCACCCATCCAGTTCGGTGCGCAGTTGCGCAAAATCGATGTTCTGCCCGATAAACACCAGTTCCTGGCGGCAGTCGCCGGTGCTCAGTTGCCAGTTACCCATGATCGCCGCGACGCTTTCCTGGTCTTCGGGCCATTGGCTCTTGGGCACAAAACGCCACCAGCGACCGGCAAAACCATGGCGCATCAGGCCACCGGCCTGGGACCAACTGCCGGCGTCGCGGTGCTTGCTGGCCAGCCAGAAAAAACCTTTGGAGCGCAGCAGCTTACCGTTGGTCCACGGGCGGTCGATAAAGTCGTAAAAGCGCTGGGGATGGAATGGCCGGCGCGCCCGATAAGTCGTCGAGGCGATGCCATATTCCTCCGTCTCCGGCACATGTTCGCCACGCAACTCCTGCAACCAGCCAGGCGCCTGGGCCGCGCGCTCGAAGTCAAAACGCCCGGTATTGAGGATCTCGACCAGCGGCACCTCGCCCATCACCATGGGAATGATGCGTGCCTGGGCATTCAGGCGTTCCAGGATCGCCACCAGTTCTTCACGTTCGTGGCTGCTGATCAGATCGATCTTGCTGATAAGGATGACGTCGGCAAACTCGATCTGTTCGATCAGCAGGTCGGTGATGGAGCGCTCATCGTCCTCGCCCAGGGTTTCGCCCCGGGACGCCAGGCTTTCAGCGGCCTGGTAATCGAGCAGGAAGTTCATGCCGTCGACCACGGTGACCATGGTGTCGAGCCGTGCGATATCCGCCAGGCTCTGACCATTTTCATCGCGAAAGGTGAAGGTTTCGGCCACCGGCAGCGGCTCGGAAATGCCGGTGGATTCGATCAGCAGGTAATCGAATCGCCCTTCCTTGGCGAGCTTTCCTACTTCGACCAGCAAATCTTCGCGCAAGGTGCAGCAGATGCAGCCGTTGCTCATCTCCACCAGTTTTTCTTCGGCGCGATTGAGGCTGACGTCGCGCTGGACTGCAGCCCCGTCAATGTTGATTTCGCTCATATCGTTGACGATCACCGCCACCCGCAGGTTTTCGCGGTTGCGCAGGACGTAATTGAGCAGCGTGCTTTTACCGGCGCCGAGAAATCCGGACAGCACGGTAACGGGTAGTCGGTCGGTCATCAGGTGTTCCTCATCAGGTTGGCCAGTCAAATCGCCCGTTGATGGCGTTCGCGCAGCTCTTCACGTTCTTTGGCTTCGATACACAGGGTGGCCGTGGGCCGCAGCAACAGGCGCTTGAGGCCAATCGGCTCGCCCGTCTCGCGGCACCAGCCGTATTCACCACGAGCGAGGTGCTCAAGGGCTTCGTCGATCTTGTCCAGCAGCTTCTTTTCTCGCTCCAGCAGGCGTAGTTGCCACTGGCGCTGTTCTTCGGCGGCGCCGACATCGGCCGGATCGCTATTGGGCTCCTGCTCGCGCAGCACCATGAACTCGGCATCGATGCGCGTTTGCAGGTCAGAGCGCTGGGCCAACAACAGCTCACGGAAAAAGGCTTGCTGGGCCTCATTCATGTAATCAGCGGGCGGCTGGGCGAGCAGGTCTTGTTCAGTCATGAGGGAGGTTCACGGGTCAGTCTGTTTTATGATGTTATAGTATAACAACACAAATAAGCCAATCCCGCTTATCCGTTACGACGAAGGGCGCAATCCTTGAGCCCGTCCATGTCCCGAGAAGCCTTATGAGATACCTGTTGTGCGGCGTGTTGCTGCTGGTGGCGAGTCAGGCCAGCGCCCAAGTGCCGAGCCAGTTGGCCACCTGCACCCGCAGCGCCACCCTGCTGGCCTGCGTCGATGCCCAGGGCAACGCCTACAGTGTCGCGACCGCCGGCAACACCACGTATTTGCGCGGGTTCGAGGTAGTCGGCAAACGCTACTGGGCGCAGACCAACAGCCGCTATGGCCAGTTGACGTTCTTTACCGGGCTGGCCTCCGACGGCGAGGCGTGGGTTGGCTATACGCGGCGGGTGGGTTGGACCACCATCAACCGGTTTTCCAGCTCCGGCGGCTCCAGCGCCAAGTTCACTTGCAGCCGGATCAGTGGTTGCTAGGCCTAGCCTTTGTGCCGCTCCTGGGCCCAGGCCATATAGCTGTTGATCGAAAAATAATCGTCGAGTGAATTGTTATACTATAACATGCTGATTTATCACCAACGATGGACCTGCTTATGAATGCGCTGACTCTGCCGGATATCGCCGCGCAGGCTTCTCGCCAAGCCTTGCCACTCGACTGGGTTGGCATGTGCGGTATTGCCCTGCCCATCCTGCTCGACGGCACGCGTTTGAGCGCCACGGCTGATGCAGGGGTGAGCCTGGACGACGGCGAGGCGCGCGGCATTCATATGTCGCGGTTGTACCTGGCGCTGGAAATGCTGGAGCAACAAGACCTGCAACCAGCACTGCTGCGTCAGGTACTGCAGCGTTTCCTCGACAGCCATGAAGGCTTATCGCACAGCGCGTACCTGCGGATTCATACCGACTTGCTGCTTAAACGTCCTGCGCTGGTCAGCCCACTAGCCGGCTGGAAGAGCTATCCGGTGAGCATCGAAGCGCGCCTGGAAAAGCAGATGTTCCACGTGGAACTAAAAATTGACGTTACTTACTCCTCAACTTGCCCATGCTCGGCTGCCCTCGCCAGGCAGTTGATTCAGCAGCAATTTATCAATGACTTTGCCACTACAACGCTGCAACACGAAGACGTGCTGGCCTGGCTTGGCAGCGCCAAAGGTATCGTTGCCACGCCACACAGCCAGCGCAGCAGTGCGCAGTTACGGGTGCATTTACAGCCTGGCCAACCAACGCTGCCGCTGACTGATTTGATCGACCGCGCCGAAGCAGCCCTCGGCACCGCCGTACAGACCGCCGTCAAACGTGCCGATGAGCAAGCCTTCGCCTTGGCCAACGGGCAGAACCTGATGTTCTGTGAAGACGCCGCCCGCCGCCTGAACCTGGCGCTGCAATGCTCGGACGCCGTGCAAGCCTTTCAACTCAAAGTCATCCACGCCGAAAGCCTGCACGCACACGATGCCGTGGCCGAAAGCCGCTGGGCGAGGGCCATCGCGTGATCCGCTGTAACGCCTTGCGCTGGGGCGCCCCAGGCCAACCGCTGACGCCGGCCATTGATATCGAACTGGGCAAAGGCAGCCTGACCGCTGTTATCGGCGCTAACGGGTCGGGTAAAAGCAGTTTGTTGAAAGTCATCGCCGGCCTGCAAAAGCCCCTGGCCGGCAAAGTCACCCTGGATGTTCCGCGGCGCGGCGGCCTGTCATACCTGGCGCAACAGCAACACCTGGACCGACAATTCCCCATCAGCCTGCAAGAGCTGGTAGCCGCCGGCCTATGGGGCACAAAGCACTCCCCGCAGCAACGCAGCCAGCGCCTGCAAACGGCGTTGGAAGACTGGTGTCTCACCGGCCTTGAGCAGCGCCCCTTGATGGCCCTGTCCGGTGGCGAACTGCAACGCGCCCTTCTCACCCGCCTCAGCCTGGCCCAAGCACCGGTGTTGTTGCTGGATGAACCCCATGCCGCACTGGATGAACAAGGCCAGGCACTGCTGTGGAAACATATCCACGCCTGGCATGCCGAAGGCCGCACCTTAGTAGTGGTCTGCCATGACTTGGCCGCTGTACGCCAACATCTGCCGCAGGCACTGCACATCCATAGCAGCGGCTGCGTGCTCGCACCCAGCACACAGCTGATCCTGCAACAACCACAGATGCAGGTCGCCTGATGCACCTCGCCGCCCAACTGTGGATGCCCTTCAACGACTTCGTGTTTATGCGCCGCGCCCTGCTCGGTGGCCTGCTGCTGGCCTGTAGCACCGCGCCGCTGGGGGTGTTCCTGATCCTGCGGCGTATGAGCCTGATCGGCGATGCGGTGGCCCACGGCATCCTGCCGGGCGCCGCACTGGGCTTCTGGTTTGCCGGCCTGAGCCTGCCAGCACTGACCCTTGGAGGCCTCGGCGCCGGCTTGGGCATGGCCGGCCTCGCCGCGTGGATCACCCGTCGCACCGGCCTGCGCGAAGACGCCAGCCTGGCTGCGATTTACCCGATTTCCCTGGCCGCCGGTGTGCTGATCCTCGGCCTTGCCGGCAAGCGCCTGGACCTGCTGCACCTGCTGTTCGGCTCGGCGCTGGCGGTAGACGGCCCGACATTGACCGGCATGCTGTGGGTGTCCAGCTTCAGCCTGATCGCCATGGCACTGATCTACAGGTTGCTGGTGCTGGACACCCTCGACCCACTGTTCTTGCAAACCGTCAGCCGCCTTGGGCCTTTGGCCCACGGCGTGTTCTTGACCTTGGTAGTGCTGAACCTGGTGATTGGTTTCCAGGCCATCGGCGCCTTGATGGTGGTCGGCCTGATGATGTTGCCCGCGGCAGCGTCACGCTTCTGGAGCCGGCGGCTGCCGATGTTGATTGCCGTCTCGGCCATGCTGGGATGCCTGTCGGTATGGATCGGCCTGTTGCTGTCGTTCTACTACTCGCTGCCCAGCGGCCCGGCAATTGTGCTGGTAGCTGGCGGCTTGTACCTGCTGTCCGTGGTGTTGGGGCCGGTACATGGCTTGCTGCGCCGCCCGCCCTTGCTTACATCCCAATGAGGTCTTTTCCGATGCGCGCTCTACTCGTGCTGTTCAGCGTCTTGCTGCCGCTGTCGTTCGCAACCGCCCAGGACAAGCTCCAGGTGGTCACCAGCTTCAGCATTCTCGCCGACATCACCCAGCAGGTCGGCGGGGAGCATATCCAGCTCAGCAATATGGTCGGCCCCGACGCCGATGCCCATACCTACGAGCCGTCCCCGGATGATGCCAAGGCGCTGCTCAAGGCCCGTGTCATCATCAAGAACGGCCTGGGCTTCGAGCCATGGCTGGATCGCCTGATTACCAGTACCCAGACCCAGGCCACAGTGGTCAACGCCAGCAAAGGCGTGATCGCTCGCACGCTGGAGGAAGGCGGCGATAAGATCCCCGATCCCCATGCCTGGCATAACCTGGCCAACGCCGAAATCTACGTCAGCAACATCACCCAGGCATTGATCACCGCCGACCCGGCCAACAAGGCCGACTATCAACACAACAGCCAGGCGTACCTGCAAAAAATCTACCGCCTGCTAGCCGAAGCCAAGGCCAAGTTTGCCGCGCTGCCTGCGGGCAATCGACGTATCGTCACCTCCCATGACGCCTTCGGCTACCTGGGCCAGGCCTACGGTATCGACTTCATGGCGCCCCAGGGTTTATCCACCGAGCGCGACCCATCGGCGGCCGAAGTCGCCACGCTGATCACCCAGATCCGCCAGGCCCACGTCAAAGCGGTGTTTATGGAAAACATCAAGGACGCACGCCTGCTCAAGCAGATTGCCGAGGAAAGCGGCGCCCATATCGGTGGCACGTTGTACTCCGATGCACTGGCTGCCAAAGGCCCGGCCAGCACATTCACCGGATTGTTTGAATACAACCTCAACACTTTGTACGACGCCTTGGGCACCCCATGACACTGTCGATGCTCGAGTTGGAAGCCGCGCCCATAGGCAGCCGCTTCCCCCTGGCCCAAGTACTGGATGCCTTACCGTGGAACCGCGACGGCCTGATCGCGGCCATCGCCCAGCAACACCGCAGCGGCGAGGTTTTGATGCTGGCCTGGATGAACCGCCAGGCCCTCGACGAAACCCTCGCCAGTGGCCGTGTCTGCTACTGGTCACGCTCGCGCCAGCGATTGTGGCGCAAAGGCGAAAGCTCAGGACACATCCAACAGTTGATCGAAGCGCGCCTGGATTGCGATGGCGATGCCGTACTCCTGATCGTCGATCAACAAGGCCCGGCCTGCCACACCGGGCGCCCGACCTGCTTCTACAACGCGATTGAACACGACCAGGTGCATATCCTCACCGCGCCCCTCAAGGAGCCTGCAGCATGATCCGCAAGAACCCTTCCGGCGATCTGCCGGTCATTGCCGAGTCGGCCTACGTCGATAAAACCGCAATCATCTGCGGCAAAGTGATCATCGGCGAAAACGTATTTGTCGGCCCCTATGCGGTGATCCGCGCCGATGAAGTCGACGCCACCGGGGATATGGACCCGATCACCATCGGCGCCAATTCCAATATCCAGGACGGTGTGGTGATCCACTCCAAATCCGGCGCGGCGGTGACCATCGGCGAATTCACTTCCATTGCCCACCGCTCGATTGTCCACGGCCCCTGCACTGTCGGCGACCGGGTGTTTATCGGCTTTAACAGCGTGCTGTTCAACTGCGTGGTCGGCGACGGCTGTGTAGTACGGCACAACTCGGTGGTCGATGGCCGTGATTTGCCCGCTGCGTTCTATGTGCCATCCACCACACGCATTGGGCCCAACACCGACTTGTCGCAGTTCCCGCCAGTGAGCGTCAGCGCCTCGGAGTTTTCCGAAGACGTGGCGCGCACCAATGTCGACCTGGTGCGCGGCTATAAAGCCCTGCAAAACGAGTTCTGAACATGAGCCGCTTGCTGATCCGCAACGCCCGCCTGGTAAATGAAGGCCGGGAATTCGACGCCGACTTGCTGGTCGCCAACGGCCGTATCGAGAAAATCGCCAACAGTATCCAGGGGCAAACGGCTGACACCGAGATCGATGCCCAAGGCCAATGGCTGCTGCCGGGCATGATCGACGACCAAGTGCACTTTCGCGAACCCGGCGCCCCGGACAAAGGCAGTTTCTACAGCGAGTCTCGCGCGGCGGTGGCCGGTGGCATCACCAGTTTCATGGACATGCCCAACACCCAGCCCGCGACCCTGACCCTGGAAGCACTGGCAGACAAGAAACGCCGCGCGGCGCTGCACTCGGTGGCCAACTATGGGTTTCACTTTGGCGTCAGCAACGACAACCTCGACACCGTGGCGGCCCTCGATCCCCGGCAGGTCGCCGGGGTCAAGGTGTTCATGGGTGCCTCCACCGGCAATATGCTGGTGGATGATCCAAGGATTCTGGAGCGCCTGTTTGCCGAGGTACCGACGATTCTCCTGGCACACTGCGAGCACACGCCCAGCATCCAGGCCAACGAACAACGGCTGCGCGATCGCTTCGGCGAGCAGATCCCCGCGGTGGCCCACCCGCTGATCCGCGACGCCCAAGCGTGTTATCGCTCCTCATCCCTGGCCGTGGAACTGGCGCGCCGCCATGACACGCGTCTGCATGTGCTGCACCTGACCAGTGCCCGGGAACTGTCGTTGTTCGAAGACAAGCCGCTGGCCGAAAAACGCATCACCGCCGAAGTGTGCCTGCATCACCTGCTGTTCGATGATCGTGACTACGCGCGCCTGGGCCATCAGATCAAATGCAACCCGGCGATCAAGACCCGCGCCGACCGGGATGCCCTGCGCCTGGCATTGCTGAGTGATCGGCTGGATGTGATCGGCACCGACCACGCACCGCATACCTGGGAGCAAAAACAGCGGCCGTACCGTGAGGCGCCGGCGGGGTTGCCCCTGGTGCAGCATGCGCTGCCAGCCTTGCTGGAGTTGGTGGCTGACGGGCTGTTGCCATTGACTGTGCTGGTGGCGAAAACCAGCCATCGCGTGGCCGACCTGTTCGCCATTCCTGACCGGGGTTATCTGCGCGAGGGCTACTGGGCCGACCTGGTGCTGATCAAACCCGAGCCAGAAGGCAAGCCGGTAAGCAGCCAGCCGATCCTCGCACGTTGCGGCTGGACGCCATTTGCCGAGCGCAGCTTTCGCCACAGTGTCACTACCACATTGGTATCAGGGCATTTGGCCTGGCATGACGGTCAGGTGATCAACAGTTGCCAGGGATTGCCCCTGCACTTTTTGCGCTGACCCGAATGTGTAGGAGCCGGCAAGCCGGCTCCTACAGGGGGCTTCAGGCGCGAGGTTTTACCGTGCCGCAGTCGCTGCCCAACCATTGGGCCTGAGTATCGAGACTGCCGTTCTGCTGGATACCGGTGGCGTTGAAGGTGCCGTTGACCGAGGTGGTGAATGCCTTCTGGCTCTGGAAGGTGGCCACGCCAGTGCCTTGGGCTTTGGGGCAACTGAAACGGAATTTCCACTGGTTGCCGGTCTTGTCGGTCACCTCTTGCTTGCAACCCGATTGTGGGTCGGTCAGCGGGATGGCGTCGGAGGCCACCTGGGCCGGCGTCAGGCACACCTGCACGCCTTTGCCGGCCATGGTAATGCCTTGTTTTTCCAGCATGGCGCGCTGTTCCGGAGTCATCTGTTGCTTCAGTTGACCGAGGATCAACGACAAATCCGGCAGGTTCTGGTTATCGACTTTCATGTTGCTGGTGGTCAGTTCCCACAAACCCGGCACCAACATCTGCGCCTGCGCCGCCACCGGCAGCGTCAAACCAACAACCATGGCCAAACCAAGCAGACGAGCATTCATCAGGTAACTCCTGGGTAATTGTCGGCGTTAGACGTCGCAAAGCGGTCGGCGTTGCACGCTCAATAAAATAGCGACAATCGCTGCCGAACATGGTCTGTTACGCATTGGATTGTCAGGAGTCATGTTGTCCATGGATTTCTTCGGCCCGCACTTGCTCGGCTACTTCATCGCCACCCTGCATTTTCTCGGCTCCCTCGCGGCCCTGCACGCGGTGCTGACCGTTCGCACCGCCCAAGGCTCGATTGCCTGGGCGCTGTCGCTGATGTTCATGCCTTACCTGACGCTGATCCCCTACCTGATCTTTGGCCGCAGCAGCTTCGATGCCTATATCCAGGCCCGTCGCCAAGCCAACCAGGAAATGCACAAGGCAATTACCGAGCTCAACTGGCGCCCCTGGGTCGAAGAAGCCCTGGCCGCGCGCAACTCCCATGCCTATGCCTCCCTGCGTGCCATGCCCAAGCTGGGACGCATGCCGTGCCTGGCCAATAACCAAGTGCAGTTACTGGTCAATGGCGACGCAACCTTCAGCGCTATCTTCGACGCCATTCGCGCTGCCAAGACGGCCGTGCTGGTGCAGTTCTTCATCATTCATGACGATGAACTCGGGCGCCAGCTGCATAGCCTGCTCAAGGCCAAGGCCGCCGAAGGCGTGGCCATCTACGTGCTGTATGACCGCATCGGCAGCCACTCCCTGCCCCACCGTTATGTGCAATCGCTGCGCGACGCCGGGGTGCAGATCAAGGCGTTTGCCACCCGCAGCGGCTGGTTCAATCGCTTCCAGGTGAATTTCCGCAACCATCGCAAAATTGTCGTGGTCGATGGCCTGACCGGTTTCGTCGGCGGGCATAACGTCGGCGACGAATACATGGGTAAGAAACCCCCGCTCGCCCCCTGGCGCGACACCCATGTGCAAGTCAGCGGCCCAGTGGTGGCCTGCCTGCAGGAGTCGTTTGCCGAAGACTGGTTCTGGGCCGCGCGTGAGCTGCCGCCGCTGATCCTGCCCGACACCTATGCCGATGACGGCGTACTCTGCCAATTGCTGGCCAGCGGCCCGGCGGACCCGTATGAAACCTGCTCGCTGTTTTTCGTTGAAGCCATTCATGCGGCGACTGAGCGGGTGTGGATCACCAGCCCGTATTTCATCCCCGACGAAGCGGTATTTGCGGCGCTGCGCCTGGCAGTGTTACGTGGCGTGGACGTGCGTCTGCTGCTGCCGTCACGCCCCGACCATCGCATTGTCTACGCCGCATCCAGCCTGTACGCGATTGAAGCGGTCCGCGCCGGGGTCCGGGTGTTCCGCTACAAGCCGGGTTTTTTGCATCAGAAAGTGGTGCTGGTAGACGGCGAAATCAGTGCCATCGGCAGTGCGAACCTGGATAACCGTTCGTTCCGCCTCAACTTTGAAGTGATGTTGCTGACGGTCGATGCAGCCTTCGCCAGCGAAGTGGAACACATGCTGCTGGACGACTTTGCCCAGGCCCACGAAACCAGCCAGGAAGAAAGCCAGCAGACCCGCCGCCTGCAGCAATTGGGCATGCGGGTGGCGCGGCTGATTTCCCCGATCCTTTAGCCAACACCAAACCAAATGTGGGAGGCCCCACTACCTCTTCGACGTAGCGCTGTCGCGCATCAAACTGGATACCCTGTGGCGAGCGGGCTTGCCCGCGATGCAGACTCCGCGTTCTTTCAGTTAACGCGCGGTGATGCAATCGCAGGCAAGCCAGCTCCCACACAAGCTCAGATCCCACATTTAGTCTTTCAGAGGGGGCAACAGTCTCAGCGGTACAGATCCTCCCGCGTCCACGGCAACTCATGACTGCCATCGGCATGGGGTTTGACCGCCAGGATCTGGTGCAGGTTGATCCAGCCCCGGGCAAACGCATACGCGCAACCTGCCAGGTACAGGCGCCAGATGCGCAATGCCTGGGCCGGAACCATTTTCGCTGCCGCCTCCAGGTTGTCTTCCAGGCGCTCGCTCCAGTGATCCAGGGTGCGCGCGTAATGCAGGCGCAGGCTTTCCACGTCGACCACTTCCAGGCCGACTTCGCTGATTTCAGCGCTGATCATCACCAGGTGCGGCAGTTCGCCATTGGGGAACACGTAACGCTCGATAAAATCCCCCGCGCCACGCCCCACCGGGCGGCCATCGGTATGTTTGGCGGTGATGCCATGGTTGAGCACCAGGCCACCTTCGCGCACGGCGCCGAACAGGGTCTGGCAGTACTGCGCCAGGTTGGCGTGGCCGACGTGTTCGAACATGCCGACGCTGACCACTTTGTCGAACCGCCCGTCCTGGGGCAGGTCGCGGTAGTCGAGCAACGCCAACTCCACCTGGTCCTCCAGGCCCTCGGCGAGCACCCGCTCCCTGGCCAATTCCAGTTGTTCCTTGCTCAGGGTGATACCGAACACCTTGACCCCAAACTCACGCGCCGCGTAACGCGCCAGCCCACCCCAGCCGCAACCGACATCCAGCAGGTACTCCCCAGGCTGCAGGCGTAGCTTGCGGCACAGGTGGCGGAATTTGTCTTGTTGGGCCTGGTCGAGGGATTCACTGCCGGTCTCGAAGTAACCGCAGGAATAGGCCATGTCACGGTCCAGCCACAGCTGGTAGAACTCGTTCGACAGGTCGTAGTGGTAGGAAATCGCGGCGGCATCCGTGGCCTTGTCGTGGATAGAGCGCACCGGTCCGGCATGCTCATCGTCCTCGACCAGGGCGTGGCTCAGTTCGTCACACACCCGGATTACATCGCTGATGGAGCCTTCCAGCTCCAGTTTGCCTTCGACGAAGGCAGCGCCCAGGGAATCGAGCGTGGGATGGGTCAGTTGCGTCACCATCACCGGGTCCTTGACCACGATAGTGACGCTGGGCTCCGGGCCCAGGTTGAACTCATGGCCATCCCAGAGTCGCAGACGCAGCGGTAGCTGAAGATTCTGTAAGGCCGGTGGAAGTTGCGCGAGCATGAGTAGTCCCCCCTTGTTTCAGACGTCTGAAATGAGGGTAGACCATCCACAAAAAAGTAGCTGGCTATCGATTTAATAGCCGCTTTTTATGGTGCCCGACGTTGCAGCAAACCGTCTTGAACCCACTGTTTCAACCACGTGACAGCTTGCAGCGGCGCGCCCTCTTGGTAAGTGACTGCCAATTCGGCGCACAGTTCTGAAAAAGTCCATCCCTGGTCGGCCATCCCGGCCAACGCGTACGCCTCGGCAGGCTCCAGGCTGCGGTAGCGACATACCTGCTGGTCACGCCAGATCAGGCATACCTCGGCCTGCTGCAACGCCAGGCTGCCGGGAAACGCAGCCTGCGCCTTGACCGCACGCCAGATCTGCAGACTGTTGAAGCGGCACAACACCTGCTGCACCGCCGGTCCCCACTCGACCTGCAACAACGGCCAGGCCTCGGGAGCCAGCCGAGCCATGTCTTCCAGGACCAGCGGCTGGCCCGCAGGCGCATCAAACGCCAGGGTGAAGGCCCATTCCAGGCGCGCCAGCTCGGCCAACGGTGCACTTTGTGCGGCGACCAGATACTCGCCGATAAAACCTTCAAACCGCTGCCCCAGCCAGCGCAAACTGAAATGCGCCGAGGGATAACGCTGTACATAAGCGGCCACCAGCCCGGCAAATTCATCATCCCCCAGCCAATGCCACACGGCCGGGAAATCCCCCTGCATCACTTCCAGCAAACGGGCCCGATAGGCGTTGTGGTAGATCGCAAGGCCAGTGTCGATGTCCAGCGTCGGGCCACCAATCAAGGTGCTGGCAAAGCCGCTGTCGTCGGCGTCTGCCAATAGATGCCGTTCAAACGCCAGTTGCCAATCGATCAGGCGCATAGCGACCTCCGGGCCAAAGCGCCAGCCCCCAGCTCACGGGCCTTGGCCAATTCGTCGAGTAGCTCGGCAAACGGCGGGAAATGATCATCGCGCTCCAGCAACGTCGCCACCGGCCCCAAGTGCTCCAGGGTCTGTTGAAACAACTGCCACACCGGATCGCATACCGGATGGTCATGGGTATCGACCACATAGTCGCCGTAGTCCATATGCCCGGCCAAATGCAGCTGGCGGATGCTGTGCGGCGGCAGGTTGCGGATAAAGGTCCAGGCATCGAAACCGTGATTGCGCGAGCTGACATACACGTTGTTGATGTCCAGCAGCAGTTCGCAACCACTGAGGTGGCTCAAGGCGTTGAGAAATTCCCACTCGGTAAAGTCATCGGCCTTTGAGCGCACGTAGCTGGAGACATTTTCCAGCACCAGCGGCCGCTGCAGAACCTCCTGCACCTGCAGCACGCGGCCAGCGACGTGGTAGAGGCTTTCCTCGGTGTAGGGCAGCGGCAACAAGTCATGCAGTTGATGGGCGTTGCCACGGCTCCAGCACAGGTGATCGGAGACCCACGCCGGTTTGACCCGGTCGGCCAATTGCTTGAGTTGCTTGAGGTAGTCCATATCGAGGGCATGGGGCCCGCCGATGGACAGGGACACGCCATGCATCACCAACGGATAGCGCTCGGCGATGGCGTCCAGGTAGTACAAGGCTTTGCCGCCCTGGACCAGATAATTCTCGGAGACGATTTCGAACCAGTCCACCTGCGGCGACTGCTCGATGATCTGCTGATAGTAATTGCTGCGTAACCCCAGGCCGTAGCCCAGGCAAGGAACCGATACCGACATGACGAACTCCTGGAAAGTGTCCGCAGCGACGTGCACACCGCTGCAGGATCACGTACTCGCGGTTATTCGCCGACTTTGCCGCCAGCTGCATCGCAAGCAGCCTTGGTCATCGTCTTGAAACCGTGCCCCTTGCAGACGGCCTGGCCTTTACAGGCGTTTTCAGCAGTCTTGCAGTCGTTCATGCCTTTGCAGGAGGTCACGCCATAGCAATGTACATTCGCTTCATCAGCCGCCTGGACCTGGGTCGCGACACCGGCAAACATAGTGGCGGCAGCAATGGCCAGGGCAGCACCGGAAACGGCGTTCTTGAAGTTCATTATGGTAATCCTCATAGGTCTGTAGGGCGCCGGCTGAACGGTTTGTTCAGTCCCGACACAGCACTAGAGTGAGGTGCCTGCTGGGCGTTACAGCGTGATCGACATTTTTATGTGCCGCCGGCGGGCACTAGTGCCCACGGCGATTTATCGTCACACTCGCACCAGCTTTTTCGCGGGATCACGGACAAGGAAGCGTCACTCTCATGATTTCGATCTATCAGCTCAAACCGCGTTTTCAAAACCTGCTGCGCCCCCTGGTCCAGCGCCTGTACGACAACGGCACCACCGCCAACCAGATCACCGTACTGGCGGGAATCGTGTCGCTGCTGGTAGGCCTGCTGGTGGCGGGTTTCGCCGGGCATGCCTGGGTGTTCGTGTTGATCCCGCTGTGGATGATCCTGCGCATGGCCCTCAATGCCATCGACGGCATGCTCGCCCGAGAGTTTGGTCAACAGTCGCGCCTGGGCGCCTACCTCAATGAACTGTGCGATGTGATCGCCGACAGCGCGCTAATCCTGCCATTCGCGCTGATCTCCGGCGTCAGCCTGGCGCCGGTGCTACTGGTGACGCTGCTGGCGGTGTTCAGTGAATATGCGGGCGTGCTTGGGCCGATGGTCGGTGCATCGCGGCGCTACGACGGGCCCATGGGCAAGAGTGATCGGGCGTTCGTCCTCGGCGTGCTGGCCACCGGCGTGGCACTGGGCTGGCTCGGCGCCGGCTGGGTCGATGGCGTGATGTGGCTGGTGGCTGCATTGCTCGCCTATACCCTGGTCAATCGAGTGCGCCAGGGCCTTGAAGAACAACTAGAAACCCCTCCGACGGCATAAGGATCTTGCGATGCGCGAACAGCAACAGCACACCTTCAGCACCCATGACGGGGTAGAGCTTTTCTATCGGCACTGGCCCGCGACCACCGCGACCGGGCCTGAGCCCCGCCAGGCGATCCTGCTGTTCCATCGGGGCCACGAGCATTCTGGGCGTATTGCGCACCTGGTGGATGAACTGGACCTGCCGCACTTCGATTTCTTCGCCTGGGACGCCCGTGGCCACGGCCAGTCCCCCGGCGCGCGTGGCGACAGCCCGAGCTTTGCCACCAGCGCACGGGACGTGCAGACGTTCTGCGACCATATCGGCGCAGCCTATGGCATCGAGCCAGAAAACCTCGCCGTCATCGCCCAAAGCGTCGGCGCGGTGATTGCTGCCACCTGGGTCCACGACTACGCCCCCAACATCCGCGCCCTGGTGCTTGCCTCCCCGGCATTCAAGGTCAAGCTCTACGTACCCTTCGCCCGGCCAGGCCTGGCGTTGATGCGGCGTTTTCGCGGCAATTTTTTCGTCAACAGCTACGTCAAGGCCAAGTTCCTCAGCCATGACCCCGAGCGTGTCGCGTCCTACGACACAGACCCGCTGATCACCAAGGCGATCTCGGTGAATGTGCTGCTGGGCCTGTACGAAGCGGCCGACCGCGTAGTCGCCGATGCCCAGGCGATCCAAGTGCCGACCCAACTGCTGATCTCCGGCTCGGACTTTGTGGTGCATCGCAAACCCCAGCAACAGTTCTTCGAGCGCCTGGGCAGCCTGAAAAAAGAACTGCACATCCTGCCCGGCTTTTTCCACGACACCCTCGGCGAACGCGACCGTGCCGTGGCGCTGGTCAGTGCCAGGCGTTTTATCCTGCAAAACTTCGCCCACCCGCTGGACCGCGCCAGCCTGCTGGATGCCGACAAGATCGGCGCGACCTGCGCCGAATCCGAATCCCTCGCTGCGCCACTGCCGCACAACTCGCTACGTGACCTGTACTGGCGCATGACCCGCGCCAGCATGGGCCTGGGCCGCCAGTTGTCCGAGGGCGTGAAGCTGGGCTTCGACACCGGTTTCGATTCCGGCAGTACCCTGGACTATGTCTATCGCAACAAGCCCACCGGCAAAGGTGCGCTGGGGCGGATGATCGACACCAACTACCTGAACTCCATTGGCTGGCGCGGGATTCGCCAGCGCAAACTGCATGTCGAAGAATTGCTGCGCCTGGCCATGGTCAAGCTGCGGGATGACGGGCGTGAGGTGCGCATTGTCGACATCGCCGCGGGGCATGGTCGCTACATTCTGGAAGCCTTGCAGGGCGTTTCTCCATTGCCGGAATCGATCCTGTTGCGCGACTACAGCGATATCAACGTGCGCGACGGTGGCGCGCTGATTCGCGAGAAAGGCCTGGGAGATATTGCGCAGTTCGTCAAAGGTGATGCCTTCGACCGGGCAGACCTGGCGGCGCTGGCGCCCAAGCCGACACTGGCAGTGGTGTCGGGGCTGTACGAGCTGTTTGCCGATAACGCCATGGTCGGTGGCTCCCTCGCCGGCCTGGCCGAGGCCGTGGAACCCGGTGGGTACCTGGTATACACCGGCCAACCGTGGCACCCGCAACTGGAACTGATCGCCCGCGCCCTCACCAGCCATCGCCAGGGCCAGGCCTGGGTGATGCGCCGTCGCAGCCAGGCGGAAATGGATCAACTGGTGGAGGCGGCGGGCTTTCGCAAGATCACCCAGCGTGTGGATGAGTGGGGCATCTTCAGCGTCTCGCTGGCGCAGAAGATCTGAGCATGCGCGAACCCGGTCTCTTCAAACCAGCGCTGCTGTGGCTGCTGCTGTTGGCGCCGCTGTTTTTCAGCACCTACGGCTTTGCCACGTGGGTGACCAGCCAGCGCAGCGACGTCGGCACCCTGGTGTTCGGCTGGGAAACCCATATCCCGTTCTGGGCCTGGACCATCGTGCCCTACTGGTCGATCGACCTGCTCTATGGCTTCTCCCTGCTGCTGCCCAACAGTCGCCATGAGCTCAAGCAACATGCCCTGCGCCTGCTGAGTGCCCAAGTGATTGCGGTGAGCTGCTTCCTGCTCTGGCCGTTGCGCTTCACCTTTGAGCGCCCGGAAATGGACGGCGTGTTTGGTTGGCTGTTCGCGGTGCTGGCGGGGTTTGATAAACCGTTCAACCAGGCGCCTTCGCTGCACATCGCCCTGCTGGTGATCCTGTGGGTGATGTTCCAGCGGCATAGCCAAGGCCTGTGGCGCTGGCTGGTGCATGGCTGGTTCGCACTGATCGGCATTTCGGTACTGACCACTTACCAACATCACTTTATCGACTTACCCACAGGCGCCCTGGCCGGCTGGCTGTGCGTGTGGCTATGGCCGGTGGATCATCCAAGCCCGCTGCTTAATGCGCGCCTGGCCAAAGATCCGAAACGTTGGCGCCTGGGTTTGCGCTACGCCGTGGGCGCCCTGCTGCTGGCGACAGCGGCCTTTACCTGGGGCGGCGCCTGGCTATGGCTGTGGTGGCCGGCCGTCGCGGTGTTGCTGGTGGCGCTCAACTATTGGCTGTTGGGTGCCGCAGGCTTTCAGAAACGTGCCGATGGCCGACTCAGCCCGGCGTCCCGCTGGCTGTACGCGCCTTATCTCGCGGCGGCGTGGCTCAACTCGCGGCTATGGACACGTAAACACCCACAACCCGATCTGATTGTGGATAACGTATGGCTGGGGCGAATTCCGACGACAGCGCAGCTGAGTTCATTCAATGCCGTGGTCGATCTGTGTGCCGAACTGCCGCTTTATCCACAAGGTCGCGCTTACCATGCCCTGCCCGTCCTCGACCTCACCGCCCCCACACCTGCGCAGTGCCTGGAAGCGGCCCAAGCCATTGAGCGCTTGCGCAAACACGGGCCTTTGCTGGTGTGCTGCGCCCTCGGCTACTCCCGCAGCGCCAGTGCCGTGGCGGCATGGCTGCTGCACAGCGGGCGCGCCAGCACGGTGGATGAGGCACTGACTATTATTCGTACAGCACGGCCGGATGTGGTCCTGCACGCCCATCACCGTCAAGCCTTGGGAGAACTGCCTTATGCCCGCTGATATGCAACTCCAGGTGGTCGCCAGCCTGCTGCGTCGTGGACGTTCGCTGGATCAGTTATCCACAGGCCTGACCTTGCTCGGGGTGTTGTTCGGCCTGGCGCAACTGTTGATGGTCAGCATCACGCCAATCTGCCTGCTGCTCAGCCTGTGGATGATTGTCCTCGGGCTGCTGCAAAAGTACTGGGCGCTGCGGGTGGCCTTTGACGCCGACTTGTTTGCGCTGATGGCCAAGGACATAGAGCGCACCGGCGAACTGGACCAGACCTTGCAAACCCTGGGCCTGCAACCCGCCAACCGCGCTAGCCGGCCATGGACCGAGCGTCGGCGTGGCGCCCTCAAATTGCTGCGCAAACAGGCCTATCTGCTGGGCGCGCAAGTGTTACTGACATTGGCCGTCATCCTGGCCAGCCCATGGCTGCCCTTCGCCGGATAAGGAATCCTCATGTTCGAACCCGTGGTCGCAACCCTGATTACCTCCATGGCCCGCACAGTGACCGGCGCCCGCAGCTTGTGGCTGGGCTGCGCGCCAGAACCCGTGCAGCGCATCTACTTTGCCAACCACAGCAGCCACGGTGACTTCGTGCTGCTCTGGGCCTCGTTGCCGCAGAACCTACGCAAAGCCACGCGCCCGGTGGCCGGCACCGACTACTGGAACAAGAGCGCTTTGCGCCGCTACATCATCAACCGGGTGTTCAACGGGGTGCTGATCGACCGCGAGCGCAAAGACCCTGTGGATAACCCCTTGCAGCCGATGCTCGAAGCCCTGGAGCATGGCGACTCGCTGATCATTTTCCCCGAAGGCACGCGCAACCTGGAGGATGGCCTGTTGCCATTTAAGAGCGGCCTGTATCACCTGGCAAAAAGTTACCCACAGGCACAACTCATCCCGGTGTGGATAGCCAACCTCAACCGCGTGATGCCCAAGGGCCGTGTACTGCCGCTGCCACTGTTGTGCACCACCAGCTTCGGCGCCCCGCTGCAACTGCAGGACGGTGAAGACAAAGCCCTGTTCCTCGCCCGCAGCCGCGACGCCCTGCTCGCCCTCGCCCCGGAGCATTCCTGACATGGATAGCCAAACCCTGATGTTGTTCGGCGGCATCGGCATGATTCTGGTGCTCGCCTCGCTGATCGGCCTGATCCTCAAGCTGCAAACCCGTGGCACACCCAACGCGGTGATCGACAACCTCAACGCCCGCATCAATGCCTGGTGGGTGATGGTGGTGGTGATCGGCATCGCATTCTGGCTTGGGACTGGCGCGGTGATCCTGTTGTTCTACGCCGTGTCGTTCTACGCCCTGCGCGAATTTCTCACCCTCACACCCACCCGCCGCAGCGACTACCCGGCGCTGGTGGCTGCGTTCTATCTGGCCCTACCCCTGCAATACCTGCTGATCTACTTTGACTGGTACGGCCTGTTCTCGATTTTCATCCCGGTCTACGTATTCCTGCTGCTGCCCATCCTGGCCTCGCTGGGCGGCGACAGCACGCACTTCCTGGAGCGGGCGTCGAAAGTACAGTGGGGCCTGATGATCGCGGTCTTCTGCGTATCCTTCGTCCCCGCCCTGCTGACCCTCGACATCGTCGGCTACGAGGGCCGCAACCTCTTGCTGATCGCCTACCTGGTGATCGTGGTGCAACTCTCGGACGTGTTGCAGTACGTGTGCGGCAAACTGTTCGGCAAACACAAGATCGCGCCCAACCTGTCACCGTCGAAAACCGTCGAAGGCTTTATCGGTGGGATCCTGCTGTCATCCCTGATCGGCGCAGCGCTGTGGTGGACCACCCCGTTCAACCCTTGGCAGTCCTTCCTGATTGCGCTGCTGATCAACTTGCTGGGCTTTGCCGGCGGGATTGTGATGTCGGCGATCAAGCGCGACCGAGGCGTGAAGGACTGGGGGCATATGATCGAAGGACACGGCGGGATGCTGGATCGGCTGGATTCGGTGTGTTTCGCGGCGCCGATTTTCTTTCATCTGGTGCGGTATTGGTGGACCTGAGTCACACCTATCTAAAGGCTAACGACGTTCAAATGTGGCTGCGGGCTTGCTCGCGAAAACGTGATGTCAGGCACCATCTGTTTGGCCGAATCTCCAGGCTGTTCGGCATTCCTCGCGTTATGTCTTAACATAGCCGGTTGCCGAAAGAACCGTCATGGCCATGACCATGGAGGGCTTCCGCCCTTTTCGACTACAAATAAGTGTGCTGAAGATGAACAAGCCTTTCATTTCGCTGTGCCCTGAAATTACTCGGGCGCACGCGCTGACGCTGATGGATTGGTTGGAGGATGAGCGCGTCACCTGCTATCTGAGCGATTCGCCTGATGTCTCCCGCTCCATCGAGCACGCCATCGATCGGACTCAATTGCCGATCCTGACCCATCTATTCAACCAGGGTGGCCGATTCTTCATGGCCTATGACCGGCATGACGCCCCGGTGGGCTTTGTCCGTCTCATCAAGACCGGCTCAAATTGCGAGATCGTCCTGGTCATCGGAGACAGCGACAAATGGGGCCGAAACCTTGGCGCCCGCACGATTCGCGAAGGCATGAAACTGGCCTTCCTCGACATGCGGGCCAAGATGCTCATCGCCAAAATCCACCCGGACAACACGCGCTCGCTGAACGCCTTTCTGCGCTGCGGCTTTGTGCTTGAGAGCGAAACGCCGACATTGAAGTCGTTTTCAATGACGGCGGGGCGCTATCGCCAGTTCTTGCGCGAAGGTAGCGCTGGCGACTCCACAAGGATCTATATCACTGAAATCGACAAGGCCAGGCTCGAGAGTCTAATCGTGCTCGAGCAAGGCCCGGCCATTGTTGAACTCGAACATGAGCTTGAGCGAGCCATTGTCGTCAAGCCGCAGCAAGTGGCGTGCAATGTCGTCACGATGAACTCTAGAGCCTTGCTGCAGTTGGACGACGAAGAGATCGAAGTGGCCCTGGTCTACCCCGAAGATGAGGACAGCAGCGCAGGGAAGCATTCCGTGTATTCCGACATCGGCGCCGCCATCCTGGGCTATCAGGAGGGAGACGCCATCGACTGGCGAATTTCTGATCGGACCCGCCGGATTGAGATCAGGAAAGTGCTTTACCAGCCAGAGGCTGCGGGCGACTTCCACCTATAAACGCGCCTTTTGCTCAGTGTTCGTCCTTCAGGCGCGAGGATCTCCAAAATCAGCAGGGATAACGAGAGAAGGACGTCGTTTGGAGCCCACAGAGGCTCCAAACGGGACAGCTTTTAATACCTAGAGACAGCTTTACTCAACCGTCACCGACTTGGCCAAATTACGCGGCTGGTCAACGTCCGTGCCCTTGAGCACCGCCACGTAGTACGACAGCAACTGCAGCGGGATGGTGTAGAGAATCGGCGACAAGGTGTCATGGATGTGCGGCATATTGATGACGTGGGTGCCTTCACCGTTGGTCATGCCGGCCTTTTCATCGGCGAACACGATCAGTTGGCCGCCACGGGCGCGCACTTCCTGCAGGTTGGACTTGAGCTTCTCCAGCAGTTCATTGTTCGGCGCAACGGTGACCACGGGCATGTCGTCGTCTACCAGGGCCAATGGGCCGTGCTTGAGCTCACCGGCCGGGTAGGCTTCGGCGTGGATATAGGAAATTTCCTTGAGTTTCAGGGAGCCTTCCATTGCCACGGGGTATTGCGCGCCACGACCGAGGAACAGGGTGTGGTTCTTGTCGGCAAACAGTTCGGCGACTTTCTCTACAGTGCTGTCCATGGCCAGGGCTTCGCCTAGGCGGGTCGGCAGGCGGCGCAGTTCTTCTACCAGGGTGGCTTCGACGCCCTCGGCCAGTGTGCCGCGGACTTGGCCCAGGGACAGGGTCAGCAGCAACAGGCCCACCAACTGGGTAGTGAAGGCCTTGGTGGAAGCTACGCCGATTTCGCGACCAGCCTGGGTCAGCAGGGTCAGGTCGGACTCACGCACCAGGGAGCTGATGCTGACGTTGCAGATCGCCAGGCTCGCCAGGTAGCCCAGCTCTTTGGCATTGCGCAGGGCGGCCAGGGTGTCGGCTGTCTCGCCGGACTGGGAGATGGTCACGAACAGGGTGTCGGGCTGCACCACCACCTTGCGGTAGCGGAATTCGCTGGCCACTTCGACCTGGCACGGGATGCCGGCCAGTTCTTCCAGCCAGTAACGGGCGACCATGCCGGCGTGGTAACTGGTACCACAGGCGACGATCTGTACATTGCGCACTTTGGCGAACAGCTCGGCGGCTTGTGGGCCGAAGGCATTGACCAGCACCTGGTGCTGACTCAGGCGTCCTTCCAGGGTGCGTTGCACCACGGCCGGTTGCTCGTGGATTTCCTTGAGCATGAAGTGGCGGAACTCGCCCTTGTCGGCGGCTTCGGCACCATCGCGGTATTGCACGGCTTCGCGCTCGACGGAGTTGCCGTTGACGTCCCAGATCGCCACGCTTTCACGGCGGATGTCGGCGATATCGCCTTCTTCCAGGTACATGAAGCGGTCAGTGACCTGGCGCAGGGCCAGTTGGTCGGAAGCCAGGAAGTTTTCCCCCAGGCCCAAGCCAATCACCAGCGGGCTGCCACTGCGGGCGGCAACCACACGATCCGGTTGGCTGGCGCTGATCACGGCCAGGCCGTAGGCGCCATGCAGTTCCTTGACCGTGGCCTTGAGGGCGGTGGTCAGGTCACTGTAGTCCTTGAGCTTGTGGTTGAGCAGGTGGGCGATGACTTCGGTGTCGGTGTCCGAAGTAAAGACGTAGCCCTGACCCTTGAGTTGTTCGCGCAGCACTTCGTGGTTTTCGATGATGCCGTTGTGCACCACCGCAATGTCACCGGAGAAGTGCGGGTGCGCATTGCGCTCGCACGGTGCCCCGTGGGTCGCCCAGCGGGTGTGGGCGATGCCCAGACGGCCCGCCAGGGGCTCACCGGCCAGGGCCTGTTCCAGTTCACTGACTTTGCCTGGGCGACGCATGCGCTCAAGCTTGCCCGCGTTGCTAAAGACCGCCACGCCGGCACTGTCGTAGCCACGGTATTCGAGGCGCTTGAGGCCTTCGAGCAAAATGGCGGTAACGTTTCGTTCAGCGACTGCGCCTACAATTCCACACATGGTTTCTCTCCTAGATGACTGCCGCGCAAATCAGCGTAATGCCGCGGGCTTGAATCTGGTCGCGGGCCTCAAGCGGCAGGCGATCATCGGTAATAAGGGTATGGACGCTGCTCCAGGGCAGTTCCAGGTTGGGAATCTTGCGGCCGATCTTGTCGGATTCGACCATCACCACCACTTCACGGGCGACTTCGGCCATCACTCGGCTCAGGCCCAGCAATTCATTGAAGGTGGTGGTGCCGCGCTGCAGGTCGATGCCGTCAGCGCCGATAAACAGTTGGTCGAAGTCATAGGAACGCAGCACTTGTTCTGCGACCTGGCCCTGGAACGAGTCCGAGTGCGGGTCCCAGGTCCCGCCGGTCATCAACAGCACCGGCTCATGCTCCAACTCACTCAGGGCACTGGCCACATGCAGGGAGTTGGTCATCACCACCAGGCCGGGCTGATGCCCCAGTTCCGGGATCATCGCGGCGGTGGTGCTTCCGCTGTCGATGATGATCCGTGCATGTTCACGCAGGCGTTTGACCGCCGCCCGGGCGATGGCGCGCTTGTGCACGGAAATGGGCTGGGCAGGATCGCCGACCAGTTCCTGGGGCATGGTGATTGCGCCACCGTAGCGACGCAGCAGCAAGCCGTTACTTTCCAGCGCGGCGAGGTCCTTGCGGATGGTCACTTCGGAGGTTTCGAAACGCTTGGCCAGTTCGTCAACGCTCACTTCACCCTGCTCGGTGAGCAAGGTGAGGATGTTGTGGCGTCTTTGCGGTGTGTTTCGTTTCGACATGGTGATGATAAGTTTCGTTTCGAAAGATAACGAAGGCAATCAAAACCTATTGACGGGAAATCGTCAAGCGGCGGGTGCACTTTTTTGAAAACAACATAGATCCAATGTGGGAGCGGGCTTGCTCGCGAAGGCGGTGCATCAGATACACGTTCAGTGACTGACACTCCGTCTTCGCAAGCAAGCCCGCTCCCACATTGGAGATTTATTGCCTGGGAGGTTGTGGATAACTCAGGTCTTTTTGATTTTGACCGGGCGTTTCCAGCCGTCGATGTTGCGTTGGCGGGCGCGGGCCACACCTAGCTGCAAGTTATCCACATCCTGATTGATGGTGGAGCCTGCGGCCGTGCTGGCACCGTCGCCCACCTTCACAGGAGCAACCAGTGAGTTATTGGAGCCGATGAATACATCTTCACCCAGCACGGTCTGGTGCTTGTTGGCGCCATCGTAGTTGCAGGTGATGGTCCCTGCGCCGATGTTGGTGCGCGCCCCGATAACGGCGTCGCCCAGATAAGTCAGGTGACCCGCCTTGGCGCCCTCGCCCAGGTGGGCGTTTTTCAGTTCGACAAAGTTACCCACATGGGCCTTGGCCTCCAGCACGCTACCAGGGCGCAACCGGGCGAACGGCCCGGCATCGCTGCCCTCACCCATCACCGCACCGTCGATATGGCTATTAGCCTTGATCACCACGCCTTTACGCAGGGTGCTGTCCTTGATCACGCAGTTGGGGCCAATCACCACGTCGTCTTCGATGATCACGCGACCTTCGAGGATCACGTTGATATCGATCAGCACATCACGCCCCACGGTAACCTCACCGCGTACATCGAAACGCGCCGGATCACGCAGCGTGACACCTTGGGCCATCAGGCGGCGGCCTTCGCGCAGTTGGTAGTGCCGCTCCAGCTCCGCCAGTTGTTTGCGGTCGTTGGCGCCCTGCACTTCCATCGGGTCATGGGGCTGCTCAGTGGCGACCAACAGGCCATCGCTGACGGCCATCTCGATGACGTCGGTGAGGTAGTACTCGCCCTGGGCGTTGTTGTTGGACAGGCGGCTCATCCAGTCCGACAAATGCGCTGCCGGCACCGCGAGAATCCCGGTGTTGCCTTCGGTAATTGCCCGTTGGGCCTCAGTGGCGTCCTTATGCTCGACGATGGCTGTGACCTTGCCGTCGGCATTGCGCACGATACGGCCGTAACCGGTCGGGTCTTCCAGCTCGACGGTGAGCAACCCCATCTGGCCAGGCACCACGTGTTTGAGCAAGCGCTGCAGGGTTTCTACTTCGATCAGCGGGACGTCACCGTAAAGGATCAGCACAGTGTCAGCCTTGATGAACGGTACGGCCTGCGCGGTGGCATGACCGGTACCCAATTGCTTGTCCTGCAATACGAAATTCAAGTCGTCGGCGGCCAGCCGCTCACGCACCGCGTCGGCGCCGTGGCCAATCACTACGTGGATACGCTGTGGCTCCAATTGCCGGGCGCTGTGGATAACATGGCCAAGCATGGAGTTGCCAGCAACCGGGTGCAGTACCTTGGGCAGGGCTGAACGCATGCGAGTGCCCTGGCCTGCGGCGAGAATGACGATTTCAAGAGACATGAATGGCTACCAATCCTGGGCGGTCCGGCTTCAGACCAAAGAAGTGTTTTGCAAAAAAAGAAAAAGGGTAGCCGAGGCTACCCTTTTTAATCAATCGCGCATGAAGCATGACGGCGTGGCCGCTTACTTCTTGCGGATCTGCTGGAGCGTGCGCAGCTGGGCTGCAGCCTCGGCCAGACGGACTGCAGCAGCGCTGTAGTCGAAGTCTGCACCTTTTTCGTTCAGCGCCTTCTCGGCAGCCTTGACGGCTTCCTGAGCGGAGGCTTCATCCAGGTCGCCAGCACGTTGCACGGTGTCGGCAAGTACCTTGACCATGTTCGGCTGAACTTCGAGGAAACCACCGGAGATGTAAAACACCTCCCGTTCCCCGCCTTGCTTGGTCAGCGTGATCGGACCTGGCTTCAAGCTGGTGATCAGCGGTGCGTGGCCCATGGCGATACCAAGATCACCCAGGTCACCGTGCGCTGTCACAAACTCCACCAGACCGGAGAAGATTTCCCCTTCCGCGCTGACGATATCGCAATGGACTGTCATAGCCATCTGATTGCCTCAACCTGATGAGCGCCCGTTGCCGGGCGCCTGGATTACAGTTTCTTGGCTTTCTCGATCGCTTCTTCGATGCCGCCGACCATGTAGAACGCTTGTTCTGGCAGGTGGTCGTAGTCACCGTTGAGGATGCCTTTGAAGCCAGCGATGGTGTCTTTCAGGGAAACGTATTTACCCGAGGCACCGGTGAAGACTTCAGCCACGAAGAACGGCTGCGACAAGAAGCGCTGGATCTTACGAGCGCGGGATACCAACTGCTTGTCGGTTTCCGACAGCTCGTCCATACCCAGGATCGCAATGATGTCCTTCAGCTCTTTGTAGCGCTGCAGCACGTACTGAACGCCGCGAGCGGTGTCGTAGTGCTCCTGGCCGATCACGTTCGGGTCCAGCTGGCGCGAAGTCGAGTCGAGTGGATCGACCGCTGGGTAGATACCCAGGGAAGCGATGTCACGGGACAGTACGACGGTGGCGTCCAAGTGGGCGAAGGTGGTCGCTGGCGACGGGTCGGTCAAGTCATCCGCAGGTACGTATACCGCTTGGATCGAAGTGATCGAACCTTCCTTGGTCGAAGTGATACGTTCTTGCAGAACGCCCATCTCTTCAGCCAGGGTCGGCTGGTAACCTACTGCAGAAGGCATACGGCCCAGCAGTGCGGATACTTCAGTACCGGCCAGGGTGTAACGGTAGATGTTGTCGACGAACAGCAGAACGTCGTTACCTTCGTCACGGAACTTCTCGGCCATGGTCAGGCCAGTCAGTGCTACGCGCAGACGGTTACCCGGCGGCTCGTTCATCTGACCGTAGACCAGTGCCACTTTGTCCAGAACGTTGGAGTCCTTCATCTCGTGGTAGAAGTCGTTACCCTCACGAGTACGCTCACCCACACCGGCGAACACGGAATAACCGCTGTGCTCGATGGCGATGTTACGGATCAGTTCCATCATGTTTACGGTTTTGCCTACACCGGCACCACCGAACAGACCAACTTTACCGCCTTTGGCGAACGGGCAGACCAGGTCGATAACCTTGATGCCGGTTTCCAGCAGGTCGTTGCCGCCAGCTTGCTCGGCGAACGAAGGTGCTGGACGGTGAATGCCCCAACGCTCTTCGGTGTCGATCGGGCCAGCTTCGTCAATCGGGTTGCCCAGTACGTCCATGATCCGGCCCAGGGTCGCTTTACCGACCGGTACGGAGATGGCAGCACCAGTGTCGACAACGTCCAGACCGCGCTTCAAGCCTTCGGTGGAACCCATCGCAATGGTACGAACTACGCCGTCGCCCAGCTGCTGCTGAACTTCCAGAGTAGTTTCCGCGCCTTGTACTTTCAGCGCGTTGTAGATGCTCGGTACGCTGTCGCGTGGGAATTCCACGTCGATAACGGCGCCGATGATTTGAACGATACGTCCGCTACTCATAGCTGGATCCTCTGAATATTTGAACCGTTAAACCGCGGCAGCGCCGCCGACGATTTCCGAGATCTCTTGGGTGATCGCAGCCTGACGCGCCTTGTTGTAGATCAGCTGCAAATCGCTGATCAGATCACCGGCGTTGTCGGTAGCGTTTTTCATCGCGATCATCCGCGCCGCTTGTTCAGCTGCGTTGTTCTCGACCACCGCCTGGTACACCTGCGACTCCACGTAGCGCACCATCAAGCCGTCAAGCAGCTCTTTGGCGTCTGGTTCGTAGAGGTAGTCCCAGTGGTGCTTGAGTTCCTGATCCGGGGTCGCCACCAGTGGAATCAATTGCTCCACGGTTGGCTGCTGGGTCATGGTGTTGATGAACTTGTTGGATACCACGGACAGGCGGTCGATCCGGCCTTCCAGGTACGCATCCAGCATCACCTTCACACTGCCGATCAAGTCATTGATCGACGGCTCTTCACCCAGGTGGCTGATAGCTGCAACGACGTTACCGCCGAAGTTGCGGAAAAAGGCCGCACCCTTGCTACCAACAACACACAGATCAATCTCGACGCCGTTTTCGCGGTTTACCGCCATGTCCTTGACCAGGGCCTTGAACAGGTTGGTATTCAAACCACCGCACAAACCACGGTCACTGCTCACTACCACATAACCTACACGCTTGACGGCGCGCTCGATCATGAACGGGTGGCGGTATTCCGGGTTGGCGTTGGCCAGATGCCCAATTACCTGGCGGATACGCTCCGCATAAGGACGGCTAGCCGACATGCGCATTTGTGCCTTGCGCATTTTGCTGACCGCCACTTTCTCCATGGCGCTGGTAATTTTTTGCGTGCTTTTGATGCTCGCAATCTTACTGCGAATCTCTTTTGCGCCTGCCATGTAACACCTATCAGGTTAGCAAGCGGGAGCCTTGCGGCTCCCGCTGCGGCTTACCAGGTTTGGGTGGCCTTGAACTTCTCGATACCAGCCTTCAGGCCAGCGTCGATTTCGTCATTGAAGTCACCCTTCACGTTGATCTTGGCCATCAAATCGGCGTGATCTCGGTTGAAGTAAGCAATCAGCGCTTGTTCAAAGCTGCCGACCTTGGCGATTTCGACGTCAGTCAGGAACCCACGCTCAGCGGCATACAGCGACAGCGACATGTCAGCGATCGACATTGGCGCGTATTGCTTCTGCTTCATCAGCTCGGTAACGCGCTGACCATGCTCAAGTTGCTTACGGGTCGCTTCGTCCAGGTCAGAAGCGAACTGGGCGAATGCCGCCAGTTCACGGTACTGAGCCAGAGCGGTACGGATACCACCGGAGAGCTTCTTGATGATCTTGGTCTGAGCGGCACCACCCACACGGGATACCGAAACACCGGCGTTCACAGCAGGACGGATCCCGGAGTTGAACATGGCCGATTCCAGGAAGATCTGACCGTCGGTGATGGAAATCACGTTGGTCGGAACGAACGCGGAAACGTCGCCAGCCTGGGTTTCGATGATCGGCAGTGCGGTCAGGGAACCGGTTTTGCCGGTCACTGCGCCGTTGGTGAACTTCTCTACATACTCTTCGGATACGCGGGATGCGCGCTCCAGCAGACGGGAGTGGAGATAGAACACGTCGCCTGGGTAGGCTTCACGGCCTGGTGGACGGCGCAGCAGCAGGGAAATCTGGCGGTAAGCCACTGCTTGCTTGGACAGATCGTCATAAACGATCAGCGCGTCTTCACCGCGGTCGCGGAAGAATTCACCCATGGTGCAACCGGAGTACGGTGCCAGGAATTGCAGCGCAGGAGACTCCGAAGCACTGGCAGCCACGATGATCGTGTTGGCCAGGGCGCCGTTTTCTTCCAGCTTGCGAACCACGTTGGCGATGGTAGATTGTTTCTGACCGATCGCTACGTAGACGCAGAAAATGCCGCTGTCTTTCTGGTTGATGATCGCGTCGATCGCCAGAGCGGTCTTACCGATCTGACGGTCACCGATGATCAGCTCACGCTGGCCACGGCCGACTGGGATCATGGCATCGACAGCCTTGTAGCCAGTCTGTACAGGCTGGTCTACCGACTTACGCCAGATCACGCCTGGAGCAACTTTCTCGACCGCGTCGGTCTCGGTGTTGCCCAGTGGACCTTTACCGTCAACAGGGTTACCCAGTGCGTCGACAACGCGACCCAGCAGTTCCTTACCAACCGGAACTTCGAGGATGCGGCCAGTGCACTTGGCGCTCATGCCTTCAGCCAGACTGGTGTACGCGCCCAATACAACGGCACCTACGGAGTCTTGCTCCAGGTTGAGAGCCATACCGTAGACGCCGCCCGGAAACTCGATCATCTCGCCGTACATTACGTCGGCCAGACCGTGAATCCGCACGATGCCGTCAGATACGCTGACGACAGTGCCTTCGTTACGGGCTTGGGAGGTCACATCGAGCTTGTCGATGCGGCCCTTGATAATTTCACTTATTTCGGAAGGATTGAGTTGCTGCATTGCTCTGCTGCCCCTTCAAACTCAAGATTTCAATGCTTCGGCAAGATTCGCGAGTTTGCCGCGAATCGAGCCATCGATAACCAGGTCGCCGGCGCGAATGACAACACCCCCAATGAGGGATGGGTCTTCCGCAACTTGCAGGCGCACTTCCCGGTCGAGTCGTGCACTGAGAACCTTGGCGAGTTTGTCTTGCTGTTCTTGGTTCAATGCAAAAGCACTGGTCACTTCAACGTCTACCGACTTCTCTTGCTCGGCCTTGTACAGGTCGAACAGAGCGGCAATCTCCGGCAAAAGCGGGAGACGGTCGTTTTCGGCAACGACGTGGATGAAGTTCTGCACTTTCACATCAAACTTGTCGCCGCACACGTCAATAAACGTGGCGGCCTTGTCTGCGCTCGTCAGTCGCGGGGCCTTGAGCACGCGCTGCATGGTGTCGTCTTGCGACACTGCTGCAGCCAGGCCGAGCATGGCTGACCAAGAGGCCAGCTGCTGGTGGGCCTGGGCGTGCTCGAAGGCTGCCTTAGCGTAAGGTCGGGCCAACGTGGTCAATTCTGCCATGATCGCCCTCGCTTAAATTTCAGCAGCCAGTTTGTTTACCAGCTCCGCGTGCGCGTTTTGATCGATTGTGGCACCCAGGATCTTCTCAGCACCGCCGACGGCCAGAGCACCCAGTTGGGCACGCAGCGCATCTTTGACACCATTCAGTTCCTGTTCGATCTCGGCCTGAGCCTGAACCTTCACACGGTCAGCGTCGATACGGGCTTTTTCAACAGCCTCTTCAACAATCTGGTTACCGCGTTTCTTGGCTTGCTCAATGATTTCAGCTGCCTGAGCCTTCGCTTCGCGCAGTTGCTGACCCGCTTTATCTTGGGCCAACTCCAGGTCGCGAGCTGCTCGTGCGGCAGCGTCCAGTCCATCCGCGATCTTCTTCTGACGTTCGTGCAAAGCCGCGATGACCGGAGGCCATACGAACTTCATGCAGAAAACAACAAAAATCAAGAACGCTAAGGACTGACCAATAATGGTTGCATTAATGTTCACGCCAATACCTCGCTCGTTCGTTGCACAACACACCAATCACTCGAAAAAACGAGTGATTAACCGGCGAGTTGACCAACGAAGGGGTTCGCGAAGGTGAAGAACAGAGCGATACCAACACCGATCATGGTCACGGCGTCGAGCAGGCCGGCAACGATGAACATTTTAACTTGCAGCATTGGAACCATTTCTGGCTGACGCGCGGCGCCTTCCAGGAACTTGCCGCCCAACAGGCCGAAACCAATGGCAGTACCCAGGGCGCCCAGGCCGATCAACAGTGCAACAGCGATAGCGGTTAGACCAACTACAGTTTCCATCTTTCCTCCCGACTTTTACGTCGTATGGTTTAGGTTTTTTAGATTTTAAAGCGGTAAAACAAATCGTTTCATAGCCCTGGTGGGCCACCTTCCCGTTTGACCGGGAAGGACATCAGACTAGTCGAGACTGGTCTTAATGGTTCTCTTCGTGCGCCATCGACAGGTAGACGATGGTCAGCATCATGAAGATAAACGCCTGCAGGGTGATGATCAGGATGTGGAACACAGCCCACGCCCACTGCAGAACAATGCCCAGGCCGCTAAGCCAGAGCAGGCCGCTGCCGAACATCACAGCGATCAGGATGAACACCAGTTCGCCGGCATACATGTTGCCGAACAGTCGCAGAGCCAGGGAAATCGGCTTGGCGATCAGGGTGACGAATTCCAGCAGGAAGTTCACCGGGATCAGCAGGGCTTGAACGAAGATGTTCTTGCTGCCGAAAGGGTGCAGGGTCAGTTCGCCGATGAAGCCGCCGATGCCCTTGATCTTGATGCTGTAGAAGATGATCAACGCGAACACCGACAGGGCCATGCCCAGGGTAGCGTTCGGGTCAGTGGTCGATACCGCGCGGAATGGGATGTGCGGGTCGCCGGAGATCAGGATGGCCAACTGAGGAATCCAGTCAACCGGGATCAGGTCGACGGCGTTCATCAGGAACACCCAGACGAAGATGGTCAGTGCCAGCGGTGCAATCACCGGGCTACGGCCATGGAAGCTGTCTTTCACGCTGCCATCGACGAATTCGACCAATACTTCAACGAAGTTCTGCAAAGCACCTGGCTGACCGGAAGTCGCCTTCTTTGCCGCCATGCGGAAAATCAGGACGAAGATCAGACCCAATGCGACCGACCAGCCCAGAGTATCCAGGTGGAAAGCCCAGAAGCCCATTTCTTTGGCTTCTGCTGCGGAGTGGGCAAAGCCCCAGCCGCCGTTGGGAAGCTGACCGAAGGTCAGGTTCTGCAAGTGGTGCTGGATATAGCCCGAAGCGGTTGTTTCTGCCATGGTTGCCTCAAACGCCCTAAGGTTTCGAAAGTCTTGTTTTCATTAGCAGGGGAGCGAACCAGCTGACCAGTTGGGTCAACACGAAGACGCCGAATACAGCTAGCGGCGCCAATGGCTTCACACCTGCAAAGGTCAGTGCAAACAGCACTGCCGTCAAAATCAGTTTCCCTGCCTCGCCGGCATAAAAGGACCGGACGATAGCCTGGGCTGCTCGGGCGCCGGAAAACCGAAAGGCCCTGTGAGCAAAATACATATTGGGCAGCAAGGCTATCAGGCCTCCGCAGAGTCCTGAATATCCGGCTACGACCCCATGCCAGTACCAAAGCGCCAATGCGGCGATCAGCAAAATGACAAATTGGGCCAATAAAACCGGAAAAACGGCCAAGCGATGGAACGGCAACGTGTTTGGCGTGCGGGTTTCCATCACTCTCGCTCCTCAATGGTCGGCTGCCGGAAATCAATAACTTGGCATAATTTGTGCCGACAAAATGCGCGCAGAGTATAGGGGCGGTTCTGCCCCTATTCAACTGCCGGGTAGTGATTTCCGACTGCACGCTACATAAGCAAATGTTTCAGCGGATGTGGGAAAGAACGCCCTGAAGCTCATCAAGGGAGTTATATCCGATAACCAATTGCCCTTTACCCTTCTTACCGTGGCGAATTTGCACCGCAGAGCCCAGCCGCTCGGCCAGCCGCTGCTCAAGGCGCGCAATATCCGGATCAGTTTTGGTGGTTTCAACCGGTGCAGGTTTGCCACTGAGCCACTGGCGAACCAGGGCCTCGGTCTGACGAACGGTGAGACCTCGTGCGACAACGTGTCGCGCCCCTTCAACCTGTTGATTTTCCGGCAACCCGAGCAAAGCGCGGGCATGACCCATTTCCAGGTCGCCGTGGGACAGCATGGTCTTGATCACTTCCGGAAGCGCGATCAGGCGCAACAGGTTGGAAACCGTGACACGGGATTTGCCCACCGCATCGGCCACTTCCTGCTGGGTCAGCTTGAATTCCTGCTGCAAGCGCTGCAAGGCGATGGCTTCCTCAATGGGATTGAGGTCTTCGCGCTGGATATTCTCGATCAACGCCATGGCAATGGCGGTTTCATCCGGCACATCGCGCACCATCGCCGGGATGGTTTCCTGACCGGCCTGCTGGCTGGCGCGCCAGCGGCGTTCGCCGGCGATGATTTCAAACCGACCGCCGCCAATGGGGCGCACGACAATCGGCTGCATCACGCCCTGGGCCTTGATCGAATTGGCCAACTCTTCCAGCGCCTGCGGGTCCATGTCCCGGCGCGGCTGGTACTTGCCACGCTGGATCAGGTCCAGCGGCAGGTGTTGCAGCTCACGGGAGTCGGCCTGCACCGCCTGTTCTTCCAGCGAAGTGACAGTCGGACCACTCAGCAGTGCATCCAGTCCACGTCCGAGACCTCGTTTCTTGACGGCCATGGGGATTCCTTAAGTTGGCTGGGCTGCAGCGGTGCGTGAGTTGCGGCGTTGGCGACGAACCATCTCGCCGGCCAGCGCCAGATAGGCAATGGCACCACGGGATGACTTGTCGTACGCCAGCGCGGGCATGCCATAGCTTGGCGCTTCGGCCAGGCGGATGTTACGCGGGATCACCGTGTCGTAAAGCTGGTCGCCAAAGTGTTCCTTGAGCTGCGCCGACACGTCGTTCATCAGGCTCAGGCGCGGGTCATACATGGTCCGCAGCAGGCCTTCGACTTTCAGGTTCGGGTTGAGCAATTCGGCAATACGCTTGATGTTATCCACAAGGTCGCTCAAGCCTTCGAGCGCGAAGTACTCGCACTGCATGGGGATAATCACCCCATCGGCAGCGACCAATGCGTTGAGCGTCAGCATCGACAGAGACGGCGGGCAGTCGATCAAAATGTAGTCGTAATTCTCGCGGATTGGCGCCAGGGCGCTGCGCAGACGGCTTTCTTTCATCTGCATTTCCAGCAGCACCACTTCCGCCGCGGTCAAATCGCGGTTAGCCGGCAGCAGTTGATAACCGCCGTGCTCGGAATAGTGCATGGCCTGGGCCAGGTCGCACTCGCCAATCAGCAAGTCGTAGACCGAGTTTTCCAGGCCGTGTTTATCCACACCGCTACCCATGGTGGCGTTGCCCTGTGGATCGAGATCGATCAACAGCACCCGACGCTTGGTAGCGACCAGGGATGCTGCGAGGTTGATGCAGGTGGTGGTTTTGCCCACGCCACCTTTCTGGTTCGCTATCGCGAATACCTTAGCCATTCTTGCTTGTGTTCCCAATCATGCCGTGCGGCGCAGTATCAGCAGATGGCGTTGGCCTTGGCAACCGGGTACGGCCAAGGCGTGTTCGCTATCGAGGTGGAATTCTGCCGGCAATGCTAACAGCTCGTCGCTTGGATGAACGCCCTTCATTGCCAGCCAACGAGTGTTCAGGTCGCCCAGGTGCCGGGTCCAGTTGCTGAAGTTCTCCATGCTGCTGAACGCCCTGGAAACAATTCCGTTGAAGGGCAGTTCAGGAGTGAAGGCTTCGACGCGGCTGTGGATAACTTGCAGGTTGTCCAGCTTGAGTTCGAGTTTGACCTGAGTCAGGAAGCGGGTTTTCTTGCCGTTGCTGTCCAGGCAAGTCACTTGCGACTCGGGAAACAGGATAGCCAGCGGGATGCCAGGCATGCCCCCGCCACTGCCAACGTCCAGCCAGCGCCCGTTTTCGATGAATGGCATCACGCTCAAGCTGTCGAGCAAATGCCGCGAGACCATTTCGTCCGGATCGCGCACCGCAGTGAGGTTGTAGGCCTTGTTCCACTTGATCAATAGGGCCAGATAGCCCAACAGCAATTCGTGCTGGGCTTCGGTCAAGTGCACGCCCAACTGGCGTGCACCTGTGGATAACTCTTCGGCGTGTTGCGAGGTGACCAACGAACTCAAGCGCTTTGCTCCAACTGACGGCCCGCGCCGCGTTTTTTCAAATGAATCATCAACAGCGAAATGGCTGCCGGAGTGACTCCCGGGATACGGGAAGCCTGGCCCAAAGTCTCGGGGCGAGTTATCCCCAGCTTGCTTTGAATCTCTTTCGACAGCCCGGAGATCCCGGTGTAATCGATATCTACAGGCAGCTTGGTGTCTTCACTGGCGCGCAGCCGAGCGATCTCGTCCTGCTGACGGTCAATGTACCCGGCATATTTGGTCTTTATTTCGACCTGCTCGGCCACCTGTGGATCTTCTGCGCCGCCACCGGTCACTTCGACCAGACCAGCGTAGTCGATTTCCGGACGGGACAGCAGGTTCAACAGGTTGTACTCGTGGGTCAACGGCGTGCCAAATTTTTCGGCAATGGCATCACCCTGCTCAGTGCCCGGGCGCACCCAGGTACTTTTCAGGCGTTGCTCTTCCAATTCGATGCTTTCGCGTTTTTTGCAGAACGCTGCCCAACGCGCGTCATCGACCAGGCCCAGCTCGCGACCTTTTTCGGTCAGGCGCAGGTCGGCGTTGTCTTCGCGCAGGATCAGGCGATATTCGGCCCGGGAGGTGAACATCCGGTACGGTTCCTGGGTACCCAGGGTAATCAGGTCATCAACCAACACCCCGATGTACGCTTCATCGCGACGCGGGCACCAGCTGTCTTTGCCCTGGGCGCGCAATGCCGCGTTGGTCCCGGCCAGCAAACCTTGGGCGCCGGCTTCTTCGTAACCGGTCGTGCCGTTGATTTGCCCAGCGAAGAACAGACCGCCAATCACTTTGGTTTCCAGGCTGTACTTCAAGTCCCGGGGATCGAAGTAGTCATATTCGATGGCATAGCCCGGACGCACGATATGGGCGTTTTCCATCCCGCGAATCGACTGCACGATCTGGATTTGCACATCGAACGGCAGGGAAGTGGAAATCCCGTTCGGGTAAAGCTCGTGGGTGGTCAAGCCTTCCGGCTCGATGAAGACCTGGTGGCTTTCCTTGTCGGCAAAGCGGTGGATCTTGTCTTCGATCGACGGGCAATAGCGCGGGCCGATGCCCTCGATCACCCCGGAATACATCGGCGAACGGTCAAGGTTGGCCGCGATGATTTCGTGGGTGCGCGCATTGGTGTGGGTAATCCAGCAACTCACCTGTTTCGGGTGCTGTTCCTTGGACCCCATGAACGACATCACCGGAATCGGCGTATCCCCGGCTTGCTCGGTCATCACCGAAAAATCCACAGAACGCCCGTCGATACGTGGCGGGGTCCCGGTTTTCAGGCGACCGACACGCAGTGGCAGTTCGCGAAGGCGATGAGCCAGGGCGATGGACGGCGGATCGCCGGCGCGACCACCCGAATAGTTCTGCATCCCGATGTGGATAAGTCCACCAAGGAAGGTACCCGTGGTCAACACCACGGATTCTGCGAAGAACCGCAGGCCCATTTGCGTGACAACTCCGCGCACCTGGTCCTGTTCGACGATCAGGTCATCCGCTGCCTGCTGAAATATCCACAGGTTGGCCTGGTTTTCCAGGGTTTCACGCACCGCGGCCTTGTACAGGATGCGGTCGGCTTGTGCCCGAGTTGCACGCACGGCCGGGCCTTTGCGGCTGTTGAGCACGCGAAATTGAATACCACCTTTGTCGGTAGCCATGGCCATCACACCGCCAAGGGCGTCGATTTCCTTGACCAGGTGGCTTTTGCCGATCCCACCGATGGCGGGGTTGCAACTCATGGCACCGAGGGTTTCCACGTTGTGCGTCAGCAACAGGGTTTTGACCCCCATGCGGGCTGACGCCAGTGCTGCCTCGGTACCGGCATGACCGCCGCCGATGACGATCACTTCAAAACGGGAAGGGAAATCCACCACGCACCTCGTGCCTGCTTATGTAGGTAATCAGGAATTGTCTGTTGAAAGAGTTTTGGAGCTATGGCGGCAAGTATAGGGACTTAGCCCTTCCTAAAGAACCCTTTGCACAAAATTTAACCAGCTGTGGATGAATCACAGACAATAGAAATTAAAAGAGAGAAGTTTATTAAATCTTTGTTTTTATGTTTATTTCTACTGAGCCTACTTTCTGTGGATAGATTTCTACAGGCCTTTATTTACGTGCTGTACAGAGATTCAAAAGTCTGTGGTTAGGTGGCAAGGAGGCCCTTGGATAAGTGCTTTAAGCCTGTGGATTAAACAGGTGGTTATCCACAGAGGGGTTTTTACTCAGGTTTCAAGCCCTGTTATCAACTGGGCACAGGGGTGGTTATTCACAGGGCTTAATCCACAGAAAAGCATCAGCCGCGGCAAATTTCGCCCACGGCAAGGCCACCTCGGGGAAAGGTTACTGTCAGAAAATGCGCGGGAGTGTCCTGGAACGGACAAAACAGACAGGCACGAATGGCCTGTCTGTGAATAACGAAGGGTTATTTACCGATGCAGAAACTGGAAAAGATCCTGCCGAGCAGATCGTCGGAACTGAATGCCCCGGTAATCTCCCCCAGAAGCTGCTGTGCCTGGCGCAAATCCTCAGCCAAAAGCTCTCCAGCCCCTGCCAGGGTCAACTGCGCACGGCCATGCTCAAGGGCCGCACTCGCATGGCGCAGGGCTTCCAGATGCCTGCGGCGAGCACTGAAGCTGCTTTCCGAGGTCTGTTCGTAGCCCATGCAGGCCTTGAGATGATCGCGCAGCAGCTCCAGGCCATCGCCGGCAGACTTGGCGCTGAGGCTGATGGTGACATGGCCATCGTCGCTGACCTCCAGGGCAATTGGCTCACCAGTGAGGTCCGCCTTGTTGCGAATCAGCGTGACTTTGGCCGGATCGGGCCGCTGTTCGAGGAATTCTGGCCACAGGGCAAAAGGATCAACTGCCTCAGGCGCAGTGGCATCCACTACCAACAGCACCCGATCCGCCTCACCGATGGCCTTGAGCGCCCGTTCCACGCCGATTTTTTCCACCTGGTCATCGGTATCACGCAAACCGGCGGTATCAACCACGTGCAGCGGCATGCCATCAATGTGGATATGTTCGCGCAGGATATCCCGGGTGGTACCAGCAATCTCGGTGACAATGGCCGCTTCACGCCCCGCCAGTGCGTTGAGCAAGCTGGACTTGCCGGCGTTGGGCCGGCCGGCAATCACCACCGTCATGCCATCGCGCAGCAATGCCCCCTGCCCGGCTTCCTTCAAAACTGTGGATAACTCGTCCCGCACTTTATCGAGCATGGCCAGGACATGGCCATCGGCGAGAAAGTCGATTTCTTCTTCCGGGAAATCAATTGCCGCCTCGACATAGATACGCAAACTGATCAATTGCTCGGTGAGGTTATGCACACGCAGCGAAAATGCCCCCTGCAACGAGCGCAGAGCATTGCGTGCGGCCTGTGCAGAACTGGCCTCGATCAGGTCGGCGATGGCCTCGGCCTGAGCCAGGTCGAGCTTGTCATTGAGGAACGCCCGCTCGCTGAATTCACCCGGCCGGGCCAGGCGGCAGCCCAATTGCAGGCAGCGCTGCAGCAACATGTCCAGCACGATAGGGCCGCCATGGCCCTGCAGTTCCAGCACATCCTCGCCGGTGAACGAGTTCGGCCCGGGGAAATATAGGGCCACGCCTTCATCCAGCACCTGGAGGTCTTCACCAAGAAAAGGCCCGTAATGCGCATACCGGGGCTTCAGCTCGCGCCCGCTGATAGCCTTGGCGGCAATGCCGGCCAGCGGTCCGGAAATTCGAACGATACCGACACCGCCCCGGCCCTGAGCGGTGGCGACGGCAGCGATGGTTTCACGAGGAGCGCTCATCAGCGGTTTCCCAGACAAAAGTGACAGAATGCAAAACGCCCCACGAGGGGGCGTCTTGAGTGGTTATCCACAGAGTAAGTTACGCCTCGGCTTTTTTGGTAGCCGCTTCGATCTTACGTGTGATGTACCACTGTTGAGAGATCGACAACACGTTGTTGACCACCCAGTACAGAACCAGACCAGCCGGGAACCACAGGAAGAAGAAGGTGAAGATGATTGGCATCATTTTCATCACCTTGGCCTGCATCGGATCCGGAGGTGTCGG
The DNA here is from genome assembly GCF_012985695.1 of Pseudomonas sp. WS 5027. Lineage (NCBI taxonomy): Bacteria > Pseudomonadati > Pseudomonadota > Gammaproteobacteria > Pseudomonadales > Pseudomonadaceae > Pseudomonas > Pseudomonas sp. WS 5027. The sequence goes on along the minus strand of NZ_JAAQWU010000001.1, from coordinate 121,013 downwards.
GTTCAGACGCTGCTGGATGAACATGGTCGCGCCCATGATGATCGGCAGGATAAAGAACGGGTCCTTGATCGACAGGTCAGTTATCCACAACATGAACGGCGCCTGGCGCATTTCCACGCTTTCCAGGAGTACCCAGTACAGCGACAGGAACACCGGCATCTGTACCAGAATCGGCAAGCATCCACCCAACGGGTTGATCTTCTCTTTCTTGTACAGCTCCATCATGGCTTGCGACATTTTCTGCCGATCGTCGCCATGCTGTTCTTTCAGGGCAGCCAGTTTCGGTGCAACAGCACGCATACGGGCCATCGACTTGTAGCTGGCGGCTGACAGTGGGAAGAAAATCCCTTTGATCAGCATGGTCAGGAAGATGATCGACCAGCCCCAGTTACCGACGATGCTGTGGATATGTTGCAGCAACCAGAAGATTGGCTGGGCAATGAACCACAGGATGCCGTAATCCACAGTCAGTTCCAGACCTGGGGATAACTCCTTGAGTACTGCCTGGCTTTTTGGACCGGCATACAGAGTAGCGCTGGTTTCAGCCTTGGCACCTGGAGCAACGGTCAACGCCGGGCCAGTAAAACCGATGATGTAGTTGCCCTGGTTGTCCTTGCGGGTCTGAACCAGGTTGGCTTCGCCTTTGTTCGGGATCCAAGCAGTTACAAAGTAGTGTTGCAGCCAGGCTACCCAACCACCTTGCACCGTTTCTTTCAGCGCGCCCTTGTCGATATCTTTCATCGACACTTTTTTGTACGGCTCGTTACTTGTCCACAGGGCAGCGCCCAGGTAAGTCGCGGTGCCAGTGGCAGTGCTGGAAGACGGATCGGAGCTGCCATCACGCTTGAGCTGGGCAAACAGGTTGCCAGTCCAGGCCTTTTCGCTGGTGTTGTCGATCAGATAAGTGACTTTCAGATCGTACAAACCGCGAGTGAAGCTGAAGCGCTTGATGTAATTGACGCCGTCGTGACTGAATTTCAGGTCGACGTTCAACTGGTTTTGGCCATCAGCCAGTTGATAAGTCTTCTGTTCGGTCGAATAAACCGGACGACCGGTAGCACGAGCATCAGGACCATCAGTGCCAGTCAGGCCGCTTTGCGCCAGATAAACACGCTCGCCACCGTTATCGAACAACTGGAATGGAACATCCGGATGGTCTTGGCGACGTGGATACAGTGGCAATTTCAGCTGGGCAATATCGCCGCCCTGTGGATCGATCGCCAAGTCCAGCACATCCGTCTTGACGTGGATGAGGTCTTTATTGGTGATGACCGCGTTGTCTACAGGGGTGCTGGTATCGGCATTCGCGCTGGGTACATCGGCACTGGCGGAAGCATTGTTACCCAACGGTGCATCTGCAATAGCAGGAGCAGACTGATTGGTAGCAACATTCTGAGTCGGCAGGGCAGCCTGGCCATAGTCCTGGTTCCATTTCAGAACCATAACGTAGGACACGATTGCCAGGGCGACGATCAGGATCGTGCGTTTAATATCCATGATTACTCGGCCATCGAAGAAGAACGGGAGGTAGGGATAGGCGGAACCGGGTCATAACCACCGGGATTCCACGGATGACAGCGACCTAAACGACGAAAGGTCAACCAGCCACCGCGCAGAAGGCCATGATTTTCTATGGCTTCATACGCGTAGCAGGAACAACTGGGGTAGAAACGACAGTGGCTGGCCATCAGCGGACTAATGGCATAACGGTAAAACTGGATCGGAACGAGGGCCAGTTTACGCATCAGTGCTGTCTACCCCTACAGTTTCGGGGCTGACTGCTGGGGTCGGCTTGCTGGTGCGAGCCAAACGTTTCCAGAGCTTGCCGAAATGCTGAATCAATTCGGGGTTTTCTACGTCCCCCAAGCCTTTGCGCGCGACGATAACAATATCCCAACCAACCAGAGTCTCCTGGTGGAGGCGAAACGATTCGCGCATCAGACGCTTGAGGCGATTGCGCTCAACGGAGAGCTTTACGCTCTTCTTGCCGATCACCAACCCGAGACGGGGGTGATCCAGATCGTTGTTACGCGCAAGGAGCAGGAGATTTTTCCCCGGAACCTTGCCGGTGGGGGAGTCAAAGACTGCCTTGAAGTGCCGGGGGGTTAGCAGACGCTTTTCCCGACTGAAGTCCTGACTCACCACCAGTACCGGATTATCAAACTGCCAGACGCGCACGACCTTTGGCGCGGCGACGCGACAGGACAGCACGGCCGTTCTTGGTAGCCATGCGAGCACGGAAACCGTGGGTACGGGCGCGTTTGATGGTGCTTGGTTGGAAAGTACGTTTCATGGCGTGTTACCTGGTTCGTCCACAACGGGCCGGAATGGCCCCCGTTTTAAGAGACCGGGGATTCTAGAGAAAGCAAGCCTCTAGGTCAATTTCCAACCAGCTATTCCTTCAATTAGATATCTGGAGGCCCTGGGACCGATTCCGTGAGGTTCGGCTTTCACGAGCAATGCCATAGATATAAAAATAAAGAAGGAAGTTATTTAAAGCTTTTCTGTAAAGCTTATAAAAGCTAGGGAGCCGATCATCTGTGGATAACTACCTTAAGCCCATATTCCACGTGCTGTACAGAGAATGACAACTTGGGGGAGAAGCGGTGCTCTGCCTGTGCTGCACTGTCGGATAAGCTGTGTGTGGAATGGCTACTTATCCACAGGCCAGTTACCCACAGACTTTCGACCCCACTTGTACAACGAGCTTAGGGGCGCTTATCCACAGAGCTTATGCACAGACCATTTGTCGCCTTTTTTACGGTTAAGGCATTGATTCTTGGCGGTCTGTGAGCAACCTACATGTGGATAAGTGGGCCGCTCGCCGCTACAATGGCGGCTGTTTTTGCCTCACCGGCTTTCAACTTAGGGGATATCCGTGTCAGTGGAACTTTGGCAGCAGTGCGTGGAGCTTTTGCGCGATGAGCTGCCTGCCCAGCAATTCAACACCTGGATCCGTCCACTACAGGTCGAAGCCGAAGGCGACGAGTTGCGTGTCTACGCACCCAATCGTTTTGTTCTCGACTGGGTCAACGAGAAGTACCTGAGCCGCGTTCTCGAATTGTTCGACGAACATGGCAATGGAATGGCTCCAGCGCTCTCCTTATTAATAGGCAGCAAACGCAGCTCCGTACCTCGTGCTGCACCGAATGCGCCGCTTGCCGCCGCCGCGTCGCAAGCCCAGGCTGCCGCGGCCCCGGTCAATCATGCACCGGCTCCTGCTGCGTCTATGCCGACGAAATCCGCCGCGCAGAAAAACGCGCCAGTAAGCGAAGAGCCATCCCGCGACAGCTTCGACCCGATGGCAGGCGCCAGCTCCCAGCAGGCGCCGGTACGTGCCGAACAGCGCACGGTCCAGGTTGAAGGTGCGCTCAAGCACACCAGTTACCTGAACCGCACCTTTACCTTTGAAAACTTCGTCGAAGGTAAATCCAACCAGCTGGCCCGCGCTGCGGCCTGGCAGGTGGCCGACAACCCCAAGCATGGTTACAACCCGCTCTTCCTTTATGGCGGCGTTGGCTTGGGTAAGACGCACTTGATGCACGCTGTGGGTAACCATCTATTAAAGAAGAACCCGAATGCCAAGGTTGTGTACCTGCACTCGGAGCGCTTCGTGGCCGACATGGTCAAGGCGTTGCAACTCAATGCGATCAACGAATTCAAGCGCTTCTATCGCTCCGTCGATGCGCTGCTGATCGATGACATTCAATTCTTCGCGCGCAAGGAACGTTCTCAGGAAGAGTTTTTCCACACGTTCAACGCCCTGCTTGAAGGTGGCCAGCAGGTCATCCTCACCAGCGATCGCTACCCCAAGGAAATCGAGGGCCTGGAAGAACGCCTCAAATCGCGCTTCGGTTGGGGCCTGACCGTTGCGGTAGAGCCGCCGGAACTGGAAACCCGGGTTGCGATCCTGATGAAAAAGGCCGACCAGGCGAAAGTCGATCTGCCTCACGACGCTGCATTCTTCATCGCCCAGCGCATTCGCTCCAACGTGCGTGAGCTCGAAGGCGCGCTCAAGCGTGTCATCGCTCACTCGCACTTCATGGGCCGCGATATCACTATCGAGTTGATTCGCGAATCCCTCAAGGACCTGCTGGCGTTGCAAGACAAGCTGGTGAGTGTGGATAACATTCAGCGCACCGTGGCCGAGTACTACAAGATCAAGATTTCCGACCTGCTGTCCAAGCGCCGCTCGCGCTCGGTAGCGCGTCCGCGTCAGGTGGCCATGGCGCTCTCCAAGGAGCTGACCAACCACAGCCTGCCGGAAATCGGCGATGTATTTGGTGGTCGCGACCACACCACGGTCTTGCACGCGTGCCGCAAGATCAATGAGCTTAAGGAATCCGACGCGGATATTCGCGAGGACTACAAGAACCTGCTGCGTACACTGACAACTTGATGAACACCAGCGCAGCTTATTAAGGCAAGGGACTAGACCATGCATTTCACCATTCAACGCGAAGCCCTGTTGAAACCCCTGCAACTGGTCGCAGGCGTCGTCGAGCGCCGACAGACCTTGCCGGTACTTTCCAACGTACTGTTGGTTGTTGAAGGCCAGCAGCTGTCGTTGACCGGTACCGACCTGGAAGTCGAACTGGTTGGTCGTGTACAGCTGGAAGAACCCGCCGAGCCCGGTGAGATCACCGTGCCTGCGCGCAAGCTGATGGACATCTGCAAAAGCCTGCCCAACGACGCACTGATAGACATCAAGGTCGATGAGCAGAAGTTGGTGGTCAAGGCCGGGCGCAGTCGTTTCACTCTGTCGACCTTGCCGGCCAACGACTTCCCGACTGTGGAAGAAGGCCCGGGTTCGCTGACCTGCAGCCTGGAGCAAAGCCGCCTGCGTCGTTTGATCGAACGCACCAGCTTCGCCATGGCCCAGCAGGATGTGCGCTACTACCTCAACGGTATGCTGCTGGAAGTCTCCGAAGGCATCATTCGTGCCGTGGCCACTGATGGTCACCGCTTGGCTATGTGCTCGATGAAGGCTGATATCGGCCAGCCGGATCGTCATCAGGTGATCGTGCCGCGCAAAGGTATCCTGGAGCTCGCGCGTCTGCTCACCGAGCCGGACGGTAACGTCAGCATCGTCCTGGGCCAGCATCACATCCGTGCTACCACTGGTGAGTTCACCTTCACTTCCAAGCTGGTAGACGGCAAGTTCCCGGATTACGAGCGCGTGCTGCCCAAAGGTGGCGACAAACTGGTGATCGGTGATCGTCAGGCCCTGCGTGAAGCGTTCAGCCGTACCGCGATTCTTTCCAACGAAAAGTACCGGGGTATTCGCCTGCAATTGGCCAACGGCCAGCTGAAAATCCAGGCCAACAACCCGGAACAGGAAGAAGCGGAAGAAGAAGTGGGCGTCGACTACAACGGCGGTTCCCTGGAAATTGGCTTCAACGTGAGCTACCTGCTGGACGTGCTGGGTGTGATGACTACCGAGCAGGTGCGTTTGATCCTCTCGGACTCCAACAGCAGCGCCCTGGTGCAAGAATCCGATAACGACGACTCGGCTTACGTTGTTATGCCGATGCGCCTGTAATCATGTTCAGCAGAAGCTAGATGTCCCTCAGTCGCGTCTCGGTCACCGCGGTGCGCAATCTGCACCCGGTGACCTTCTCCCCCTCCCCCCGCATCAATATCCTCCACGGCGCCAACGGCAGTGGCAAAACCAGCGTGCTGGAAGCCATTCACTTGCTGGGCCTGGCTCGTTCCTTTCGCAGCGCCCGCCTGCTACCGGTGATTCAGTACGAGCAATTGGCGTGCACCGTATTTGGCCAAGTTGAACTGGCGCAAGGCGGGCACAGCAGCCTGGGGATATCTCGTGATCGCCAGGGGGAGTTCCAGATCCGTATCGATGGGCAGAATGCGCGCAGTGCGGCGCAACTGGCGGAAATTCTGCCACTGCAATTGATCAACCCCGACAGCTTTCGCTTGTTGGAAGGTGCACCAAAAATCCGTCGGCAGTTCCTCGATTGGGGAGTGTTCCACGTGGAACCGAGGTTCATGGCCACTTGGCAGCGCCTGCAGAAGGCCCTGCGGCAGCGGAACTCATGGCTGCGGCATGGTACACTTGACGCCGCTTCGCAAGCGGCCTGGGACCGTGAACTGTGCCTGGCCAGCGACGAAATAGATGAATACCGCCGCGCCTATATCAAAGCCTTGAAACCAGTCTTTGAACAGACCTTGAGTGAGTTGCTAGAACTCGAGGGGCTGACGCTGAGCTACTACCGTGGTTGGGACAAAGAGCGTGACTTGAGTGCAGTACTCGCCACCTCTTTGCAACGGGATCAGCAAATTGGCCACACCCAGGCAGGACCGCAACGCGCTGATTTGCGCCTTAGATTAGGGGCACATAACGCAGCGGATATCTTGTCCCGTGGTCAGCAGAAGTTAGTGGTCTGCGCGCTGCGTATCGCCCAGGGGCACTTGGTTAGCCAAGCCCGGCGCGGTCAATGTATTTATCTGGTGGATGATTTGCCGTCCGAACTGGACGAGCAACACCGCCGCGCGCTATGCCGCTTGTTGGAAGACTTACGCTGCCAGGTATTTATTACCTGTGTAGACCACGAATTATTGAGGGAAGGCTGGCAGACGGAAACGCCAGTCGCTTTGTTCCACGTGGAACAAGGCCGTATCACCCAGACCCACGACCATCGGGAGTGAAGGCATGAGCGAAGAAAACACGTACGACTCGACCAGCATTAAAGTGCTGAAAGGTTTGGATGCCGTACGCAAACGTCCCGGTATGTACATTGGCGACACCGATGATGGTAGCGGTCTGCACCACATGGTGTTCGAGGTGGTCGACAACTCCATCGACGAAGCTCTCGCCGGCCATTGCGACGACATCAGCATCATCATCCACCCGGATGAATCCATCACCGTGCGCGACAACGGTCGCGGCATTCCGGTAGATGTGCATAAAGAAGAAGGCGTATCGGCGGCAGAGGTCATCATGACCGTGCTCCACGCCGGCGGTAAGTTCGACGACAACTCCTATAAAGTCTCCGGCGGTTTGCACGGTGTAGGTGTGTCGGTGGTAAACGCCCTGTCGGAAGAACTGATCCTGACTGTGCGCCGCAGTGGCAAGATCTGGGAACAGACCTACGTGCATGGTGTACCTCAGGCACCCATGGCGATCGTTGGTGACAGCGAAACCACCGGCACCCAGATTCACTTCAAGCCTTCGGCTGACACCTTCAAGAATATCCACTTCAGCTGGGACATCCTGGCCAAGCGGATTCGTGAACTTTCGTTCCTCAACTCCGGTGTGGGTATCGTCCTCAAGGACGAACGCAGCGGCAAGGAAGAACTGTTCAAGTACGAAGGTGGCCTGCGTGCGTTCGTTGAATACCTGAACACCAACAAGACTGCGGTCAACCAGGTGTTCCACTTCAACATCCAGCGTGAAGACGGCATCGGTGTGGAAATCGCCCTGCAGTGGAACGACAGCTTCAACGAGAACCTGTTGTGCTTCACCAACAACATTCCTCAGCGCGACGGTGGTACTCACCTGGTGGGTTTCCGTTCGGCACTGACACGTAACCTGAACACCTACATCGAAGCCGAAGGTCTGGCCAAGAAGCATAAAGTCGCCACCACCGGTGACGATGCCCGTGAAGGCCTGACTGCGATTATTTCGGTCAAGGTTCCGGATCCGAAGTTCAGCTCCCAGACCAAAGACAAGCTGGTTTCTTCTGAAGTGAAGACCGCTGTTGAACAGGAAATGGGCAAGTATTTCTCCGACTTCCTGTTGGAAAACCCTAACGAAGCCAAGTTGGTTGTCGGCAAGATGATCGATGCGGCACGGGCTCGTGAAGCGGCGCGTAAAGCCCGTGAAATGACTCGCCGTAAAGGTGCGCTGGATATCGCTGGCTTGCCGGGCAAACTGGCGGACTGCCAGGAGAAGGACCCTGCCCTCTCCGAACTGTACCTGGTGGAAGGGGACTCTGCTGGCGGTTCCGCCAAGCAGGGTCGTAACCGTCGCACCCAGGCGATCCTGCCGTTGAAGGGTAAGATCCTCAACGTCGAGAAAGCCCGTTTCGACAAGATGATTTCCTCCCAGGAAGTCGGCACCTTGATCACCGCCCTGGGCTGTGGCATTGGTCGCGACGAGTACAACATCGACAAGCTGCGCTACCACAACATCATCATCATGACCGATGCTGACGTCGACGGTTCGCACATCCGTACCCTGCTGCTGACCTTCTTCTTCCGTCAGTTGCCGGAGCTGATCGAGCGCGGCTATATCTACATTGCCCAGCCACCGTTGTACAAAGTGAAAAAGGGCAAGCAAGAGCAATACATCAAAGACGACGACGCCATGGAAGAGTACATGACGCAGTCGGCCCTGGAAGATGCCAGCCTGCACTTGAACGATGAAGCCCCAGGGATCTCCGGTGAGGCGCTGGAGCGTCTGGTAAACGACTTCCGCATGGTGATGAAGACCCTCAAGCGTTTGTCGCGCCTGTACCCTCAGGAACTGACCGAGCACTTCATCTACCTCCCGGCCGTCAGCCTGGAGCAGTTGGGCGATCATGCAGCGATGCAGGATTGGCTGGCCCAGTACGAAGTACGCCTGCGCACCGTTGAAAAGTCTGGCCTGGTTTACAAAGCCAGCCTGCGTGAAGACCGTGAACGTAACGTTTGGCTGCCAGAGGTCGAACTGATCTCCCACGGCCTGTCGAACTACGTCACGTTCAACCGCGACTTCTTCGGCAGCAACGACTACAAGACTGTGGTTACCCTGGGTGCGCAACTGAGCACCCTGCTGGACGACGGCGCTTATATTCAGCGTGGCGAACGCAAGAAGCAGGTCAAGGAGTTCAAGGAAGCACTGGACTGGTTGATGGCAGAAAGCACCAAGCGCCACACCATCCAGCGATACAAAGGTCTGGGCGAAATGAACCCGGATCAGCTGTGGGAAACCACCATGGATCCAGCGCAGCGTCGCATGCTGCGTGTGACCATCGAAGACGCCATTGGCGCGGACCAGATCTTCAACACCCTGATGGGTGATGCGGTCGAGCCACGTCGTGACTTTATCGAGAGCAATGCCTTGGCAGTGTCCAACCTGGACTTCTGATAACGCATTTGCGAACAAAAAAGGCCAACGTTTTTAACGTTGGCCTTTTTTATTACCCTTTTTTAAATGCTCCACGTGGAACATCGGCTATGCGGTAGCTGCCGTCACGCTCTCCAAGCGATAGCCATAACCATAGATGGTCAGCAACTGCCAACCCCTTTCCGGAGTCAGTCCAAGCTTGTTTCGCAGCCGATAAATATGGGTATCCAAGGGCCGTGAAGACACCATTTCTTCATGGGTCCAGAACCGCTCATAGAGATACTCCCGTGACAGCGGCCGGGCCAGGTTGGCGAACAGGCAGCGTGCCAGGCGGTATTCCCTTTCGGTCAGGTTGATGGGATCACCGGCGCGGCTGACGGTCAGCTCGGCATCGTCGAAAGTCAGGTCGTTGAAAACCAGCACTTCCGAGGCAGCAGATTTCTGCAGGCCGTGACGGCGCAGGACGGCACTGACCCGTGCCTTCAGCTCGTTGGGGCGAAACGGTTTGCTGACATAGTCATCTGCACCGCTGTTCAGGGCCAGGACGATATCGCTCTCGGCGTCGCGGCTGGTAAGCATGATTACGGGAGGTGGCGCCTCCATGTGCTCACGGGTCCAACGCAGGATCGCGATACCGCTCAGGTCCGGCAACTGCCAGTCGAGTACCAGCAAGTCGAAGGTTTCTCGGCGCAGTTGGCGCAGCAAGTCTTCGCCACGCTCGAAGCAATGCAGCGTCCATGGCTGCTCCGAGGCAATTGGGATTTGTCGCAGAGTCTGTTCCACCCGCCGCAATTCGGCAGGTTCGTCATCCAGTATCGCGACACGCATGGCAGGGTCCTTTCTTTTTGAAGAGTGTTGCAGCGGTTAAAGAGAGCGTATGGGGTCACCGTCGAATCTGAACAATTATGGTCAGTTTCTCAAGCTCCCTGCATCTCTCGGTACGCTGATATCAAATAGCCCTAAGGCCGTTAAACATCGCGTACCCAACTGGAAAGATACCGGCTCAAGCCCCTCAGGAAAAGGATCAATGGCAATCAGGTTTTATGCGCTGTCGGGACAGGTGAGTCTCGTGCAGAAGGTCAGAGTGTGGGGAAAGATGTTAGTGCTGGTTGCGGCAACAGTTTTTGGCACGGAGATGGTGGATGCGTGTAGTCCCGCGCTGGCACCTCTTAACGAAACGTCGGTGTACGCCGAATCCGTAGACGGCCTCGGTTACGCCGCTGGACTCAGGGAAATTGATGCCCCACAGGCCTTTCAACACGGTAGCGTGCTTGATCAGGACCAACGGTGGATCTTCTAAATCTGAACAAATGTAGCGCTGCGCCCCTATGCACCACTCTTGTAGGTAAATTCTCTTTCGCTGAGTGACACATGGAGGGCGTGCGCGGGAAGCGCTCTCGATACACGGACGTATCATCTGTAGTCCGCAGTACGCTACGGGCTGCTGTCGGAGGGATGTGAGGGACAGTATTTCTTCGATGTACATCCGGTTCGGCCTCGTCGATCCGGCAGACACAGGGATGTGTCACCTTTTCTAGCGGCTCATCCCTGCCACTCCGGCTATCGAGTTCGATGCGTCATCGGGTATCGTAGGCGAGATTCAAGGTCCTGCCGCCGCAAGACGCTTTCTGAATGTGCAGTCTGACGGACCTTTAGAACTAGAACCTTGATGAGCGCCATGACCCTCTTTCCTCGCCGCAATTGCCTTTCCTCACTATTCGGTTCAAGCCTGGCCCTGGCGCTTGTGATCAACAGTTCCCAAGTTCTAGCCAAGCCTGCCCCAGTGCGTGCGCCCTACGTAGATGACAACCTGATGTGCCGTGCACAGCCGTTGCCGGCAGTCGTCCAGCACCTGAACGGTGAAGCCTGGAAGCTCGATGCCAAGGGGCGCCCCAGTGTGTTGGAAGAAGGCATGCTGATTGATGAGCAGGAAAGCGTAAAAACCTCGCCATCGGCCTTTGTCAGCTTGTTGCTAGGTGATGGTTCGCGGATTGTCCTGCCCTCCAGCTCCGAGGTGCGTTTGCACCTGGTGGAAGAACAGGCGATCCCTCAGGTGATCCTGCAACAAGGGCAAGTGGAAGCCTACGTACTCAAGCGTGCCAGCGACTATGACCGTTTTCAGATCGTGACCCCGGTGGGCGTACTCGGCGTACGCGGTACGCACTTCCGTGTGCGTAACGATGATCAGCAATCGGTTGTCGAAGTGCTCAACGGCCAGGTGGCCGCCAGCCGCAGCGAGTCGCAACCGCAGGGCAAACAGCTGAAGAAAAAACCGCAGACGGGCCCGGTAGAAGGTGAGTTGAAGGTTGGTGCTCGACAAGGGGTGCTGCTCAAGCCACAGGGCGAGTTGAAGACGGTCGACTTGCTGCCTGCCCCGCGCCTGATGGGCCAGGACGGCCAGAAAGGCGATGCGCCGGTCTGGACATTGTTCCTGCACCCGCAACCGGGGGCTCAACGCTACCGCGCCCAGGTGGCTACCGATAAAACCTTCATGAATATCAAGCAGGAAAACTTCTCCAGTGAGCCGCGCTTGAGCTTCACTGGACTCAAGGCCTCGTTCTATCACGTTCGCGTGTCGGCCTTCGATGACCAGGGACTGGAAGGGGAAACAGGCACTTATGACATCTTCTATTACCCACCTGCCACCCGTGTGCAGTAGCACCGCGGCGTTTGGACGATGAAGTGGTGGCGCCGGGCTGAACAGCGTCAGCCGAGCCAGGCCCAGCGCCTGTTCAATGGGCTGGTCAGGGAATGGCTGTGGATCAGCCTGCTACTGCTGCCGATGACGGCCTTGCTGTCGCTGAGCCCTGGCCTGTCCCTGAATAACCTGTTGTACGACAGCTTGCGGCGCATGGCGCCGTTGCCGGTGGACCCGCGCATTCTGTTGGTGAGCATTGATGACATGAGTCTCAGGGAGCTTGGCCAATGGCCCTGGTCGCGGCGCTTGCATGCCGACCTGATCGACCAGTTGAGTGCCGCCAAACCTGCCGGGATCCTGCTTGATGTGATCTTCAGCGAACCGGCGCGCGAGCCGGCCAACGATCAGCGCCTGGCCCAGGCGATCTGCAATGCCGGCAACGTGCTCCTGCCGTTGATTCGCGAAGGCACACCGCGCCTGGGGCAACCCCTCACGCAAATTCTCCCCGTGCCGCCACTGCGCGATTGTGCCAGGGCAGTGGGTCATATCAACGTGGAAGCTGACAGCGACGGTATTGTGCGCAGTCTCTACCTGCGGGAAGGGCCGCCAGGGCAAATGGTCCCGCAGTTGGCGTGGCTGGCCTTCGAGCTGACCGGGCAACACGCCGATATGCCAGGGCTTTCAGCGTCTTTTGAAGCAACCGATTGGCAACGGGACAACGCCATCCGCATTCCGTTTATCGCCGCCGATAATGGCTTTCCCAGCGTGCCCTATGTCAGCGTCCTGCGCGGTGAAGTCCCCGCCCAATTGTTGCGTGATCGGATCATCCTGGTGGGAGCCACCGCGCCGGGCATGGGCGATCGCTATGTGACGCCGCTTTCGGCCAGCGTCGGTACCACCCCGGGTGTCGAGATCCAGGCCAATATCCTCAACGGCCTGCTGCAAGGGCGCAGCATTACAGTGTTGCCTGGCTGGCTGGCCACGCTGTTTTCCACCTCCCAGGTGGCATTGCTGCTGGGTCTGTTGCTGTTGCGTCCGCGCTATGCGCTATGGCTGAGCCTGGGTTGTATGGGGGGCGCCCTCCTCGCTTCCTGGGGCTTGTTGCGCCTGGGTCTCTGGTGGTCGCCAGCAGCCACATTGATCGGCATGTTGCTGGGCTACCTGATCTGGAACTGGCGTCGCCTGAGCGTAATCCTGGCCTATTTCGGCTGGGAGTTGGCGCGCCTCGACAGTGAACCCAAGGTGCTGCCGGAACGCCGTCGTGCCGCCGTCAGCAAGGGTGACGTGTTGCAGGGCCGAATCGTGGCCCTGGAGCAAGCGGTCAGCCGTACCCGCGATACCCGGCGTTTTATGGCCGATGGCCTGGAGTGCCTGCCGGTCGCTACGCTGATTACCGATCCCACGGGCGAGATCCTGCTGGCCAATCGCATCGCCCGTGATGTGTTTGGCAACGAACTGATTGCGGAGAACCTGCTGCAGCAACTGGCGGCATTGGGCTACCCGCCCCTGCAAGGCGAGGTCAGTACACCGTTGTCAGCCTTGGAAATCGTCGAGTTCCGCGACACCCAGCAACGCAGCCTGCGCCTGGAATTGGCTCCGTTGTTACCGGCCGACGGTGATGTAGCGTTGGGTTGGCTGTTGAGCCTGACTGACCTGAGTATCGAACGTGATGCCCAGCAGCAACGAGAAACCCTGCTGCGGTTTCTCTCCCATGATCTGCGGGCGCCCCACTCGGCCATTCTGGCGTTGCTGGATGTGCAACGGCATGAGGCTTCGGACGTCTGGCAGGTATTTACCCAGATCGAACAGCAAGTGCGGCGGGCACTGAGTTTGACTGAGTCGTTCGTTCAATTGGCCAAGGCCGAGTCCGACGGTTACCAATTTGAGCCCAGCCTGTTTGCCATGCTGGTGCTCGATGCGTTTGACCAGGTAGCGCTGCTGGCCCAACTGAAAAAGATCCAATTGGTCCACGACCTGGACGAGGCGGGTGAGGACATGGTCCTGGCAGATCAATCACTGCTGACTCGTGCCTTGTTCAACCTTATGGAGAATGCGATCAAGTACAGCCCATCCGGTACCACGGTTACGGTGCGTCTCGAACGTAACGGTCAATGGTTGGCCTGTCATATTCAGGACCAGGGCCCCGGCATCGCGGCCCAGGAGCTGCCTGAACTGTTCAACCAATACCGACGTTTTGCTTCGGCCCAGGGCAGCGAAGGCCTTGGGCTGGGCCTGACCATGGTCAAGGCGGTGATGGACCGCCACGGGGGGCGGATCGAGTGTGCGAGTGTGGTCGGGCAAGGCACGGTTTTCAGCCTGCAGTTGCCGATGTGGGAAGAGTAAACCGCTGTGCATAAAAAACCGGCCGCAATGGCCGGTCTTCAACGGTCGAAAAAACTTATGCACGTTTTTCGGTGTTTTATTAGCTTAAGAAATATGTAATTAAATCATAAGCCTACAAGCCAAAAACTGCATTTTGCCAACAAACCGTACACAGGTTATCCACAGAACGTCAGGTCACCGCACGGTCTTCGGCAACCGGCAGTGGCGGCAGCGAACCCATGGCCCGTTGCTGCGCTTCATTCCAGGCTGCAGCGCGGTCATTGAGCGCGGCAATTGCACGTGGCCCTTCTCCTTCGGCATACATCGGCTCGCCGATCACCACAGTGATGGTGCCCTTGCGCTTGGCCCAGCCTTCCTTGGGCCAGAACTTGCCAGCATTGTGGGCAATCGGCAGCACGGGCAGATTGGCGTTGACCGCCAATGCCGTACCGCCACGGGAGAACTTGCCTACAGTGCCAAAGGGGACGCGGGTGCCTTCAGGGAAGATCAGTACCCAAACGCCGTCCTTGAGCAACTCGTCACCTTTCTTGGCCACATGCTTGAGCGCGGCCTTGGGGTTGTCGCGGTCGATGGCAATCGGGCGCAGCATGGCCATGGCCCAGCCAAAGAACGGTACGAACAGCAGCTCACGCTTGAGCACCTGGCTCAGGGGCGAGAAATACGCAGAAAGAAAGAAGGTTTCCCAGGTGCTCTGGTGGTTCGACAGGATCACGCACGGCTGGTCCGGGACATTATCGGCGCCCTTGACCTCGAAACGGATACCCAGGAACACCTTGGTCAGCCACAACGCGCAGCGGCACCAATAGACATTGATAAAGCGATAGCGCGCCTTGAATGGCAAAAAAGGCGCAATAAAAAAGCTCAGGGTGCACCAGAGAAACGAACTGGTGCCCAGCAGCAGGTAAAAGAAGAAGGTTCTGATGGCCTGCAAAATCGACATGGCAGCATTTACCGTTGCGGGACAACGCCCGCCTGTTAAAAGTGCACTCCCGAACAATCCTTGGTCAGGAAGTCGAGGGCGACTAGTTGTTGATAAGTTCTGCGGCAACCGCCGCCAGATCGTCAAAAATCAAGGTGCCAACCGGCAGGTTTTTCGCCTGGGTCTTTTCGCCTTTCCCGGTCTTTACCAAAACTGGCTGAGAGTCGACGGCTTTGGCCGCCTCCAGGTCACCGAGACTGTCCCCGACGAACCATATCCCAGCCAGGGGCACCTTGTAATGTTCTGAAATGATTTTCAACATGCCAGGCTTGGGTTTGCGGCAATCGCAGCCCTCGTCAGGCCCGTGGGGGCAGTACACCACCAGCCCCACCTCACCGCCCTGCTCTGCCACCAACGCGCGCAGGCGCGCGTGCATGGCGTCCAGGGTGGCGATGTTGTAGTAGCCGCGGGCGATGCCGGACTGGTTAGTAGCAATGGCTACCGTCCAGCCGGCCTTGCTCAACTGCACGATGGCCTCGATCGAGCCGGGCAGCGGGATCCACTCCTCTACCGACTTGATGTAAGCGTCGGAGTCGTAGTTGATTACCCCGTCCCGATCGAGAATCAGCAGTTTCAACATGATCAGCTCAGCGTCGAAATGTCAGCGATATTGACGAACAAGCCGCGCAGGCGCGCCAGCATGGCGTAGCGGTTTTTCCGCACGCCGGCATCTTCGGCATTGATCATCACCGCTTCGAAGAACGCATCCACCGGTTCACGCAAGGTGGCCAGGCGCGCCAGTGCTTCGGCGTAGTTGCGTTCGGCGATCAGCGGCTTCACTGCGTTTTCTGCCTTGGCGATGGCCGAGTTCAGCGAGAACTCCTTGGCATCGGCAAACAGGCCAGGATCGACCTCGGTATTGCCCAGGCCTTCGGCCTTGCTCAGCAGGTTCGACACACGCTTGTTCACGGCGGCCAATGCATCGGCTTCCGGCAGCTTGCGGAAGGCCTGTACGGCTTGCACACGCTGGTCGAAGTCCAGTGCCGAACCCGGTTGCAGGGCACGCACCGACAGGTAGACGGAAACGTCCACGCCTTCGTCTTCGTAGCGCGCACGCAGGCGGTCGAACACGAACTCCAGCACTTGCTCGGCCAGGCCGGCTTGCTTGACCTTGGCGCCGAACTGACCCACTGCAAACACCACGGCCTGGGTCAGGTCGAGGTCCAGCTTCTTGTCGATCAGGATGCGCAGCACGCCCAGGGCGGCACGGCGCAGGGCATAGGGGTCTTTGCTGCCGGTGGGCAACATGCCGATACCGAAGATACCGACCAGGGTGTCCAGCTTGTCAGCGATCGCTACGGCCGCGCCGGTCAGGGTGGTCGGCAGCTCGGCGCCAGCACCGCGCGGCATGTACTGCTCGTTCAATGCCAGGGCGACGTCTTCAGGCTCGCCGTCATTGAGCGCGTAGTAGTAACCGGCAACACCTTGCATTTCCGGGAACTCGCCGACCATCTCGGTGGCCAGGTCGCATTTGCACAACAGGCCCGCGCGAGCGGCCAAGGCAGCATCGCCGCCAATGCGTGGCGCGATGTAGGCCGCCAGCTTGGAAACCCGCACAGCCTTGTCGTAGACGCTGCCAAGCTTCTCTTGGAACACCACGTTCTGCAGGCGCAGGTTGAAGTCTTCGAGCTTCTGCTTCTTGTCTTGCTTGAAGAAGAACTCGGCGTCGGTCAGGCGCGGGCGCACGACTTTTTCGTTACCGGCGATGATCTGCTGCGGGTCCTTGCTCTCGATGTTGGCCACGGTAATGAAACGCGGCAGCAACTTGCCGTCCACATCCAGCAGGCAGAAATACTTCTGGTTGTCCTGCATGGTGGTGATCAGGGCTTCTTGCGGCACATCCAGGAAGCGCTCTTCGAACGAGCACACCAGCGGCACCGGCCACTCGACCAGCGCGGTTACTTCGTCGAGCAGGCTTGGCGGCACGATGGCGGTGCCTTCCTGCAAACGGGCCAGCTCTTCGGTGCGCTTGCTGATCAGCTCGCGACGCTCATTGGCATCGGCCAGCACATAAGCTGCACGCAGATCGGCGGCATAGTTCGCTGGCGAGGTGATGCGTACGGCTTCTGGATGGTGGAAGCGGTGCCCACGGGAATCACGACCAGCCTTCTGGGCGAGGATGGTGCAATCGATGACTTGATCACCGAGCAGCATTACCAACCATTGGGTCGGACGGACGAACTCTTCCTTGCGTGCCCCCCAGCGCATGCGCTTGGGGATCGGCAGGTCGTTCAGGGAGTCTTCAACGATGGTCGGCAGCAGGCTGGCGGTCGGCTTGCCCTTGATGACCTGGTTGAAGCGCAGTTTCGGGCCGCTCTGGTCGATCTCGCTCAGCTCGACGCCGCACTTCTTGGCAAAACCAAGGGCCGCTTGAGTCGGGTTGCCTTCGGCATCGAAAGCGGCCTGGCGTGGCGGGCCGTCGAGGTTGATGTTGCGATCCGGCTGCTGGGTTTCCAGCGCGGTCAGCAACACCGCCAGGCGACGTGGCGCGGCGTAGACCTTCTTGGCTTCAAACTTCAGGCCGGCAGTCTGCAGGCCTTTTTCGATACCGGCCAAAAATGCGTCGGCCAGGGTGTTCAGGGCCTTGGGTGGCAGCTCTTCGGTGCCCAGTTCAACCAGGAAATCTTGAGCACTCATTGTGCAGCCTCCAGCTTAGCCAACACTTCATCACGCAGATCCGGGGTTGCCATCGGGAAGCCCAGCTTGGCGCGAGCCAGCAGGTAGGCTTGGGCGACGGAGCGCGCCAGGGTGCGTACACGCAGGATGTATTGCTGGCGCGCAGTTACCGAGATGGCACGGCGGGCGTCCAGCAGGTTGAAGGTGTGGGATGCCTTCAGGACCATTTCGTAGCTCGGCAACGGCAGCGGTTGATCCAGTTCGATCAGGCGCTTGGCTTCGCTTTCGTAGAAGTCGAACAGCTCGAACAGTTTCTCGACGTTGGCGTGTTCGAAGTTGTAGGTCGACTGCTCCACTTCGTTCTGGTGGAACACATCACCATAAGTCACTTTGCCGAACGGGCCGTCAGCCCATACCAGGTCGTAGACCGAGTCCACGCCCTGCAGGTACATGGCCAGGCGTTCCAGGCCGTAGGTGATCTCGCCGGTCACTGGGTAGCACTCGATGCCGCCCGCTTGCTGGAAGTAAGTGAACTGCGTCACTTCCATGCCGTTGAGCCAGACTTCCCAGCCCAGGCCCCAGGCGCCCAGGGTTGGGGATTCCCAGTTGTCTTCGACGAAACGGATATCGTGGACCAGCGGGTCCAGGCCGACATGTTTCAGCGAGCCCAGGTACAGCTCCTGGAAGTTGTCCGGGTTTGGCTTGAGGACTACCTGGAACTGATAGTAGTGCTGCAGACGGTTGGGGTTTTCGCCGTAGCGGCCGTCAGTCGGGCGACGACTGGGCTGCACATAAGCGGCGTTCCAGGTTTCCGGGCCGATGGCCCGCAGGAATGTTGCGGTGTGGAAAGTGCCGGCGCCTACTTCCATATCGTAGGGCTGAAGTACCACACAACCTTGCTCGGCCCAGTATTGCTGGAGGGCGAGGATCAAGTCTTGGAAGGTACGCACGGCTGGCGTAGGCTGGCTCACAAAATTCACCTGTTACTTGGGCTGCGATTTAAAGGGCGGGAGTATACCCGATTCGGCCCCGCCACCACTCCCTGGAGCCTTATGCCACGCTGCTTTTGGTGTTCTGAAGATCCGCTGTACATGGCTTATCACGATCAAGAGTGGGGAACGCCGCTGCGCGATGCGCAGGGTTTGTTCGAGTTGCTTTTGCTCGAAGGGTTCCAGGCGGGCCTGTCCTGGATCACCGTTTTACGCAAACGCGAG
This sequence comes from Pseudomonas sp. WS 5027, assembly GCF_012985695.1. Taxonomy (NCBI): domain Bacteria; kingdom Pseudomonadati; phylum Pseudomonadota; class Gammaproteobacteria; order Pseudomonadales; family Pseudomonadaceae; genus Pseudomonas; species Pseudomonas sp. WS 5027. Next base: position 102,156 of record NZ_JAAQWU010000001.1, on the reverse strand, counting down.
CATTATCGAAAGGTCTTGTTCGGTTTTGATCCCCAGCGCCTGGCGCAGTTGAGCGATGCCGAGATTGAGCAGTTGATGCTCGACCCTGGCATCGTGCGCAACCGCTTGAAACTCAATGCCACCCGGCGCAACGCCGCAGCCTGGCTGGCGCTGGAGGACCCGGTGGGGTTGCTCTGGTCCTTTGTCGGCGGCGTGCCCAAGGTCAATCATTTCAAGGATCGCAGCCAGGTCCCGGCGATTACGCCAGAGGCCGAAGCCATGAGCAAAGCCCTCAAGAAAGCCGGCTTCACGTTCGTCGGGCCGACCATCTGCTACGCCTTCATGCAGGCCTCGGGCATGGTCATGGACCACACCCAGGACTGCGACCGTTACGCGGACTTGGTCAACGCCGGGTAGAATGGCGGCTTTGCGCACCACACACGATCAGGAGTGACTTGTGGAAAAGTTAAAAGGCGCCTTGCTGGTAGGCGCTCTGCGATTGTTTGCCCTGCTGCCCTGGCGCGCCGTGCAAGCCGTAGGTTCAGCCATTGGCTGGATCATGTGGAAAACCCCCAACCGCTCCCGCGATACGGTGCGGATCAACCTCTCCAAGTGTTTCCCCGACATGGACCCGGTCGAGCGTGAGCGCCTGGTCGGCCAAAGCCTGATGGACATCGGCAAGTCCCTGACCGAAAGCGCCTGCGCCTGGATCTGGCCGGCCCAGCGTTCCATCGACCTGGTGCGCGAAGTCGAAGGTCTGGAAGTGCTGCAGCAAGCCCTGGCCTCGGGTAAAGGCGTGGTCGGCATCACCAGCCACCTGGGCAACTGGGAAGTGTTGAATCACTTCTATTGCAGCCAGTGCAAACCGATCATTTTCTACCGCCCGCCCAAGCTCAAGGCGGTGGATGACCTGCTGCGCAAGCAACGCGTGCAGTTGGGCAACCGGGTGGCGGCGTCCACCAAGGAAGGCATCCTCAGTGTCATCAAGGAAGTGCGCAAGGGCGGCCAGGTGGGGATTCCCGCTGACCCGGAGCCGGCGGAGTCGGCCGGGATCTTCGTACCGTTCTTCGCTACCCAGGCGCTGACCAGCAAGTTCGTGCCGAACATGCTCGCCGGCCATAAGGCGGTGGGCGTGTTCCTGCATGCCCTGCGGCTGCCGGATGGCTCGGGTTACAAAGTGATCCTGGAAGCGGCGCCCGAGGACATGTACAGCACCGACACGGCCACGTCCTGTGCGGCGATGAGCAAGGTGGTGGAGCGTTATGTGGGCGCTTACCCGAGCCAGTACATGTGGAGCATGAAGCGCTTCAAGAAACGCCCGCCGGGCGAGGCGCGCTGGTACTGATTCGCGACTGATTCAAGGTCGATGCAAAACCAATGTGGGAGCGGGCTTGCTCGCGAATGCAGAGTCTCAGTCACTGAATGTGTAGCTGATACACCGCATTCGCGAGCAAGCCCGCTCCCACATTTTTGGTTCCGGTTAAGCCTGGCGGTCGAGTTTCTTCAGGAACACCGTCATCTCTTTTTCGGCCTGCTTGTCGCCATGGGCCTGGGCCGCTGCAATCCCCTGCTCCCACGCCTGTCGCGCTGCAGCGTGATCACCCAAACCTGCATGCGCCTTGCCCAACAACTTCCACGCCGCCGAATACTTCGGATCAAACCCGACGCACTTGCCTAGATGCTCGGCGGCCTTGGCATTGTCCTTCAAGTCCAGATAACCCTTGCCCAAGCCAAAGCGCAGCAGCGAGTTATCCACACCCTTGGCGAGCATTTTTTCCAGGGATTCGAGCATGTCGGTCTCTCCGTCAGATCAGAAAAAGCTCAACCCCACGTGGAACAACTTCTCCACATCGCGGATATGTTTTTTATCCACCAGGAACAGAATCACATGGTCGCCAGTAGCGATCACCGTGTCGTCGTGGGCGATGATCACTTCTTCATCCCGAATGATCGCGCCAATGGTGGTGCCCGGTGGCAAGCCAATATCGCGAATCGCCCGGCCAATCACCTTGCTCGACTTGGAGTCCCCGTGGGCAATCGCCTCGATGGCTTCCGCCGCGCCCCGGCGCAATGAGTGCACGCTGACGATATCGCCGCGCCGCACGTGGGCCAGCAAGGTGCCGATGGTGGCCAATTGCGGGCTGATGGCAATGTCGATATCGCCGCCCTGGATCAGGTCCACATAGGCGGGGTTGTTGATGATGGTCATCACCTTCTTCGCCCCCAGCCGCTTGGCCAGCAGCGACGACATGATATTGGCCTCGTCGTCGTTGGTCAGGGCCAGGAAGATATCGGCGTCGGCGATGTTCTCTTCCATCAGCAGGTCACGATCCGAAGCGCTGCCTTGCAGTACGACGGTGCTGTCGAGGGTGTCGGACAAATGCCGGCAGCGTGCCGGGCTCATCTCAATGATCTTCACCTGATAGCGGCTTTCGATGGCCTCGGCCAGGCGCTCGCCGATCTGCCCGCCGCCGGCGATGACGATGCGTTTGTAGCTCTCGTCGAGCCGGCGCATTTCGCTCATCACTGCACGGATGTTGGCCTTGGCGGCGATGAAGAATACTTCGTCGTCGGCTTCGATCACCGTGTCGCCTTGAGGCAGGATTGGCCGGTCGCGGCGGAAAATCGCGGCCACGCGGGTTTCCACATTCGGCATATGTTCACGCAACTGGCGCAGTTGCTGGCCCACCAGCGGCCCGCCGTAGTAGGCCTTGACCGCCACCAGTTGCGCCTTGCCTTCGGCGAAGTCGATCACCTGCAGTGCACCGGGGATTTCGATCAGGCGCTTGATGTAGTGGGTGACCACCTGCTCCGGGCTGATCAGCACGTCCACCGGAATCGCGTCGTTGTCGAACAGGCCGGCGCGGGTCAGGTAGGCCGCTTCACGCACTCGGGCGATCTTGGTCGGGGTGTGGAACAGGGTGTGGGCGACCTGGCAGGCGACCATATTGGTCTCGTCGCTATTGGTCACCGCCACCAGCATATCGGCGTCGTCGGCGCCGGCCTGACGCAGCACGGTGGGGAACGAGGCACGGCCCTGGACCGTACGGATATCCAGGCGATCGCCCAGGCCGCGCAGGCGTTCGGCGTCGGTGTCGACCACGGTAATGTCGTTGGCTTCACTGGCCAAATGCTCGGCCAGCGTACCGCCGACCTGCCCTGCGCCAAGGATGATGATCTTCATCCGGTCACTCCCTTAAAAACCATTCAACCGCGTGCCGCGGCAATCTTGATCAGCTTGGCGTAATAGAAGCCATCGTGCCCGCCTTCCTGCGCCAGTAGCTGGCGGCCATGGGGCTGCTTGATGCCCGCCGTGGTGGCAATGTCCAACTCCCGCGCGCCACTGGTGCGGGCAAGGAAGGCTTGGATCACCTCGGTATTCTCGGTCGGCAAGGTCGAGCAGGTGGCGTAGAGCAGGATGCCACCGACTTCCAGTGTCGGCCACAGCGCGTCCAATAGCTCGCCTTGCAGCACAGCCAGGGCGGCGATGTCGTCGGGTTGGCGGGTCAGTTTGATATCCGGGTGGCGGCGGATCACCCCGGTGGCAGAGCACGGTGCGTCGAGCAGGATGCGCTGGAACGGCTTGCCATCCCACCAGGTGGCGGTGTCGCGCCCGTCGGCGGCAATCAGTTCGGCGTCCAGGCCCAGGCGTGCGAGGTTTTCGCGCACGCGCACCAGGCGCTTGGCTTCCAGGTCCACGGCTACCACGCCGGCCAGGCCAGGTTCGACTTCCATGATGTGGCAGGTCTTGCCGCCAGGCGCGCAGCAGGCGTCCAGCACCCGTTGGCCGGGCGCGAGGTCGAGCAGGTCGGCGGCCAGTTGCGCGGCTTCGTCCTGCACGCTGATCCAACCTTCGGCAAAGCCTGGCAGGCTGCGCACATCGCCTGCCGTTTCGAGGACGATACCGTCCTGGCTGTACACACAGGCGCTGGCGTTGATGCCGGCATCTGCCAGCAGCGTGAGATAGGCATCGCGGCTGTTGTGGCGGCGATTGACCCGCAGGATCATCGGCGGGTGCGCATTGTTGGCGGCGCAGATGGCTTCCCACTGCTGGGGCCAGAACGCCTTGAGGGACTTTTGCAGCCAGCGCGGGTGTGCGGTGCGCACTACCGGGTCGTGTTCCAGTTCGGCCAGCAACCCCTCGCTTTCGCGCTGGGCGCGGCGCAGCACGGCGTTGAGCAAGGCCTTGGCCCAAGGTTTTTTCAGCTTGTCGGCGCAGCCCACGGTTTCGCCGATGGCGGCATGGGCCGGCACGCGGCTGTAGAGCAACTGGTAAAGCCCCACCAGCAGCAGCGCCTCGACGTCGGCATCGGCCGCCTTGAACGGCTTTTGCAGCAACTTGGCCGCCAGCGCCGATAGACGCGGCTGCCAGCGGGCGGTGCCAAATGCCAGGTCCTGGGTGAAGCCGCGATCACGGTCTTCGACTTTATCCAGTTGCACCGGCAACGAGCTGTTCAGGGAAGCCTTGCCATTGAGCACGGCGGCCAGGGCCTTGGCGGCGGCCAAACGCGGGTTCATCAAGCGTCCACTCCGAGGATGATGCCGGGGGCAAATTTCTCACGGCGGCTGTTGAACAAGTCGCTGAAGTTAAGCGCCTTGCCACCGGGCAATTGCAGACGGGTCAGACACAAGGCCTGCTCCCCGCACGCTACCAACAGGCCTTCCTTGCTGGCACCGATGATTTCACCGGGCGCCCCATGGCCTTCGGCCAGGTTGGCGGCGAGGACTTTCAAGGCTTCGCCATTGAGGGTGCTGTGGCAGATCGGCCACGGGTTGAAAGCGCGGACCAGGCGTTCCAGCTCCACGGCCGGGCGACTCCAGTCGATGCGCGCTTCATCCTTGTTCAGCTTGTGGGCGTAGGTGGCGAGGCTGTCGTCCTGCACTTCGCCTTCCAAGGTGCCAGCGGCGAGGCCGGCAATCGCCTCGACCACCGCAGGCGGGCCCATCTCGGCCAGGCGGTCGTGCAGGCTGCCACCCGTGTCTTGTGCGGTGATGGGCGTGGTGACCTTGAGCAACATCGGCCCGGTGTCCAGGCCGGCTTCCATGCGCATCACGGTCACGCCGCTTTCAGCGTCACCGGCTTGCACCGCGCGCTGGATCGGCGCGGCACCGCGCCAGCGTGGCAGCAGCGAGGCGTGGCTGTTGATACAACCCTGGCGCGGGATATCCAGCACGGCTTGCGGGAGGATCAGGCCGTAGGCCACTACCACCAACAGGTCCGGCTTCAGCGCGGCCAGTTCAGCCTGGGCCTCGGCGTTGCGCAGGGTGGGCGGTTGCAGCACGACAATGCCGTGCTCCAGTGCCAGTTGCTTGACCGGGCTGGGCATCAGTTTTTGCCCACGGCCGGCCGGCCGATCCGGCTGGGTGTACACCGCGACGATTTCATAAGGGCTGGCAAGCAGGGCCTTGAGGTGTTCGGCGGCAAATTCGGGGGTGCCGGCAAAAACGATGCGCAGTGGCTCGGTCATGGGAAACGTCTCACAAAAGAAAAAGGCTTGCCGGAGCAAGCCTTTGGAAGAAGGGAATCAAGCTTGCTGGCGATGCTTCTTTTCCAGTTTCTTCTTGATCCGGTCGCGTTTGAGCGTGGACAGGTAATCGACAAACAGCTTGCCGTTGAGGTGGTCGCACTCGTGCTGGATGCACACTGCCAGCAGGCCTTCGGCAATCAGCTCGAAGGGCTTGCCGTCACGGTCCAGAGCCTTGATCTTGACGCGCAGGGGGCGTTCGACGTTCTCGTAGAACTCCGGCACCGACAGGCAGCCTTCCTGGTATTCGCCCATCTCGTCGGTCAGTGGCTCGAACTCGGGGTTGATGTACACCATCGGTTCGCTGCGATCTTCGGACAGGTCCATGACCACCACGCGCAGGTGCACATTGACCTGGGTCGCGGCGAGGCCGATGCCCGGGGCTTCATACATTGTTTCAAACATGTCATCGACCAACTGACGGACCTTGTCGTCCACTACGGCCACCGGTTTGGCGATAGTGCGCAGGCGCGAGTCGGGGAATTCGAGGATGTTCAAAATAGCCATAAGCGTAATTGCTGCACATGTGAGGTAAAGGCAAATCGGCCTCGGGACAACCCGCACGACCGGTGTGAAACGCTCGCAGGCCGCGAAGGCCAAGGCAATTCACGCGAACCGACATAATAAAGGAGATTGCCCCCATGAGGAAATCGCTACTCGTCTTCAAAACGGGGTGCCCGGTTGGGCGGTGATAACCCGTTGCAATAATTAGCCTGCTACAGAAGTTACCAACAGAGTTATCCACAGCTTGTTCCTGATCAAGGATGATCATATGTCAGTAATCCATACCCCGGATATTTCCCCCGCCGAGCTGGAGGCCCGCCTGCGTTTGCACCGCATGCCGCAGCTGGGTCCCAGGCGTTTCAAGACATTGATCGAGGCCTTTGGCTGCGCCTCGAAAGCCATCGGCGCGCCGGCCAGTGCCTGGCGTTCCCTGGGGTTGCCGGCGGCCTGCGCCGAAGCCCGGCGCAGCGTGCAAGTGCGCGATGGCGCCAGCGTCGCATTGGCCTGGCTAGAGCGCCCGGCCCAGCATTTGCTGATGTGGGACCAGCCCGACTACCCTGCCTTGCTGGCCGAGCTGGACGATGCGCCACCGTTGTTATTCGTGGCCGGCAGCCCCGCTATCCTGGAAAAACCGCAGTTGGCCATGGTCGGCAGCCGCCGCGCTTCCCGGCCCGGAATGGATACGGCGGCGGCCTTTTCCCGCAGCCTGGCAAGCGCCGGTTTTGTGATTACCAGCGGCCTGGCCCTGGGCATCGATGGGGCGGCCCACCAGGCTGCATTAGATGTCGGGGGGCAGACTATCGGCGTGCTGGGCACCGGCCTGGAAAATTTTTATCCACAGCGCCACCGCCGACTCGCCGAGGCGATGATTGCCCAGGGCAGCGCGGTGGTTTCCGAGTTCCCGCTGGACGCCGGTCCCCAGGCCGGCAACTTCCCACGGCGCAACCGCATTATCAGTGGCCTGTCCCTGGGCGTGCTGGTGGTGGAGGCCAGCGTCGCCAGCGGCTCGCTGATCACTGCGCGGCTGGCGGCCGAGCAGGGGCGTGAGGTCTACGCAATACCGGGGTCGATTCATCATCCAGGGGCCAGGGGCTGCCACCAACTGATCCGTGAGGGTGCGGTGCTGGTGGAAACCATCGAGCACATCCTCGAAGGACTGCGCGGCTGGCAGGCGTTGTCGCGGCCCGCACCGGTGGCGGTGACCCATCCGCTGGTGGCGCTGTTGCACGCGGCACCCCACACCAGCGAAAGCTTGGCCATCGCCAGCGGTCAGAGCCTGTCCCAGGTGTTGGCCAGCCTTACCGAGCTGGAACTGGAGGGCCGGGTGATCTGCGAAAGTGGCCGCTGGCTTGCGCGCAGTTAGGTTTTGTAACGAAGATCGGTAAACTGCGCAGAGCTTTAGTCCGGAGAGTGAGTAATGGTCAACAGGTGGCGTGTGCAAGAAGCCGCACGAGAAATTCGCGCAGGCGCGGTGATTGCCTATCCGACCGAGGCCGTGTGGGGCCTGGGCTGCGACCCGTGGAACGAAGAGGCGGTGGATCGCTTGCTGGCGATCAAGGGCCGGTCGGTGGATAAGGGGCTGATTCTGGTCGCCGACAATATCCGGCAATTCGACTTTCTGTTCGAGGATTTCCCCGACACCTGGATCGACCGTATGGCCAGTACCTGGCCGGGGCCCAATACCTGGCTGGTGCCCCATCAGGATCTGCTACCTGAATGGATTACCGGTAAGCACGACACCGTGGCATTGCGGGTCAGTGATCATCCGCTGGTACGGGATCTGTGTTCGCTGGTGGGGCCGCTGATTTCCACCTCTGCCAACCCACAAGGCCGGCCGGCGGCGCGCTCGCGGATCCGGGTGGAGCAGTATTTCCGTGGGCAGGTGGATCGGGTGCTGGGTGGCAGCCTGGGTGGGCGCAAGAACCCGAGTTTGATTCGGGATCTGGCCACGGGTGAGGTTCGGCGCCCGTCCTGAGACCGTGGTGCCGCCATCGCGAGCAAGCCCGCTGCCACATTCGAACGCATTCCCATGTTGGAAATCGGTCGAATGTGGGAGCGGGCTTGCCCGCGATGGCGGCATTCCAAGCAGCCGAAATGTTACGGCAGCAAAATGGTCGACCCAGTCGTCCGCCGCCCCGACAACTCCACCTGCGCCTTCGCCGCCTCCGCCAACGAGTAACGCTGGTTGATATCAATCCGCACCTTGCCGCTTTCGATCATGCCAAACAGATCGTCAGCCATGGCCTGCAGGTTCTGCGGATTGTTGGCGTAGGTCGCCAGCGTCGGCCGGGTCACGTACAGCGAGCCTTTCGCCGCCAGAATCCCCAGGTTCACCCCGTCCACCGCACCCGATGCATTACCGAAACTCACCAGCAGACCACGGGGCGCCACGCTGTCCAGCGAGGCGAGCCAGGTGTCCTTGCCGACGCCGTCGTACACCACCGGGCATTTTTTGCCGTCGGTCAGTTCCAGCACCCGCTGTGGGACGTTTTCCGTGCTGTAGTCGATGGTTTCCCAGGCGCCGAGGGATTTGGCCAGGGCGGCTTTTTCCGGTGAACTGACCGTACCGATCAATTTCACACCCAGGGCCTTGGCCCATTGGCAGGCCAGGGAACCGACGCCACCGGCAGCGGCGTGGAACAGGATGGTTTCCCCGCCTTTCAACTCATAGGTCTGGCGCAGCAGGTACTGCACGGTCAGGCCCTTGAGCATGGCGCCAGCGGCCTGTTCGAAGCTGATCGAGTCTGGCAGGTGCACCAGGTTGGCGGCCGGCAACACATGCAGCTCGCTATAGGCACCCAGCGGGCCACTGCCGTAGGCCACGCGATCGCCAACCTTGAATTGTGTGACTTCGCTGCCCACCGCCTCCACCACCCCAGCGCCTTCTGCGCCCAGGCCTGAAGGCAAGGCTGGCGGTGCATACAGGCCACTGCGAAAGTACGTGTCGATAAAATTCAGGCCAATGGCCTTGTTCAATACCCGAACCTGCTGTGGGCCGGGCTGCGCGGGTGTGTAGTGCACATACTCAAGTACTTCGGGGCCGCCATGGGCGCTGAACTGGATACGTTTGGCCATCTGCTCTGTCCTCAAGTCTGTTTCGCGAAAGGCTCCTATCGGACTCCTCTGCTTGATCTTCGTCAACTGTGGCAGCGCCCGGCGCGGTGGTATCCTGTGCGCCCATTTGCCGCCGACGCCCAATGGCCTCGCGTAGCTTTGCCCGATTCAAGGTGATGCCATGACTACCCGCACCGAGGCTGTTAAAGCCTACCTGCTCGACCTGCAAGACCGCATTTGCAGCGCCCTGGAAACCTTTGAGGCGGATACGCGCTTTATTGAAGACGCCTGGACTCGCCCAGCCGGCGGCGGTGGCCGCACGCGGGTAATTGAGAACGGGGCGGTGATCGAGAAAGGCGGCGTCAACTTTTCCCATGTATTCGGCAGCGGCCTGCCACCGTCCGCCAGTGCCCACCGTCCGGAGCTTGCCGGTCGTGGTTTTGAAGCCCTCGGCGTGTCACTGGTGATCCATCCGCATAACCCGCATGTACCGACTTCCCACGCCAATGTACGATTTTTCATCGCCGAGAAAGAAGGTGAAGAGCCTGTCTGGTGGTTCGGTGGCGGCTTCGACCTGACGCCCTACTACGGCAACGAAGAAGACTGCGTCCACTGGCACCGCGTGGCTGAGCAGGCCTGCGCACCGTTTGGCGCGGACGTCTATTCGCGCTACAAGGCCTGGTGCGACAGCTACTTCCACATCAAGCATCGCAACGAGCCCCGTGGGATCGGCGGCCTGTTCTTCGATGACTTGAACGAGTGGGACTTCGACACCTGCTTCGCCTTTATGCGCGCCATTGGCGATGCCTACATCGATGCCTACCTGCCGATCGTCCAGCGTCGCCAGGCGCTGGCCTATACCGAGCAGCAACGCCAGTTCCAGGAGTTCCGCCGTGGGCGGTACGTGGAGTTCAACCTGGTGTACGACCGTGGCACGCTGTTTGGCCTGCAATCGGGCGGGCGCACCGAGTCGATCCTGATGTCGCTGCCACCGCAAGTGCGCTGGAGCTATGACTGGAAGGCTGATGCCGGCAGCGAAGAAGCGCGCTTGACCGATTATTTCCTGCAAGACCGTGACTGGCTCGGCCTTGCTGCGCCCCAGGCGGCCAGCTGATGGATCGCTATGTGGTGTTCGGCAACCCCATCGGCCACAGCAAGTCGCCGCTGATCCATCGCCTGTTTGCCGAGCAGACGGGCGAGGCGTTGGACTACAGCACTCTGCTGGCGCCGCTTGAGGATTTCACCGGCTGCGCCCGGGAATTTTTCCTGCATGGGCGCGGCGCCAACGTCACGGTGCCATTCAAGGAAGAGGCCTACCGCCTGGCCAACGCCCTGACCGAGCGCGCGCAACGCGCAGGCGCGGTGAACACCCTGAGCAAGCTGGCCGATGGCAGCCTGTTGGGTGATAACACCGACGGTGCTGGCCTGGTGCGCGACTTGAGCGTCAACGCGGGCTTGAGCCTGGCGGGCAAGCGCATCCTGCTGCTCGGTGCCGGTGGCGCAGTGCGTGGGGCGTTGGAGCCACTGCTGGCGCAACAGCCGGCCTCGCTGATCATCGCCAACCGCACCGTGGAAAAAGCCGAATTGCTGGCCGAACTGTTCGATGACCTGGGGCCGGTGTCTGCCAGTGGCTTCGACTGGCTGAGTGAGCCGGTGGACTTGATCATCAACGCCACCTCCGCAAGCCTGTCAGGCGATGTACCGCCAATTGCCAGCAGCCTGATCGAACCGGGCAAGACCTTTTGCTACGACATGATGTATGCCAAGGAACCGACGGCCTTCTGCCGCTGGGCCACAGAACACGGCGCGGCAGTGGCGATGGATGGCCTTGGCATGTTGGTGGAGCAAGCGGCGGAAGCCTTCTACCTGTGGCGCGGCGTGCGCCCGGATTCGGCGCCGGTGCTGGCCGAGCTGCGGCGCCAGTTGGCAACCCACTGATTTCAGGCCGCTGAAGATCAAATGTGGGAGCAGGCAAGCCAGCTCCCACAGTTTTTGAGCGAATTCAGTCTTCGAAATGGATGGGGCACTTGTCGGCCCCTTCCAGCTTTTTCAATTCTTCCACCACCTGCGGTCGCGCCCGGCGCAACGTCAGGCTGCGCCCCAACCCGCGCAACCGGCGGGCTTCCTGGTGCAGCATCTCCACCCCGGAATAGTCGATAAAGTTGATCTGCTGCGCCTCGATCACCACCCGTTGACCTTGCAGGCGCTGCAAGCGCACTTGCAGGTAGTGGCTGGCGCCAAAGAAGATCGAGCCGCCGACCCGCAGCACATCGTCGTCACCGTCACGCCACTGTTGCACCCGTGGCTGCGAGGTGCGCTTGAGGTAGAAGAACAGCGACGCCAGCACCCCTGCATAAATCGCCGTTTGCAGCTCTAGCAGTAAGGTGGCCAGGCATGTCAGGCCCATCACCACAAACTCTGCACGGCTGACCCGCCACAGTGCGCGAATGCCCCGATGATCCACCAGGCCCCAGCAGATCAGCAGGATGCTGGCGGCCATGCTCGGGATCGGAATGTGCGCGATCAGCACCGCACCGAACAGCGCAAACAGCGCGACCCACAACGCCGAAAACACCCCCGCCAGCGGCGAACAGGCGCCAGCCTCGTAGCTCAGGCCCGAGCGGGTGAAGGAGCCTGCCGACAGGTAGCCGGAGAAAAATCCGCCAACGATATTGGATAAACCCTGGGCACGTACTTCCTGATTGGCGTCGAGCACTTGCTGCGAACGCGCCGACAGCGAGCGGGCAATCGACAGGCTGGTCACTAACCCCAGCATGCCCACTGCCACGGCGCTGGGCAGCAGGCGCAGGATCATATCCAGGTCCAGCGGCAACGGGCTGAACGGCGGCAGTTGGCCGACAAATGAGCTGACCCGCGCCACATGCCCGAACATGGCCGGCCACGCCCACGCCACCAGGCTGCCGAGGACCAAGGCAATCAACAAGCTGGGCCAGCGTGGCACGCAGTACTTGAGCAGCGCGCCTACCAGCAAGGTGGCGAGCCCGAGGGCCAGTGACGGGCGATCCCATTCGCCGCCGTGGTCGATCAGCGCCAGCAGGGTGTTGAACGCCGTGCCCTGGCTGGGCAGGTCGAGCCCCAGCAGGTTGGGCAGTTGACCCAGGGCAATGACCGCCGCCGCGCCAAGGGTGAAGCCGAGGACTACGGAATGGGAGACGAAATTGACCAGCGCGCCAAAGCGCAACATGCCCAACAGCCATTGGAAGACGCCGGCGAGCAAGGTCAGCAACAGGATCAAGGTGATGTAGTCCTGCGACCCGGGCACCGCCAGCGGGCTGATGCTGGCGTAAAGCACGATGGAAACCGCCGCCGTCGGGCCGCAGATCAAGTGCCAGGACGAGCCCCACAGGCAGGCAATCAGCACCGGAATGATCGCCGCATACAGGCCGTATTCGGGAGGCAGGCCGGCGATCAGGGCATAGGCGATCGATTGCGGCAAGGCCAGCACTGCGCCGCTGAGGCCGACCAGCGCATCCCGGCCGACGCTGGCGCGGGTCTGGCGCGGTAGCCAGCGCAGGAATGGAAGCAGAGTGTGGGGCCGGGACATGGATCGCTCGAAATACTGTAGGAGCGAGCTTGCTCGCGAAGATGGATAACGATAACGCGGGCTGTCTGAAAAAACGCGGCGTTTTCGAGTTCTTCGCCGGCAAGCCGGCTCCTACAGAGTGATAGGAAGACCTGTAGGAACCAGGGCAATAGTTAGAGTTTGGCTTTGACCGCCGCCAATGCATCCTGGCCATCGAGGGTTTCAACCCCATCCAGCCACTTGTCCAATACCGCCCGGTTGGCCTTGATCCACGCCTTGGCCGCTTCGCTATTGCTGACCTTGTTGTTCACCACCTCGGCCATGATGCTGTTCTCCATATCCTGGGTAAACGTCAGGTTGGTCAGCAGCCTGGCCACATTCGGGCACGCCTGTGCATAACCTTTGCGGGTCAGGGTGTACACGCTGCCGGTGTCGCCGAAGTATTTTTCCCCGCCCTTGAGGTAGCGCATCTTCAACTGCACGTTCATCGGGTGCGGTGTCCAGCCGAGAAAGGTGACGAAACGCTCGCGCTTCACCGCCCTGGACACTTCGGCCAGCATCGCCTGCTCGCTGGACTCGATCAGCTTCCACTGGCCAAGGTCGAAGTCGTTCTTCTGGATGATTTCCTTTAGCGAAAGGTTGGCCGGCGCGCCGGACCCGATGCCATAGATCTTCTTGTCGAACTTGTCGGCGAATTTATTCAGATCGGCAAAGTCATGCACGCCGGCCTCCCACACATAGTCCGGCACCGCGAGGGTGAACTCTGTGCCTTCAAGGTTCTTGGCCAGTTGCACCACATCGCCATTGGCCACGAACTTGTCGTAGAAGCCCTGATGCGCTGGCATCCAGTTGCCCAAAAACACGTCCACCTGGCCGTCCTTGAGCCCGCCATAAGTGATTGGCACCGCCAGGGTATCGATCTTGGCCTTGTAACCCATGCCACTGAGTAAAAAGCCGGTGATGGCATTGGTGGCGGCAATGTCGCTCCAGCCGGGATCGGCCATCTTCACCGTCTCGCAACGGGCGTCGGCATACACGTGGGTAGCACTGAGCAACAACACGGCACTCACGACTGTGGATAACTTTTGCATGGCCTTCCCCTTAATGGATTTATTGGTTTTGGCAGGGTTGTGGATAACGAGCCTTGCGCTCCAGATCGTCGAGGTCGATATGGTTGCGCATGTATTGCTGGCTGGCGTCGACCAGCGGCTGGTGATCCCAGCTCTTGAGTTTGCCCACCGCCAACGCTTCGCATACCAGACGCCGGCGGCGCTGACTGGCAAGCACTTGCTGGTGGATCGCGGGCATGTCCCATTTTGCCCGCGCCTCGGCCAGGAAGGCCTCGAACAGCGTGCGATGGGCTGGCGACTGACTGAGTTCTTCCTGCTCACGAGGGTCGTGGTGAACATCGAACAACAGGCAGGGATCGTCCTCGCTGTAGATGAATTTGTAGGCGCCCCGGCGAATCATCATCAGCGGGCCGATGGTGCCTTCGGCCATGTATTCGCCAAACACTTCGTCATGCCCGCCCTGCCCTAGCAAGTGCGGGACCAGTGAGCGGCCGTCCAGGGGCAGGTTGGCGTCCAACTCACCGCCGGCCAACTCCACCAGGGTCGGCAACAGGTCGGCGGTGGACACCGCCGCACTCACCCGCCCGGCCTTGAATTGCCCCGGCGCACTGACCAGCAGCGGCACCCGTGCGGCCATTTCAAACCAGTGCATTTTGTACCAGAGCCCACGCTCGCCGAGCATGTCGCCGTGGTCGCCAGAGAACACGATGATCGTGTCTTCGGCCAGGCCAGTGTCTTGCAAGGTTTGCAGGAGCTTGCCGACATTGCTGTCGATGTAGCTGCACGCCCCGAAGTAGGCACGCCGTGCATCGCGGATCTTATCCACAGGCAGCGGCTTGTCCCACAGGTCATACACCTTGAGCAGACGCTGGGAGTGCGGATCCAGGTCGGCCTGGGCCGGCGTTGTAGGCATCGGGATGTCGTTATCGTCGTACAGATCCCAGAACGGCTTGGGAATGGTGTACGGGTCGTGGGGATGGGTCATAGACACCGTCAGGCAGAACGGCTGGTCGCCGTCCTCGCGAATATGGTCGAACAGGTATTGCTGGGCCTTGAACACCACCTCTTCGTCGAAATCCAGTTGGTTGGTGCGCACACATGGGCCGGCTTGCAGCACCGACGACATATTGTGATACCAGGTGGGGCGCACGTCGGGCTCATCCCAGTTCACCGCCCAACCATAGTCGGCGGGGTAGATATCGCTGGTGAGGCGCTGTTCGTAGCCGTGCAGTTGGTCCGGCCCGCAGAAATGCATCTTGCCCGACAGCGCCGTGCGATAGCCGAGGCGGCGCAGGTAGTGGGCGTAGGTCGGTACATCGGCGGGGAAATCCGCCGCGTTGTCGTAGGCGCCGATCTTGCTCGGCAACTGGCCGCTGACCAGGGTAAAACGCGACGGCGCACACAGCGGGCTGTTGCAGTACGCGGCGTCGAACACCACGCCTTGGGCGGCCAGGCGGCTGAGGTTGGGCAGTTTGATTGGCGAAGGACCGTAGAACGGAAGCAACGGCGCGGCCATTTGATCGGCCATGATGAAAAGAATGTTCTTGCGCTTCATGGTTTCCCGGCATTCCATAGTCAATGTTTATGCGAATGAGCATGCAGGCCATGTAAAACGTGGTAAAGCCCATGAAAAGCAATGTCTAGGATAAGTACCATTTATGTATGGAGCCCTGGGAAATCTGTCGCTGGACCTGCTGCGTGCTTTTGAAGCCGCCGCCCGTCATCGCAGCTTCACGGCAGCGGCGATGGAGCTGGGCACTACCCAGCCGGCGGTCAGCCAGCAGATCAAACGCCTGGAGGAACAGCTGGCGGTGCGTCTGTTCGACCGTATCTACCGGGGCATCGAATTGACGGATGCGGGCATGTTGCTGTTCGAACACGTCCAGGCCGGCTTGCAGAGCATCAACACGGGCCTGAGCACGATCACCCAACAGGATCAGCATGAAGTGCTGCAAGTGGCCACCGACTTTGCCTTCGCCGCCTATTGGTTGATGCCGCGCCTGCATCGCTTTCACGAAGCCAACCCGCAGGTGGATGTGAGCCTAGTCACCAGCGAGCGCAATCACGCGACCTTGCGCAGCGATATCGACGTGGCGGTGCTGTTTGGTGACGGTCGTTTCAAGCAGGGCGACAGCCAGTGGCTGTTCAACGAAGAAGTGTTTCCGGTGTGCAGCCCGCAACTGCTCAAGGGCCGCACCACGCCGTTGTCGTTGCAGGGCCTGCAAGAGTTGCCGTTGCTGCACCTGCGCCAGGAAAACAACAGCCAGTGGTTCGGCTGGAACGGGGTATTTCGCGAGCTGGGGATCACCGCCGCACCGACTCCGGGGCCGCTGCGTTTCGACAATTACACCCTGCTCATCCAGGCGGCGATTGCCGGCCAGGGCGTGGCCATTGGCTGGCGCCACCTGGTGGATAACCTGCTGGAGCAAAACTGGCTGTGCCGGCCGATTGGCGACACGGTGATCTCGCGCTTTGGGTATTACGTGGTATTGCCCCAGCGCAAGCGGCGTGGGCAGTTGATCGAACGGTTTGTCGACTGGCTGGCGGCCGAGCAGGCCAGCAGCCTGATGCCGCCCCATTGAGAGCATCTTGTGACAAGGGGACAAGCCCCCTTGCCACAGAGTTGCCTCATCGCTGAGCCTCCCAGGCTTGGCCTGCCGTCGATTGCGGTCTAGGATCGGCCGATCAACGAGGCCGGAGCCAGTCATGCAACGTATCAAGGGCTATCACGCCCATATCTACTTCGACGCCAGCACGCTCGACCAGGCGCGCAAGCTCTGCGAAGACGCGGCGGCCATCTTCCCGGTGCGTATGGGGCGCATGCATGAGCGGCCGGTGGGCCCGCATCCGGACTGGAGCTGCCAGTTGGCGTTCGACCCGCAGTACATCGGCGTGGCGTTGCCGTGGTTGGCCCTCAATCGCAATGGTTTGGTGGTGTTTCTGCATCCGGATACCGGCGATGACCTGAAGGACCATACCGACTACGCGATCTGGATGGGGGCCATGCGTCCGTTGGACTTGTCTATTTTTTAACCAGTTCCAGTCGGTCGAATCCTCACGTTCATGTGCGAAGAAAAGCACGGGGACGTGGGGATTTTTTCTGCATTGTTCCACTATATGGGACATGTATTTATATATTGAGATATTCCGGGCCTTAGGTTTATAGTCGGCCATCTGCCACATTTCAGGTGAAGCGATGCCGGCGCAATTGATCGCGCTCGATTGGGGAACCAGTTCCCTTCGTGCTTATAAACTCGGCCGCGATGGCCAGGTCCTCGAACAGCGCTCGCTGGCGTCGGGGATCATGCATTTGCCCAGCGAACCGCGATTGATTGCCGGCGTTCAGTGCAGCGATGGTTTTGAGCTGGCCTTTGATGCCGCGTGCGGCGACTGGCTCGACGCGCAGCCCGATCTGCCGGTAATCGCCTGCGGCATGGTCGGCAGCGCCCAGGGGTGGGGCGAAGCGGCCTATCGCCATACGCCGGTCGACGTCGCCAGCCTTGGCCTGGCGCTGCACAAGGTGCGCAGCCTGCGCGGTGTGGATGTGCATATCGTGCCCGGCGTGATCGAGCAGGTCGGCTTGCCCAACGTGATGCGCGGCGAAGAAACCCAGGTGCTCGGCGTGCTGCAAGGCCTGCCGGCCAGCGCTGGATTATTGATCGGCTTGCCCGGCAGCCATTCCAAATGGGTCGAGGTGGTCGACGGCTGCATCACCCACTTCGACACCTTCATGACCGGTGAGCTGTTCGCGGTGCTGAGCACCCACAGCATTCTCGGGCGTACGCAAAAGATCGCCGGGCAGTTCCAGGCCGAGGCCTTTGACCGAGGCGTGCGCGTGGCGCTTTCACCGGATGGCCAGCGCGGTGTGCTGTCGACGCTATTCAGCGCGCGCACCCTGGGGCTGACCGCTGAACTGGCTGCCGAGCAGCAGCCGGACTACTTGTCGGGCCTGCTGATCGGCCATGAACTGGCCGGTTTGCCCGAACGTACTCGTAACACGCCGATCATCCTGGTGGGCGCCGCCGCCCTTTGCGCCCGCTATCAACGTGCCCTCGCCCTGTGTGGTTTCAGCCAAGTCAGCCTCGCGCAACAAGCGACCGAGCGCGGCCTGTGGCAATTGGCGCTGGCCGCCGGGCTTACTCAACCTGCAATCGAGGCCTGACATGCTCAAGCAAGCACTCACACACAACGGTTTGATCGCGATCCTGCGGGGCCTGCGCCCGGATGAGGCTGGCGCTGTCGGCCAGGTGCTGTACCAGGCAGGGTTGCGGGTGATCGAAGTGCCGCTCAACTCGCCCGATCCCTACACCAGCATCCGCACCCTGCGTGAGACGTTGCCCGCCGATTGCCTGATCGGCGCCGGCACGGTGCTGACGCCCGAGCAGGTGGAACAGGTGAAGGCGGCCGGTGGCCAGGTCATCGTCATGCCCCACAGCGATGCCAAGGTGCTACGTGCGGCAAAAGCCGCGGGCCTGTACCTGTCGCCCGGGGTCGCGACGCCCACCGAAGCCTTTGCCGCCCTGGCTGAAGGCGCCGATGTGCTGAAGCTGTTCCCCGCCGAGCAAATGGGGCCGGCGGTGGTCAAGGCCTGGCTGGCAGTGTTGCCGGCCGGCACGGTGCTGCTGCCGGTGGGCGGGATTACCCCGGACAACATGCAAGTGTTCGTCGACGCCGGGGTCAAGGGGTTTGGCCTGGGCTCCGGGCTGTACAAGCCCGGCATGACGGTCGAGCAGGTGGCGAGCCGTGCCCAGGCGTATGTCGCTGCCTGGAACGCCCTGAACTGAGTGTGCCTGGCGATCCAGGCGCTGCATCCGACAAGAGAGAACAAGAAGATGAAAATCACCAAACTGACCACCTTTATCGTGCCGCCGCGCTGGTGCTTCCTCAAAGTGGAAACCGACCAGGGCGTGACCGGTTGGGGCGAGCCCGTGGTTGAAGGCCGCGCCCACACCGTGGCGGCTGCGGTCGAAGAACTGTCTGACTACTTGATCGGCAAAGACCCACGCAATATCGAAGATATCTGGACGGTGCTGTATCGCGGCGGCTTCTACCGTGGTGGCGCGATCCATATGAGTGCGCTGGCGGGCATCGACCAAGCGCTGTGGGACATTAAGGGCAAGGCCCTCGGTGTGTCCGTCAGCGACCTGCTGGGCGGCCAGGTGCGGGACAAGATACGCGTCTATTCGTGGATCGGCGGCGACCGCCCGGCCGACACCGCCCGTGCGGCCAAGGAAGCCGTGGCCCGTGGGTTTACAGCGGTCAAGATGAACGGCACCGAGGAGCTGCAATTTCTTGACACCTTTGACAAGGTCGACCAGGCCCTGGCCAACGTCGCCGCCGTGCGCGATGCGGTCGGCCCGAATGTCGGCATCGGCGTGGACTTCCATGGTCGGGTCCACAAACCCATGGCCAAGGTGCTGATGAAAGAGCTGGACCCCTACAAGCTGATGTTTATCGAAGAACCGGTGCTGAGCGAAAACTACGAAGCGCTCAAAGAACTGGCGCCTTTGACCAGCACCCCGATTGCCCTGGGTGAGCGGTTGTTTTCGCGCTGGGACTTCAAGCGTGTGCTCAGCGAAGGTTATGTCGACATCATCCAGCCGGACGCGTCCCACGCCGGCGGTATCACCGAAACCCGCAAGATCGCCAACATGGCCGAAGCCTACGACGTGGCCCTCGCCCTGCACTGCCCGCTGGGCCCGATTGCCCTGGCGGCATGCCTGCAACTGGACGCGGTTTGCTACAACGCGTTTATCCAGGAGCAAAGCCTGGGCATTCACTACAACGAAAGCAACGACCTGCTCGACTACGTGCGCGATCCGGGTGTTTTCGACTACGACCAGGGCTTTGTGAAGATCCCCAACGGGCCGGGGCTGGGGATTGAGATCAACGAAGAATACGTGATCGAACGGGCCGCCATCGGCCATCGCTGGCGCAACCCGATCTGGCGGCATGCCGACGGCAGCTTTGCCGAGTGGTGACAACGCGGTCCATGTGGGAGCTGGCTTGCCTGCGATAGCGATGTTGAATGTTCCACCGCCATCGCAGGCAAGCCAGCTCCCACCTTTAACAAGGTTCCCACAGTTAGATAGCCGTCAACCGACCTCAATAAACATAATAAGAGGCTCCCCCCATGCACCCTGAAACCCTCACCGGGCAGGCGTCTTTAGTGACGCCCAGCCGCAAGCGCTACTTCATCATGGTCCTGTTGT
Source organism: Pseudomonas sp. WS 5027 (assembly GCF_012985695.1). Classification (NCBI taxonomy): domain Bacteria; kingdom Pseudomonadati; phylum Pseudomonadota; class Gammaproteobacteria; order Pseudomonadales; family Pseudomonadaceae; genus Pseudomonas; species Pseudomonas sp. WS 5027. The sequence goes on along the minus strand of NZ_JAAQWU010000001.1, from coordinate 82,268 downwards.
TTATCACGGTGGTGATCAACTACCTGGACCGCAGCAACCTGTCGATTGCCGCGCCGGCCCTGACCAGCGAGCTGGGCATCGACCCGGTGCATGTGGGGCTGATTTTCTCGGCGTTCGGCTGGACCTACGCCGCCATGCAAATCCCCGGCGGCTGGTTGGTGGACCGGGTGCCGCCGCGCATCCTTTACACCGCCGCCCTGCTGCTTTGGTCCATCGCCACGGTGATGCTGGGATTTGCCGCCAGCTTCATCGCCCTGTTCGTGTTGCGCATGGCGGTGGGCGCCCTGGAAGCACCGGCCTATCCGATCAACAGCCGGGTGGTCACCAGTTGGTTTCCCGAGCGTGAGCGTGCCACGGCCATTGGTTTCTACACCTCCGGGCAGTTCGTCGGGCTGGCGTTCCTCACCCCGGTGCTGGCTTGGTTGCAGCACCACTATGGTTGGCACATGGTGTTTATCAGCACCGGCGCGGTGGGCATTCTCTGGGCGCTGGTGTGGTATGCGGTGTACCGCGAGCCACGCGACTTCAAGGGGGTCAATAGCGCGGAAATCGAGCTGATCCGCGCAGGCGGCGGGCTGGTGGACCTGGACGCGCAAACCGCCAAGCGCAAGGCGCCGTTCAGTTGGGTCGACCTGGGTATCGTCCTGACTAAACGCAAACTGTGGGGCATCTACCTGGGCCAGTTCTGCCTGAACTCGACCCTGTGGTTTTTTCTGACGTGGTTCCCGACCTACCTGGTGAAATATCGCGGCATGGACTTCATCAAGTCCGGCCTGCTCGCGTCGCTGCCCTTCCTCGCGGCGTTTGTCGGGGTGTTGTGTTCCGGGCTGTTTTCCGACTGGCTGATCCGCCGGGGCGCCTCGGTAGGCTTTGCGCGCAAGTTGCCGATCATCAGCGGCTTGCTGATTTCTACGGCGATCATCGGCGCCAACTTCGTGGATTCGACGCCGCTGGTGATTGCGTTCCTGGCGGTGGCGTTTTTTGGCAATGGCCTGGCGTCGATTACCTGGTCGCTGGTCTCGACCCTGGCTCCGGCGCGGCTGTTGGGGTTGACGGGTGGGGTGTTCAACTTCATCGGCAACCTGGCGGCGATCACCACGCCGATCGTCATTGGCTTTTTGGCCACGGGCGACTCGTTTGCGCCGGCGATTACCTACATTGCGGTGCTGGCGCTGTTGGGAGCGCTGTCCTACATATTGCTGGTGGGTAAGGTCGAACGTATCGAGCTGAAGGAATAAAGCTGTTGTAGGAGCGAGCTTGCTCGCGAAAAACGTCAAGACACCGCGTTCATCCAGGATGCTCGCGTTATCGTTGACGGTCTTCGCGAGCAAGCTCGCTCCTACAAGGGGTGGGGATTATTTACGGGCGTTGCGTACACCTTCCGACAAGGCTGCACACAGGCTCAACACCCCATCAATCGCTTGCTGGTCGTTGCTGGCATTGGCGATATGGTCGATCAGTGCCGAACCCACCACCACACCGTCCGCCAGGCGGGCGATGGCAGCGGCTTGTTCCGGGGTGCGGATGCCAAAGCCGATGCTGATCGGCAGGTCGGTATGCCGGCGCAGGCGGCCGACGGCCTCTTCGACGTGTTCCAGGGTGGCGGCACCGGCACCGGTTACACCGGCAACCGACACGTAGTACACAAAACCCGAGCTGCCGTTGAGTACCGTGGGCAGGCGTGCATCGTCGGTGGTTGGCGTGGTCAGGCGGATAAAGTCGATGCCCGCGGCCTGGGCCGGGTCGCACAGTTCGCTGTTATGTTCCGGCGGTATGTCGACCACGATCAGGCCATCGACGCCGGCTTCTTTTGCGTCAGCGATAAAACGTGGCACACCGTACATGTGGATCGGGTTGAAGTAGCCCATCAATACCAGTGGCGTATCGCTGTTGTCCTTGCGGAACTCGCGCACCATCTGCAGGGTTTTCACCAGGTTCTGCTTGGCGCCCAACGCCCGGATATTGGCGAGCTGGATCGCCGGGCCATCGGCCATCGGGTCGGTGAAGGGCATGCCCAACTCGATCACATCGGCGCCGGCTGCCGGCAAGCCCTTGAGGATCGCCAGGGAGGTGTCATAACCCGGGTCGCCAGCGGTGACGAAGGTCACCAGGGCGGCGCGGTTTTTTTCCTTGAGTTGCGCAAAGCGGGTTTGCAGGCGGCTCATCAGTGTTTCTCCTGCTTGGCGGTTTCCATATGGTGCATCACGGTCTGCATGTCCTTGTCGCCACGGCCTGACAGGTTGACCACCATCAGGTGATCCTTGGGCAGGGTCGGGGCGCGCTTGAATACTTCAGCCAGGGCGTGGGCGCTTTCCAGTGCCGGAATAATCCCTTCCAGGCGACAGCATTTGTGAAAGGCGTCGAGGGCTTCGTCGTCCGTCACCGAGGTGTACTGGACGCGGCCGATATCGTGCAACCACGCGTGCTCAGGGCCGATGCCGGGGTAATCCAGGCCCGCGGAAATCGAGTGGGCGTCGATGATCTGGCCATCGTCGTCCTGCAACAGGAAGGTCCGGTTGCCGTGCAGCACACCCGGTACGCCGCCGTTGAGGCTGGCGGCGTGCTTGCCGGTTTCGATGCCGTAGCCGGCCGCTTCAACGCCAATGATCTCGACACTGGTGTCATCGAGGAACGGGTGGAACAGGCCCATGGCATTCGAGCCACCGCCGATGCACGCCACCAGGCTGTCCGGCAGGCGGCCTTCCTGGGCTTGCAACTGAGTGCGGGTTTCCTTGCCGATCACCGCTTGGAAGTCGCGCACCATTGCGGGGTACGGGTGCGGGCCGGCGACGGTGCCGATCAGGTAGAAGGTGCTGTCGACGTTGGTCACCCAGTCGCGCAGGGCTTCGTTCATCGCATCCTTGAGGGTGCCGGTGCCGGCAACTACCGGGATCACTTCGGCGCCCAGCAGCTTCATGCGGAATACGTTGGCCTGCTGGCGCTCGATGTCGGTGGTGCCCATGTAGATCACGCACTGCAGGCCAAACCGCGCGGCAACGGTGGCGGTGGCCACGCCGTGCATGCCGGCGCCAGTCTCGGCGATGATGCGTTTCTTGCCCATGCGCCGTGCCAGCAGGATCTGGCCGATGCAGTTGTTGATCTTGTGCGCGCCGGTGTGGTTCAGCTCTTCGCGCTTGAGGTAGATCTTGGCGCCGCCGCAGAATTCGGTCAGGCGTTCGGCGAAATACAGCGGGCTTGGGCGTCCGACGTAATCGCGCTGGAAGTAGGCCAGTTCTTCGTTGAAGGCCGGATCGATCTTCGCCGCTTCGTATTCGCGGGCCAGGTCTAGGATCAACGGCATCAGGGTTTCCGCCACGTAGCGGCCGCCGAACGCGCCAAACAGGCCGTTGGCGTCAGGGCCGTTGCGTAAATCGGTCTGGGACTGAGTCATGGGACGCTCCAGGAAGAAAGTATGGGAGAGGCAATGACGGCCACTCTACCTCTGACGCTGCACGGTGAAAACCGATAAGATCGCCGCAACCTGTCAGGAAAACTCACAGATGAATCGAGACCTTCCGCCCCTTAATGCCCTGCGTGCGTTCGAAGCCACTGCCCGCCTCAACAGCGTCAGCCAGGCCGCAGAGCAATTGCATGTGACCCACGGCGCCGTCAGCCGACAACTGAAAGTGTTGGAAGAACACCTGGGTGTGAGTCTGTTCGTCAAGGATGGGCGTGGCATTAAACTCACAGATGCCGGCGTGCGGCTGCGCGATGCCAGCTTCGAGGCGTTCGAGCGCTTGCGCGATGTGTGCGGGGAGTTGACCCAGAGCAGCGTCGACGCGCCATTTGTCCTCGGCTGCTCCGGCAGTTTGCTGGCGCGCTGGTTTATTCCACGGCTCGGGCGTTTGAATGCGGACTTGCCGGACTTGCGCCTACATCTATCGGCGGGCGAAGGCGACCTTGATCCACGGCGGCCGGGCCTGGACGCCCTGCTGCTGTTTGCCGAGCCACCATGGCCTGCGGATATGCAGGTATACGAACTGGCCAGCGAGCGCATTGGCCCGGTAATGAGCCCGCACTTTGCCCATTACGCCGCGCTGCGCCAGGCGCCTGCGCAGGCCTTGTTGGACGAGGCTTTGTTGCACACCACCTCACGCCCGCAAGCCTGGCCCAACTGGGCGCAGCACCATGGCATCGACGCCGGAGCGTTGAAGTACGGCCAGGGTTTTGAGCATTTGTATTATTTGCTGGAGGCGGCCGTGGCAGGCCTGGGGGTGGCGATCGCACCGCAACCGCTGGTGGCGGAGGATGTGCGCGCCGGTCGCCTGGTTGCGCCGTGGGGCTTTAGCCAGACCCCGGCGCAACTGGCGTTGTGGCTACCCAAGCGCGCCGCGGATGGGCGCGCCCGGCAGTTGGCGCAATGGCTCAAGGCTGAGCTGGCGCGCCAACCGGTTTAATCACCGCGTTTGCACAGCAGGTAAGCCGCCAGCAGGCCCAGTGCGCCAACGGCAACGCCAGCGGTGGTCCACGGGTGCTCCTGGGCATAGTCACGGGTGGCAACCCCGGTTTCGCGGATTTTGACTTTGCTTTCTTCGTAGGCATCGCTGATCAGGTGGCGCGAATGCTTCAGCGCGCTCTCAGCGTTGGCTTTGAGGGCCTTAAGGGTTTTGCGCGACTCGTCGGATGCATCGTCCTTGAGGCTCTCAAGGGATTTGAGCAGGCTCGAAATCTCGGCTTCCATGCTTTCCAATGACGCTTTGCGTAAAGAGGTGTTGGCCATGTGGGCTCTCCTGGAGTGAATGAGTAACGTGTGTTGATTCCGACTGCGGGGGTTTCAGAAAGTGCAGTAAATCTGAACTTTCAAGTGAGAAGGGTCGCCAGAAGCAGTACGAAGAATCACTGCTAGGCTTTATTCATCGACCCAGGAGAGCACTCATGACTGATCATCACACCTATAAGAAAGTCGAACTGGTGGGCTCGTCCCCAACCAGCATCGAGGACGCCATCAACAATGCCCTGGCCGAGGCCAGCAAGAGCATCAAGCACCTGGAGTGGTTTGAGGTGACCGAAACCCGCGGTCACATCAAGGATGGCAAGGCCGCGCACTTCCAAGTGACCCTCAAGGTGGGCTTCCGTATTGCCAATAGTTGACGGGGTTGGTTGAACTTGCACGCTGGCCGATTGCCATAACCTGCGCTACACCCCGTGGGCGCCGATACGTGTGTGTCGGCGTACATTTTTTGATCAGCGCAAGGAAAGTAACGGATGAAAAAGTTTCTGTTAGCGGTAGGTTTGTTGAGCCTGGCAGGTACAGCCCTGGCGGCTGGCAAGCCTTGTGGCGAGCTGAAAAGCGAAATCGACGCCAAGATCCAGGCCAATGGCGCTTCCGGGTACACCCTGGAAATCGTGGATAAAGGCACTGCAACCAACGGCGAAGTGGTCGGCAGTTGCGAAGGCGGTACCAAGGAAATCGTCTACAACCGCGGGTGATCCCGTGTGCCAGACATAAAAACCGACGCCAAAGCGTCGGTTTTTTTGTGCCTGTGGGTCAGCCTTTCATCACTTGCGCCAGCAGCTCGTAGGAATGAATCCGATCAGCATGCTCGTACAGGTCGCAGGTAAAGATCAGCTCATCGGCACCGGTCTGCTCGACCAATACCTCCAGCTTGGCGCGTATCTTCGCCGGGCTTCCTACCATCGCCAGGCCTAGGAAACTGCCTACCGCGTCCTTCTCATGGGGCAGCCACAGGCCGTCCATGCTCTCGACCGGCGGGCGTTGTACCAGGCTTTGCCCACGCATCAGCGCGAGAATTCGTTGGTAGACCGAGGTGGCCAGGTAATTGGCCTGCTCATCGGTATCGGCGGCTACCAGGGGTACGCCGAGCATCACGTAGGGCTTGTCGAGTACCGCCGAAGGCTTGAAGTGATTGCGATAGACGCGAATCGCCTCATGCATCATGCGCGGTGCGAAATGGGAGGCGAAGGCGTAGGGCAAACCGCGCTCACCGGCGAGTTGCGCGCTGAACAAGCTGGAACCGAGCAGCCACACCGGGACGTTGGTGCCGGTACCTGGTACCGCAATCACCCGTTGATCGGGGGTGCGCGGGCCCAGATAGGCCATCAACTCGGCCACATCTTCGGGGAAGTCATCGGCACTGCCGGAGCGCTCGCGGCGCAGGGCGCGGGCGGTCATCTGGTCGGAGCCAGGTGCGCGGCCCAGGCCCAGGTCGATACGGCCGGGGTACAGGCTTTCCAGGGTGCCGAACTGTTCAGCGATCACCAGCGGTGCATGGTTGGGCAGCATCACGCCGCCTGCGCCGACCCGGATGGTCGAGGTGCCGCCGGCCAGGTAGCCCAGCAGCACCGAAGTCGCGGAACTGGCGATGCCATCCATATTGTGGTGCTCGGCCACCCAGAAACGGGTGTAGCCGAGTTTTTCCACGTGCTGGGCCAGGTCCAGGGAATTGCGCAACGACTGTGCCGGGCTGCCATTGGCGCGCACCGGTACCAGGTCGAGGGTCGAGAACTTCACATCGGACAGTGGTTTCATAAGCCTGCTTCTCCTAAGGGCGCAGGCTTGTGACGAACCAAAACCTGCCGCTTCATGTGCATGCTCTATGCAATGTGGGCATATACCCGAGATTCAATAGCGGGCATGAAATTTCCTACTTGCCTGCTTGGTTTTTCCGACAGGGTGAACTTTGCCAGAGGTTCTATCCTCAGAACCTTACTGATGCACAACCACTGCTTGGGAGAACGCTATGAGTATTGTGAAAAAAGCCTCCGCACACTGGGAAGGCGACCTGAAAACCGGCCTGGGCTCCATCTCCACCGAAACCGGCGTACTGCGCGAAGCCCCCTACGGCTTCAAGGCCCGTTTCGAAGGTGGCAAGGGCACCAACCCTGAAGAACTGATCGGCGCAGCCCATGCCGGCTGCTTCTCCATGGCCTTTTCCATGATTCTCGGCGATGCCGGGCTCAAGGCCGACAGCATCGATACCCATGCAGAAGTGACCCTGGACCAAGTAGACGGTGGTTTTGCGATCACCGCCGTCCATCTGATCCTCAAGGCCAAGATCCCCGGCGCAAGTCAGGCGCAGTTCGATGAGCTGAGCAAAAAAGCCAAGGAAGGATGCCCGGTGTCCAAAGTGTTGAACGCCACCATCACCCTGGATGGCACCCTCATCAACTGATCTGCGCAGATCCAATGTGGGAGCGGGCTTGCCCGCGAGGGCGGTAGGTCAGGCAACAAATGTATTGGCTGACCCACCGCCTTCGCGAGCAAGTCCCCTCCCACATTTTGTTGTGCGTTAAATCAGAACTCGCGTTTCGCAAATGTGGTCTCATACCCATGCAGCCTTTGGCGCACACCCGTGCGCAGTGCATTTAGGGAGCTTCACACATGAAACGTTTTGCCTTGGCGATTATCTGCGGTGCTTTGGCCACGTCGGCGCTGGCCGCGCCGAAAGACTGTGAAGAACTGAGGAAAGAGATCGAAGTCGACCTACAGGCCAAGGCGATCCCGTCCTACACGCTGGAAATCATCACCGCCGAAGAAGCCAAGAATCACGATGAAGCCATGATCGTGGGCTCCTGCGAAAACGGCACCAAGCGCATCATCTACCAGCGCAACAATGACTGATCAGGGAATACAGTTGACGCTGCGTTCCTCTGCCAGCAACTGACGTTGTGCGTTATACAGCCGGATATTCGGGGTGAAGCCCAGCGAACGCCCTTCCAGGCGATAGCGCTGACCGGCCTCGAACTGGTCGTATTGCAGGGTGATAAAACACGTGCGCTCCTGGGGCTGGTTCAACCCGCCACCCAGGCCTGCGCCGGCATACACTTCAAAATCAAAACGCACCATCAACTCATGGCTGCCCGGTGGCACCTGGAAGTAGCGCCCATCGTCGAGGGCTTTGCCGTCCAGGCGTTGCGCCATTACCAACTTGGCGCCCGGCGTCGGGGTGGCGAAATCGACCCAGGCTTGTTGCGGGTCGGCCGGCGGGATCGGGGTGGAGGTGCAGGCGCTGAGAAAAATCGCCGCCAAGGGAAGCAGGAGCTGACGCATAGTGAGCCCTCAAGCGTAGGAATCGTATGAGCATACCCCCTGCAAGCCAGTTAGTCTGGCAGGCCAATGACTCTGGAGCGGTTTGAAATGGTGCGGCGTTTATTGGCGGGGTTGGCGTGTGTGGTGCTCGGCGGCTGCTCCAGTGTCAGCTATTACAGCCAACTGGCCAGCGGCCAATGGCAGTTGCTGCGGGCGCGGGAGCCGGTGGCCGAGGTGATCGCCGATCCGACAAGGCCGCAAGTGCTGCGCGAGCATCTGGCGCAATCCCAGAAGGCACGCACCTTCGCCAGCCAACAACTGCACTTGCCTGACAACCAGAGCTACCGCCTGTACGCCGATATCGGTCGGCCTTACGTAGTCTGGAATGTCTTCGCTACATCAGAGTTTTCCTTGTTACCCCAGAACCATTGCTTCCCGATCGCCGGGTGCGTGGCCTATCGCGGTTATTACAGCCAAGGTGCCGCACGGGGCGAGGCTGCCTTGTTGCAACTGCGCGGCATGGATGTTTCGATTGGTGGGGTCGAGGCCTATTCCACGTTGGGCTGGTTTGATGACCCGATCATGAATTCGATGATGCGCTGGGGTGAAGAGCGCCTGGCCACGGTGATTTTTCACGAGCTGGCGCACCAGCGTTTTTATGTGAAGGACGACACCGAGTTCAATGAGTCGTTTGCCACCTTTGTCGAGCAGGAAGGCACCCGGCAATGGCGCGCGGCCCGTGGCCTGGCGCCTGCGAGCGAGGCGACCTTGCAGCAGCGCGACCAGTTTACCCAGTTGATCCTCGACACCCGCACCCGCTTGGAACGCCTGTATGCGCAGCCGTTGGCCGCAGATGCAATGCGTCAGGCCAAGGCAGACGAGTTCGAGCGTTTGCGCCGTGAGTATCGGCAGTTACGCGACAGTCAGTGGGCCGGCGACAAGCGGTATGACGCCTGGATCAATCAACCAATGAACAATGCGCGGCTGTTGCCGTTTGGTTTGTATGACCAGTGGGTGCCGGCGTTTGCGGCGTTGTTTTGCCGGGAGGGAGGGGATTGGCTGAAGTTCTACAGTGCTGTGGAACAGTTGGGTGGGTTGCCGGTTGCGCAGCGTAAATTGGCGTTGAAGCAGTTGGTCGGTGGCGGCCTTTAGGGCCTCATCGCAGCATAAGTATCTACACAACTTTCAGAAACTGACGAACTCCCCTGTGACGAGCGGGCGATGCGGCGTTCCGACAAGCCCGCTCGCCACAACAGCCCTATCTGCTTGGCTTTATGCGATGCGGCAAAATTGTGTAGATACCGATGCTCATCGCAGGCAAGCCAGCTCCCACATTTGACGGTGTTCACACATCAACATGTGGGAGCGGGCTTGCCCGCGATAGCCATCTCAAACCCGCCGCAAAAACGCCTGATGCATCTCGTCCAACGTCTCAAAATGCCAGCGCGGTTCTTCGGCACTCAACTCCTCAAAACTACCAAACCCATACCCCACCGCCGCCGCATCCAACCCGTTGCTGCGCGCGCCGATCAGGTCGTGCTTGCGGTCACCGATCATCAAGGTGCTGGCCGGGTCCAGGCCTTCTTCGTGCATCAAGTGGGCGATCAATTCGACCTTGTTGGTGCGGGTACCGTCCAGCTCACTGCCGTAGATCACTTTGAAGTGCTTGGCGAAATCGAAATGCCTGGCGATCTCCCGGGCAAACTCCCACGGCTTGGAGGTGGCCACATACAACTGGCGACCCTGGCCATTCAATTCTTCGAGGAGTGGCATGACCCCGTCAAACACGCGGTTTTCATAGAGCCCGGTGACCTTGAAGCGCTCGCGATAGAAATTCACCGCCTCCCAGGCGCGGGCCTCGTCGAAGTCGTAGAACTGCATAAAGGCCTGCAGCAGCGGCGGGCCGATAAAGTGTTCCAGCTTGCTCAGGTCTGGCTCATCGATACCCAACTTGCCCAAGGCGTACTGGATCGAACGGGTGATGCCTTCCCGTGGGTCGGTCAGGGTGCCGTCCAGGTCAAACAGGACAGTCTGGTAATCCAGGGTCATTGGTCGAATCCTTCTGCCAGGTGCAGGTCCTTGAGCTTCACGTAGTTCGCGGCGCTATAGGTGAAAAAGGCGCGTTCCTTGTCAGAAAGCGCACGGATTTGTTTTACCGGGCTGCCCACATACAAAAAACCGCTTTCAAGTTTCTTGCCCGGCGGCACCAGGCTGCCCGCACCGATGATCACATCGTCTTCAACCACCGCGCCGTCCATCACAATGCTGCCCATGCCGATCAGGATGCGACTGCCGACGCTGCAGCCATGCAGCATGACTTTATGGGCGATGGTCACGTCGTCGCCGATCAGCAACGGGAAACCGTCCGGATTGAACGGCCCGGCGTGGGTAATGTGCAGCACGCAGCCGTCCTGCACGCTGGTGCGCGCACCGATGCGGATGCGGTGCATGTCGCCGCGAATCACCGTCAGCGGCCAGACCGAACTGTCGGCGCCGATTTCAACATCGCCGATCACCACCGCCGAAGCGTCGACGAAAGCCCCGGCGCCGAGGGTTGGCGTGTGATTCTGATAGGTGCGAAGGGTCACGATAGCCTCTCTCTGTTTGGTTGATAGCTGCGGTGGACGTTGATTGTAATTAAGATGGCCCCATCTTTGTCTTACCTGTTTCTTCAGCCAAGGTGCCAACCGTGAGCGCGAACAACCCTCTTTTGCAGTCCTACGACCTGCCGCCGTTCTCGGCGATCCGTGCCGAGCACGTCCAACCGGCCATCGAACAGATCCTGGCCGACAACCGCGTCGCCATCGAAGGCATCCTGCAAAGCCAGGGGAAAAATCCGACCTGGGCCGGGCTGATCCTGGCCATGGACGAGCTCAACGACCGCCTGGGCGCGGCGTGGAGCCCGGTCAGCCACCTGAATGCCGTGTGCAACAGCGCCGAGTTGCGCGAAGCCTACGAGGCCTGCCTGCCGGCACTGAGCGCCTATTCCACCGAGATGGGTCAGAACCGTGAGCTGTTCCAGGCCTTCGAAGCCCTGGCCAACAGCCCGGAAGCGGCTGGTTTCGACGTGGCGCAAAAAACCATTCTGGAGCACGCGCTGCGCGACTTCCGCCTGTCGGGTATCGACTTGCCGCCTGAGCAGCAGAAGCGCTACGCCGAAGTGCAAAGCAAATTGTCCGAACTGGGCAGCAAGTTCTCCAACCAGTTGCTCGACGCTACCCAGGCGTGGACCAAGCACGTCACCGACGAAGCCACCCTGGCCGGCCTGACCGACTCGGCCAAGGCGCAAATGGCCGCTGCGGCCCAGGCCAAAGGCCTCGATGGCTGGCTGATCACCTTGGAGTTCCCTAGCTACTACGCGGTGATGACCTACGCCCACGACCGCACCTTGCGCGAAGAAGTCTACGCGGCCTACTGCACGCGCGCGTCGGACCAGGGTCCGAATGCCGGTCAGAACGATAACGGACCGGTGATGGAACAGATCCTCGACCTGCGTCAGGAACTGGCCCAACTGCTCGGCTTCGCCTCCTTCTCCGAGCTGAGCCTGGCGACCAAAATGGCCGAATCCAGCGACCAGGTACTCAGTTTCCTACGCGACCTAGCCAAGCGCAGCAAGCCATTTGCCACCCAGGACCTGCAGCAGCTCAAGGCCTACGCCGCCGAACAAGGCTGCGCCGACCTACAAAGCTGGGACAGCGGTTTCTACGGCGAAAAGCTGCGTGAACAGCGCTACAGCGTGTCCCAGGAAGCCTTGCGCGCCTACTTCCCGATCGACAAAGTGCTGGGCGGGCTGTTTGCCATTGTCCAGCGCCTGTACGGCATTGAGATCGCCGAGCAGAAAGGCTTCGACACCTGGCACCCGGATGTTCGTCTGTTCGAAATCAAGGAAAACGGCCAGCACGTCGGCCGCTTCTTCTTCGACCTGTATGCCCGCGCCAACAAGCGTGGTGGTGCGTGGATGGACGGCGCCCGTGATCGCCGGCGTACCGCGGCAGGTACCCTGCAAAGCCCGGTGGCCAACCTGGTGTGCAACTTCACCCCGGCCGACAGCGGCAAGCCTGCCCTGCTGACCCACGATGAAGTCACCACCCTGTTCCACGAATTTGGCCATGGCCTGCACCACCTGCTGACCCGCGTCGAACACGCGGGCGTGTCCGGCATCAACGGCGTGGCTTGGGATGCGGTGGAGTTGCCGAGCCAGTTCATGGAGAACTGGTGCTGGGAGCCGGAAGGCCTGGCGCTGATTTCCGGTCACTACGAAAGTGGCGAAGCACTGCCCCAGGACCTGCTGCAAAAAATGCTCGCGGCGAAGAACTTCCAGTCCGGCCTGATGATGGTGCGCCAGCTGGAGTTCTCGTTGTTCGACTTTGAGCTGCATGCCACCCATGGCGATGGCCGTAGCGTGGCCCAGGTACTTGAAGGCATCCGTGACGAAGTGTCCGTGATGCGTCCACCTGCCTACAACCGCTTCCCCAACAGCTTCGCGCATATCTTCGCCGGCGGTTATGCTGCGGGGTACTACAGCTACAAGTGGGCCGAAGTGTTGTCGGCGGATGCCTTCTCCAAGTTTGAAGAAGACGGCGTGCTCAATGCCCAAACCGGTCGTGCCTTCCGCGAGGCGATCCTGGCCCGTGGTGGTTCCCAGGCGCCGATGGTGTTGTTCGTCGACTTCCGCGGACGCGCACCGTCGATTGACGCACTCTTGCGCCACAGCGGCCTGAGTGAGGACGCGGCAGCATGAGTGACGGGCCTGTGATCACCAAAAAGCAATTTATCGCCGGCGCCGTGTGCCCGGCGTGCAGCGAGCCGGACAAGTTGAAGATGTGGACCGAGGACAACGTGCCCCATCGCGAATGCGTGGCCTGTGGCTATACCGACACGCTCAACGACCAAGGTTTGTCGGTGCCCAAGGAATTGGGCACGCGGGTCAACACCTCGGCGTTGAAAGCACCAGCGGATCCCAAGGTGCAGGCGGTGCAGTTCTTCCCTAATCCGAAGCTGAAAAAAGACTAAAGAAGCTACGCCAACCACTGTAGGAGCGAGCTTGCTCGCGAAGATCGTTAACGATAAAGCGTTCATTCTGAATGAACGTGGCGTCCTTGAGATTTTCGCGAGCAGGCTCGCTCCTACATTTTTTTGCGCGCATTTCTCGAATTTCCTGGCTGAAACGATTCCTTCATTACTTAGCCTGCTATCATTTGTAACTATTCATTGCTATCAAAACGACAAGCCGCTCCATGAAGCGACTGCTCAAACCCGTGACCACATGATGAGGTGCCACCATGTCTGATCAAGATCGAGACAACCCCCGGCGTGACTTTTTGCGCAAATCCTTGACCTTGATCCCGGTGGTCACGGTTGCCAGTACCGGCCTTGGCGGCTCGATGCTGATGGCCACGCCCGAACCTGCCCAGGCCAGCCCGGCCAAGGCACCCGCTAGCGAAAAGGCCTACGAGCCCAGCTACTTCACCGCCGAGGAATGGGCGTTTATCAACGCCGTCGTCGCACGCTTGATTCCTGCCGATGCCCAAGGCCCAGGCGCCCTGGAAGCCGGCGCGCCGGAATACATCGACCGCCAGATGAACACCCCCTACGCCAGCGGCGCCCTGTGGTTTATGCAAGGCCCGTTCAATGCCGACGCGCCGCCCGAGATGGGCTGGCAGAGCAAGCTGGTGCCCAAGGAGATCTATCGCCTGGGTATTGCTGCCACGGATTCCTGGTCGAAAGCCTTCAACGGTAAAACATTTGCCGGGCAAGACAGCGCTACCCAGGATGATTTGCTGCGTCGCCTGGAGGCGGGCGGTGCCGAAGCCGGCGAGCATTTCGCGGCGGTCCCACCGAAGATTTTCTTCAACTTGTTGCTGCAAAACACCAAGGAGGGGTTCTTCTGCGACCCGATCCACGGCGGCAACAAAGGCATGGTCGGCTGGACCATGATCGGCTTCCCCGGCGCCCGCGCCGATTTCATGGATTGGGTTGAACGCAACGAGCAATACCCCTTCCCGGCTGTTTCCATCCGTGGCGAGAGGGCATAAGCGTGGCGACCATCATGAAGAAAGTCGATGCAGTGATCGTCGGCTTCGGCTGGACCGGCGCGATCATGGCCAAGGAGCTGACGGAAGCGGGTTTGCACGTGGTAGCGCTGGAGCGCGGCCCGATGCAGGACACCTACCCGGACGGCAATTACCCACAAGTGATCGACGAACTGACCTACAGCGTGCGTAAAAAGCTGTTCCAGGACATTTCCAAGGAAACCGTGACCATTCGCCATAGCGTGAATGACATCGCCTTGCCCAACCGGCAGTTGGGCGCGTTTTTACCGGGCAATGGCGTAGGCGGTGCGGGCCTGCACTGGTCGGGTGTGCATTTTCGGGTGGACCCTATCGAACTGCGCATGCGCAGCCACTATGAAGAGCGCTACGGCAAAAACTTCATTCCCAAGGACATGACCATCCAGGACTTCGGCGTCAGCTACGAAGAGCTGGAACCGTTCTTTGACTACGCCGAAAAAGTCTTCGGCACCTCCGGCCAGGCCTGGACCGTAAAAGGCCAGTTGGTGGGTGAAGGAAAAGGCGGCAACCCTTATGCGCCAGATCGCTCCAGCCATTTCCCACTGGAGTCGCAGAAAAATACCTACTCGGCGCAGCTGTTCCAGAAAGCCGCCGCTGATGTGGGCTACAAGCCCTATAACCTGCCATCGGCCAATACCTCGGGGCCCTACACCAACCCTTACGGCGCGCAGATGGGGCCGTGCAACTTCTGCGGGTTTTGCAGCGGGTATGTCTGCTACATGTACTCCAAGGCATCGCCCAACGTGAATATCCTGCCGGCCCTGCGCCAGGTGCCGAATTTTGAGCTGCGGCCAAATTCCCACGTGCTCAAGGTCAATCTCGACAGCACCAAGCGCAAGGCCACCGGCGTGACCTACATCGACGCCCAGGGCCGCGAGGTTGAGCAACCGGCGGACTTGGTGATTCTCGGCGCCTTCCAGTTCCACAACGTGCGCCTGATGCTGCTCTCGGGCATTGGCAAGCCCTACGACCCGATCACGGGTGAAGGGGTGGTGGGCAAGAACTTCGCCTACCAGAACATGGCCACCATCAAGGCCTACTTCGATAAAGACGTGCACACCAACAACTTCATCGGTGCCGGCGGCAATGGCGTGGCGGTGGACGATTTCAACGCCGACAACTTCGACCACGGGCCCCATGGCTTCGTCGGTGGCTCGCCGATGTGGGTCAACCAGGCGGGCAGCCGGCCGATTGCCGGTACCTCCAACCCACCGGGCACGCCGGCCTGGGGCAGTGCGTGGAAACGCGCCACGGCCGATTACTACACCCACCAAGTGTCGATGGACGCCCACGGCGCCCATCAGTCCTACCGAGGCAATTACCTCGATCTGGACCCGGTTTACCGGGATGCCTACGGCCTGCCGCTGCTGCGCATGACCTTCGATTGGCAGGAAAACGACATCAAGATGAACCGCTTCATGGTCGAGAAAATGGGCAAGATCGCCGAAGCGATGAACCCCAAGGCGATTGCCGTGCTCGGCAAAAAGGTCGGCGAGCACTTCAATACCGCGTCCTACCAGACCACTCACCTCAACGGTGGCGCGATCATGGGTACCGACCCGAAGACCAGCGCGTTGAACCGCTACCTGCAGTGTTGGGATGTACACAACGTGTTTGTCCCTGGCGCATCTGCTTTCCCACAAGGCCTGGGCTACAACCCTACGGGCCTGGTGGCGGCGTTGACCTATTGGTCGGCCCGGGCGATTCGCGAACAGTATCTGAAAAACCCCGGCCCGCTGGTTCAGGCATAAGGAGCGACGACCATGAAAGCATTTGTTATCGCGACCCTGGCCCTGTTCGGCAGTTGCTCGGTGAGCGCGGCTGAAACTGACCTGATCAAACAAGGCGAATACCTGGCCCGTGCCGGCGACTGCGTGGCCTGCCATACCGCCAAGGGCGGCAAGCCGTTTGCCGGTGGGCTACCGATGGAAACCCCGATCGGCGTGATCTACTCCACCAACATCACCCCGGACAAAACCGGCCTGGGGGATTACAGCTTTGAAGACTTCGACAAGGCCGTGCGCCATGGCGTCGCCAAAAGCGGTAGTACCCTTTACCCGGCGATGCCCTACCCGTCTTATGCACGTGTCAGTGAAACCGACATGCAGGCGCTGTATGCGTACTTTATGAAAGGCGTGGAACCGGTCGCTCAACCGAACCGGGACAGTGATATCCCCTGGCCCTTGAGCATGCGTTGGCCCCTGGCGGCGTGGCGTTGGATGTTTGCGCCCGAGGTGGCGGACTATCAGGCCGAGGCGGGTGCCGACCCGGTGATCAGCCGTGGAGCGTATCTGGTGGAGGGGCTGGGACACTGTGGCGCCTGCCACACCCCACGGGCCCTGACCATGCAGGAAAAGGCTCTGAGCGCGTCTGATGGTGCGGCGTTCCTGTCCGGCAGTGCGCCGTTGGAAGGCTGGATCGCCAAAAGCCTGCGCGGCGACCACAAGGACGGTCTGGGCAGTTGGAGCGAGGAGCAACTGGTGCAGTTTCTCAAGACCGGTCGCAGTGATCGCAGCGCGGTGTTTGGCGGTATGAGCGATGTTGTAGTCCACAGCATGCAATACATGTCTGAAGACGACCTGACAGCTATCGCCCGTTACCTCAAGAGCCTGCCGGCAGTAGACCCCAAGGATCAGCCGCACCAATACGACAAGCAGGTGGCCGAGGCGCTGTGGAAGGGCGATGACAGCAAACGGGGAGCTGCGGTGTACATCGACAACTGCGCGGCCTGCCACCGTACCGACGGCCATGGCTACACCCGGGTGTTCCCGGCGCTGGCGGGCAACCCGGTGTTGCAGACGGCAGACGCCACGTCGCTGATAAACATTGTGTTGAATGGCGGCACCCTGCCGGCCACTCACGCCGCGCCTTCGACCTTCACCATGCCGGCGTTTGCCTGGCGCTTGTCGGATCAGGAAGTGGCGGATGTGGTCAGCTTTATCCGTGGCAGCTGGGGTAACCAAGGCGCGCCGGTGAAGGCCGGTGAAGTCGCCGACCTGCGTAGCAGCGATAAACACAGCACCTCGGGCGACGACCTGGGGCAAGTGACGTCGAGTCACTGATTCAGGCTTTGCCGCCCAACGGCACTGGTCAGATACGTTGCGTCTCGATACTGTATATAAAAACAGTATCGAGGCGTTTTCATGTCCACTCCTTTGCCGCCACGTGGGCGCGGCACCGCCACTAACCTGCACAATCGCTTCGCACCCACGGTCAGTGTGGCCGAGGACGATGGCTGGTATCAGGAAGTACCGCCGACCCAGGGCACCGACGTGCGCATCGAGACGGCGAAGACCATCATCACTCGCAACACTTCGCCGGACCTGCCGTTCGACCGCTCCATCAACCCTTACCGGGGCTGTGAGCACGGTTGTATTTATTGTTATGCGCGGCCCAGCCATGCCTATTGGGACATGTCCCCGGGCCTGGACTTTGAAACCAAGTTGATCGCCAAGAGCAACGCCGCCGAGGTGCTGGAGCAACAGTTGTCCAAGCCTGGCTATGTGTGCGCGCCGATTAACCTGGGTTCCAACACGGATCCTTACCAGCCCATCGAGCGCGAGTACAAGATCACCCGGCAAACCCTGCAAGTGCTGCTGCGCTATCGCCACCCGGTGACTATCGTGACCAAGGGTTCGTTGATCCTGCGTGACCTCGACCTGCTCACGGAACTGGCCCGCCAGCGGTTGGTGGCGGTGATGATCAGCCTTACCAGCCTGGACGATGAACTCAAGCGCATCCTGGAGCCCCGCGCGGCGGCGCCCAAGGCGCGGCTGCGGGCGATCCGGGTGATGCGCCAGGCGGGCATCCCGGTGGGCGTGTTGTGTTCGCCGATGATTCCGATGATCAACGACAGCGAACTGGAAAGCCTGCTCGCCGAGGCCCATGCCGCCGGGGCCCAGAGTGCGGCCTATATGATGCTGCGCCTGCCCCTTGAGGTGGCGCCGCTGTTCGAGGAATGGTTGGCAGCCCATTATCCGCAGCGGGCGGCCCATGTGATGAGCCTGGTACGGCAGGTGCGCGGTGGCGAAGTCTATGACAGCCGCTTCGGTGTACGCATGCGCGGTGAGGGGCCGTTTGCCGATCTGCTGGCGCAACGATTTGCCAAGGCGATCAAGCGTTTGGGGCTGGACCGACGGGAAGGGTTCAACCTCGATTGCAGTGCATTCTGTCCGCCCGGCAGGCAGCTGGCTTTGTTGTAGACTGATACAAATGCGCGCACTGCCGAGCCAGGGTGGTCGCGTTTTGATATCACTGAAACCCGCGATCTAGAGCGGTTGATTCAGTTTGAGTTAAGTTTCGGCAGGTACCTTGTTCACCGAGTGACTGATGGGTCGGAGGCGCTGGCTGGGTGGTTTCCATGTGTGAATCCCAGCGATTGCGCGTCGGCCTGAACTGCAAGGCTCCCTGCTCCAACCACGAGGATGAATCATGAGTGACAAGGATAAACAGCCGTTGGCTGCGTCGGCTTCAGCCACCCACGAGGCGGAGTCCGCCGATGCAGCGCTGCAGCACATAGTTGATGGCTTTTTGCATTTCCATAACGAGATCTTTCCCCAGCAGGAAGAGCTCTTCAAGAAACTCGCCACGGCCCAGAGCCCTCGGGCGATGTTTATCACCTGTGCCGACTCGCGCATTGTTCCGGAACTGATCACCCACAGCTCCCCGGGCGATTTGTTCGTCACCCGTAACGTAGGTAACGTCGTGCCGCCCTATGGGCAGATGAACGGCGGTGTATCCACGGCCATCGAGTACGCGGTGCTGGCCCTGGGCGTGCAGCACATTATCGTCTGCGGCCATTCCGATTGTGGCGCGATGCGGGCGGTGCTCAACCCCCAGAGCCTGGAAAAGATGCCCACGGTCAAAGCCTGGCTGCGCCATGCCGAGGTCGCCAAGACCATGGTCCAGGACAACTGTGATTGCGCCAATGAAGGCGAAAGCATGCAGGTGCTGACTGAAGAAAACGTCATCGCCCAGTTACAACACTTGCGCACCCACCCTTCTGTGGCTTCGCGCATGGCCAATGGTCATTTGTTTATCCATGGCTGGATCTACAACATCGAGACCAGCGAGATCAAAGCCTACGATGCGGACCAGGCCACGTTCCTGCCGCTGAACGGTTGCGGACCGATCCCTTCGGCGACGCCCAAAGCGCGCTTCTAAAACAATCCCCTGCCGGGTAATGCGATGGCTGCCATGGATGCAGCCAGGCCTTGCCACGCCCGGCGAATGCCTCGGGAGAGTCATCATGCGTGCAGCTCAATTAAAAACAGTGCTGCCACGGGAGCTGTTGGCTTCGGTGGTGGTGTTTCTGGTGGCCTTGCCCCTATGCATGGGGATCGCCATTGCCTCGGGCATGCCGCCGGCCAAGGGCCTGATCACCGGGATCATCGGTGGTCTGGTGGTGGGTTGGCTGGCCGGCTCGCCCCTGCAAGTCAGCGGCCCGGCGGCCGGACTGGCGGTGTTGGTGTTCGAACTGGTGCGCCAGCACGGGATGCTGATGCTTGGGCCGATCCTGCTGTTGGCGGGCTTTCTGCAACTGGTGGCCGGGCGGCTACGCCTGGGCTGCTGGTTCCGGGTGACGGCGCCGGCGGTGGTCTACGGCATGCTGGCGGGGATCGGGGTGCTGATTGTCCTGTCGCAAGTGCATGTGATGCTCGACGGAGCGCCCAAACCCTCGGGGCTGGATAACCTGGCGGGCTTCCCCGCCGCAGTGGTCCAGGCCATTCCCAGCCTGGGTGGCGGGCTCGGTTGGCAAGCTGGCCTGCTGGGTTTGGCGACCATGCTGGTGATGTGGTTGTGGGACCGGTTTCGCCCGCAGAAGCTGCGCTTTGTACCCGGTGCATTGCTCGGCGTGGGCCTGGCGACCGCGACCAGCCTGATGCTGGCCTTGCAGGTCAAGCGCGTGGAAGTGCCAGAAAACCTCGCCGATGCCATCGACTGGCTGCGCCCCAGCGACCTGCTGAACCTGGCCGATCCCAACCTGTTGATCGCCGCCTTCGCCGTAGCTTTTATCGCCAGCGCCGAAACGTTGCTCTCGGCGGCGGCTGTGGATCGAATGCACAACGGCCAGCGCTCGGACTTCGATAAGGAATTGTCCGCCCAGGGTGTAGGCAACATGTTGTGTGGTCTGGTGGGCGCATTGCCCATGACCGGTGTGATCGTGCGCAGCTCGGCCAACGTCCAGGCGGGTGCGACCACGCGTTTGTCGGCGATGTTCCACGGTCTCTGGCTGCTGGCCTTCGTGTTGCTGCTGTCGAGCGTGCTGCAAAGCATTCCGGTGGCGAGCCTGGCGGGTGTACTGGTGTATACCGGGATCAAGTTGGTGGACCTCAAGGCTTTCCGTGGTCTGGCGCGCTATGGCCGGATGCCGATGTTCACCTACGCCGCCACGGCCCTGGCGATCATCTTTACCGACTTGCTGACCGGTGTGCTGGTGGGCTTCGGCCTGACCCTGGTGAAGCTGGCGTGGAAGGCTTCACGCTTGAAAGTCAGCCTGATCGACCTGCCCCAGGACGGTGAAATGGAGTTGCGGTTGATAGGAGCGGCGACCTTCCTCAAGGTGCCCGCATTGACCCAGGTATTGGCGACAGTGCCGGCGGGAACCACCGTGCATGTGCCGCTCAACAACTTGAGTTACGTGGACCATTCGTGTCTGGAGCTACTGGAGGAATGGGGTCGGGCCAATGCGGCCAAGGGCTCGAAGTTGGTGATCGAGGCGCGCGGGTTGAAGCGTCGGTTGGAAGGGCGGATACGCACCACGACCCGGATCGGCTCTGCCCCGTCAGTGGTCTGACGAAACCGGATAAAAAAGTGGGAGGGGCTTGTGTAGGAGCGAGCTTGCTCGCGAAAAACTTACAGGCGCCGCATTCATTCAGTAAGCACGCGTTATCGTTGACGTTTTTCGCGAGCAAGCTCGCTCCTACAGAAGGCCAATCTAGGCCGGCTGATCCAGCTCCAACTCCACACCCAGTTGGCGCGACAGGCATGGCCAGCGCTTCCACGCGGCTTCCGTCGCCGGGCTCTTGAGCTGCTCGCGATAGGCCTCGACGGACTCCAGGGCAAAGCTCTCTTCGTTGAGCATCTCATCCACCGCCAGGTGCACGGCTTCATCCAGCTGATTGGCGAAATTTTCGCCGATCAACTGGTGGGCAATCACATTGGCAACGGTGGTGTCCGCCGGAATCAACGGTTGGCCGAAGTGCTTGATATACAAATCGTTCACTTCTTCCACCAGCCGGTGGGCCAGGTAGGCCTCGTCCAGCAGGCCGTTCAGGCCTTCATGGGCGGCCAGGATGGCGGGTGGCTGGAGAAAGAAATGCTCGGCGATTTTCAGCACCGGCTTGATCTGGCTTTCAATCCCGGCTTCCCGAGCCACGTCGTTGGCGGCATCCAGCAGGTCCGGAACCTGATCGATGTAGGCGGTGACGAAGCGTGTCATCACGGCATTACGATCACCCTCGGCCAGGGAAATGGCCGAGTGCAGGTGCGGTAACTTTGCGTCCAGCTGTTTAGCCAAATGGCCGGTGGACGCTTCGTGTTGATGGGCACGGGAAATCTGCTCGCGCAATGCGGCGGTGTTCATGAAAGCTCCAGGAATACGGGCGTAGGAAAGGGATTGCATAAGGTAGCTCGTTTATACGAGCTCCTAAGACGCATTTGTCATAATTATTTCATGGTTATGCGCCGCTGTTATATCGAAATGCCATCGTTCGTCGGATAGGCCCTGAATCTCCTGGCCGGCCAGCGCCGTTCGTCTCTTTTTACTGATTTGCCCCCACACATTGCGGGGTCGCAGTCGCTGTCTATACTCGGGTTTGTACGCAATTAGCTGATGACGCCCGACTGCATTAGGCAGGCAAGGCTTGGCGGATGTAAGCAGTTTGGAAGCCGCCCCCTTGGCCGCAGGTGCAAACCGGCGGGATAACAAGAACGATAAGGGGAACCCGCAATGACGCGACATCCACATGTTTGGATGGGCTTACTCTTGTGGTCAGTATTCAACCAGGCGCAAGCCGCCTGGACAGTGAATATGGCACCAGGGGCCACTGAAGTCAGTCACGCTGTGTTCGACCTGCACATGACCATTTTCTGGATCTGTGTGGTGATCGGCATCATCGTGTTTGGCGCCATGTTCTGGTCGATGATTTTGCATCGGCGCTCCACGGGACAGGTGGCGGCCAAGTTCCACGAAAGTACCACGGTCGAAATTCTCTGGACCGTCGTGCCCCTGCTGATCCTTGTCGCCATGGCTATTCCGGCGACCAAGACCCTGATCAACATCTACGACAGCAGTGAATCGGATATCGATATCCAGGTCACCGGCTATCAGTGGAAGTGGCACTACAAATACCTGGGCCAGGACGTCGAGTTCTTCAGCAATCTGGCCACCCCCGCCGAACAGATCCATAACCAGGCCACCAAAGGCGAACACTACCTGCTGGAAGTCGACCAGCCGCTGGTGCTGCCGGTGGGCGCCAAGGTGCGCTTTTTGGTGACGGCCGCCGACGTGATCCACTCCTGGTGGGTGCCGGCGTTTGCGGTCAAGCGCGATGCCATCCCCGGTTTCGTCAACGAGGCCTGGACCCGGGTCGAGAAGCCCGGCATCTACCGTGGCCAGTGCGCAGAACTGTGCGGCAAGGACCACGGCTTCATGCCCATTGTGGTCGAGGTCAAGTCCAAGGCCGACTACGAAACCTGGCTCGGTGAGCGCAAGGAAGAAGCTGCCAAGCTCAAGGAGCTGACCTCCAAAGAGTGGACACTTGATGAGCTGGTAGCCCGTGGCGACAAGGTCTACCACACCACTTGCGTGGCCTGTCACCAGGCCGAAGGCCAAGGCCTGCCGCCGATGTTCCCGGCGCTCAAGGGCTCGAAAATCGCCACCGGCCCTGCGGCAGATCACCTGAGCATCGTGTACCACGGCAAGCCTGGTACGGCGATGGCGGCCTTCGGCAAGCAACTGTCGGAAGTCGATATTGCGGCGGTCGTGACCTACGAACGTAACGCCTGGGGCAACAACAAAGGCGACATGGTCACGCCTAAAGACGTGCTGGCCATCAAACAGGCGGAAAGCAAATGAACCTCTTCATTGCGTATGCCCTGAACCGCCCCGCCCATCCGCTTGCAGGAGAACGGCCATGAGCACTGTGATCGACGACCACGGTCATGCCGCTGACCACGCCCATGGCCCCGCCAAAGGCCTGATGCGCTGGGTGCTGACGACCAACCACAAAGATATCGGGACCATGTACCTGTGGTTCAGCTTCGCCATGTTCCTGCTCGGCGGCTCGTTCGCCATGGTGATCCGTGCCGAGTTGTTCCAGCCGGGGCTGCAAATCGTCGAGCCGGCATTTTTCAACCAGATGACCACCATGCATGGCCTGATCATGGTGTTTGGCGCGGTGATGCCGGCATTTGTCGGCTTGGCCAACTGGATGATCCCACTGATGATCGGCGCGCCGGACATGGCCCTGCCCCGCATGAACAACTTCAGCTTCTGGCTGCTGCCGGCGGCGTTCCTGCTGCTGGTCTCGACCTTGTTCACCCCTGGGGGCGGGCCGAACTTTGGCTGGACCTTCTACGCCCCGCTTTCCACCACCTACGCCCCGGAAAGCGTGACGTTCTTTATCTTCGCCATCCACCTGATGGGTATCAGCTCGATCATGGGCGCGATCAACGTGGTCGCCACCATCCTCAACCTGCGTGCGCCAGGCATGACCCTGATGAAGATGCCGCTGTTCGTCTGGACCTGGCTGATCACCGCGTTCCTGCTGATCGCGGTAATGCCGGTCCTGGCCGGTTGCGTGACCATGATGCTGATGGATATCCACTTCGGCACCAGCTTCTTCAGCGCTGCCGGTGGTGGTGACCCGGTGTTGTTCCAGCATGTGTTCTGGTTCTTCGGCCATCCCGAGGTGTACATCATGATCCTGCCGGCCTTTGGTGCCGTCAGCTCGATCATCCCGACCTTCTCGCGCAAGCCGCTGTTCGGCTACACCTCGATGGTCTACGCCACGGCGAGCATCGCGTTCCTGTCGTTTATCGTGTGGGCGCACCACATGTTCGTGGTGGGCATTCCGTTGGTGGGCGAGTTGTTCTTCATGTACGCCACCCTGCTGATCGCCGTGCCCACCGGGGTCAAGGTGTTCAACTGGGTCAGCACCATGTGGCAAGGCTCGCTGACCTTCGAGACGCCGATGCTGTTTGCCGTGGCCTTTGTGATCCTGTTCACCATCGGCGGCTTTTCCGGGCTGATGCTGGCCATTGCCCCGGCGGATTTCCAGTACCACGACACCTACTTTGTGGTGGCGCATTTCCATTACGTGCTGGTGCCTGGGGCGATCTTCGGGATTTTCGCCTCGGCCTACTACTGGTTGCCGAAATGGACCGGCCATATGTACGACGAAACCCTGGGCAAGCTGCATTTCTGGCTGTCGTTCGTAGGGATGAACATGGCGTTCTTTCCGATGCATTTCGTGGGGCTGGCCGGCATGCCGCGCCGGGTGCCGGACTACAATCTGCAGTTCGCCGACTTCAATATGGTGTCGTCGATTGGCGCCTTTATGTTCGGTGCCACGCAGATTTTCTTCCTGTTTATCGTGATCAAGTGCATCCGTGGCGGCAAGCCGGCGCCGGCCAAGCCGTGGGATGGCGCCGAAGGTCTGGAGTGGAGCATTCCTTCGCCAGCGCCGTACCACACCTTCACCACGCCGCCGGAGGTCAAATGAACAGCTGGTTTCCTCCTGTAGGAGCGAGCTTGCTCGCGAAGGGCGTAAACGATAACGCGGGTTGCCTGAATAAACGCGGCGCGCTGTGGTTTTTCGCGAGCAAGCTCGCTCCTACAGAACCGTCACGCGGAGGTGGCCGTCATGGCTGATTCCGTGCCCCTCAACCGCCTGGTCACGCGCCTGCTGATCCTGGTGCTGGCGATGTTCGCCTTTGGCTTCGCCCTGGTGCCGATCTACGACGTGATGTGCAAGGCCTTCGGCATCAACGGCAAGACGGCCGGGCAGTACGAAGGCTCACAGGTAGTCGATCCGTCGCGCCAGGTGCGGGTGCAGTTTCTGTCGACCAATGCCATCGATATGGTCTGGGAATTCCACTCCAAGGCCGACGAAATCGTGGTCAACCCTGGCGCGGTCAACGAGATGGTATTCGTGGCCTTCAACCCCAGCGACAAGCCGATGACGGCCCAGGCGATTCCGAGCATTTCCCCGGCCGAAGCGGCGATGTACTTCCACAAGACCGAGTGTTTTTGCTTCACCCAGCAAGTGCTGCAGCCGGGGGAGCGCATCGAGATGCCAGTGCGCTTCATTGTCGACCGCGACATGCCCAAGGATGTGAAGCATTTGACCCTGGCGTACACGCTGTTCGATATCACTGCGCGCCAACCGCCCGTGGCTGTCCATACCGGCGGCTAGGCTTGCCTGCGGGCTCGATTAGGAGAGCGGATACATGTCGACTCATGATACGTACTACGTACCAGCGCAAAGCAAATGGCCAATAATTGCCACGTTTGGGCTGTTGATCACCGTGTATGGCCTGGGTGTGTGGTTCAACGACCTCAAGGCGGCCCGCCCGGAATCCCACGGCCCGTTGATCTTTTTCGTCGGCAGCCTGCTGCTGGCCTACATGATGTTTGGCTGGTTTGGCGCGGTGATCAAGGAAAGCCGTGCCGGGTTGTACAGCGCGCAGATGGACCGCTCGTTTCGCTGGGGCATGACGTGGTTCATCTTTTCCGAGGTGATGTTTTTCATCGCGTTCTTTGGCGCGCTGTTCTATGTGCGGCATATGTCGGCGCCGTGGCTGGCCGGCGAAGGCTCCAAGGGCATTGCGCACATGCTGTGGCCGAATTTCGAATTCGCCTGGCCGCTGCTCAACAACCCTGACCCCAAGCTGTTCCCGGCGCCTGAAGGCACGATCAGCCCTTGGGGCTTGCCGCTGGTCAACACCATCTTGCTGGTGAGCTCCAGCGTGACCATCACCATCGCCCACCACGCCTTGCGCAAGGGCCATCGCGGTGCGCTGAAAATCTGGCTGGCGATCACCGTGTTGCTGGGGTTGGCGTTTCTCGGCTTCCAGGCTGAGGAATATATCCACGCCTATAAAGAGCTGGGCCTGACACTGGGCTCCGGGGTGTATGGCGCGACCTTCTTCATGTTGACCGGCTTTCACGGCGCCCACGTGACCATCGGCACGATCATTTTGTTCGTGATGCTGATGCGCATCCTCAAGGGGCACTTCAATGCCGAGCATCAGTTCGGTTTCGAAGCGGCCAGTTGGTACTGGCACTTCGTGGATGTGGTGTGGATCGGTTTGTTTTTCTTCGTTTACGTGCTGTAGCGACTTACCAGGGGGCGTGGGAAACCAGTTGGCCGCTGAAGAATCCCCAGGTGATCAGCGCCAGGGTGATCACGGCCAGCACCACACGCACGGTCAAGGCTGTGACGAGGCGATTGGAGTGGCCCTCGTCCTTGACCAGAAAGAACAAGCCACTGAACAGGCTCACAACGGTAGCGATCAGCATCAGGGCAATAGCGGCTTTGAGCATGGTCAGGCTCCAGGGCTCTTTTTTTGAGGGGCGGGCAATGAGATTCAGTATAGCCAGCGCAGCACCCACCTTCGCGGTAACGCCATGAAACGCTTTCGCCCCGGGATTGCGCCGACCCTGGTGGTGTTGGTGCTGCTACCGCTGATGGTGTTCCTGGGCTTTTGGCAATTGTCCCGTGGCCAGGAAAAACAGGCGCTGCTGCAGAGTTACGCCGAGCGCCGGGCGGCGCCGCCTATCAGTGTTGATCAGTTGGATGTGTTGGCTGATCCGGCTTTTCGCCGGGTGCAGTTACGCGGGCAGTTCGATGCCGGGCACAGCGTGTTGCTGGATAACCGCATGCGTGACGGCAAGGCCGGCGTCGAGTTGCTGCAACCCTTTCATGACCAGGCCAGCGGCCAGTGGCTGTTGCTCAATCGCGGCTGGCTGGCGTGGCCGGATCGGCGCACGCCGCCGGCCTTCACCACGCCCGACCAGCCTTTGAATATCAATGCCTGGGTGTATGTGGCGCCGGGCGAGACGTTCCAGCTGCATGCCGACCCGGCAGCCGCGCAATGGCCGCGTTTGCTGACGGCGCTGCATCCACAGGCACTGTGGGCCGAATTGGATCGCAGCGGGTTTGCCTTTGAGCTGCGGGCCGAAGCCGGGCCTGCAACCTATGAAACCCAATGGCCGGTAGTGGCCATGGGCCCGGAAAAACACCTGGGGTATGCCGTGCAGTGGTTCGCCATGGCGCTGGCGCTGCTGGGCCTTTACCTCTACCTCGGCTGGCACAACGCAAGGGAGAAGCACCATGGGAGCGGCCATGAATCCACTCAACATGTCTGATACGCCAGCGGCACCCGATCGGCGCAAGGGGCGCTGGCAACTGATCCTGATCCTGCTGATGGTGATCGGCCCGATGGTGCTGGCGACCCTGATGTACAAGTTGCAGTTCTGGGTGCCGGACAACCGCAGTGATCATGGCGAGATGATCGGCAATGGCCAGACCCGCGCCGATATCGGCGTGCAGGCCGACGAGCAGCGCTGGCAATTGCTGGTGACCGCGCCCGCAGCCTGCGCCACTGATTGCCAGCAATTGGTCTACCTCGCGCGCCAACTGCAGATCGGTCTGGGGCGTGATGCGTCCCGCGCCAGCCATGCCCTGGCCAGTGCGCAGCCGGTCAGCGCCGAGTATGAGGCCAAGCTCAAAGCCGAGTATCCGCAGTTGCAGCGTTTCCCCCTGGACCTGCCGACCTTCAAGCAAAACGCTGCCGCGCCCGGCGATGCACAGCTATGGATCGTCGACCCTCACGGCAACCTGGTGCTGCGCTATGACGCGCAGGTCAAGGGTAAGGATCTGCTTAACGACCTGCGCCACCTGCTGAAACTGTCGAATATCGGATAAGGGCATCGTCATGGCCAAACCTGGATTTCGCCTCGCGCTGTTTGCCACCCTGTTGGCGCTGATTGTCGTGCTGCTCGGCGCCTACACCCGCCTGACCCATGCCGGCCTCGGTTGCCCGGACTGGCCGGGTTGCTACGGCTTTATCAGTGTGCCTAAAAGCGAGGCCCAGTTGGCCCATGCCGAGCTGCATTTCCCGGATACGCCGGTGGAGGCCGACAAAGGTTGGAACGAGATGATCCACCGCTACGCCGCGGGCACCCTGGGGCTGCTGATCACGTTGCTGGCCGCTCGCGCCTGGAGCCATCGCCGGCATGCGGGGCAACCCTTGAAGCTGCCGCTGTTCCTGCTGGCGGTGGTCTTCGCCCAGGCCGCCTTTGGTATGTGGACGGTGACCCTCAAGCTCTGGCCGCAGGTGGTCACCGGGCATTTGCTGGGCGGGTTTGCGACCTTGAGCCTGCTGTTTTTGCTGACCTTGCGGT
Source organism: Pseudomonas sp. WS 5027 (assembly GCF_012985695.1). Classification (NCBI taxonomy): domain Bacteria; kingdom Pseudomonadati; phylum Pseudomonadota; class Gammaproteobacteria; order Pseudomonadales; family Pseudomonadaceae; genus Pseudomonas; species Pseudomonas sp. WS 5027. The sequence continues at coordinate 53,794 of NZ_JAAQWU010000001.1, read as the reverse complement.
TATCCGGGGTGTTGCCGGCGCTGATCGTGCCCCGGCGCTTGCAGTATTGGGCCACGGCCGGCCTGGTGCTGGTGATCGGGCAGATCGCCCTGGGCGGGTGGGTCAGTTCCAACTATGCGGCGGTGGCCTGTATCGACTTGCCGACCTGCCATGGCGAGTGGTGGCCGGCGGCGGACTTTGCCAATGGCTTTCACCTGACCCAGCATATCGGCCCCAACTATCTGGGCGGGCAGCTGGACAGTGATGCGCGCACGGCGATTCACCTGACCCATCGCCTGGGTGCGCTAGTGGTCACCGTGGTGCTGTTGGGGCTGGCCTGGCAGCTCAAGACGGTGGGCATGACCCGCCTGGCGGGCCTGCTGCTGGTCGCCCTGGCCGTGCAGATCGGCCTGGGCCTGAGCAATGTGTACTTTCATTTGCCGCTGCCGGTGGCGGTCGCCCATAACGCCGGCGGTGCAGCGCTGTTACTGACCCTGGTGCTGGTCAATTACCACGCCCGTACCAGCCTGGTGCGGGTTCGCCATCAAGTGCCGTTCGGTTGGCGCTTCAGCCCGCGCAAACACGTTTCGGGCCTGATCACCCTTAAAGGAGAGATGCCATGGCGACCTTGATTGGCGAGCGTCCCGGCCAGGCTATCTGGCGCGACTACCTGGAGCTGACCAAGCCCAAGGTGGTGGTGCTGATGCTGATCACCTCGCTGGTGGGCATGTTTCTCGCCACCCGCGCCGGGGTGCCGTGGGCCGTACTGATCTTCGGCAATCTGGGGATTGCCCTGTGCGCTGGCGGCGCCGCAGCGGTCAACCATGTGGTGGACCGGCGCATTGATGCGCTGATGGCGCGTACTCACAAGCGCCCGCTGGCTGAAGGCCGGGTTTCCCCGGTCGCCGCGCTGACATTTGCCCTGGCGCTGGCGGTGGCCGGGCTGGGTTTGTTGCTGGCGTTTACCAACCCATTGGCGGCCTGGCTGACATTGGCCTCGTTGTTGGGCTATGCGGTGATCTACACCGGCTTTCTCAAGCGCGCGACGCCGCAGAATATCGTGATCGGCGGCCTGGCCGGCGCGGCGCCGCCGTTGCTTGGTTGGGTGGCGGTCACCGGCCATGTGAGCGCCGAGCCATTGCTGCTGGTACTGATCATCTTCGCCTGGACCCCGCCGCACTTCTGGGCCCTGGCCATTCATCGCAAGGAGGAATACGCCAAGGCCGATATCCCGATGCTGCCGGTGACCCACGGCGAGCACTACACCAAGGTGCATATCCTGCTCTACACCTTCGCGCTGCTGGCGGTGAGCCTGATGCCCTATGTGATCCATATGAGCGGGCTGTTGTACCTGGGCTGTGCGCTGGTTCTGGGCGCACGCTTTCTGCAATGGGCCTGGGTGCTGTACCGTGGCAGTCGGCCGCACGCGGCGATCAATACCTTCAAGTACTCTATCTGGTACCTGTTCCTGCTATTTATCGCCCTGCTCGTAGACCATTACTTATTGTTGAACCTATGACTCGAACTCAAAAAACTGTCTTTATCCTGGTGGCCATCGTGGCGTTGGTCATGGGCCTGACCGTCAATAAAGTTTTGTCCGGCAAGGGCCAGGGCGACCCAACGGCGTTGATCGACGCGGGCATTATCCTGCTGCCGCAAAGCCGCCAACTGCCGCCTGTGACCATGACCAACCAGGACGGCCAGCCAGTGCTGGTCAATGAGTTGAAGGGCAAGTGGAGCGTGCTGTTCTTCGGCTACACCTTCTGCCCGGATATCTGCCCGACCACCCTCGCCCAACTGCGCCAGATCAAGAGTGAGCTGCCCAAGGACGTGGTGGATAAGTTGCAGGTGATCCTGGTCAGCGTTGACCCCCATCGCGATACCCCGACCCAGCTCAAGCAATACTTGGGCTACTTCGATCCGCAATTTGCAGGGCTTACCGGGGCGAATGTGGAGGATGTGCAGAAGGTGTCGAATGCCGTGAGCATTCCGTTCATCCCGGCTGATACCAGCAAGCCGAACTACACGGTCGACCACAGCGGCAACCTGGCATTGATCGGCCCGGATGGCACCCAGCGTGGGTTTATCCGTGCGCCGTTGAACAACCAGAAGCTGGTGGCGCAGTTGCCGGGGTTGTTGCAGCGTAACTAGTTCTGGAGCAAATCCAGCCGACAACCCAGATCAACTGTGGGAGCTGGCTTGCCTGCGATAGCGTCAGGTCAGCCAGCCTTTTGGTCGCTGATCCACCGCTATCGCAGGCAAGCCAGCTGCCACATTCGATCTCCAGTGTTTTGGAGATAGTGCTCGATCAGAACGCCGGCAGAATCGCGCCTTTGTACTTCTCGTTGATGAATGCCTTCACTTCTGGGGTGTGCAGGGCTTTGACCAGCTTCTGCACCGCGTCCGAATCCTTGTTGTCCTCGCGGGTCACCAGGATGTTGACGTAAGGCGAGTCGTTGCCTTCGATCGCCAGGGCATCCTTGGAAGGGTCCAGCTTGGCTTCCAGGGCGTAGTTGGTGTTGATCAGCGCCAGGTCGACCTGGGTCAGCACGCGTGGCAGGGTGGCGGCTTCCAGTTCGCGGAATTTCAGGCCCTTTTCATTGCCGGTGATGTCCTTGATGGTCGACAGGATATCGGTCGGGTTCTTCAAGGTGATCAGGCCCTTGTTGGCCAGCAGCAACAGCGCGCGGCCGCCGTTGGTGGCGTCGTTGGGGATGACCACGTTGGCACCGTTCGGCAGTTCGGCCAGGGTCTTGTACTTGCTGGAGTATGCGCCCAGCGGCTCCAGGTGTACGCCGGCCACGCTCACAAGGTGAGTGCCCTTGGCCTTGTTGAACTCATCCAGGTACGGCTGGTGCTGGAAGAAGTTGGCGTCCAGGCGCTTTTCGGCCACTTGTACGTTGGGCTGTACGTAGTCGGTGAACACCTTGACCTTCAAGTCCACGCCTTGCGCGGCCAGGGCCGGCTTCACGAACTCAAGGATCTCAGCGTGGGGCACCGGCGTGGCGGCGACCGTCAGGGTCTCGGCGGCATGGGCGGAAAACGCGGCAACCGCGGCGAAAGCAACCAGTAGTTTTTTCATCCAACAAGCTCCTTGTTCGGGCATCTGCCGGCGGGGCCGGCAATGGCCGTTATTTTCGAGAGTAGTGTGTCACCAGCTTATCGCCGATGGTTTGCAGAATCTGTACCAGCACAATCAACATCACCACGGTGACGACCATCACGTCATCCTGGAAACGCTGGTATCCATAACGGATCGCCAGGTCGCCCAGGCCGCCGGCACCCACCACACCGGCCATGGCGGTGTAGCCCACCAGGGCAATGGCGGTCACGGTGATTGCCGCAATGATGCCGGGCTTTGCCTCGGGCAACAGCGCCTTGGTGATGATCTGCCGGGTGGTTGCACCCATGGCCTGGGTCGCCTCGATGATGCCGCGATCGACCTCGCGCAGGGCGGTTTCCACCAGCCGGGCGAAGAACGTCGAGGCGCCTACCACCAGCGGCGGAATCGCACCGGCCACACCAAGCGACGTGCCCGTGAGGAACACCGTCGTCGGGATCATCACAATCAGCAAAATGATAAACGGCAAGGAACGGATGGCGTTGACCACGAAGGCCAGGGCGGCATAGGTGGTCTTCTGCTCCAGCAACTGGCGTGGGCTGAACAGAAACAGCAGGATACCCAGCGGCAGGCCCACCAGTACGGTGAAAAACAGCGAAGTGCTGAGCATCAGCATGGTGTCGCTGGTGGCCACCCAGATATCAGCCCAGTCGACGTTGTCGAAATAATGCAGTAACACGTCCATTAACGCAGGACCTCCATGTGCACATCGGCTGCGGTGAAGCGCGCGAACGCCGCTTCCATGTCACCGCCGGTGATGGCCAGGGTCAGTTGCCCGTAAGGGGTATCTTTGATGTGGTCGATGCGACCGGCGAGGATGCTGTAGTCCACACCCGTTTCGCGGGCGACGGTACCCAGCAATGGCGCGTAGGTCGCTTCGCCCTGGAATGTCAGGCGCACGATGCGGCCCGGTACATGGGCGAACACATCGCGCTGCTCGCCTTCATCGACCTGCTCGGCTTCCTGCACAAAGCGCTTGGTGGTCGGGTGCGTGGGGTGCAGGAACACCTGGGCGACCGGACCCTGCTCGACAATCACGCCGGCATCCATTACTGCGACCTGGTCGCAGACACGGCGGATCACGTCCATTTCATGGGTGATCAGCACGATGGTCAGCTTCAGCTCGCGGTTGATCTCGGCCAGCAACTGCAGGACCGAGGCCGTGGTCTGTGGGTCAAGGGCGCTGGTGGCTTCGTCGCACAGCAGGATTTTCGGTTTGGTGGCCAGGGCGCGGGCGATGCCGACGCGCTGCTTCTGGCCGCCGGACAACTGCGCCGGGTACTTCTTGGCGTGGTCGGACAGGCCAACCCGGTCCAGCAGTTCCGCCACGCGCGCATCAATCTCGCGGCGCGACAACTCACCGGCCAGGGTCAGCGGCAGCGCCACGTTATCGGCGACGGTCTTGGAGGCCAGCAGGTTGAAGTGCTGGAAGATCATCCCGACCTGTTGCCGGAAACGACGCAGGCCGTTGGCATCCAGGGCGGTGACTTCTTCGCCGTCGACGTTGATCTGGCCGCCCGAAGGCTCTTCCAGGCGATTGATCAGGCGCAGCAGGGTACTTTTTCCCGCGCCGGAATGGCCAATCAGGCCAAACACCTGGCCGTTCTCGACGCGCAGGCTGGTGGGATGCAGTGCGGGGATTTCCTTGCCGGCGACCCGGTAGGTTTTATGGACGTTATGAAACTCGATCACGTAGCGAACCTTGTGGGGCGCATTGAAAAGGGATCAGCGGTTAGCCGGGCGCGCATTTTAGCCTGTCCGTATAGTGTTTCTTAGCATTTATTTCGTATTCAACCAGCGATTTGGCAATAACGCGATCAAAGGTCATAAAAAAGGAACGGTAAAAAATCCCGTCAGTCACTACTTAAGCAACTCGATTTCCCGGGTGCCGTGCCCGGGGTTTTGCTCCAACGAGCCAGGGACCGCTCTGGCCTATGCAAACGAGGAGTTTTGTCTGATGAGTACCAAGAAACCCGCCATGACGCCCAAGAGCGAGCTTGCTGGCACCGATACCCTGGACCGTGGCAACACCAATGCCAAGCTGCAAAGCCTGGAAAAATCCCGCTCCGATGCCACGGGCCAGGCGCTGCGCACCAATCAGGGGGTGAAAATCTCCGATAACCAGAACACCCTGAAAGCCGGTGCTCGCGGGCCTTCGCTGCTGGAAGATTTCATCATGCGTGAAAAAATCACGCACTTTGACCATGAGCGTATCCCGGAGCGCATCGTGCACGCCCGCGGCACTGGCGCCCATGGCTACTTCCAGACTTATGAAAACCATTCGGCGCTGACCAAGGCGGGTTTTTTGCGTGACCCTGGCCATAAAACCCCGGTGTTCACGCGTTTTTCCACGGTGCAGGGCCCGCGTGGCTCGGGCGATACGGTACGTGATGTGCGCGGCTTTGCCGTGAAGTTCTTCACCGACGAAGGCAACTTCGACTTGGTGGGCAACAACATGCCGGTATTTTTCATCCAGGACGCGATCAAGTTCCCTGACTTCGTGCATGCGGTAAAACCTGAGCCGCACAACGAAATTCCTACCGGCGGCTCGGCCCACGACACGTTCTGGGATTTTGTCTCGCTGCAGCCGGAATCGGCGCACATGGTCATTTGGGCAATGTCCGACCGCGCCATTCCAAAAAGCCTGCGCAGCATGCAGGGTTTTGGCGTGCATACGTTCCGCCTGGTCAATGCCGAGGGACAATCCAACTTCGTCAAATTCCACTGGCGGCCGACGGCGGGTACCTGCTCCCTGGTGTGGGATGAGGCGCAGAAGCTGGCGGGTAAAGATACCGATTACCACCGTCGCGACCTGTGGGACGCCATCGAGATGGGCGATTACCCGGAATGGGAACTGGGGGTGCAGATTATTCCCGAGGATAAGGAGCATGCCTTCGACTTCGATATCCTCGACCCGACCAAGCTGATTCCCGAAGAATTGGTGCCCATCACCCCGCTGGGCAAGATGGTGCTCAATCGCAACCCGGATAACTTCTTCGCGGAAGTCGAGCAGGTCGCCTTCTGCCCAGGCCATATCGTGCCGGGTATCGACTTCTCCAATGACCCGCTGCTGCAAGGTCGGTTGTTTTCCTACACCGATACGCAGATCAGCCGTCTAGGTGGCCCGAATTTTCATCAGTTGCCGATCAACCAGCCGCTGACGCCACTGCATAACAACCAGCGCGATGCCATGCACCGCAGCACCATCGACAAGGGTCGTGCCGCTTACGAGCCGAACTCCATCGACGGCGGCTGGCCGAAAGAAACGCCACCGGCGGCGCAGGACGGCGGTTTTGAGTCTTACCCGGAGCGCATCGATGCGCACAAAATCCGCGAGCGCAGTGAGTCATTCAGCGATCACTTTTCCCAGGCGCGCCTGTTTTTCAACAGCATGAGCAAGCACGAGCAGGAGCACATCATCGCGGCCTACAGCTTTGAGCTGGGCAAGGTCGAGCGTGAGTTTATCCGGGCGCGCCAGGTCAACGAGATCCTGGCCAACATCGATCTGGAGCTGGCCAAGCGCGTGGCGCAGAACCTGGGCCTGCCGGTGCCGAAAAAAGGCACCGTGCCAGTGCGCAAGACCGCGCCAGAGCGCTCGCCGGCCTTGAGCCAGGCCAACCTGCTGCCAGGGGGGATCAAGACGCGCAAGGTGGCGATCCTGGCGGCCAATGGTGTTGATGGTGCAGCCATCGCGGCGTTGAAAAAGGCGCTGGCCGCAGAAGGTGCCCATGCCAAATTGCTTGGGCCGACCTCGGCGCCGGTAACCACGGCCGATGGCAAGAGCCTGGCGGTGGATGCCTCGATGGAAGGCTTGCCGTCAGTGGCATTCGACGCGGTGTTTGTGCCGGGTGGGGCGAAGTCGATCCAGGCATTGAGCGGCGATGGCGTGGCGTTGCATTACCTGCTGGAGGCCTACAAGCATTTGAAGGCGATTGCGTTGGCTGGTGAGGCCAAGCAGTTGCTGGCGGTGTTGAAGCTGGAGGCGGATGCGGGGTTGATTGTTGGCGGGGATGCCAAGGCGTTGAAGGCGTTTATTGCGGCGATTGCCCAGCATCGGGTTTGGGAGCGCGAGCCTCGGGCCAAGGCGGTTCCAGCTTAAGTTTTTGGTTGTTTGATAGGGCGCCATCGCGGGCAAGCCCGCTCCCACATTTGAAATGTATTCCAATGTGGGAGCGGGCTTGCCCGCGATTGGGGTCAGTGCGCTTTACGCGGAATCAACACAACCTGCGCCGGAATATGCTTGAGGATCTGCCGGTGAATCTTCAGTTCGTACCCTGAATCAATCCGCTTCACTCGTTTGCTCAGCAACGTGTTCAGCCACGGGTAATCCTCGGTGCGCGGCACCTGGATGCTCACATCACACTGGTAATTCACCACGTCGGTGGCGATGGCATCCAGTTGATGGCGCAATTGCTGGATATCCGTGAGGTTCAGCGCAACCGTGGTGCTTTCGGCAGCGGGGTCGATGACCTTGGCCGGTGGCTTGGCTTCGGCGGCCTTGAGGGCGGCTTCGGCTTTATCCAGCTCGGCTTTGCGCGCATGAGCGATGGCGCTGTTGACCCCGCCAGTCAGCGCCGGAGCCTTGGGCATCAAGGAGCGGGCACGGCTCAAGGCAGTGGCGGCGGCGTTGACATCCCCTTTTTGCAGGACGATCTGGCTGCGCTGCAGATAGGCTTCGGCCAGTTGGCGCTGATAAGGCTCCAGCGCCGGGTCGTCGGGCGACTGGGCTTGCAGGGCGGCGAGTTGGTCTTCGGCGGTGGCCAGCTCGCTGCTGGCCAGGTTTTGTTCCAGCTGTGCAATGGCCGCAGCGCGCGCGTCCGGAACCTCGGGGGCGACGGGCGGGGTGCTTTGGCAGGCGCCCAGCAGCAGGGAAAATGCGGCAAGGAGCAGATAACGGGAGGTGAACGGCTTCATTCCTGCGACTCTCTAATTGCGCAAAAAGCGAGCAAGTCTACACCCCTCGACGGGGCAGGACAAAACTCAGCAGAAACAGTGCGGCGGCCGTGACCACAATCGACGGCCCGGCCGGGGTGTCCTTGAACCAGGACAGCGCCAGGCCACCACACACGGCAAGCATCCCCAGCAAACTGGCGCCGACCGCCATCTGTTCCGGTGAACGTGCATGACGCTGGGCGGCGGCGGCGGGGATGATCAACAGCGACGTGATCAACAATACGCCGACAATCTTCATTGCGACAGCAATCACCACGGCGATCAGCAACATCAGGGTCATGCGCAGCGCCGGCACGGGCAAACCTTCGACGGTGGCCAGTTGTTCGTGCACGGTAATTGCCAGCAGCGGTCGCCACAGGGCCACCAGCAGGATCAATACCGCCGCGCTGCCGCCGAGAATCCAGGCCAGGTCCGTGGGGCTGATCGCCAGCAGGTCGCCGAACAGATACGCCATCAGGTCGATGCGCACTTCATGCATAAAGCTCAGGACCACCAGGCCCAGGGACAGGGTGCTGGGTGCGAGGATCCCCAGCAGCGTGTCCGAAGCCAGGGGCTGGCGCTGTTGCAGGGTCACCAGCAGCACAGCGAGCAGCAGGCAGCCAACGGTCACGGCGATGGTCGGGCTGACGTCCAGCAAAAAGCCCAGGGCTACGCCGAGCAGGGCCGCGTGGGACAAGGTGTCGCCAAAATAGGCCATGCGCCGCCAGACCACGAACGAGCCCAGCGGGCCCGCCACCAGCGCCAAAGCCAAGCCTGCAAGCAGGGCGTAGAGCAGAAAATCAGCCATGCTTGCAGCTATCTCCGTGGACGTGGGTATGAGGGGCAGCCGGATCGGCAACCACGGCGCCATGCAGGTCATGGGCGTGGTCGTGATGATGGTGGTAGATCGCCAGGCTCTGGGCATTCTTGCCGAACAGCTCGACGAAAGCCGGGTCGCCGCTGACCTGCTCCGGGTGGCCGGAGCAGCAGACGTGGCGGTTGAGGCATACCACCTGATCGGTGGTGCTCATTACCAGGTGCAGGTCATGGGAGACCATCAGCACGCCGCAGCCGTGACGGTCGCGCAGGCGGGTAATCAGGCTGTAGAGCTCGGCCTGGCCGGCGACGTCGACGCCCTGTACCGGTTCATCGAGCACCAGCAGTTCAGGTTCGCGCAGCAGGGCCCGGGCCAGCAGCACACGCTGCATTTCGCCACCGGAGATGCTTTGTACCGGGCTGTCGATGACCTGCTCGGCCCCGACTTCCTTGAGCGCAGCCAGGGCGCGGGTGCGGTCCACGCCGGGCACCAGGCGCAAAAAGCGCAGCACCGAAAGCGGCAAGGTCGGGTCGACGTGCAGTTTCTGCGGCATGTAGCCGATGCGCAGCTTGGGCTTGCGCCAGACACTGCCGCTGTCGGGCTTGAGCAGGCCCAATACCGCACGCACCAGGGTGGTCTTGCCGGCGCCGTTGGGGCCGATCAGGGTAACGATCTGCCCCGGTTCGACGCTCAGGTGAATATTGTCCAGCACGTTCTGGCCGGCGAACGTGACGCCGACCTGTTCCAGGCGGATTAGCGCAGTGCTCATCAAGCCCCCTGGCAGCCCGAGCAGATGCCCACCACTTCGACGGTCTGCCCTTCGACCCGAAAGCCCACATCGCTGGCACTCTTGATGATCGCATCGCTGATGCTTTTTTGTTCAAGCTCGATGGCGGCGTGGCATTCGCGGCAGATCAGGAATTGGCCTTGGTGTGCATGTTCCGGGTGGTTGCAGCCGACAAAGGCGTTCAACGAGGCGATGCGGTGCACCAGACCATTTTCCAGCAAGAAGTCCAGCGCACGGTACACCGTTGGCGGCGCGGCGCGGCGGCCGTCCTGCTCGCTGAGCACGCCGAGAATGTCGTACGCGCCCAGGGGCTTGTGGCTCTGCCACACCAGTTCCAGCACCCGCCGGCGCAGGGCGGTCAGGCGCAGGCCTTGGCGTGCGCACAGGGCGTCGGCCTCTGACAGTGCGTTGTGGACGCAGTGAGAGTGGTCGTGGGGACGGCTGGCAAGCGGTGTTTTAGGCATGAGCGGCGACAGATATTTGTGAGAGACGTTATTATGTTACCCGTTCCTGTCGCCTTGAGTGCTCATCGTGTCCCGACTTTTTGCCGTTTTTGTCGTATTTGTCACCAGTTTATTGATTGCCGGGGCTGCCCAGGCCGAGGTTCGGGTGCTGACCAGCATCAAACCGTTGCAGCTGATTGCCGCCGCGGTGCAGGACGGTGTGGCGGTGCCAGAGGTGTTATTGCCGCCGGGAGCCTCGCCCCATAACTATGCATTGCGCCCATCCGACGTACGGCATGTGCAATCGGCAGATCTGCTGTATTGGATCGGCCCGGACATGGAAGGCTTCCTGCCAAGGGTGCTCAAGGGGCGTAGTTTGCCGACGGTCGCGGTGCAGGAATTGCCGGGGCTGAAGTTGCGTCATTTCGGCGAAGATAACCACTCCCATGGCGAAGAAGCCGACGACCATGATCACGATCATCGTCCGGGAAGCCTGGATGCTCACCTGTGGTTGTCGCCGGTCAATGCGCGGGTGATTGCTACAAAAATGGCGGCGGACTTGAGCGCGGCCGATCCGGCCAACGCAGCGCGCTACCAGAGCAACCTGCAAGGGTTCGATGGCCGACTGGATGCCTTGGATGTGCGCCTCAAGGCGCGCCTGGCGGGTATCGCCGGTAAACCTTACTTCGTGTTCCACGAAGCCTTCGACTACTTTGAAGATGCCTATGGCCTCAAGCATACCGGCGTATTCAGCGTGGGCGCCGAGGTGCAGCCCGGCGCCCAGCATGTGGCGGCGATGCGCACGCGCTTGCAGGAAGTGGGCAAGACCTGTGTGTTCAGCGAGCCGCCATTGCGCCCGCGCCTGGCCGAAACCCTGGTGGCGGGCCTGCCGGTGAAACTGGCGGAATTGGATGCCCTGGGCGGCTACACCCCGGCAACCGCTCAAGGCTATGAGCAGTTGCTGGAGAAGCTGGGTAATGATTTGGCTGGATGCCTGGAATCACTGTAGGCACAGCGCCAAACCAATGTGGGAGCGGGCTTGCTCGCGAATGCGGTGTTTCAGTCACCCGCTACTTGGCTGACACACCGCATTCGCGAGCAAGCCCGCTCCCACATTTAGAGGGCGAGCGGCAGCTGGATCGCAACGTGCTGACGCTGCTCCAGCCGCTGCTGGAACTCCACCGGATCGTGAATCAACACGTCCTGTCCGGCAAACGTCTCTGCGGCAATCAGGCGTGACAGCCAGAACCGCACACAAGCTACGCGCAACATCGTCGGCCACAGTTCGGCTTCCTTGGTGCTGAACGGCCGTAGTGCCGCGTAGGCTCCCAGCAGTGCCCGTGCGCGGTGTCCATCAATTACGCCAGCGTCGTCCGAGCACCAGTCATTCAGGGCAATCGCCACGTCGTACAGCATCGGCCCGGAGCAGGCGTTGTAGAAGTCGATCAACCCGGTCAGATGGGTGCCTTCGAACATCGCGTTGTCGCGAAACAGGTCGGCGTGGATGTTGGCCCGGGGCAGTGTGAGGATGTGGGCCTTGTGCTGCTGGATTTCATCCAAGGCCGCTTGCAGCAGGCTCTGTTGCTCAGCATCGAGGTGCGAGATCAACTGCGCGCCTTCGTCGAGCATCCAATCCAGCCCGCGATCGGTCTTGCGCTCCAGCACCTTGTCGCCCTGGGTGGCCAGGTGCAGGTGAGCGAGCAACTCACCCACTTGCACGCAGTGCTGGGTGTTGGCGTCCTTGATGTGCTTGCCCGCCAGGCGCGGTTGCAGCAGCGCCGGCTTGCCTGCCAATTCGCGCAGGGCCACGCCTTCGGTGGTGCGCAGGGCATAGGGCACGGGCAGGTCGGCGTCGTGGAGTACGTCCAGCAGTTTGATGAAGAACGGCATTTCGTCCACGGGGCCGCGTTCAACCAGGGTCAGGACATATTCGCCCTGTTCCAGGCTGATAAAGAAGTTGGTGTTTTCGCTACCAGCGGCAATCCCCTGGAAATCGAGCAGGCGGCCGAGCCCATAAGGGGCGAGAAAGGTTTCCAGCTCGGGCCGAGCCAGGGGGGTGAACACAGACATGGTTAAAACTGCCAGTACGGGCGCCGCGGGCCGCAGCGCCGATTAAAATTAAGAAATCATTTCCATTCGAAGATCTTCCATGACGGGATCAGCATATCCGGCTGGTCCGAGCGGATGAAGTTGGCATCGGTTCCGTCCGCGCGCACCAGAAAATACGGGGGCGCGCCTTTGGGCGTTACCTTGATGGCATACAGGAAGCCATTTTGGCGGTACTCCTGGATGGTTTTATCGCCTTCCGTGCGAATGGTGACTTCCGGATCCCCCGAGGGAGCGTCGTCTGCCGCCATGGCAGCCATCGGAGCGAGTGCAATCAAGCCGGTCAACAGCAGGCGATTGAATGTACGCATGATAACCTTGTCCCTTTGTTGTCATTGGTCCGGCTATTCTAGCGCCTGACCCGCCGAAAAGGTTGATCCTGCTCATGAGCCAAGCCCCCCTCGTCCTGGTGGACGGTTCTTCATATCTGTACCGCGCCTTCCACGCGCTGCCGCCGCTGACCACGTCCAAAGGCCTGCCGACCGGTGCGGTCAAGGGCGTGTTGAACATGCTCAAAAGCCTGCGCAAGCAGTACCCGGACAGCCCGTTCGCGGTGGTGTTCGACGCCAAGGGCGGGACATTTCGCGATGACATGTACGCCGAATACAAGGCCAACCGCCCGAGCATGCCTGATGACATGCGCGTGCAGATCGAGCCGCTGCACCAGAGCGTGATTGCCTTGGGCTTCCCGCTGCTGTGTGTCGAAGGCGTTGAGGCGGACGACGTGATCGGCACCCTGGCCCGCAGCAGCGCAGCCGCTGACCGCCCGGTGGTGATTTCTACCGGTGACAAGGACATGGCGCAACTGGTCGACGGGCACATTACCTTGGTCAACACCATGACCGGTAGTGCGATGGACATCGACGGCGTTAAGGAGAAATTCGGCGTCGCTCCCGAGCAGATCATCGACTACCTGGCACTGATGGGCGATTCCTCCGACAACATCCCAGGCGTTCCGGGGATTGGTCCTAAGACTGCTTCGGGCTTGCTGGTAGGTGTGAACGGCGGCCTTAAAGAGCTTTACGAGCAGCTCGATATTGTTCCGACTTTGCCGATTCGTGGGGCCAAGACCCTGCCGGCCAAGTTGGAAGAACATAAAGAGATGGCATTCCTGTCCTACCAGTTGGCGACCATCAAGGTCGACGTGCCACTGGATGTCGGGCTGGAAGATTTGCACCTGATCGAACCGGACCGCGAGAAGCTGCTGGAGCTGTACACCCTGCTGGAGTTCAAGAGTTGGATCGATGAGATTCAGCGCGATGCCAAGCGGGTCGAGCTTAAGGCTGCTGCCGACGTAGCACCGGTGCAGTCTTCGGCTGAGCCTGAGGCCGCAGAGACGCTGGCACCGGTCCAAGCGCAGTACGAAACCATCCTCGACCAGGCCCGTTTTGACGTCTGGCTGAAAAAGCTCAATGACGCGCAGTTGATTGCCTTCGATACCGAAACTACTGGCGTCGATGCCCAGCAGGCGCAACTGGTGGGGGTTTCGTTCGCCGTACAGGCCAATGAAGCGGCCTACATCCCGCTGACCCATTCCTACATCGGCGTGCCCGAGCAACTGGATCGCGATACGGTACTGCTGGCCTTGAAGCCGCTGCTGGAAGACCCGCAAAAGCTCAAGGTCGGCCAGCACGCCAAGTTCGACATGAATATCCTGGCCAATTGCGCCATCGGCGGCGACCCGGCACACGGCATCACCGTGCGCGGCATCGCGTTCGACACCATGCTTGAATCCTACGTGCTGAATTCCACCGCGACCCGCCACGACATGGACAGCCTGGCCAAAAAGTATCTGGAGCATGACACCGTCAGTTTCCAGGACATTGCCGGCAAAGGCGCCAAGCAACTGACCTTCGACCAGATTCCTCTGGAACAGGCCGGCCCTTACGCCGCCGAAGACGCCGATGTGACCCTGCGCCTGCACCTGGCACTGCACGCACAACTCGCGGCACTGCCGAGCCTGGCCAGTGTGCTGACGGATATCGAGATGCCATTGGTGCCGATACTGGCACGCATCGAGCGTCAGGGCGCGTTGGTGGATGCCGCACTGTTGGGCGTGCAGAGCATCGAGCTGGGCAACAAGATGGTGGAACTGGAGCGCCAGGCGTATGAGATCGCCGGCGAGGAGTTCAACCTCGGCTCGCCCAAGCAGTTGGGAGCGATCCTCTACGAAAAGCTCGGGCTGCCGGTATTGAAGAAAACCGGCAAGGGCCAGGCCTCGACCGCCGAAGAAGTCTTGGCCAAGTTGGCCGAAGATGACTTCCCGCTGCCTAAGGTATTGATGCAGTACCGCAGCATGAGCAAGCTCAAGAGCACCTACACCGACCGCTTGCCAGAGCAGATCAACCCGCGTACCGGGCGGATCCACACCTCTTACCACCAGGCCGTGGCGGCCACCGGGCGCTTGTCGTCCAGTGACCCGAACCTGCAGAACATCCCGGTGCGTACCGCCGAAGGCCGGCGGATCCGCCAGGCATTCATCGCGCCCAAGGGTTACAAGCTGCTGGCGGCGGACTATTCGCAGATCGAGCTGCGGATCATGGCGCACCTGTCCAAGGACGAGGGCTTGTTGAACGCGTTCCGCGACAACCTTGATGTGCACACGGCCACGGCGGCTGAGGTGTTCAAGGTCGAGTTGAGTGAGGTCACGTCTGACCAGCGTCGCAGTGCCAAGGCGATCAACTTCGGCCTGATCTACGGCATGGGCGCGCAGAAGCTGGGCAAGGACATCGGTGTCGATACCAAGACCGCCAAGGCTTATATCGATGTGTACTTCGCCCGTTACCCAGGGGTGCGCGAGTACATGGAGCGCACCCGCGCCCAGGCTTCCGATCAGGGTTACGTGGAAACCCTGTTCGGGCGCCGGCTGTACCTGCCGGACATCCACTCCAACAAACCCCAGGAGCGCGCGGGCGCCGAACGTACCGCGATCAACGCGCCGATGCAGGGCACGGCCGCCGATATCATCAAGAAGGCGATGGTCAAGGTCGACAACTGGCTGACAGAGTCGGGGCTGGACGCCAAGGTCATCCTGCAAGTGCACGACGAACTGGTGGTCGAGGTCCGTGAAGACCTGGTGGCCGAAGTCAGCGAGAAGATTCGAGAGCATATGAGCGGTGCTGCGAAACTGGACGTACCGCTGCTGGTTGAAGTTGGGGTGGGTGATAACTGGGACGAAGCGCACTGATCATACGGCGTTGCTGCGGCATCAAGTCGCAGCAACGCCTATAGGTCGGAAACCGCTGACGGTTATTTCCAATAGTTTTCGCGGGCGCCGGAACTTAACCCATGAAAAGTCACTCAGAGTTACTGAATGGGTGGTGAAGCCCTTCAATGCTCCTATGTTGTGTTAAGTGTTGGCAGATATCTGGACCCCGCCCTAGCGGTCCGGAGTACTTAGATCCCGAACTTCCTCTCCCCATACGAAGTTCGGGATTTTTTTTGCCCGCAACAACGTCACTCGGCGATTTCTGCACCCTTGTCCGCCAACTCCATCCAGCCTGCCAGCACGGTATAGGCGTCTTCCAGGCCCATGCGCTTGGGCGCCGAGAACAGCTGGATGGTGATCGCATCACCCCAACCCTTACGGATTTCGGCCTGCACTTTGAGCAAGGTGTTCTTGGCGGCGCCGTAGGTCAGCTTGTCGGCCTTGGTCAGCAAAATGTGCATCGGCATGCCGCTGGCAACCGCCCAATCGAGCATCAACAGGTCGAAATCGGTCATTGGATGACGGATGTCCATCATCAGGATCAGACCTTTCAGACTCTCGCGGCCACCCAGGTAAGCCTCCAGGTGACGCTGCCAGTGCAGCTTCAGTGGGATAGGTACTTTCGCGTAACCGTAGCCCGGCAGGTCGACCAGACGCCGATCATCGTCTAGCTTGAAGAAGTTGAGCAGCTGTGTGCGACCTGGGGTTTTCGAGGTGCGGGCCAGGCTGGCATGGGTCAGGGTGTTGAGCGCGCTGGACTTGCCAGCGTTGGAGCGCCCGGCGAAGGCCACTTCAAAGCCTTCGTCGTCGGGGCATTGGTCGACTTTGGCGGCGCTGAGCATGAAGGTGGACTGTTGGCACAGACCGAGGATGGGGTTCTTGAGTTGCATGGGATTTCCGATGTGGGCGGTGCCGGGAATGGGTGCGGCAAGTAGTGTCGTTCCCGTTTCAGTAGCGCCAGTATATAATGCCGCAGATTTTGTGTGTGCTTTGTCCCAGCGAAGGATGAAGTTCACGGGAGCGATAGACCTTTATTGCGCATTAGAACGCAAAACGCTTCCAAACCCTGAAAAGGTCGACGTATGACCAAGTGGCTGCTAGCTGTCGGTGTCCTGGTACCACTTTACAGTGCGCAGGCTACACAGGATCCGGAAGCTATGTACAACCGCGTTTGCGTGGCTTGCCATGCCGGACAGTTGCCAACGGCCCCCAAGCGGGGTGACCAGGCAGCCTGGGCGCCGAGACTGGCGCAAGGCATGGATACGCTGGTGCAGCACGTGACCCAGGGGTTCAAGGCGATGCCGCCGCGTGGTTTGTGCATGGAATGCCGTGCCGAGGATTACCAGGCCATCATTCTTTTGATGAGCGAGTAGACCCGGTTCATAACTCTATAACCTTTAGCCGTAATTGGATTAGCTGATGAACAAATTGATCGTGAGTCTGCTGTTGACCTTGGGCATCACTGGTGTTGCCCATGCTGCAGGTGACGCTACTGCTGGCCAGACAAAGGCCGCCGTATGTGGTGCCTGCCATGGACCGGATGGCAACAGCCCGGCGCCCAACTTTCCAAAGCTGGCGGGCCAGGGTGAGAGATACTTGAAGAAGCAGATGCACGACATCAAGGACGGCAAGCGAACGGTCCTGGAAATGACCGGCATGCTGACCAACCTCACCGATCAGGATCTGGAAGATATCGCGGCGTATTTCGCCAGCCAGACCGGCAGCGTGGGTGCTGCCGATAAAGCGCTGGTCGTGCGCGGCGAAGCACTCTTCCGTGGCGGCAACCTGGAAAAAGGCCTGCCTGCCTGTACTGGCTGCCACTCCCCGGATGGGTCGGGTAATGCTGCAGCAGGCTTTCCGCACCTGGGTGGCCAGCACGCCCAGTACATTGCCAAGCAATTGACCGATTTCCGCAAGGAAGAAGCCGGCCGTGTCAACGATGGCGATGCCATGACCATGCGCACCATCGCCCGCAAACTGAGCGATGAAGACATTGCAGCGGTAGCCAGCTACATCCAGGGCCTGCATAAGTAAGGCGCGGATGACCGGACGTTGCCCGTGCAACGTTAACGCTCGATTAATCCGTCGATGCAAGCATAAAAAGGGTGGCTGAGGCCGCCCTTTTTTGTGGCCGCTACCGTTACACTAACGAACTCATGCCCGTGTAGACCTGTCATAAAAAAGGTCGCGCGAGGCGACTTTATTTGTCCAGGAGTAAAGCATGCGTAATCTGATCCTCAGCGCCGCTCTCGTCACTGCCAGCCTGTTCGGCATCACCGCGCAAGCCGCCGACGTGCCGCTTGAAGCGGGTAAGACCTATGTTGAATTGGCCAATCCGGTGGCCGTTTCGGTGCCGGGCAAGATCGAAGTCGTAGAGCTGTTCTGGTATGGCTGCCCGCATTGCTACTCTTTTGAGCCAACCATCAATCCATGGGCCGAGAAGCTGCCTTCGGATGTGAACTTCAAGCGCATCCCTGCCATGTTCGGCGGCCCTTGGGATGCCCACGGCCAGATGTTCCTGACCCTGGAAGCCATGGGTGTGGAGCACAAGGTCCACAATGCCGTGTTCGAAGCTATCCAGAAGGATCGCAAGCCGCTCACCAAGCCTGATCAAATGGCCGACTTCCTCGCCACCCAGGGCGTGGACAAGGACAAGTTCCTCGCCACGTTCAACTCCTTCGCTATCCAGGGCCAGATCAAGCAGGCCAAGGAACTCGCGCAGAAATACGGCGTGCAAGGCGTTCCAACCCTGATCGTCAACGGCAAATACCGCTTTGACCTCGGCTCCACCGGTGGTCCTGAAGCGACCCTCAACGTTGCCGACCAGTTGATCGCCAAAGAGCGCGCAGCCAAGTAAGGGGCTCGCCATGCGTCGCTGGGGTACAGAACGAGTCGTTGGCCTGCATGATCCGCAGGTCAACGAACACCATCTCGCGTCCACCGGCCTGCCGGCGGACAGCCGGCTGCGCTTGCTGAGCTTCAATATCCAGGTCGGCATCAGTACCGAAAAATACCGTCACTACCTGACCCGTGGCTGGCAGCATTTGCTGCCCCACACGGGGCGGGCCGGCAATCTGCAAAAGATTGGCGACCTGCTGGGCGACTTCGACCTGGTGGCCCTGCAGGAGGCCGATGGTGGCAGCCTGCGTTCGGGCTACATCAATCAGGTCGAGCATCTGGCCCAGCTTGGTGCATTCCCCTATTGGTACCAGCAACTCAATCGCAACCTCGGTCGTCTGGGCCAGCACAGCAATGGTGTGCTCAGCCGCTTGAAACCGTGGGCGATCGAGGATCACCCTTTACCCGGCCCAAAAGGGCGCGGGGCAATTCTCGTGCGTTTTGGCGAAGGCCCCGAGGCGCTGGTGGTGGTCATGATGCACCTGGCGCTGGGGGCGCGTACCCGAACCATGCAGTTGGCCTACATCCGTGAGCTGATTGGCGATTACAAACACCAGGTGCTGATGGGGGACATGAACACCCACGCCAGTGACCTGTTGGAGAATTCCCCGTTGCGCGACCTCGGGCTGCTGGCGCCGCAGGTCGAAGCCACTTTCCCCAGCTGGCGCCCGCAACGCTGTCTTGACCACATCCTGTTAAGCCCGACCCTGACCCTGGAAAGCGTGCAGGTGCTGGCCCAACCCATTTCCGATCACCTGCCGGTCGCGGTAGAGATTCGTCTGCCGGGTTCGCTCACGGCTGATGCATTACCCGCGTTGAGCCCTGGCCCTCGCGGATCCCTTGCATGAGCGACGAAGCCCAGCGCTGGAAAGAGAAATACCTGTTAAGCATCGAGCAGCAAGAAAAGCTCGAGCGGCGTTGGGCTGCGCGCCTCGACTTGCTGCGCCGTGGGCTGGTGCGCAGCACGCTGGCGGCCGAAGGCACGGATCGGGCTGTCGACCAGTGTATGAAAGAGATGCGCGATGTGGTGCGCAGCGATGACATGGACGCCGCGCTCGCCGCTCTGTTGCCGCGCCTGGAAAAGGCCGTGCTGGATTCCGAGCAGCGCCGTGAAACGCGGGTTGATCAGATCAGTACGGCGCTGACCGCGTTGGTAACGCAATTGCAGGCGCTGCCCTTGCCGCGGGAAGTCAGTCGCCCGCTGAAGAATTTTGCCAAGCAGTTGGACAGCCGTGTCGGCCAGGCGCGTGAGATTCCCCTGCTGCTCAGTGAGTTGAGCGGGCTTCAAGGGCAGGCCCTGAGCAATCTTGAGTCGGATGACGAACCTGCTCGCCCAGGCCTGTTGCAGCGCCTGTTTGGTGGCAAGGAGACAGGTACAGAGGTTGAGCCGGTTGAATCCGCTGTTTCCCCGGCCGCCCGGCCAAACCCTGCAGTAGAAGCCAGCCCGGCCGCCCAGGCGGTTGAGGATGCTCCGGAACTGGCACAGGCGCTGCGTGCCTTTGCGCCACAAGCCCAGGCCCCGCAGCGCCCGGTGCCGGAGGTCACGCCTGTAGCGATGACTGTTGCGCCCGGGATTGATATCGAAGAGCGCGTGGCAACAGCGCCGCAGGCTGCTACGGCCCGGTTGTTGCCCGTTGAGATGCCTGCCGTGGTTGTCGAAACACTGGAGCAGCGCCAACCCGTCGAAGTCATTCTTACCCCGCAGCCTGAACCTGCGCTTGCAGTGGCAGCAGCGCCGCAGGCCGAGCCAGAGGCGCCGCAGCCGACGGCGATCGGCAGCCTGTCGTTACCGCCGGTGCTGGATGATGAATCGGTAGACATTGATCCTGACGCGATGGATGGCGAGGTGCTGTACGCCCTGCCCGACTCGCCTGAGCCATCCTACAGTTCCGTCGCCAAACATATCGAAGACACCCTGCTCGGCCTGTTGGGCGACCTCGACCTGCCCGAGCATCATCGACCCCAGGCCGAAGCCATGCGCGAACGCTTGGCTCACGGGTTGAACTGGTACGAACTGCTGCCGATTCTCGATGACCTGGCAGTATTGATGCTGGCTATTACCGATAGCGGCCAGCATGAGTTCGAAGCCTACCTCAAGCGCCTCAACGAACGGCTGGAAACCTTCCAGAGCAATCTGCAAGCGGCCAGCGATGGGCACGCCGACAGCCGTAGCGCCGCGCGTGAGATGGATACGCAGATCCGTGAGCAGATGGACGGCTTGCAAAGCAGCGTCCAGGACGCGGCTGATCTCGATGACCTCAAGCAAGTGCTGGAGAGTCATCTTGAGGGGCTGCTGGGCGCCATGGACGAGCATCAAAAGCAGCGTGACCAGCGCGAACATGAAGTGGCCGCACGGCTGCAGGGGTTGGCCGAACGGGTGGCGAGCATGGAGCAGGAGGCCCAGGGTTATCGTGATCACCTCGAGGTCCAGCGCCAGAAAGCGCTGATCGACCCGCTCACCGGCTTGGCCAATCGGGCAGCCTGGAGCGAACGCCTGGAGTATGAGGTCAATACCTGGCATCAACAGGGCAACAGTCTGTCACTGGCGATGCTGGACCTTGACCACTTCAAGCGCATTAACGACAGCTACGGCCATCTGGCGGGCGACAAGGTGCTGAAGATCATCGCCAATGTGTTGAGCAAACGCCTGCGGCCGACGGATTTCATCGCGCGTTTTGGCGGAGAGGAGTTTGTCTTGCTGATGCCGGATTCGGCGCTGGGCGATGCGCTGGAACTCGGCGAACGCCTGCGGGCAGCAATTGAGGCGTGCCCGTTTCACTTCAAGGGCGAGCGGGTGACCATCACCATGTCCATCGGTATGGCGCAGTTCCAGCCCGGCGAGCGCAGCGACCTGGCACTCAAGCGCGCGGACGAGGCGTTGTATCGGGCCAAGGCGGCGGGACGCAATCAAGTGCAGGCGGCCTGAAAAGTTGTTCCATTTTGTAAGCCAGCCGCTGATCGGCAAACGGTACGTTACACTGTTGCATTATTGTCTTTAGCGTACTGCCTGTTGCCATGAAATTTCTAGTTGCTGCTCTGTTGTTCCTTACGCTCGCCGGCTGTGCGAGTGGCCCGCGCCTGGATACCAGCCACCCGTCGGTGAATTTCGATAACCGTATCCAGTTCGTCGTCCTGCACTACACCGCTACCAACCTTCAAGGTTCGCTGGCGCTATTGACCAAAGGCCAGGTCAGCAGCCACTACCTGATTGGCGACGACGCCCGTGCGACCATCTATAAGCTGGTGGATGAGGGCAAGCGCTCCTGGCATGCCGGGGAAAGTGAGTGGATGGGGCGTACCTGGCTCAACTCCAGTTCCATTGGTATCGAGATCGTCAATCCGGGCTACCGCGATACACCTACCGGGCGTGTCTGGTACCCGTACTCCGAAGCGCAGGTTCAGTCCCTGGTGACCTTGCTCAAGGACATCAGCCAACGTAACCGGATCAACCCTAAGTTCATTATCGGTCATAGCGATATCGCTCCCGGTCGCAAACTCGATCCGGGCCCCTTGTTCCCGTGGAAGCGCCTGGCGGATGAAGGCTTGGGTATCTGGCCCGAGGCCCAGGCGGTTGCGCGGTATCAGGTCGAGTACGCCAGGCAGTTGCCAAGCATTACCTGGTTCCAGGAAGAGTTGGCACGCTTGGGGTATTCCACGCCGCAGACCGGCGAGCTGGATGTGGCGACGCGGCGTGTGCTGGCCGCGTTCCAGATGCGCTTCCGGCCGGCTCTGTTCGACGGCACCCCGGATGCGCAAAGCGCAGCGATCCTGCGGGTATTGAACCACCGCTAAGCGCAGACCCCCTGTGGGAGCGGGCTTGCTCGCGAATGCGGTGTATCAGTCAACATATCCATCACTGATCCACCGTATTCGCGAGCAAGCCCGCTCCCACATTTGATCTTCGCTGCTTTGGGCATTGCGTTCGCTTAACTGAACGGCATTAGGACAAGCCCGCTTGCCACGACAGGCTTTTAGTTACAGCGGCAACGCCATATAGAACTGCGTACCCTGCCCTGGCCGGGAATAAACCCCCATGCGGCCACCGTGCAACTGCACGATCTCCTTGCACAGCGCCAGCCCCAGGCCGGCGCCGCCTTTCTTGCGACCTACCTGCACAAAAGGCTCGAAAATCCTGCCTTGCTGGCCGTAGGCGATGCCTTCGCCATTGTCCTCGACGCTGATGATCAGCCGTTCGCCATGGCGCCGCGCCTGCAGGCGAATCTGCCCGCCTTCGCTGGTATGGCGCAGGGCATTGCCGAGCAGATTGTCCAGGACCCGTTCCAATTGCGCCTGGTCGGCATGCAGCCTGGGCAGTTGCGCTTGTGCTTCAACCAGCAGGTCGATGTTTTGCGCATTCGCCAGTTCGGCAAAACGCGTACGGGCATGTTCAAGCAGATCATTGATGTCGCAAGGCGCCAGGGTGAGTTTTTGCAGGCCGTTCTGGTAGCGCGAAAAGTTGAGCAGGTCGTTGATCAACTGCATCAGGCGCTGCATTTCTTCGTTGACCGTATTCAACAGGTCGGCTTCGCGGGACTCAGGGGGGAACTTCGCCCTTTCCTGGAACAGGCCGAACGCCATGTGCATGCCGGTGACTGGCGTACGCAATTCATGGGAGGCGCGCAGTACAAATTCGCTGCGCACCCGTTCGAAGGCCCGTTGCTCGGTAACGTCGTGTAGCACCATCACGGCGCCGAGAATATGCCCTTGGTGGTGGCTGACGGGCGTCATGCTGTAGGTCAACAGGCGCGATTCGCCCTCGACTTCCACTTCCAGGTCGTCAGGTGCGCGTTCCAGGTTGCCGCCACGCAGCACCAGATGCAGTTGCTCATCGAGTTCGGGGCGTTGCAACGCATCACCCAGGCCCTGCCCCAGGCGGCTCTCGTCCCAGCCCAACTGGCGCTGGGCGACCGGGTTGAGGTGTTCCAGGCGCCCTTGGCGATCGATCATTAGCAACCCGTCGTCGATGCTGTCGAGTACGGCCTGCAAGCGTTGCTGGCCGGCGAGCAATTCGTCGACATTGGTTGCCTGATGCTGACGCAGGGCTTCGGCCATGATGCCAAAGCGCCGGGTCAGTTGGTTCATTTCGGCCGCCGAAGAAATCGGCAAGGTGACATCAAAATTCCCCTGGCCAATTTTATCGGCAGCCTTGGCCAGGGCTTCGATGGGCCCGCCAAAGCGCCGGGCAATGCCATGGGCGGTGATGAAGCCGATGATCAGTACCGCCAGGCCCACCAGCCCAAGCAGCCCGGCAATCCACAGGGCGCGTTCGCGAGACTGGCTTTCGGTGTCACTGATGTTTTCCAGTGCTCTTTTATGTTCGCTGATCAGCCCATTGCGCAAGACGTTGAAGCTGGTGGTGAGTTTTTCGTTATTGCGCAGGGATGGCGGCGTACTTTCATTTTCTTCGAACGCTTCGAAGAACGTCAGGTAATCGGCCTTGGCCTGAGAGAAACCGCCGACCCTGGCGACACTCTTTTCCTGGGCGATGCCCTCGTCCAACAGCTTGAAGTACTGTTGCTTGGCCTTGTTCAGCGCCACGGGGTCAGGGGTGTCGTTGAGCATCAGAATCAGCTGGTCACCCAGGCTCTGGCGCAGCTTGAGCCCCAGGTCCAAGGTTATGAAGTTGCTGCGGATCAAAGATTCCTGGGTCTTGGCCATTTGCATGACACTCACCAGCCCCAGCAGCAACCCGAGCAGCGCCACGGTGATCAGCGCAGAAATGCTCAGGAACAGCCGCGTGCGCAGTTTCATCGCCAGCTTCATAAGGTACAGCTCACAAGTTGTACTGCTTGCGTTTGCGATACAGCGTCGACGCATCGATGCCTAGGGTTTTGGCCGCCTGGTCCAGGGTGTCGCTGGTGGCCAGAACGGCGCCGATATGGGCCTTTTCCAGTTCATCCAGGCTCAACGCCGCACCGATGCGTGGTGAATTATTGGTCGGCTGCTCGGCCATTCCCAGATGGCTGATTTCGACCTTCTCTTGGGCACAGATGATGCTCGCCCGTTCCACGACGTTGCGCAGTTCGCGGATATTGCCCGGCCAACGGTAGTTCAGCAGGGCTTCACGGGCCTCATCGCTAAAGCCGCGAGCAGGCCGCGCATACTCTTTGACGAAGCGCGCGAGGAAGCGGTCGGCGAGGGCGAGGATATCTTCGCTGCGTTCGCGCAGGGGCGGCAGGTGCAAGGTGATGACGTTGAGGCGATACAGCAAGTCTTCGCGAAAACGCCCGTCGCGCACCATGTCTTCCAGGTTCAGGTTGGTCGCCGCCAGGATTCGTACATCGGCGCGTCGGGTGACCGGGTCGCCGACCCGTTCATATTCCTTGTCCTGGATAAAGCGCAGCAACTTGGGTTGCAACGTCAGGGGAAAGTCGCCGATCTCGTCGAGAAACAGGGTACCGCCATCGGCTTGGTTGACCCGGCCCAAGGTGCTTTCGCTGGCGCCAGTAAAGGCGCCGCGGCTGTGGCCGAACAGTTCGCTTTCCATCAGTTCGGCAGTCAGAGACGGGCAGTTGATAGTGACGCAGGACTTCTTCGCCCTTTTGCTCCAGCCATGAATAGCCCGGGCCAGTTCACCTTTACCAGTGCCGGACTCGCCGAGGATCAGGATATTGGCGTCGGTTCCGGCCACTTGGCGGGCGGTCTCCAGCACTACCATCATCGACGGGCTATGGGAGTCGAGGCCATCCTTGGGTTGGCGCACTTCGCCTTCCAGTGCTTCCAGGCGCGCCGACAGTTGGCGTACCTCCAGTTGCTTGGCGGTGGCCAGGCGCAATTGGTCCGGGCTGCAAGGCTTGACCAGGTAATCGGCCGCGCCTGCCTGGATCGCATCCACGGCCGTATCGACGGCCGAATGAGCGGTGACGATCACCACACGCATCCAGGGAGCCTGGATACGCATCTGCGCCAATACATCCAGGCCATTGTCTTCGCCCAGGCGCAGGTCCAGGAAGCACAGGTCGAACACTTGGCGTTGCAACAGTGCATCGGCCTGGGCCGCGCTGTTGGCGGTGGCCACGGTATAGCCTTCATCTTCCAGGCAGTAACGGAAGGTGCGGAGGATTGCGGACTCGTCGTCCACTAAAAGAATGCGGCCTTGAAGTTCCTTGGCTGATTCCATCTGTCCCGCGCTCCTTAAAATAAGAATGATTGATCTTGGTTAGTCCCGGAATAATCGGGCAAGTTGCATGGTTTATTCTGATTGATTAAAAGCCCTATCGCGCAGCTATCTGAGACCCTTCCTACGTATATGCCTAGGCAGCGCGTTTTGGCCCTTCTTGACCCTTCGGCAGTCCTACAGCTCGCTCCGATCCCTCGATCCGACCAATGACCATCGTGCATTTCGCACGGTGAGGATAGGCGCATCGTGCAGGATGCTGTTGGGAAGAAACTCGTTGATATTGTAAGTGTCTGATTTTATTGATTTTTATCTGATTAAAAAACTGGCATGCACTCTGCAATACCTCTCCTACAAGCGTGATAACGAACAAAACACCATGCGGGAGATATTCAGGATGACTCGCCAAAGCCTCAAGCCATTGCGTGTATCGCCACTGCGCCTTCAACAGGGTCTGTTCGCCAGCCTCGCCTTGATGGTGACCTTGATCGGTGGTCAGCAATTGCAGCATTGGCAGGAGAGCCAGCAGTCCGCCCCGCAGTTCGAACGCGCACCCATGACGCAGACCCATTTCCGTTCCGTTGGCAGCAGCAGTGCTGACGTCACAGCCCCACGCATGATCGCGGTTGAACAGGACATTGCCCTGTATGACGAACCGGTCCAGGAACGTTGGGTGTTCTAGGCACGAACCTGCCGCCCCGTTGGGTGCGACAGGATGGCTACACAGCAGTCACTTCTATAGACGCGAAAGGAGAATCACCATGTTGAGTTGGGCAATCACATTCCTGATCATTGCCATTGTGGCTGCAGTCCTGGGCTTCGGTGGTATCGCGGGCACCGCTACGGGTATCGCCAAGATTCTCTTTGTCGTTTTCCTGGTGATGTTCATCGCTTCCTTCTTCTTTGGCCGTCGCGGTCGAGGCTGAACATGGCCAACTTGTCTTTCAAAACCCTTGCTGCCGCCCTGCTGTTGGGCGGCAGTAGCCTGGCCATGGCTGCCAATGACGGCCAGGCGCGGGCCAGTGAGCTGCTCAGTTCCGACCCGCAATATCGCGAAACCTGGCAGGGCGTGGTCAAGAAGGAAGAGCGTCTGCCGGAATGGGTAATCAACCTGTCGGGCACGTCTGAGCAAATGAATGCTTTGACGGAAGACGGTGACGGGTATTTGGTAGGGCCACTGTGTGAAACGGCCGATACCTGCCTCAATAAACGTCTGATCGTGGCGTTCCGCATGGACAAGGACAAAGCCTACGCGATGTTGGTCGAAGTTCCTGCCGGGCTTCCGGCGGACAAGTCGCCAACACGGCATGCGGACTATCGTTTCATCGGTAAGCCCGATGAAGGCATGCAGAGGTTGCTGATGGAGCAACTGAAGAAAGATCCGAATTGGTACTAGGCCCGTCTGCGGGCCTCACCAACATGGAACCAGGCCAACTGCCTGTTTCCGTTTGCACCGCCGCCTGATGGCGGTGCATGACCAGGGGGCCGGGTTGCTCTGATCAAGGTGGATCGGCGCGACCTACGGGTACAGGGAGTGCCTGCGCAAGGGCCGGGTCAGGAAAAAGCTGCGACGCAAGTCCGCAGGCAGTTATGGCCTGACGGACTTGCGGCGGGCTTGATAGTGCTCACTAGGCGCTTATGCCGCCTATAGCTGAAAAATTCCCTTCTGCTTCACCACAACCGTTTCGCGGTGTTACATCGCGACCATCTATCGAGAAAGTTTGCCCTCGGCCAGACGCGTTTTTCGATGGTATGCGTAGGAATTTTCACGAGTTTTTTCCGCACGACAAAAAAGCCTAACGTCCCTAGGCGAGCCTGAAATGGCCGGTTAACGGCATGTATGCCTGACAAAATGTCGCATTCGAACTGACCAAACAGACAGTTTTATTTGCAAAAACTCATGCCGATTCGGCATGGGGTAGGCGTTTACGGCATTAGACTATGCCCCCCCGCATGGGAATAGTTGCGCCTTTTTTCGCTTGCCAGTAAGCCATATCGGCCATCTGCGGTGACCTTCTACGGAGGCTGATGCTCACACTTTTTCGCTCCCGGGCGTTCCAGCTGGCGCATCTGCCTGAGTCCACTTGAAACAAGGGTAATGACATGAAGAAGGCAAAACTAAGCCTCGCCTGGCAGATCCTCATCGGTCTGGTGCTAGGGATTGCAATCGGTGCTGTACTCAACCACTTCAGTGCCGAAAAAGCCTGGTGGATCAGCAACGTGTTGCAGCCGGCGGGCGATATCTTTATCCGCCTGATCAAGATGATCGTGATCCCGATCGTGATTTCGTCGCTGATTGTCGGAATCGCCGGTGTAGGTGACGCGAAAAAGCTCGGTCGGATCGGTGTAAAGACCATCGTTTACTTCGAAGTGGTCACTACCATTGCGATTGTGGTCGGTCTGCTATTGGCCAACCTGTTCCACCCCGGTGCCGGGATCGACATGAGCACCCTGGGTACGGTGGACATCTCCAAGTACCAGGCGACCGCCGCCGAGGTGCAGCATGAGCATGCGTTCATCGAGACCATCCTCAACCTGATCCCATCGAACATCTTTGCCGCTGTTGCTCGTGGCGAGATGCTGCCGATCATCTTCTTCTCCGTGCTGTTCGGTCTGGGCTTGTCGAGCCTCAAGCCGGACCTGCGCGAACCCCTGGTCACAATGTTCCAGGGCGTGTCCGAGAGCATGTTCAAAGTCACCCACATGATCATGAAATACGCCCCTATCGGTGTATTTGCCCTGATCGCCGTGACCGTGGCCAACTTCGGCTTCGCCTCGCTGCTGCCTCTGGCCAAGCTGGTGATCCTGGTCTACGTCGCCATCCTGTTCTTTGCCTTCGTGATTCTTGGCCTTATCGCCCGCCTGTTCGGCTTCTCGGTGATCAAGCTGATGCGCATCTTCAAGGATGAGCTGGTACTGGCCTACTCCACCGCCAGCTCTGAGACCGTGCTGCCACGCGTGATCGAGAAGATGGAAGCCTACGGTGCGCCGAAAGCCATCTGCAGCTTCGTGGTGCCGACCGGCTACTCGTTCAACCTCGACGGTTCAACCCTGTACCAGAGCATCGCAGCAATCTTTATTGCCCAGCTGTATGGCATCGACCTGTCGGTTGGCCAGCAACTGATGCTGGTACTGACCTTGATGGTCACCTCCAAAGGTATCGCCGGTGTACCGGGCGTGTCCTTCGTGGTACTGCTGGCGACCCTGGGCAGCGTGGGCATCCCATTGGAAGGCCTGGCGTTCATCGCCGGTGTCGACCGCATCATGGACATGGCGCGTACTGCCCTGAACGTGATCGGCAATGCCCTGGCCGTGCTGGTCATCTCGCGCTGGGAAGGCATGTACGACGATGCCAAGGGCGAGCGCTACTGGAACTCCCTGCCACACTGGCGGACCAAGACTGCGCTGCCGGCTGGCGAGACCAGCCAGGGCTGATCCCTGCTTGAATCGCACAAACCCCGGTTAATCCGGGGTTTGTCGTTTCTGCCAGCCCCGCTATCATTCGCCACATATTTAAAGGGGTGTGACTGATGCTCAATGGCCTGTGGCTTGGCTTCTTTGTCGTGGCAATGGTATCGGCGCTGGTGCAATGGCTGGTGGGCGGTAACGCCGGGATCTTTGCGGCGATGGTGGAGAGTATCTTCGCCATGGCCAAGCTGTCGGTGGAGGTGATGGTACTGCTGTTCGGTACCCTGACATTGTGGCTGGGCTTCCTGCGCATCGCCGAAAAGGCCGGGATCGTCGAGTGGCTGGCCAAGGCCCTGGGCCCACTGTTCCTGCGGTTGATGCCGGAAGTGCCGGCCGGTCACCCGGCCATCGGTTTGATCACCCTCAACTTTGCCGCCAACGGCCTGGGCCTGGATAACGCGGCGACGCCGATCGGCCTCAAGGCCATGAAGGCGCTGCAAGAGCTCAACCCGATCCCCAACACCGCGACCAACGCGCAGATCCTGTTCCTGGTGCTTAACGCGTCCTCTCTGACCCTGCTGCCGGTGACGATTTTCATGTACCGCGCCCAGCAAGGCGCGCCGGACCCGACCCTGGTGTTCCTGCCAATCCTGCTGGCCACCAGCGCCTCGACCCTGGTGGGCCTGCTGTCGGTGGCGCTGATGCAGCGCCTGCGCCTGTGGGACCCTGTGGTGCTGGCGTACTTGATCCCCGGCGCGTTGGTGCTGGGCGGCTTCATGGCCTTGCTGGCGACAATGTCGGCCACGGCCCTGGCGGGCTTGTCCTCGATCCTCGGCAACCTCACGCTGTTTGGTCTGATCATGCTGTTCTTGCTGATCGGCGCGTTGCGCAAGGTCAAGGTCTACGAGGCGTTTGTCGAAGGCGCCAAAGAGGGCTTTGACGTCGCCAAGAACCTGCTGCCGTATCTGGTGGCGATGTTGTGTGCGGTCGGTGTACTGCGCGCTTCCGGAGCACTGGAGTTTGGCCTGGAAGGCATTCGCCATCTGGTGGCCTGGACCGGCCTGGACACGCGCTTTGTCGACGCCTTGCCCACGGCAATGGTCAAGCCCTTCTCCGGCAGTGCGGCGCGGGCGATGCTCATCGAAACCATGCAAACCCAAGGCGTGGACAGCTTCCCGGCGCTGGTGGCGGCGACGATCCAGGGCAGTACCGAAACCACCTTTTATGTACTTGCGGTGTACTTTGGCTCGGTGGGCATCCAGCGCGCGCGGCATGCGGTGGGGTGTGCGTTGCTGGCGGAGTTTGCTGGCGTGGTGGCGGCGATTGCCGTTTGCTACTGGTTCTTTGGCTAAGTTTCAGACCGCAATCGCAGGCAAGCCAGCTCCCACATTTTGATTTGTTTACACAGTCAAATGTGGGAGCTGGCTTGCCTGCGATGAGGCCCTCAGCGTTTAGGTGCTGTATTGCCCTGCGCCAACACCCAATCCACCACCTGCTTGTTCAACTGATCTCCCGCCAACCCAAACCCGGCCACCACCGCTGGCACTTGGGTATCACTCACCGGCTGGCGCACTTCAAAACGCTTGGCAGCCACGATCCGTTGGTCACTGCCGCGCACCAATCGCGCATCCAGCCGGATCACCACCTCCACCGCACTGCCGCGGTACTCGCTCTGGAAGGCCTGCAACTGCCCGCCCAGTTCCAGGTCCGCCTGTAGATTGGTGTCATCAGTGCTCAACAAGGCCACCCGGCCATCGCGCTGGAAGCCGTCCAGCAGGCGGTTGCGCAACAGTACCGGCGCCGGATCGCTCCAGCGGGACTGGGCATAGCTGCTGATCAAATCGCCCTGAGGCACCACGGCAATGCGCGGGCTGTCGAGGAATTCGCTGGCTTGCGGTTTGGCCAGGCGCAACGACCAGGCTACCGGGTTGCCGTGGGCCGTCACTTGGGCGGTGGGCAGGCGATAGACGTTGGAAGGGTCGGCCTTGGGCAGGATCGAGCAGGCACTGACCAGCGCCAGGGCCACCGGAACGATCATTTTATAAGCACGCTTCATGGCGTGAACTCCTTGTTCTTGTCACTGCCCAGCAGGTAGCCGCTGGGGTTGGCTTCCAGGCGGCGGGAGATGGCGCGCAAGGAGCCGAGGGTGTCGCGCAGCTCGCGCACGGCAGGCGCCAGTTCGTTGAGGCCCTGCATGCCGCTGTTCAGGGAATCCTTGTTGTCGCTCAGCAAGCTGTTGATGGTCGCAGTACTGTGTTCCAGGGAGCGCATGGCCCCTTCGGCGCTGCCGAACATCTGCTTGCCCTGGTCGTTGAGCAGGCTATTGGCGTTGCGCATCAACGCGGTGGTCTGCTCCAGCGTGGCGCCGGCCTGTTTGCTGACCTGGGCCAACTGCTGCATCACCATCTTGATATCGCCGCGCTGCTCGGCGATGGCCCCGGTGGTTTGCTCCAGGTGCGCCAGGGTGCCGCTCAGGCGGTCGACGTTCGCGGGCGAGAACATGCGGTTGGCGTTGTGCAGCAGCAGGTTGATGCTGGTCATCAGGTCATTGCTGTTGTTCAACAGCCGGGCAATGGGCGATGGCGAGGCGGTGATCTGCGGCAGGTTGCCGTTCTTGCCCTTGAGCTCGGGGCTCTGTGGGGTGCCGCCGCTGAGCTGGATGATCGAAGTCCCGGTGATGCCGGTCAGCGCCAGCTTGGCCTGGGTGTCTTCCTTGATCGGCGTCTGGCCGGCCAGGCGGATACGGGCCAGTACGCGGCGCGGGTCCTTGGGGTCCAGGCGCAGGCTGGTGACGTCACCGACCTTGATCCCGCTGTACTGCACCGCGCTGCCCTGGGACAGGCCGCTGACCGCTTCGTTGAAGATCACTTCGTAATCCTGGAACGCGCTGTCGACGCTGGATTTGGCCAGCCACAGGCCGAACAGCATGGCGCCGACCACGACTATCACGCTGAACAGACCGATCATCACATGATGGGCTCGGGTTTCCATGTCATACCTCGTTGAGCTGTTGAGCGGCATCCAATGCCGCGCGGCCCCGGGGGCCATGAAAGTATTCGTGAATCCAGGCGTCATCGGTTTCCGAGACAACATTGATGGCATCGGCCACCAGCACCTTTTTCTGCGCCAGCACCGCCACGCGATCGGTGATGGTGTAGAGCGTGTCGAGGTCGTGGGTGATCAGCAGCACGCTCAGGCCCAAGGCATCACGCAGGGTCAGGATCAGTTGGTCGAATGCCGCCGCGCCGATAGGGTCGAGGCCAGCGGTCGGTTCGTCGAGAAACAAAATGTCCGGGTCGAGGGCCAGGGCACGGGCCAGGGCCGCACGTTTGATCATCCCGCCGGACAGCGAAGACGGGTATTTGTCGGCCGCCGACAACGGCAGCCCGGCCAGCGCAAGCTTTACCGCCGCCAGATGCTCGGCATCGGCGCGGCTCAGGCCGGCGTGTTCGATCAGTGGCAGGGCGACGTTTTCTGTGACCGTCAGTGAGGAAAACAGCGCGCCTTTCTGGAACAGCACGCCGAAACGCCGTTCCACCAGGGAGCGTTCGTGTTCTGACAGGTTCGACAGGTTCTGCCCGAATACCCGCACTTGGCCTTCGCTGGGCTGACGCAGGCCGATGATGCTGCGCAGCAGCACCGACTTGCCGCTGCCCGAGCCGCCAACCACGGCGAGAATCTCGCCCTTGTACAGATCCAGATCGAGGTTTTCATGCACGCTCTGCGGGCCAAAGCGGTTGCACAGGCCACGGACTTCGATCACCGCCTCGCCGGGCGCTCGTTGTAAACGGCTCACCAGCCCATCTCCATAAAGAACAGTGCGGCTACCGCGTCGAGCACGATCACCACGAAAATCGATTGCACCACTGCGGAGGTGGTGTGGGCGCCGACCGATTCGGCGCTGCCGCTGACCTTGAAGCCTTCCAGGCAGCCAATGGCCGCGATCAGGAAGGCGAAGAACGGCGCTTTGACCAGGCCCACCAGCAGATGCTGGACGCCAATGTCCGATTGCAGCAGCGAGAGGAACATCGCCGGTGAGATATCCAGGGCCACGGCGCACACCACGCCGCCGCCGATAATCCCCGAAATCATGGCGAGAAAGGTCAGCATCGGCAGCGCCACCAGCAGCGCGAGGACGCGCGGCAGCACCAGCAGCTCCATGGGGTCCAGGCCCATGGTGCGGATGGCGTCGATTTCTTCGTTGGCCTTCATCGAGCCGATTTGCGCGGTGAACGCACTGGCGGTGCGGCCGGCCATCAGGATCGCGGTGAGTAGGACGCCGAACTCCCGCAGGAAGGAAAACGCCACCAGATCCACGGTGAAAATGCTCGCGCCGAAACTTTCCAGCACCGTGGCGCCGAGAAACGCGACCACCGCACCCACCAGAAAGGTCAGCAAGGCGACGATGGGCGCGGCATCGAGCCCGGTCTGTTCGATATGCGCCACCATCGGCGTCAGGCGCCAGCGCTTGGGCCGGAATACGCCGCGAGCGAAGGTCTCGAGAATCAGGCCGATAAAGCCCAGCAGCGTCATGGCGTCCTGCCAGACGGCATCCACCGCGCGGCCTATGCGTGCCAAAAGCTGGATGCCGGCATTTTGCTGCGGCTCTTTGACCGGCACGCAGAAATCACTCAGGGAGCGGTAGACGGTCTTGAGCAGTGCGCGGTCGGCAGCGGGCAGAGTGCAGTCAGTTTGTTCGGCCGAATGTTCAATGCGCTCCGGGCCCAGTAGCTCTACCAGCAACGAGGCGCCGGCGGTGTCCAGTGCGCCCAGGCCGTTGAGGTCGACGTGGGTGCTGGCGTCGTACTGGCCGTCGAGGCTTGCCGAGAGTTTTTTCAGGGCGCTGTAGTGGGCCAGCGTCCAGTCCCCGGTGACCCTCAATCGGGGCGGTTGGGTGGACGTGTCCAGGTGGGCATTGCCTGCCGCTGTGCTACTGGTCATAAGCTCCGAGCTTGTTTGGCTGTTCCACAGTTGCTATGTAATAGCACGATCCGTCCTACTTAGGCGTGTCCGTTTGTGCGGTGTCAGTGACTTTAAAGCGCAACACGCCGATCACCTGGCCGTCTTCGGTCAGCACCCGCACTTGCCAGCGGCCCACGGCATTTGCTGGGAAGTTCTGTTTGTGGGTCCAGGCCCGGTAGCCTTCCTTGCGCCCGCCATGAATGTCCAGGGCGATGCGGTCGACCTCTTTGCCGTTGAACTGCCACACATGGTAGATGCGTTCGTCCAGCCCGCGCGGTGCGTTGATTGCGGTGTAGGCATACAAGCCGCTGCTGCGTAGTTGGCTGGCGCTGACTTCCTTGAGGTCATCGCCGGGGGTGCGGTCCTGCAATTGGGTGCTGATTGCCACTTCGGTCATCCACAGGGTGGCTGGCGGTACCCAACTGCGCAGGAACCATCCCGCGCAACCAATCGTCGCCGTCACGCCCAGCAGCATCAGCCAACCCTTGACGCTGCGCAGCGGCAGGCTCACGGCCAGGCTGGGGATCGACAAGGCCATTGCCACCCCCAGCGCGAGCTTGTAACTCTCGGCGGTGGTCAGGTGCAGGATGATCGGCAGCGCGGTGAGTAAGGCGGCAAATAGGGTCAGGGTGTGCAGTGCCAGAAACAGCGAACGCTTGGGCGCCAACCATTTGTAGTACAGCGGGTCAGTGATCGAGACCAGTGCGGCGGCGCCCAGCAAACCGGTGAAAACTGCCTGGCTGCTGTTCCAGGTGGTGGTGACGAAAAAGAACGGCAGGACAAAAAACAGGCTTTCCTGATGGATCATCTGTGTGGCGTAGCGCAGCAGCGGTTCGGGGATCTCCCGCTTGAAAACCTTGCTGAACAACTGGGTGAAGCTGTTTTCCAGCATCAGCCACAGCCAGCTCACCAGCATGATGATCGCGATCCAACTGGCCATGCCTTGTTGGCGGTCCACCAGGATAAAGCTGCCCACCCCCGAGATAAAACCGCCGAGTGCGATCACCCCTGGGTAGCGCTTCATCAGTTCGAGGATGCGCTGGATGAGATGGGTCAGGTTTGGCATTCGGCAGTTCGCAGTCTTTGTAGGAAAAAATCCCAGACAGAATAACGTCTTAGCCCGTTGATAGGCGTGTCATTGCACAATTGCTTTGCGATAACGGCGCAGCCCAATCAGCACAATGGTGATCAGCCCCAGCGCGCCTGCGGCGATCCAACCCAGGGCATCGTAACTGAGCAGCGGTTTTTCGATGCGCCAGTAGCTGGTTTGGTTGAGCAACTGGCGCATGGCCTGGTTGGCTTGTGCCAGGCTCACCGCCTTGATGCGCTTGGCCGGGTCGCTGAGGCGCCCGTCGGCGTAGTCGGCCAAGGCGCCCCAGTAGTAGTCGGCGAGCGCGCTATTGCCCTGCACGGCCCAGGCCTGGCGGTCGATGGCGGCTTGTTGCAGGCGATTAAAGGTGGCCGGGTCGAGGCCGTCCTCAAGCAGCTTGGTCTTGATGCTTTCGAGGACGTGTTCGGCCGCGGGCAGGTTATCGCGGTCGAGGTCGGCGTTGAGGCTCATGAAGCCCACGCCGCCCAGCACTTCGCGCTCGCTCCGTGGGCCGTAGGACAGGCCATGCTGCAGGCGCAACTGACGATACAACGCCCAATCGAGGTAGTCCTTGAGCAGGTCGTAGGTGGCATCGTGCTGCTCGTCCAGCATGGGCTCGGGGAACAACCAGTGCAGCTTGGCGCCATCGCCGACCCAGCCACGGATCAGGTCACGATGGGTCGCTGCGGCGCCAAGGGTTTGCGGCAAGGCTCGGTGTTCGCTGGGATCTACCGGCTCGAGTTGGCCATAGGTGCGCTCCAGATAGGCCGGCAGCAGTTTGTCGAGGTCGCCGACGATGATCAGGGTCATGTTGTTGGGGGCGTACCAGGCCTGGCGCACGCTCTCCAACTGGGCGCGGGTCAGGTGCTCGACTTCGGCGCGTTCGGCGCATTTGAGGCCCAGTTCCACCGCCAGTTGGTTGCTGGCGTTATGGCCCAGGTCCTGGCGATCCAGCAGGCGTTGCAGGTGTGAATAGTGACCACCGTCTTCGCGCTCCACCACCTGTTTGGCGGCGTTGATTGCGGCATCGCTCAGTTCGGTTCGGGTCAGGATCGCCTTCAGCAGGTCCAGCACCTTGCGCTGGTTACGCGCCGGGGCCTCGACGACGAAAGTGGTGTCGGCATTGCTGGTGTAGGCGTTCCACTCCCCGCCCAGGGCCTGCATCTGTTCCTCCAGCTCGCCTTCGCCGCCGCCATCGATGCCGCTGAACAGCAGGTGTTCCAACAGGTGCGGTAGTTCTTTGTCTTCGCAACTAAAGTCATCCAGGCCCACGCCGACTACCAGGCGGATCGCCACGTGCCCGCGCTCGGTGCCCGGCTTGAGCAGCAATTGCAGGCCGTTGGGCAACATATAGCCTTCGACCTGCAAGCGATCAAAGGCAAAGGCGTGGGCCGAGCCTATGAGCAGGCAGGCGAATAACAGGCGACGCATAACGGGGTTCCTGGGGAGTAATAACGGCTGAAACTGGCTTTTTGTGGGAGCGGGCTTGCCCGCGATGGCGGAGTGTCAGTCAACGGTTTTATCAACTGACCCACCGCAATCGCGGGCAAGCCCGCTCCTACATTGGGTCGGCGGTATTTTTAACTGACTCCCCAGGCGCGTGGTCGTTCAGGGCGAATGGGTGATGTCGGCAATATTGTCCACCGCCAACGCACCGGTCTCGGAGGTTTCCAACACTACATAAGCACTGCTGCAAAACAACGAGTTCAAGCGTTTCATGTCGGCAATCAGCTCCAGGTGCAGGGAGCTGGTCTCGATGCTTTGCACGATCTTGCGTTGCAGGCGGCTGACATGGGCGTGGGCCAGGCGCCGCTCCTGGGCGCGGAAGCGGCGCTTCTCGCGCAGCAATTGGCGGGCGCTTTCCGGGTCGGCGCTGAGGAACACCGACAGGCCCAGGCGCAAGTTGGAGATCAACTGGCTATGCAGGCCGGCCAGTTCTTCGAGCCCGACTTCGGAAAACGAGCGACGCTGGGAGGTTTTCTGCTGCTGGACCTTACGCAACATACGCTCGATCAAATCGCCGGCCAGCTTCAGGTTGATCGACAGCTCGATGATCTCGGCCCAGCGCCGGCTGTCGTGTTCGCTGAGATCTTCACGGGGCATTTGCGCCAGGTACAGCTTGATCGCGCTGTAGAGCGCTTCAACATCGTCACTGAGGCTGCGCATTTCCTGGGTGATGGCGGTTTGTTTACCGCGCAGCACTTCCAGCATTGCGGTCAGCATGTTGTCGATCAAGTCCCCCAGGCGCAGGGTTTCCCGCGCGGCGTTGGCCAGGGCCAGGCTCGGGGTGGTCAGCGCCGTCGGGTCGAGATGACGGGGCTTGGCCAGGCCGTTGGCCTCCGGGCGTTCCGGCAGCAACCAGGCACACAGGCGCGCCATCGGGCCGATGGTGGGCAGCAGGATCAGGCAGCGGGTGACGTTGTAGAGCAGGTGAAAGGTGATGACCATGCCTTGGGCGCTGTAGTCCAGGGTGTCCATCCACAGCACCAGCGGGTCAAGGACGGGAATGATCAGCAGCAGGCCGATCAGCTTGTACAGCAGGCTGCCCAGGGCCACTTGGCGGCCGGCGGCGTTTTGCATGCTGGTGCTGAGGAACGCCAGTACGCCGCTGCCGATATTGGCACCGATCACCAGGCCGATGGCCACATGCAGGCCAATCACCCCGGCACCGGCCAGGGTCGCGGTCAGCAGTACGGCGGCCAGGCTGGAGTAGGAAATCATCGCAAACAGCGCGCCGACCAGGGCATCGAGCAGGATGTCACCGGTCAGCGAGGCGAACAGCACCTTGACGCCCTGGGCATGGGTAATCGGCCCGGCGGCTTCGACTATCAGTTGCAGGGCGAGAATGATCAGGCCCAGGCCGATACCGACCCGGCCCATCTGCCCGGCGCGCGTCTGTTTGCGCGACAGGAAGAAGATCACCCCAAGAAAGATCAGCAGCGGCGACAGCCACGACAGATCCAGGGTCAGCACCCGCGCCATCAGTGCGGTACCGACATCGGCGCCGAGCATGGTCGCCAGGGCGGGCGTCAGGCCCATCAGGCCCTGGCCGACAAACGAGGTCACCAGCATCGCCGTGGCGTTGCTGCTTTGCACCATGGCGGTGACCAGGATCCCGGCAATGAACGCCAGCCAGCGCCTGGCCATGTTCTGCCCGATGACCTGGCGCAGGTTGGAGCCGTAGACCCGCAGGATGCCGGTACGGACGATGTGCGTGCCCCAGATCAGCAGGGTCACGGCGGAAAGAAGATTGAGCAGGGTCAGCATGCTCGGCCCCCTGTATTGAGTCGTGCTCCAAGTGGAGCAAAAAGTGCCGCGTGCCGTTTTGTGTTGTGTACTTAAGCTGTAGTTGGCGAACGGCCTGTGCGCCAGCATCGCATAGCTAAAGTCGGCTTTGAAACAAAACTGTCATGAAATCAGCTTTTTGCAGGCGCCTGAAACGACTGTAGGAGCGAGCTTGCTCGCGAAGACCTCAAGGACAGCGCGTGAAATCAGGCAGCACGCGTTACCGTTGACGTTTTTCGCGAGCAAGCTCGCTCCTACAGGTATTGCCCGCGGATTATTGGCCCGGAATGTCCTTGCGCAGTTTCACTGGATCCTGCTGTTTTTTCTTCTTCGCGATGGCGGTACGCATCTTGATGTTGACCGCTTCTACCGCCAGGGAGAACGCCATGGCGAAGTACACGTAGCCTTTTGGCACATGCACGCCGAAGGATTCGGCGATGAGCACCGTACCCACCACCAGCAGGAACGACAGCGCGAGCATTTTCAGCGACGGATGCTTGTCGATGAACGCGCTGATGGTGCCTGCAGCCAGCATCATCACCAGTACTGCAACGATGATCGCGGCGACCATGACCGGTACGTGGGAAACCATGCCCACGGCGGTAATCACCGAGTCCAGGGAGAACACGATATCGATGATCGCGATCTGGATGATGGTGTAGATGAACTTGCCACCCTTGCCTGTCGGCTCGTCGTGGGTTTCGTCTTCACCTTCCAGGGCGTGGTACATCTCCTGGGAGCTTTTCCATAGCAGGAACAGGCCACCGAAGAACAGGATCAGGTCGCGACCGGAAATACCCTGGTCGAATACCACGAACAGGTCGGCGGTCAGTTGCATGACCCAGGTGATCGACAGCAGCAACAGGATCCGGGTGACCATGGCCAGGGCCAGGCCGAAGATCCGGGTGCGTGCCTGCATATGCTTGGGCATGCGGCTGACCAGGATCGAAATCATGATGATGTTATCGATACCCAGGACGATCTCGAGAGCCGTCAAGGTGAAGAAGGCAATCCAGATCTCCGGATTGGTCAGCCATTCCATATGTGTTCCTTTGCGCGAGTGTTAGACCGCGCCGGAGGTAGGACCGGCGCAGTGGGTTGTTACGATTATAGAGTGCTGAACAGTGGGAATGTGCCCAGCAACAATGCGGCGACCATTATGCACAGGCACACCAGCACTGCCCACTTCAGGGTGAAGCGCTGGTGATCGCCAAATTCGATACCGGCCAGGGCTACCAGCAGGTAAGTCGACGGCACCAGCGGGCTGAGCAGGTGAACCGGTTGGCCAACAATCGAGGCACGTCCCATTTCTGCGGCGGTGATGCCGTAGTGGCTGGCGGCTTCGGCCAGTACCGGCAGCACGCCGTAGTAGAACGCATCGTTGGACATGAAGAAGGTGAACGGCATGCTCACCAGCGCGGTGATTACCGCCAGGTACGGGCCAAGGGCTTCAGGGATGACTGCCAGCAGGCTCTTGGACATGGCGTCGACCATGCCGGTGCCCGACAGAATGCCGGTGAAGATGCCGGCGGCGAAGATCAGGCCGACCACGGCCAGCACGCTGCCCGAGTGGGCGGCAACGCGGTCTTTCTGCTGTTGCAGGCACGGGTAGTTGACGATCATCGCGATACTGAAGGCCACCATGAACAGCACCGGCAGCGGCAACAGGCCGGCGATCAGGGTGCACATCAGGGCCAGGGTCAGTGCACCGTTGAACCAGATCAGTTTCGGGCGACGGGCATCTGGGAACTGCGAGACGCTGATTTCGCTGTGGTCGATTTCATCGCCTTGCAGGTGCAGTACGCCAAGACGGGCGCGCTCGCGCAGGCCGTACATATAGGCAATCACCAGGATGGCCACTACGCCGGCGGCCATGGCTGGGATCATCGGTACGAAGATATCCGATGGATCCACGTGCAGGGCACTGGCGGCGCGGGCGGTCGGGCCGCCCCAGGGGGTCATGTTCATCACGCCACCGGCGAGGATGATCAGGCCGGCCATGATTCGCGGGCTCATGCCGATGCGCTTGTACAGCGGCAGCATGGCGGCCACGCAGATCATGTAGGTGGTGGCGCCGTCACCGTCCAGGGACACCACCAGCGCCAACACGGCAGTACCGACTGAGACTTTCAGCGGGTCGCCCTTGACCAGCTTGAGGATCTTGCGCACGGCCGGGTCGAACAGGCCGGAGTCGATCATCAAGGCAAAGTAGAGGATGGCGAACATCAGCATCACGCCAGTGGGCGCCAGCTTGGTGATGCCTTCGAGCATCATCGGGCCGATCTTCGGCGCAAAGCCACCGAACAGCGCGAACAGGATAGGCACGATGATCAGGGCGATCAGCGCCGAGAGGCGCTTGGTCATGATCAGGAACATGAACGTGATGACCATGGCAAAGCCAAGGAAAGTCAGCATAGGAATACTCCAGGCGTAGCGCGGCTAGGGAATGGCGAACCGGATTGGGGTCAGCGCAGAACGAAAAGCGCGAGGCGTACGGGAGGAGTCGGGAAAAACAGGCGGGTACGAGCGGACATCAGCATCACCATTGTTGTTGTT
Source organism: Pseudomonas sp. WS 5027 (assembly GCF_012985695.1). Classification (NCBI taxonomy): domain Bacteria; kingdom Pseudomonadati; phylum Pseudomonadota; class Gammaproteobacteria; order Pseudomonadales; family Pseudomonadaceae; genus Pseudomonas; species Pseudomonas sp. WS 5027. The sequence goes on along the minus strand of NZ_JAAQWU010000001.1, from coordinate 13,085 downwards.
AATTGGGCCCCTGGGCATAAAGACGCTCAGGTTGGCCAACCGGTCTATTGCCGGTAGTGAGGGCGATCCTAATCGCGAAAGCTTTCAGCCAGCTTTCGCTGGAAAAACAGGTCTCAGGTGGATGAGGTTCACTGTAGGAGCGAGCTTGCTCGCGAAGGTCGTGAACGATAAGGCGCGTTTGCGGGGTAAACGCGGTATGTTCGGGTTTTTCGCGAGCAAGCTCGCTCCTACAGTTTTAAGGCAGTTGCAGCCCACCGGCCGCCTTGTGCAAGGCGCGCAGGTGTTCGCCGACCTGTTTGAGATTGGCCTCGCAGGCGGCAATTTCTGCAGCCCGCGAAGGCTCCAGCAGCACCCTCACCTCTTTATCCAGATCGCCGGTCAACGATTGCAGCTGCTTCTGGCGCAAGGCGCTTTCTGATTCCAGGCGCTGCCATTCCTTGGGTTGGGGCAATCCATAACCGCTGCTGCCGAGCAGTTCCGCCGGACGGCTGAGGAAGCCGCTGTTGGCGAGGATCTGCTGCAACGTGGCATCGGCCTTGGCCATGCCGCCGTTCTTCAGTTCGCGGGCACCGAGGTAACGTTGCTTGACCTCGTCCTGGGCGAGCATCAGTTGCTTGCGAAAGCTGGCCTGTTCCAGCAGCAGCAAGGCGGCGCTGGTACGCAGGTCGGCCTTGTCGAACCACGCCCGGCGTTGCTCGGCGCTCAAGGACAGCCAGTCTTCGACCTGGGTCTGCGGGATCGGCAGATGTTTCTTCAACACCTCGAACATCGCCTGGTAGCGCTCGCGGAAGGAGTCGAAGTGATAGCCCAGGCGCAAGGCCTCACGGCGGTCGTCCAGCACGCTGGTGTCGGCCAGCCCGCGGGCCTTGAGCACTTCCAGCAAACCGTTGGGGGTGATGTTGTCCAGGGCTGTCAGCCGCGGGTTGGCGCTGCCGCTGCGCAGCAGTTTCAGGCCTTCGACGGCGCAGTTATTGGAGAGGAAGTAGTAATTGCCGTCGTAGCTCCAATGCATCTCGGCGGCGTGTTCGACGGTGTCGTTGATCTCTTGACGCGTGAGGATCAGGGGGACTGAAGCCAGGCCGCGCAGTTCGGTCTTGGTGTATTCGTCAATCACCTGGGCCAGGGGCAGTACGAACAGGCGTGATGGGTATTTGCCTACCAGGCCGTCCCAACTTGAAAGCTGCACGTCGCCGACGAACGCGCGATAGGACAACACCAGGTGCTGGTCCAGGTCCAAGCGGCAATCCGGGCCACGGGGGCGGCCAGGGGCACAGATCACCAGGCGCAGCATGCTGTGGCCCCAGCGGCTCACCAGGTTCTGGTTGGCTTCGGCCAGCAGGTAGTCGATGGCGTATACGCGCTCGGGGTCGACCTGGCCCAGGGGTGTCTTGGCAAAATCGTTACCGGCGTTGAGAAAGGCGAAGGTGTTGGCGCAAGCGTCCTTGGCTGGCGGGGCCCAGCCGAAGTGTTGTTGGTAGTAACGGTATAGCGCGGGACGGCGGCAGGCGTAGCTCGGGTCGAGGAGGAAGTACTCCATGTTGACCGCGACGAATTCCTTGGGGTTGGTGATTTCATACAGGTCCGGGCTGCGGGCCACTTGCCGATTGTGCTGCTCGCGCTCGCCACGGCGGCCGACGTATTGCGGCCAGCCGGCCAGGTCAAGCAAGCGTGGATCGTCGCTGAGGGTGAAGCGCCGGTCATTCTGGCCCCGGCATTGATCGGGCAGGCCAACCAGGCCGGTGATGTTGTTCTGGCGGCTGCAGCGCTGGATCAACGAGCGCTGGTCCTTGGGCCACAGGCGCGCGCGATCATAGATATGGGTCAGTTCATGCAGAACGGTCGCGAGCAGTTCTCGGCGCACGGTGCGGTGGGGGCGCTGGGTCTGTTGGGTGGCGGCGGTGCCGTCAGTCAGACTGGCCAGCAGTTTGCGGTTGAGGTCCAGTTCAGAGACCAGCGACGCCTGGCCGTAGGCGTTGGCGGGCATGTCATCGGTCCAGCCGACATCGATGCGCCGGTCCAGTTGCTCGATGAAGCGCGGCGGCAGTGCCTGCATCGCTTCATCCAGCAATGCCTGGCTGGCCTGCTGTTGGGCTGGGCTCAAACCGTCGGCCTTGAGCCGCAGTTGCAGGCTGGCCTGGGCGGCGCTGGCAGCCAGCAGTACCGTCGCAGCCAATAGCCAGGCGGTGAAGCGCCTCACAATGCGAGGATGGCTTCGGCGAGGACCTGGTCGCTGGCGTCGCGGGCTTCTGGCACGCGGGTTCGCAGGGTGTCGAAGGCGGCTTCCAGTTGCGCGCCGCGGATATCGCCATTGCTGGCGACAAAGCTGGCCGCGTCATCGTGGGCGGCGCGCACGACTTTGGAGTCACGGATGGAGGTGGTGGTGTCCGAGGTGAAATCAATGGTGCGGCCGAAGGCACGAACAATGATGTTACTGGTGGCCACGAGGGTTTGTGCCTGGGCGATATCTGCCAGCAGGAACAGGCCGAGAGCAGCTGCGATCAACGGGCGACGCATGGAATGACTCCAGAAGGTAAAGATGATTATTGGACGAGAATTGCCTGGGCCAGTTCAAGGTCACTGGACTTAAGTTTTGGCTCGGTGCGACGCAGGTAATCCAGCGCGCTCTCCAGCCGGGCGCCCCGCCATTGGCCGTCAGTGGCAATAAACACAGCAGCGTCATCCTGGGCTGCGAGTATCAATTTACGATCGAACGGCGCCGAGGTCACTTTACTGGTGGCATAAGCGCTGGCGACGACGCCTTGGGTGGACAGATCAAAGGCCTGGGCCGGAGCGGCGCCGCAGATGGCAAGCACTGTAGGAGCAATCAATAAACGGTATGAAAAAGCCATGGGACTCGACAACTGAAAACGAGCGCCAAGGCTAGCGTAATGCCCGGGCGAGAGCCAGCGAACAGGCAGGCTACTGTAGGAGCGAGCTTGCTCGCGAAGAACCTGAGAGTGCAGTGTTTTAGCAGTGAGCCCCGCGTTATCGTTCGCGATCTTCGCGAGCAAGCTCGCGCCTACAGTGAGTCAAGGTCAGATGGCGAGGATCGCCTGGGCCAACTGAACGTCAGTGGCGGCATTGAGTTGTGGCGCCTGTTGGCGGATCTGTGCCAGGGCGCTTTCCAGCTTCACGCCACGGATGGCGCCTTCGCTGGCGACGAAGCTGGCGGCATCGTCACGTGCAGCGCGCACGACTTTATTGTCGCGCAGGGAGGATGTGGCATCGGAGCTGGCGTCGGAAGTGGCTTTGAGCGCGCCCACGATCGAGTCGGTGGTCACGATCAGGCTGGTGGCGCTGGCATTGGTAGCAACGGCAAGCAGGGCTGCAGCGCTTAGCAAACGAAGACGGGACATGGGGTGACTCCTGTGTATGGGACGAACTTATGGCGCGATAGTAGCTGGCGCCTATCTGTTCGGGTAGTACGCAGTGGGAAGTCGGTGCCCGGAAAGACTCAATCAACCGGTAAAAATCAATCGCCACTTAATTGTACTGGCAGTTTTTAATATTATTTAAACTGTACTGTTTGGCGTGATGAAGAAGACGGTCACGCTACTTTTTCGTCCTCCCAGAAACAACAAAACCCGCCTCCGGTTACCCGGGGCGGGTTCTGCTACAACAATTCGGGGTGCTGGCGGTGGACCCGTTAGGTCAGGGCCAGCGGGCGCTAAATCAGCGCCAGAACGGCTTGCTCAGCTCTTCGTAGCGTTGAGCTTCGCTGATCCCGGCATCGGCCAGCAGACGCGAGTCCAGGCGAGCCAGTTGATGGCGGCTGGAGATGCGGCGCTGCCACAACATCAGGTTGGCGATAACGCGCAGAGGCAGGGAAGCCTGGGTGTTGACAGCTTTATCTTCGAAGAACAGTTCGGAACTGAGTGTACGTTCCATGATGACATCCTTCCGCTTGTGGCGGGATTAGGTAGTGGTTTAACTGATGCCAATGATCCTCCTCCGGCGCAAGACTCTCTAGATACAGTTCACCTGTATTGTGAGGGGCCAGTTAACTGTTTATAGGGGCTGTACTGTACAGAAATGGGGCAACTGTACCTGTCGGCACTGATTTGGTGCGTTTTAGGTATTGTTGGAAGGATTTGTAGGGTTTTACGGTAGGAAATGACCGGTACAGCAGTACAGTTTTTTTCATAAGAGCCATAAGCAGATCCGGGCGAATGCAACTGTGTTTGCGTCCGCCCGGATCTGTGTTGATCAACCTTTGAGCATATGCCCGGTTTCTTCCAGGTTGATGTGCCAACTCAGGGCTTCGCGCAGAATATGCGGAGTGTGCCCGCCGATGGCGCAGGCGGCGGTGTAGTAGTTGTTGAGGGCGTCGCGGTAGTCAGGGTGTACGCAATTATCGATGATCACCCGTGCCCGCTCCCGTGGCGCCAGGCCGCGCAGGTCGGCCAGGCCGATCTCGGTCACAAGGATGTCGACGTCATGCTCGGTATGGTCCACATGGCTGACCATCGGCACCACGCTGGAAATCGCCCCGCCTTTGGCAATGGACTTGGTGACAAAGATCGCCAGGTGCGCGTTGCGGGCGAAGTCCCCTGAGCCGCCGATGCCGTTCATCATCCGCGTACCGCAGACGTGGGTGGAGTTGACGTTGCCGTAGATGTCGAATTCCAGCGCGGTGTTGATACCAATGATGCCCAGGCGGCGCACCACTTCCGGGTGATTGGAAATTTCCTGCGGGCGCAGCACCAGTTTGTCCTTGTAGCGCTCCAGGTTGCCGAACACGTCGGCATTGCGCCGCTCCGATAAGGTGATCGAACTGCCGGAGGCAAAGCTCAGCTTACCGGCGTCGATCAGGTCGAAGGTCGAATCCTGCAGCACTTCGGAGTACATGGTCAGGTCTTCGAAGGGCGACTCGATCAGGCCGCACATCACCGCGTTGGCGATATTGCCAATACCGGCCTGCAGCGGGCCGAGCTTGTTGGTCATGCGCCCGGCGTCCACTTCCTGCTTGAGGAAGTTGATCAGGTGATTGGCGATCGACTGGGTGTCGCTGTCAGGCGGCGTAACCGTGGAAGCGGAGTCAGCCTGGTTAGTGATGACGATGGCGACGATCTTCTCTGGCGGGATCGGGATCGCAGTGCTGCCGATACGATCATCTACCTTGACCAGCGGGATCGGCGTGCGGGTTGGGCGGTAGGTCGGGATATAGATGTCGTGCAGACCTTCCAGGTTCGGGTTGTGCGCCAGATTGATCTCGATGATCACCTGCTTGGCAAAAATCGCGAAGCTGGCCGAGTTGCCCACAGAGGTGGTCGGCACGATATGGCCTTGCTCGGTGATGGCCACGGCTTCAATCACCGCGATGTCCGGCAGCTTGAGCTGGTTGTTGCGCAACTGTTCGACGGTTTCCGACAGATGCTGGTCGATAAACATGACTTCGCCGGCATTGATGGCCTTGCGCAGGGTGCTATCGACCTGGAATGGCATGCGGCGCGACAGCACGCCTGCTTCGGTCAGTTGTTTGTCCAGGTCGTTGCCCAGGCTGGCGCCGGTCATCAGGGTGATTTTCAGGGGCGAAGTCTTGGCGCGTTCGGCCAGGGCGTGGGGCACAGCCTTGGCTTCACCGGCGCGGGTAAAGCCGCTCATGCCGACGGTCATGCCGTCCTCGATCAGGGCGGCAGCATCGGCGGCGCTCATGACCTTGTTCAACAGCGAAGGCAAGCGGATACGATCACGGTACATGGATTGTTATCTCGGGCAACGGAGGCAAGGTGGGCAGTCTAGTGATTTCAAAGGTTTTCGTCCCGCTACCATGGTCGAATGCCAGGTGGCGATTTAGAGCCTTTGGTCGGGTTTTTCCCGTTAATAAAAAACCCCAGCCTACGGGAGGCCGGGGTTTTGGGTATTGCGCTGGAGCAGTGTTTATTCGACGGCCTTGACCATGTCTTCGATGACCTTCTTGGCATCGCCGAAGACCATCATGGTCTTGTCCAGGTAGAACAATTCGTTATCCAGGCCAGCGTAACCGCTGGCCATCGAGCGCTTGTTGACGATGATCGTCTTGGCCTTGAAGGCTTCGAGAATCGGCATACCGGCGATCGGCGATTTCGGATCGTTCTTGGCGGCCGGGTTGACCACGTCGTTGGCGCCGAGCACCAGCACCACGTCGGCCTGGCCGAACTCGGAGTTGATGTCTTCCATCTCGAACACTTGGTCGTAAGGAACTTCTGCCTCGGCCAGCAGCACGTTCATGTGACCAGGCATGCGGCCGGCAACCGGGTGGATCGCGTACTTCACGGTGACGCCGCGATGGGTCAGCTTCTCGGTCAGCTCTTTAAGGGCGTGTTGCGCCCGCGCTACCGCCAAGCCATAGCCCGGCACGATGATCACGGTGTCGGCGTTGGTCAGCAGGAAGGTGGCGTCGTCGGCCGAACCGGACTTCACCGGGCGCGCTTCTTTCGAGCCCGCTGGCCCTGCCGCATCCGGCGCGTTGCCGAAACCGCCGAGCAGTACGTTAAAGAAGGAGCGGTTCATCGCCTTGCACATGATGTACGAGAGGATCGCGCCGCTTGAGCCCACCAGGGAGCCGGCGATGATCAGCATCGAGTTGTTCAGCGAGAAGCCGATCCCCGCTGCAGCCCAGCCGGAATAGCTGTTGAGCATCGAGACGACCACCGGCATGTCGGCGCCGCCAATCGGGATGATGATCAGCACGCCCAGCACAAAGGCCAGGGCCAGCATCACGGCGAAGGCAGTGAGGTTGCCGGTGAACATGAACACCAGGCCCAGGCCTAGAGTGGCGAGGCCCAGCACCAGGTTGAGCTTGTGCTGGCCGCCGAACTGTACCGGTGCGCCCTGGAACAGACGGAACTTGTACTTGCCCGACAGCTTGCCGAAGGCGATCACCGAACCGGAGAACGTAATGGCACCGATGGCTGCGCCGAGGAACAGTTCCAGGCGGTTGCCCGCAGGAATCGCGTCGCCCAGTTGTTTGACGATGCCCAGGGACTGCGGCTCGACCACTGCGGCGATGGCAATGAACACTGCGGCCAGGCCGATCATGCTGTGCATGAAGGCGACCAGTTCCGGCATCTTGGTCATTTCTACGCGCTTGGCCATGATCGAGCCGGCAGTGCCGCCGATCAGCAGGCCGACAATCACATAGCCAATGCCGGCAGTGGCAAGCTCTGCACCGAGCTTATAGATCAGGCCAACGGTGGTGAGCACTGCCAGGGCCATGCCGAGCATGCCGAACAGGTTGCCGCGTCGGGACGTGGTTGGGTGCGACAGGCCTTTAAGGGCCTGGATAAAGCAGATCGACGCGATCAGGTAGAGCGTCGTCACGAGGTTCATGCTCATTACTTCTGCACCTCTTCTTTAGCCTTGGGCGCTTTCTTCTTGAACATCTCAAGCATCCTACGGGTAACCAGGAAACCGCCGAACACGTTAACGGCAGCCAGGGCCACAGCCAGGGTGCCCATGGTCTTGCCCAGCGGTGTGACGGTGAGTGCAGCCGCGAGCATGGCGCCGACGATCACAATCGCCGAGATTGCGTTGGTCACCGCCATCAATGGCGTGTGCAGTGCGGGGGTGACGTTCCAGACCACGTGGTAACCGACATAAATCGCCAGCACGAAGATGATCAGGTTGTAGATACCGGGGGAGATAAGCTCTTCCATCGTCTGAATCCCTGCTTAGGCGTTTTTGCGGATGACTTGGCCGTCGCGGCACATCAGGCACGCGGCGACGATGTCGTCTTCGAGGTTGATTTCAAACTGCCCTTCCTTGGTGAAGACCAGCTTCAGGAAGTCCAGCAGGTTGCGCGCATACAGGGCCGAGGCATCGGCAGCGACGGCACCGGCAAGGTTGGTCGGGCCACAGATGGTCACGCCATTTTCCACCACCACCTGGTCGGCGACGGTCAGTGGGCAGTTGCCACCCTGGGCTGCGGCCAGGTCGATCACTACCGAGCCTGGCTTCATCTGGGCGACGGTTTCGGCGCTCAGCAAAGTCGGGGCCTTGCGACCCGGGATCAGGGCGGTGGTGATGACGATATCGGCTTGCTTGGCGCGCTCATGCACGGCCAGGGCCTGGCGCTGCATCCAGCTGGTGGGCATGGGGCGTGCGTAACCGCCGACGCCAACGGCGCATTCGCGCTCTTCGTCGGTCTCGTAGGGCACGTCGACGAACTTGGCGCCGAGGGACTCAATCTGCTCCTTCACGGCCGGGCGTACGTCGGATGCTTCGATAACTGCACCCAGACGTTTCGCCGTAGCGATCGCCTGCAGGCCGGCAACGCCGGCGCCGAGGATCAGCACGCGGGCGGCTTTCACCGTGCCAGCGGCGGTCATCAGCATGGGCATGAAGCGCGGGTAGTGATGGGCCGCCAGCAGTACCGCCTTGTAGCCGGCAATGTTGGCCTGGGAGGACAGCACATCCAGGCTCTGCGCACGGGAGGTGCGCGGGGCGGCCTCCAGGGCGAAGGCAGTGATGCTATGTTCGGCCAGTCGGGTGATGGTTTCGTTGCTGAACGGATTGAGCATGCCCACCAACACGGTGCCGCTTTTAATCAGCGTCAGCTCGCTGTCGCTGGGAGCGACCACCTTGAGAATCAGCTCGGCGCCAAACGCGTCGCTGGCACTGCCAATGGTTGCGCCTGCCGTTTCATAGGCACTGTCGACGACGCTGGCTTTGATACCTGCACCGCTTTGTACAGTGACCTTATGGCCCTGGCCGATCAGCTTCTTGATGGTTTCCGGGGTTGCAGCAACCCGCGTTTCACCGGTCTGGGTTTCGAGAGGAACACCAATGTGCACGTCAAATCTCCTGCATGATCTTTTTGCTTTTGATTTTTGTAAAAAGGCCAGTGCACCGCGAGTGGCGCAACTGGGGCGGCCGATCAGCACGACCCCGCTGAAATGACAGCAGGGCGCGGCATTTTGCAGGCGAACTTTACGGCCTTCAAGGGATTATGACGGGTGACGAAAAATTAACTACAAGTCACCCTGTGACTGATTGTCGCAATACGCGGGAATAACCTCTTGGAATACAGGTGTTTAAAGGCTTATGGCGGGAAAAGACGATTTTCGCAATTGCCGACATGAATGGTCGGTCATGGGCTGTGAATAACCGCTGGAGAGCGGATAACTATTGGCCTGCAGGCCGTTTTTCATTGGATCAGTACAGTCTGTGTAAAGGCGACATATATTTATATCTGTAGGGCTATTAATTTCTTGACTACAGGGTCAGCAAAGGCGGAAGAGTGCCTAGAACTGGTGGCTGTAGCGCTGTGCCTGATCAACCAGCCAGTCTCGAAAGGCGTGCAGTGATGCGGATTCGACCTTTCTCTCTGGAATCATCAGGTAATAGGCCTTACTGCTGGTCAGGGCCTGTTGGTTGGCAATCACCAACTGTTTCTCGCTCAGTTCCCGCTGAATAAGAAACGGTGGGATCAAGGCAATTCCCATGTCGTGCATGGCGGCCTGGGACAGCATGGAGAATAGCTCGTAACGTGGGCCTGTCATGTCGCGGGGGATGTTCAATTGATGTGCGTTAAACCACTGGCGCCAGGCGTAGGGCCGTGTGGTTTGCTGGAGTAGCGGCAGTTCGGCAATTTCCTCTGCGCTGAAGTGCGAGCGCTGCCCCAGCAGCCGTGGGCTACAGACGGGCAGCGGGTTTTCGCCCATCAACCTGTGGGATTCGGTGCCGGACCAGTCGGCATCGCCGAAATATACGGCGGCATCGAACTCCGTGTCAGCGAACAGGAACGGGCGGGTCCGGTTGGTCAGGTTTACCGTGACTTCCGGGTGCTGCTGCTGGAAGTCCTTGAGGCGTGGGATCAGCCATTGGGTGCCGAACGTGGGCACCACTGCCAGTTCGATCACATTGGCGCCTTGCTGGCCCATCACTGACAGGGTGTCGCGTTCCACGGCGTCGAGTTGTGTCGCCACCCGCCGGCTATACGAAAGCCCGGCTTCCGTGAGTTTTACCCCGCGTCGCGAGCGCCGAAATAGTTCGACACTCAAAAACTCCTCAAGGCTGGCGATCTGTCGGCAGATCGCGCCCTGGGTAATGGAAAGCTCCTGCGCAGCCTTGGTAAAGCTCTCGTGGCGGGCCGCCGCTTCAAAACTGACCAAGGCTGTGGTGCTGGGGATCTTCCTGCGCATGTACCGTACCCTCACTAATAAAAGGCGGTTTTGCCCTTCTCAATCGCTACGGAGTGAGAAATTAGCACAAGGCTATGCAAAAACCTCGTTTGCCCTCCTCGCCTACCCGGCCTAGGCTCCATGCACGACTTTTGATTTACTTCGCGAGGACTCACTCATGGGCGGTAAGGCAAGCTTCAACTGGATCGATCCACTGTTGCTGGATCAGCAGCTCACCGAAGAAGAGCGCATGGTGCGCGACAGTGCCGAGCAATTCGCCCAGGACAAGTTGGCGCCGCGTGTGCTTGAAGCCTTCCGTCATGAAAAGACCGATCCTGCGATTTTCCGCGAAATGGGCGAGACCGGGCTTCTGGGCGCGATGATTCCCGAGCAGTACGGCGGCAGTGGCTTGAACTATGTCAGCTACGGCTTGATTGCCCGTGAAGTGGAGCGTGTCGACTCTGGCTATCGCTCGATGATGAGTGTGCAGTCCTCCCTGGTGATGGTGCCTATCAATGAGTTCGGCACTGAAGCGCAAAAACAGAAGTACTTGCCCAAGCTGGCCTCGGGTGAGTGGATTGGTTGCTTCGGCCTGACCGAGCCAAACCACGGATCGGACCCGGGCGCGATGATTACCCGGGCGCGCAAGGTGGATGGCGGCTACAGCCTGACCGGCAGCAAAATGTGGATCACCAATAGCCCGATTGCCGACGTGTTTGTGGTCTGGGGCAAGGATGACGCCGGCGACATCCGTGGTTTTGTCCTGGAGAAGGGTTGGAAAGGCCTGAGCGCACCGGCGATTCATGGCAAGGTCGGTTTGCGAGCCTCGATCACCGGTGAAATCGTCATGGACAACGTTTTCGTTCCTGAAGAAAACATCTTCCCCGATGTGCGCGGCTTGAAAGGTCCGTTTACCTGCCTGAACTCGGCACGCTACGGCATCTCCTGGGGCGCCTTGGGGGCTGCGGAGTTCTGCTGGCACACGGCGCGCCAATACACCCTTGATCGCCAGCAGTTCGGGCGCCCACTGGCTGCCACGCAGTTGATCCAGAAAAAGCTCGCGGATATGCAGACCGAGATCACCCTCGCCTTGCAAGGCTGCCTGCGTCTGGGGCGAATGAAAGATGAAGGGACCGCGGCGGTGGAGATCACCTCGATCATGAAGCGCAACTCCTGCGGCAAATCCCTGGATATCGCCCGTATGGCTCGCGACATGCTTGGTGGCAATGGCATCTCCGATGAGTTCGGGATTGCCCGGCACCTGGTCAACCTGGAAGTGGTGAATACCTACGAAGGCACGCATGACGTCCATGCGCTCATCCTCGGGCGCGCCCAGACTGGTATCCAGGCGTTCTATTAATAGGAGTTTGACCATGGGCGCGCTATCGCATCTGCGGGTGCTGGATTTGTCACGGGTGCTGGCGGGGCCTTGGGCTGGGCAGATTCTTGCCGATCTCGGCGCTGAGGTGATCAAGGTCGAGAGGCCTGGTAGTGGTGACGATACCCGCGCCTGGGGGCCGCCCTTCCTTAAGGATGCTTATGGTGAGAACACCAGTGAAGCGTCCTACTACCTATCGGCCAATCGCAATAAGGAGTCGGTGACTATCGACTTCACCCGACCGGAGGGGCAAAAGCTGGTCCGGGACCTGGCGGCAAAGTCGGATATCTTGATCGAGAATTTCAAGGTGGGCGGCTTGGCGGCGTATGGCCTGGACTATGAGTCGCTCAAGGAACTCAATCCTGAGCTGATTTACTGCTCTATCACCGGGTTTGGCCAGACGGGGCCTTATGCGGCACGAGCTGGTTATGACTTCATGATCCAGGGGTTGGGTGGCTTGATGAGCCTGACGGGGCGCCCCGAAGGTGATGAAGGGGAAGGTCCGGTCAAGGTGGGCGTGGCGCTGACCGACATTTTGACCGGGTTGTACTCTACGGTGGCGATTCTGGCGGCTATGGCGCACCGCGATCATGATGGTGGCGGTCAGCACATCGATATGGCGCTGCTGGATGTCCAGGTTGCCTGTCTGGCCAATCAGGCCATGAATTACCTGACGACGGGTGTGTCGCCCAAGCGGCTGGGTAACGCGCATCCGAATATCGTTCCGTATCAGGACTTTCCCACAGCTGACGGCGATTTCATCCTGACCGTGGGCAATGACGGACAGTTTCGCAAGTTCGCCCAGGTCGCTGGGCAGCCGCAGTGGGCTGACGATCCGCGGTTTGCGACGAATAAGCTGCGAGTGGCCAATCGGGCGGTGCTCATTCCATTGATTCGCCAGGCAACCGTATTCAAGACCACGGCCGAGTGGGTGTCCCAACTGGAGCAGGTGGGTGTCCCCTGTGGGCCGATCAATGATCTGGCGCAGGTGTTTGCCGATCCTCAGGTGCAGGCGCGCGGGTTGGCTATAGAGTTACCGCACCCGCTTGCGGGCAAGGTGCCGCAGGTGGGAAGCCCCATGCGGCTGTCCAAGACGCCGGTGGAGTATCGCAGCGCGCCGCCTCTCCTGGGCGAGCATACGGCTCAGGTACTCAGCCAGGTGCTGGGGCTGGGGGCGGCTCACGTGGCGGCGTTAAAGGAAGCTGGGGTTATATGAGGTGTTTCTTCTATATAGAGGGGTTATATGGAAGAGGCTGGTTGTTTTTTAATCGATCGTAACTAATTGATAGAAAAGCAAAATCAAAGGTTGACGGCGAATTCTAGAGGTCTATAATTCGCCCCACTTCCGGCGCAGTCGAAACGGAAAACTCCTTGGTAAACAATGAGTTATGCAGTTTTCGGCAGTGGGTTGCTTCAGTTCATCGAAGCCAAAAGGAAGTTGAAAAGAGGTGTTGACAGCAGCGTGTAACGCTGTAGAATTCGCCTCCCGCTAACGAGAGATCGGAAGCGCAAGTGGTTGAAGTTGTTGAGAAAATCCTCGAAAACTTCTAAAAATAACCACTTGACAGCAAATGAGGCTGCTGTAGAATGCGCGCCTCGGTTGA